>NZ_JBIWFV010000017.1:0-104562 GCF_044763255.1 Streptomyces sp. NPDC096176 | reverse complement strand
GACGTCAGACATCTCGATCAACAGCCCGGGGGCCTCGCTCGTTGCGCTTCACGGCCATCACCCGATCGGTGGCCAACTCGAAGAAGCTCAGTGGCAGAGCTTCGCCTCGTGCGCTGCGTGGCCGACGGGCTCCAACTGGAACGTGCAGTGTTCCACGTCGAAGTGCGTACCGAGGCAGCCCTGGAGGGCGTGCAGCATCTTCTCGTGACCCACGGAGTCCAGCGCGTCCTGGCTCACCACCACATGCGCGGAGAGCACGGGCATTCCGGAGGTGATCGTCCACGCGTGCAGGTCGTGGACGTCCTCCACGCCGGGCAGGGCCAGTATGTGCGCGCGCACCTCGCCCATGTCGACCCCCTTCGGAGCGGCCTCCAGCAGCACGTTCAGCGTCTCCCGGAGCAGCCGCACCGTGCGCGGAACGATCATCAGGCCGATCACCAGCGACGCGATCGGGTCGGCGTACTGCCAGCCCGTCGCGAGGATGATCCCCGCGGACACGAGCACGGTCATGGAGCCGAGCGCGTCCGCCAGTACCTCCAGATACGCGCCCCGGACGTTGAGACTCTCCTTCTGGCCGCGCATCAACAGCGTCAGCGAGACCATGTTGGCCGCCAGGCCGATCAGCGCGAAAACGACGGTCAGACCGCCCCGGGTCTCCGTGGGCTCGACGAAACGCTCCACCGCCTCGAAAAGCAGGAAACCTCCGACACCCAGCAGAAGCAGACAGTTGGCGAGCGCCGCGAGGATCTCGGCACGGGCGAACCCGAACGTGCGGTTCTGCCCGGCCGGCCGGTTGGCGAAATGGATCGCCAGCAGAGCCAGCCCGAGTCCCACCGCGTCCGTCGCCATGTGGGCGGCATCGGCGATGAGGGCGAGCGAACCGGACAGCACGCCGCCGACGATTTCCAGCACCATCACGCCGAGCGTGATGGAGAGCGCTATGCGCAGCCGTCCCCTGTAGGCCGCGGCCGCAGTACCCGTCGGCGGTGGCCCGCCGTGCGTATGCCCGTGGTCGTGCCCAGCCCCCATGTCGGTGCCCTTCCGTCTGCTGCGCATGGTCGGTCGAGCCCCAGTCAACTACGGGCGGGGGGTATCGGGCAACACGACGCTGAACACCGTTGTCATATGCTCTGACCTGCGGAAATGCTCGCAGGTCAGAGCGTCGTGACGATCAGCGGGCGGCGGCTTCCGGGTGCAGGGCGAGCCAGCCCTCCCAGGCGGAGGCGACCATCTCCTCCACCCCGTGCGACGCCGACCAGCCCAGTTCCTTGGCGATCAGTTCGACCGAGGCGACCGCCTTCGCGGCGTCACCGGGCCGACGCGGCCCGACCACCGGCGTGAGCCGCCGCCCGCTGACCTCGCCCACCAGATCGGCGAGCTCGCGCACCGAGACACCGACGCCGCGGCCGATGTTGACGGTGAGGTCGCCGGCCTCCTCGGCCTCGGCCAGCCGGCGCGCCACCGCGAGATGGGCGTCCGCGAGATCGGCGACATGGATGTAGTCGCGGATACAGGTCCCGTCCGGGGTCGGGTAGTCCGCCCCGAAGATCCGCGGGGCCTCGCCGTGCGTGATCCGGTCGAAGAACATCGGGATGATGTTGAACACCCCGGTGTCCGCCAGCTCGGGGGCGCCCGCACCGGCGACATTGAAGTAGCGAAGGCACGCAGTCGACAGTCCGTGCGCCCGCCCGGCCGCCCGGACCAGCCGCTCGCCCGTGAGCTTTGTCTCCCCGTACGGGTTGATCGGCTCGCAGACCACCGACTCGGAGATGAGATCGGTCTCCGGCACCCCGTACACGGCGGCCGACGAGGAGAAGAGGAACCGCCGCACACCGGCCGCGACCACCGCCTCCAGCAGCACCGTCAGCCCGTGCACGTTCTCCCGGTAGTACAGCAGCGGCTGCTCGACCGACTCGCCGACCTGCTTCTTCGCCGCGAGGTGGACGACACCGGTGACGGCATGGTCGGCGAGTGTGCGTTCCACCACGTCGCGGTCGAGCACCGATCCGCGCACCAGCGGAACGTCGGCGGGCAGCCGCTCGGGAATCCCCGACGACAGGTCGTCGAGCACGACGACCCGTTCGCCGGCCGCAGCCATGGCGTGCGCCACATGCGCCCCGATGTATCCAGCTCCACCTGTGATCAGCCAAGTCATGACGGCCACCCTATGGGGTGCTCATCGGCGTTCCGTCCGGTCCCGGGCGGTCCGGCCGGTGCTCCGCGGGGGCCCGTCGTACCGGCGGTTTGGAGGGCGGGGTGCTGATCGACGATGATGATCTCGGCGGGCCGCCAGGGCGTAAACGGCCGGTGAACTCCCGCTTCCGTTCATCCGATAGCCTCTGCCGACGTGCCGCCGCCCGTGCACCGGGCCGAGCCGCCGTGCACCAGCACCGTCAGCTCCAAGGAGTGAATTCGTCTGTCGACCGCCATCCTCACCGGTCCGCCGGTACCCGGATCGTCGCTCGAGGGCGATCTGCGGTCGCTGGGCTTCGACGTGCGGGTCGCGAACGGCCCCGAGCACACCGCCGCTCTGATCGCGGCGGCGCCCGGTGCCGATCGGGTCGCCCTGATCGACCCCCGGTTCGTGGGGCACGTCCACGCTCTGCGACTGGCACTGACCGATCCGCGTTTCCAGACCACCGCCGTCATCGGGGCGCTCAGTGCGCAGCCGGCCGGCCGTGCGGCGCTGACCGGCGCCGTGCGTGAAGTCTCCGCCACGGTCCCCGCCGGAGCGGGCGCCGTCGCCGGTGACGGAGTCGTCGACAGCGTCGCCGCGGAGCTCGAGGCCCAGGGCGTGCCCGTGCACCGCCCCGAGCTCGGCTCGCTGGTCGCCGCCGTGCCCTCGGAGGCGCAGGAGCGCCACCGGGCACGCGCCGCCGTGGAGGCGGTCGACGACGAGGCCGTTCGGCTGCGCTCCGCGGTCAAGGCCCACGACGGGTTCTTCACGACGTTCTGCATCAGCCCGTACTCCCGCTATCTCGCTCGCTGGTGCGCCCGGCGCGGACTGACCCCGAACCAGGTCACCACCGCGTCCCTGCTCACCGCGCTGATCGCGGCAGGCTGCGCGGCCACCGGTACCCGCGTCGGATTCGTCGCCGCGGGTCTGCTGCTGCTCTTCTCCTTCGTCCTGGACTGCACGGACGGGCAGCTCGCCCGTTACTCGCTGCAGTACTCGACGATGGGCGCCTGGCTCGACGCCACGTTCGACCGCGCCAAGGAGTACGCCTACTACGCGGGCCTGGCCCTCGGGGCGGCACGCGGCGGGGACGACGTATGGGCGCTCGCGCTCGGTGCGATGGTGCTGCAGATCTGCCGGCACGTCGTCGACTTCTCGTTCAACGAGGCGAACCACGACGCGACCGCCAACACCAGTCCTACGGCCGCCCTGTCCAGCAAGCTCGACAGCGTCGGCTGGACGGTCTGGCTGCGCCGGATGATAGTGCTGCCGATCGGCGAGCGCTGGGCGATGATCGCCGTGCTCACCGCCGTGACCACACCGCGCATCGTCTTCTACGCGCTGCTGATCGGCTGCTCGCTCGCTGCCTGCTACACCACCGCCGGCCGTGTGCTGCGCTCGCTGACCCGCAAGGCGCACCGCACCGACCGTGCCGCCCTGGCGCTGGCCGACCTCGCCGACTCCGGACCGCTCGCGGAGACCGCCTCGCGCGTCGCCGCCAAGGGCGTGCGCACGCTGCCCGGTCCGATCCCGCTCGTGGCGGCGGCCCTGGGCGGTGCCGCTGTGGTGGCGACCGCGGCCCTCACCGCCTTCGGAAGTGTCTGGACCGTCGTCGCGGCCGCGGTGTACGCACTCACCTCGGGCGTCGCCGTCGCCCGCCCCCTCAAGGGCGCCCTGGACTGGCTCGTTCCCCCCGTTTTCCGTGCCGCCGAGTACGGCACGATCCTGGTCCTCGCCGCTCACGCGGAGGTGAACGGTGCGCTACCGGCAGCTTTCTGTCTGGTGTCCGCCGTCGCCTACCATCACTACGACACGGTCTACCGCATCCGCGGTGGCACGGGCGCGCCCCCGCACTGGCTGGTGCGGACGATCGGCGGGCACGAGGGGCGGGTCCTGGCAGTCGCACTGCTCGCCTTCCTGCTGCCCAGCACGGACTTCACCATCGCGTCGGCGGCCCTCGCTGCGGCCGTGGCGCTCGTGGTGCTCGTCGAGAGCATCCGCTTCTGGGTGTCCTCGCAGGCACCCGCCGTACATGACGAAGGAGAACCAGCATGATCGGCCTCGTATTGGCAGCCGGTGCCGGACGGCGTCTGCGCCCCTACACCGACACGCTTCCCAAGGCCCTCGTGCCCGTCGACGGCGACATCACGGTTCTCGACCTGACGCTGGGCAACTTCGCTGAGATCGGGCTCACCGAGGCCGCGATCGTCGTCGGCTACCGCAAGGAGGCCGTCTACGAGCGCAAGGCCGCGCTCGAGGCGAAGTACGGCCTGAAGCTCACCCTCGTCGACAACGACAAGGCTGAGGAGTGGAACAACGCCTACTCCCTGTGGTGCGCCCGTGACGTCATCGCCGAGGGCGTGATCCTCGCCAACGGCGACACCGTGCACCCGGTCTCCGTCGAGAAGACCCTGCTCGCCGCCCGCGGCAACGGCCAGAAGATCATCCTCGCCCTCGACACGGTGAAGAACCTCGCCGACGAGGAGATGAAGGTGATCACCGAGGGCGTCAAGGGTGTCCAGCGGATCACCAAGCTGATGGACCCCGCTTCCGCCACCGGCGAGTACATCGGCGTGACCCTGATCGAGCCGGAGGCGGCCGCCGACCTCGCCGACGCCCTGAAGGCCACCTTCGAGCGCGACACCGACCTCTACTACGAGGACGGCTACCAGGAGCTCGTGAACCGCGGCTTCAAGGTCGACGTCGCCCCCATCGGCGACGTCAGCTGGGTCGAGATCGACAACCACGACGACCTCGCGAAGGGCCGTGAGATCGCGTGCCAGTACTGACCCGGCTCATCCCGTCCCCGGTTGTCGTCGACATCCGGGCGGGAGCCCTGGACGACCTGGCCGGCATCCTCGCCGACCAGCGGATCTCCGCCTCCGGCAAGCTCGCCTTCGCGATCAGCGGCGGCTCCGGCCAGAAGCTGCGCGAGAAGCTCGCGTCGGCGCTGCCCGGCGCCGACTGGTACGAGGTGTGCGACGGCACGATCGACTCCGCCGTCAAGCTCGCCGACGACATGAAGGGCAACCGGTACGACGCGGTCGTCGGCCTCGGCGGCGGCAAGATCATCGACGTGGCGAAGTACGCCGCCGCCCGGGTGGGCCTGCCGCTCGCCGCCGTGGCGACCAACCTCGCGCACGACGGCCTGTGTTCGCCGATCTCCATCCTGGACAACGACAACGGCCGCGGTTCCTACGGCGTCCCCTCGCCCATCGCCATGGTCATCGACCTCGACGTGGTACGCGACGCCCCGGTGCGTTTCGTCCGCTCCGGCATCGGCGACGCGATCTCCAACATCTCGGCGATCGCCGACTGGGAGCTGTCGCACCAGGTCAACGGCGAGAACGTCGACGGACTGGCGGCCGCCATGGCCCGCACCGCCGGCGAGTCGGTGCTGCGCCACCCCGGCGGTGTCGGCGACGACGAGTTCCTCACCGTCCTCGCCGAGGCACTGGTGCTCTCCGGTATCGCCATGTCCATCAGCGGCGACTCCCGGCCGTCCTCCGGAGCCTGCCACGAGATCAGCCACGCCTTCGACCTGCTGTACCCCAAGCGGGCCGCCAGCCACGGCGAACAGGTCGGCCTCGGAGCGGCGTTCGCCATGCACCTGCGCGGCGCGACCGAGGAGGCGGGCCTGTTCGCCGAGGTGCTGCGCCGCCACGGGCTGCCCGTGCTGCCCGAGGAGATCGGATTCTCACCGGACGAGTTCGTGCGCGCTGTCGAGTACGCGCCGCAGACCCGCCCGGGCCGTTTCACCGTCCTCGAGCATCTCGACCTCACCAACGACCAGATCAGGGACGCGTACGCCGACTATGCCAAGACCATCAGTAGCTGAACTCCGCCCGGTCGTTCACCCCGCGGGTGTGAAGGACCGGCGCAGCGGTGAGCACTGGGGCGGCCGCCTGTACATGCGCGAGATCTCGCTGCGTATCACCCGCCTCCTGGTCACCACCAAGGTCACGCCGAACCAGTTGACCTACGTGATGACCCTCGCCGGTGTGCTGGCCGCTCCCGCCCTGCTCGTTCCGGGCGTCTGGGGTGCCGTCCTCGGTGTAGTGGCGGTCCAGCTCTATCTCCTGCTCGACTGCGTCGACGGCGAGGTGGCCCGCTGGAAGCAGCAGTTCTCGCTCTCCGGGGTGTACCTGGACCGGGTCGGCGCCTATCTGTGCGACGCGGCCGTCCTCGTCGGCTTCGGCCTGCGCGCCGCCGACCTGTGGGGCAGCGGCCGCATCGACTGGCTGTGGGCCTTCCTCGGCACGCTCGCCGCGCTCGGTGCGATCCTGATCAAGGCCGAGACCGACCTGGTCGGTGTCGCCCGTCACCAGGGTGGGCTGCCGCCGGTCAAGGAAGCGGCGGCCGAGCCGCGCTCGTCCGGCATGGCGCTCGCCCGCCGGGCCGCCGCCGCGCTGAAGTTCCACCGGCTGGTCCTCGGTATCGAGGCGTCCCTGCTCATCCTGGTGCTGGCCGTCCTGGACGAGGTGAGGGGCGACCTGTTCTTCTCCCGCCTCGGCGTCGCCGTGCTGGCCGGTATCGCGCTGCTCCAGACACTGCTGCACCTGGTGTCCGTCCTCGCGTCGAGCAGGCTGAAATGACCGCTCCATTGAAGCTGGGCGCCGTCGTCATCACGATGGGCACCAGGCCCGACGAGCTGCGGGCCCTCCTCGACTCGGTCGCCAAGCAGGACGGCGACCGGATCGAGGTCGTCGTCGTCGGCAACGGCGCGTCCGTCGTGGACGTGCCCGACGGCGTGCACACCGTGGATCTGCCCGAGAACCTCGGCATCCCGGGTGGCCGCAACGTCGGCATCGAGGCCTTCGGACCCGGCGGCCGCGACGTCGACGTCCTGCTCTTCCTCGACGACGACGGACTGCTGCCCCACACCGACACCGCTCAGCTGGTCCGTGAGGCCTTCGACGCCGATCCGGGGCTCGGCATCATCAGCTTCCGTATCGCCGACCCGGAGACCGGCCTGACCCAGCGCCGCCACGTCCCCCGGCTGCGTGCCGCCGATCCCATGCGCTCCTCGCGGGTCACGACCTTCCTCGGCGGCGCCAACGCGGTGCGCACCAAGGTCCTGGGACAGGTCGGCGGCCTGCCCGACGAGTTCTTCTACGCCCACGAGGAGACGGACCTCGCCTGGCGTGCGCTGGATGCCGGCTGGTCGATCGACTATCGCGCCGACATGGTGCTGTTCCACCCGACGATGCCGCCGTCCCGGCACGCGGTTTACCACCGGATGGTGGCCCGTAACCGGGTGTGGGTCGCCCGTCGCAATCTGCCCGTGCCGCTGGTGCCGGTCTACGTCGGGGTGTGGCTGCTGATCACGCTTCTGCGACGTCCGTCCTTGCCGGCGCTCAAGGCCTGGTTCGGCGGCTTCATGGAAGGATGGCGGACGTCCTGCGGCCCGCGCCGTCCGATGAAGTGGCGTACTGTGTGGCGACTCACCAGGCTGGGCCGACCTCCTGTCATCTGACAAGCTCGGTTCTGAGAGCATCTGGGCGACAGGCCGCGGATGGCCGCGCCCCGAATTGCCGCGCATCTTGAACACGAAAGTTTCAACTTGTGAGTGACACAACCCATGACGGTGCCATCGCGATGAGCCCCGCACCATCGCCCGACGACGGCCTGTCTCCGGCGCAGCTCGCCGCCAAGTACGGCCTGTCGGTGAGCGGTGCCCGACCGGGCCTGGTCTCGTACGTCAGGCAGCTGTGGGGGCGGCGCCACTTCATCCTGGCCTTCTCGCAGGCCAAGCTGACGGCCCAGTACAGTCAGGCGAAGCTGGGCCAGCTCTGGCAGGTGGCGACGCCGCTGCTCAACGCGGTCGTCTACCTGCTGATCTTCGGAGTGATCCTGAAGGCCAGCAGGGGCATGGCGATGGACATCTACATCCCGTTCCTGGTGACGGGTGTGTTCGCGTTCACCTTCACCCAGAGCTCGGTGATGGCGGGTGTGCGGGCGATCTCGGGCAACCTGGGGCTGGTGCGCGCGCTGCACTTCCCCCGGGCGTCGCTGCCGATCTCGTTCGCGCTGCAGCAGCTCCAGCAACTGCTGTTCTCCATGATCGTGCTGGTGGCGATCGTGGTGGGCTTCGGCAGCTACCCCTCGCTGTCCTGGCTGCTGGTGCTGCCGGCCCTCGCTCTGCAGTTCGTGTTCAACACCGGCCTCGCCATGATCATGGCCAGGCTGGGCTCGAAGACCCCTGACCTGGCGCAGCTGATGCCCTTCATCATGCGCACCTGGCTGTACGCGTCGGGCGTGATGTTCTCCATCCCGGTGATGCTCGCCGACAAGCCGGCCTGGATCGCGGACGTACTCATGTACAACCCGGCTGCCATCTACATGGACCTCATCCGGTTCGCGCTGATCGACGGCTACGGCTCCGAGAACCTGCCCTCGCACGTCTGGGCCGCGGGCCTGGGCTGGGCGGTCCTGATCGGCTTCGCGGGCTTCGTGTACTTCTGGAAGGCTGAGGAGCGGTACGGCCGTGGCTGATGAAAAGAACGAGCACCGCGTGGACACCGCCAAGGCGCGCATCCCCACGGTCATCGCCGACGACGTGCACATCGTCTACCGGGTCAACGCCGGCGGCGGCGGCAAGGGCAGCGCGACGGCCGCGCTCAGCCGGATCCTCCGCCGCGACAAGGGCGAGTCCCGCGGTGTGCGCAAGGTCCACGCCGTGCGCGGCGTCTCCTTCACCGCCTACCGCGGCGAGGCAATCGGCCTGATCGGCACCAACGGCTCGGGCAAGTCGACCCTGCTGCGTGCCATCGCCGGCCTGCTGCCGGCCGAGAGCGGCAAGGTCTACACGGACGGACAGCCCTCGCTGCTCGGCGTCAATGCCGCACTGATGAACGACCTCACCGGTGAGCGCAATGTCATACTCGGCGGTCTGGCCATGGGCATGACGCGCGAGGAGATCCGCGAGCGCTACCAGGGCATCGTCGACTTCTCCGGCATCAACGAGAAGGGCGACTTCATCACCCTGCCGATGCGCACCTACTCCTCCGGCATGGCGGCCAGGCTCCGCTTCTCGATCGCCGCGGCCAAGGACCACGACGTACTGATGATCGACGAGGCGCTCGCCACCGGTGACCGCCGCTTCCAGATCCGCTCCGAGGAGCGGATCAGGGAGCTCCGCAAGGAGGCCGGCACGGTGTTCCTGGTCAGCCACAGCAACAAGTCGATCAGGGACACGTGCGACCGTGTGCTGTGGCTGGAGAAGGGGGAGCTGCTGATGGACGGCCCCACCGACGAGGTCATCAAGGCGTACGAGAAGGAGACCGGCAAGTAGCCCGGTCCCGCTCGGCACGCTGGGCGCAGGCCCCCGTCGTCTTCGACCGGCGGGGGCCGCGTCATGCCGGTGCCCGGGGCGGCGCGCCACTTCTCGAACAGGCGTCAACTTCCGTGTGCTGGAGGAAAGTTGCACCGGTAACCGGTGTTGTTCCGACGGGTGCGACACCCGGCGGCGCTCCGGGGCGTTGTGCAACGTAAGCTGTACCGGTACCGAAACGCGGCAAGTGGGGTTAAAAGCCGTCGTCCGACCGGCCGATTCCGGCACCGCCGGGTGGCGGATGTGCGGCGCAGTTATGCGGCGGCGTGTCCGAAATGGGATGTATTGGGTCGGCAGTGTAGAACGGGAGACGTGACGGCCATGACGGGAAATCTCCAGCTCCGCCACTCTCCCGCCGTCCCCGCGCAGGACAGCGAGCGGCTCCCCGTGTCGGGCAGCGCGCAGTGACGGGCATCCCGCGGACGCGCGCGCGGGTCCCCGCCCGCGCCACCCTCGACAAGGCCGCCGACGAGAACTTCCCCGTCGCCCCCTTCTTCCTGCCTCGCGCCTGGCGCGAGGACCTCATGGCGGTCTACGGATACGCCCGCCTCGTCGACGACATCGGCGACGGCGATCTCGCGCCCGGCGGCGCGGACGCCCGCCACCTCGGGGTCGAGCCGGACAAGGCCGGCGACCGGCTCGCCGTGCTGGACGCCTTCGAGACCGATCTCCGCCGCGTCTTCGACGAGGCCGGCGACACCCCCCGCCATCCGCTGCTGCGCGCCCTGCGGCCCACGGTCCGACATGCTTCGCTCACGCCCGAGCCGTTCCTCGACCTGATCGCGGCCAACCGGCAGGACCAGCTCGTCCGCCGCTATGAGACGTACGACGACCTCCTCACCTACTGCGAGCTGTCAGCGAACCCCGTCGGCAGGCTGGTCCTCGGCATCACCGGCACCGCCGGTCCTGAACGCGTGCGCCGATCGGACGCCGTGTGCACGGCCCTCCAGATCGTGGAGCACCTCCAGGACGTCGCCGAGGACCTGGCGCGCGACCGCATCTACCTGCCCGCACAGGACATGAAACGTTTCTACGTGGACGAGGCGGACCTCGCCGCACCGACCGCCAACGCGTCGGTGCGTGCCCTGATCGCCTTCGAGGCACAGCGCGCCCGCGCACTGCTGGACGAGGGCACGCCGCTCGTCGGAAGCGTCGACGGCAGACTGCGGCTGCTGCTCGCCGGATTCGTCGCCGGTGGGCGTGCCGCCCTCGCCGCGATCGCCTCGGCCGGACATGATGTGCTGCCCGGGCCGCCCAGAGCCACCAAGGCGAACCTGCTGCGTCACGTGGGAGCAGTCTTGCGAGAAGCGCGTAGAGAGGGATGAGCCGGACGATGGAGGGACCGATCCAGGTGCCCGCGCCGGTGCAGGCCGCGTACAGCTACTGCGAGGCCGTCACCGGACAGCAGGCCCGCAACTTCGCGTACGGCATCAGGCTGCTGCCGCCGGAGAAGCGCCAGGCCATGTCGGCGCTGTACGCGTTCTCCCGGCGCGTCGACGACATCGGTGACGGCACGCTGAAGCCCGAGGCAAAGCACGACCGTCTCGAGGGCACCCGCGAGCTGCTGCAGCGCATCAGGAAGGGCGCCGTCGACGAGGACGACACCGACCCCGTCGCCGTCGCCCTCTCGGACGCCGCGCGCCGCTTCCCCCTCCCGCTCGGCGGCCTCGACGAACTCATCGACGGCGTGCTGATGGACGTCCGGGGCGAGAGCTACGAGACGTGGGACGACCTCAAGGCGTACTGCCGGTGCGTGGCGGGAGCGATCGGGCGGCTCTCGCTCGGCGTGTTCGGCACCCAGCCCGGCGCGCGCGGCGCCGACCGCGCCTTCGAGTACGCCGACACACTGGGCCTCGCCCTTCAACTGACCAACATTCTCAGGGACGTTCGGGAGGACGCGGCCAACGGCCGCACCTACCTGCCCGCGGACGACCTGGCCAAGTTCGGCTGCTCCGACGGCTTCCACAGCAGCACGCCGCCGCCCGGCTCCGACTTCGCGGGTCTGGTCCACTTCGAAGTACGCCGCGCCCGCGCCCTGTTCGTGGAGGGCTACCGGCTGCTGCCCATGCTCGACCGGCGCAGCGGCGCATGCGTCGCCGCGATGGCCGGCATCTACCGCCGGCTGCTCGACCGCATCGAGCGCGACCCCGAGGCCGTGCTGCGCAGACGGGTGTCCCTGCCGGGTCGGGAGAAGGCCTACGTCGCCGTCCGAGGCCTGTCCGGCCTGGACGCCCGCCACATCGTCCGCCGGACCCACGGGGGTCGCCGATGACACCCACGACACCCCCACCGGCCACCTGCCGGGCTCACCCGCACGAGGCCACGCCCGGAGCCGGCGTGCGCCGGCGTGCGGCGTCTGCGCCCGCCGCCCGCACTCTGAGGGCAACCCGGCCGACCTTCGCCGCGTCCCTGCCTGTGGTGGCAGGGACGCGGCCGGAGCCGGGTTCCGCGGGGTCGCGTCGCCACTGCCGGGAGAGCCCAACGGCGGCAACCCTGTCGCTGCCCGGGCCCGGCCCCGCGGTGCCGCGTCCCGGCCAGGACCGATGCCGGGAGGGCATGACCATGGCAGCCCCGTCGCGCCAGCAGGGCGGGACACCGGGTGTCCCCGCGAGGGAGGCGAGCGCATGACGGACGTCGACATCACCCGCTCCCGGCATGCCGTCGTGATCGGCGGCGGCCTCGCCGGTGTCACGGCGGCACTCCAGATCGCCGACGCCGGGGTGCGGGTCACCCTGCTCGAAAGCCGTCCGCGGCTCGGCGGGCTCGCCTTCTCGTTCCGCCGCGGCGACCTCACCGTCGACAACGGCCAGCACGTGTACCTGCGGTGCTGCACCGCCTATCGCTGGTTCCTCGACCGCGTCGACGGCGCCCGTCTCGCTCCGGTCCAGGACCGCCTCGACGTCCCCGTGCTCGACGTCGCAGCCAAGGGGGGGCCACGGCTCGGCCGGCTGCGGCGCACAGCGCTGCCCGTGCCGCTGCACCTCGCGGCGAGCCTGGCCGGCTATGCGCACCTTTCCCTCAGGGAGCGCGCCGGCGTCGCCCGCGCCGCTCTCGCGCTCAACCGGCTCGACCCCGCCGACCCGGCCCTGGACGGAATCGACTTCGCCACCTGGCTCGGCCGCCACGGCCAGTCGCGGCGGGCCGTCGCCGCACTGTGGGACCTCGTCGGAGTGGCGACGCTCAACGCCAGGGCCCCCGAGGCATCCATGGGCCTGGCCGCGATGGTCTTCAAGACCGGGCTGCTCTCCGAGCCGGGGGCCGCCGACATCGGCTGGTCCCATGTCCCTCTCGGCGAACTGCATGACACGCTCGCCCGGAAGGCCCTCGACGCGGCGGGGGTGCGCACCGAACTGTC
Organism: Streptomyces sp. NPDC096176; assembly: GCF_044763255.1. Lineage (NCBI taxonomy): Bacteria > Bacillati > Actinomycetota > Actinomycetes > Kitasatosporales > Streptomycetaceae > Streptomyces > Streptomyces sp. NPDC096176. Next base: position 91,698 of record NZ_JBIWFV010000017.1, on the reverse strand, counting down.
CACGCGGGTAAGGGAGATCAGCCGGTCGGAGGACGGCCGCTGGCAGGTCGATGCGGACGGCGAGCAGCTCGAGGCCGACTCCGTCGTACTCGCCGTGGCGCAGCGCGAGGCCCACGCCCTGCTCCCCGACGGCGCACTGGTGGACCGCGACCGGCTGCTCGACATCGACACGGCGCCGATCCTCAACGTCCATGTCGTGTACGACCGCAAGGTGTTGCGCCGCCCGTTCTTCGCCGCGCTCGGCACGCCGGTCCAGTGGGTATTCGACCGCACGGAGGCCTCCGGGCTGAAGGACGGCCAGTATCTGGCTCTCTCGCAGTCGGCCGCGCAGGACGAGATCGACGAACCTGTCGCCGCCCTGCGAAGCCGCTATCTGCCGGAGCTGGAAAGGCTGTTGCCCGCCGCGCGCGGGGCCGGGGTGCGCGATTTCTTCGTCACCCGGGAGCGGACGGCGACGTTCGCGCCGGCCCCCGGCGTCGGCCGTCTGCGGCCGGATGCGCACACACGTGCCCCCGGGCTGTACCTTGCTGGCGCGTGGACTGCCACCGGCTGGCCCGCGACCATGGAGAGCGCCGTGCGCAGCGGGTTCAGTGCCGCTGGTGCTGCGCTTCTTGCTCTCGGCCGCCGCCTTGAACATCCGCTCAAGGAGGCGGCGTGAGCACCAGTACTGGAACCAGAGGAGAAAGCGTGCCGACAGTGCACTCGGCGTACCCGGCTGACGACACCGCACACAGCGCGGAGAGCGTCGACATCTCCGCGCTGCTGGAGCGCGGACGGACCATGTCCACGCCGGTGCTGCGCGACGCCGTGAAGCGGCTTGCGCCGCCCATGGACACGGTCGCCGCCTACCACTTCGGGTGGATCGACGCGCAGGGACAGCCGTCCGAGGGCGATGGCGGCAAGGCCGTCCGCCCCGCGCTCGCGCTGCTGTCCGCCGAGGCGGCGGGAGTCGCACCGGAGGTCGGCATTCCCGGAGCGGTCGCCGTCGAGCTGGTGCACAACTTCTCGCTCCTGCACGACGACCTGATGGACGGCGACGAACAGCGCCGCCACCGCGACACGGTGTGGAAGGTGCACGGCCCCGCGCAGGCGATCCTCGTCGGCGACGCGCTGTTCGCGCTGGCGAACGAGGTGCTGCTGGAGATCGGCACGGTGGAGGCGGGGCGGGCGACCCGCCGGCTGACGACCGCCACCAGAAAGCTGATCGACGGCCAGGCGCAGGACATCTCCTACGAGCACCGCGAGCGGGTCACCGTCGAGGAGTGCCTCGAGATGGAGGGCAACAAGACCGGCGCGCTGCTGGCATGCGCCGTCTCCATCGGCGCGGTGCTCGGCGGCGCCGACGACAGGACGGCCGACACCCTTGAGGCGTACGGCTACCACCTCGGCCTCGCCTTCCAGGCCGTCGACGACCTGCTCGGCATCTGGGGCGACCCGGTGGCCACGGGCAAGCAGACCTGGAGCGACCTGCGTCAGCGCAAGAAGTCCCTCCCGGTCGTGGCGGCGCTGGCCGCAGGCGGCCCGGCCTCGGAGCGGCTCGGCGAACTGCTCGCCGCCGACGCCAAGAGCAACGACTTCGACAGCTTCTCCGAGGAGGAGTTCGCCACCCGGGCGGCTCTGATCGAGGAGGCCGGCGGCCGCGAGTGGACCTCCCAGGAGGCCCGCCGCCAGCACGCCGTCGCGATCGAGGCCCTCGACGCTGTCGACATGCCGGAGCAGGTCCGCGCGCAGCTCGTCGCGCTCGCGGACTTCGTCGTCGTACGAAAGAGATGATCCCCATCAGCATCGCCATGACCCCCCGGAGCAACAGCCGCACCATATGAAGCGCGTCGCCGGCCGGTGACGCACCCTGTCACCGGCCGACGTCAGACCCCAGCACAGCAGAGACCACTGCCACGAAGGGGAAACCATGACAGCGACGACCGACGGAAGCAGCGGGCCCGTGCGGGCCGGTGCTGCCGCTGCCGGCGACACGACCTCGACCACCGCTGCCAGGACCACCGCCGCGGGTACGGACGCACGGGAGGCGGCCGGGAGGGCCGCCGAACGGGCCGTGGAGCACCTGCTTGCACGGCAGGACGCCCAGGGCTGGTGGAAGGGCGACCTCGAGACCAATGTGACGATGGACGCGGAGGACCTGCTGCTGCGGCAGTTCATCGGCATCCAGGACGCGAAGACCGTCGAGGCCTCCGCCCGCTTCATCCGCGGGCAGCAGCGCGACGACGGCACCTGGGCGACGTTCTACGGCGGACCGGGCGAACTGTCCACGACCGTCGAGGCCTACGTCGCCCTGCGCCTGGCCGGGGACCGGCCGGACGACCCGCACATGCAGCGCGCCGCCTCCTGGGTGCGCAGCCGGGGCGGCATCGCCGCGACCCGGGTCTTCACCCGGATCTGGCTGGCACTGTTCGGCTGGTGGAAGTGGGACGACCTGCCGGAACTCCCGCCCGAACTGGTCTTCCTGCCGAAGTGGTTCCCGCTGAACATCTACGACTTCGGCTGCTGGGCGCGGCAGACCATCGTGCCGCTCACCGTGGTCTCCGCGAAGCGGCCCGTCCGCCCCGCGCCGTTCGCGCTCGACGAGCTGCACACCGACCCGGTGATGCCCAACCCGCAGCGGCGGCTCGCTCCCGTGGTCGGCTGGGACGGATTCTTCCAGCGCGTCGACAAGGCACTGCACCTCTACCACAAGGTCGCCCCCCGCAGACTGCGTCGTGCGGCCACGCACGCCGCCGCCCGCTGGATCATCGAGCGGCAGGAGAACGACGGCTGCTGGGGCGGCATCCAGCCGCCTGCCGTGTACTCGGTGATCGCTCTGTACCTGCTGGGGTACGACCTCGAGCACCCCGTCATGCGGGCAGGGCTCGAGTCCCTCGACCGCTTCGCCGTCCAGTACGAGGAGGACGGCCTCCCCGTACGGATGATCGAGGCCTGTCAGTCCCCGGTCTGGGACACCTGTCTGGCCACCATCGCCCTCGCCGACGCCGGTCTGCCCGCCGACCACCCCGCGCTGGTGAAGGCGGCCGACTGGATGCTGAGCGAGCAGGTCGTGCGACCGGGCGACTGGTCCGTGCGCAAGCCGCAACTGGGCCCCGGGGGCTGGGCGTTCGAGTTCCACAACGACAACTACCCGGACATCGACGACACGGCCGAGGTCGTGCTCGCCCTGCGGAAGGTCCGGCATCCCGACCCGGAGCGCGTCGACGCGGCCGTCGCCCGCGGCATGCGATGGACCCTCGGGATGCAGTCCCGCAACGGAGCCTGGGGGGCGTTCGACGCGGACAACACCAGCCCGTTCCCCAACCGGCTCCCGTTCTGCGACTTCGGCGAGGTCATCGACCCGCCGTCGGCCGACGTCACCGCGCACGTCGTCGAGATGCTCGCCCTCGAGGGCATGACACACGATCCCCGCACCCGGCGGGGAATCGACTGGCTGCTCGCGGAACAGGAGCCGAGCGGCGCCTGGTTCGGCCGCTGGGGCGTCAACTACGTCTACGGGACAGGCGCCGTGGTGCCGGCCCTGACGGCCGCCGGGCTCCCCGCCTCCCACCCGGCGATCCGGCGGGCCGTCGCCTGGCTGGAGTCGGTCCAGAACGACGACGGCGGCTGGGGCGAGGACCTGCGCTCCTACCGGGAGGAGAAGTCGATCGGCCGCGGTGCCTCCACTGCCTCGCAGACCGGCTGGGCGCTGCTCGCCCTGCTGGCGGCGGGGGAGCGGGAGAGCAAGGCAGTCGAAAGGGGCGTCGGCTGGCTCGCTCGGACGCAGCGGCCGGACGGCTCCTGGGACGAGCCGTACTTCACCGGCACCGGCTTCCCCTGGGACTTCTCCATCAACTACCACCTCTACCGGCAGGTCTTCCCGCTCACCGCGCTCGGCCGCTATCTGCACGGCGAACCGTTCGCCGACCGTGCGGACGTCCGCGAGGGGGGCTGATGGGGGACTCGGAGGCGCCGCCGGCCGGCTCCGTCGTGCCGCTGCTGATCGCCTGTGCGCTCGGGATCGAGAAGTTCGCCCTGCGCGCCGGCGACAGCGGCGATGTGACCGTCCTGCGCACGGGCATGGGGCCGGTCAACGCCGGTCGCGCCGTGCACGACGCATGTGCGGCCGGGGCGCTGCGGGACGCGGCCGTCGTCGCCTCGGGCTTCTGTGCCGGGTTCGCCCCCGGCATGCACCCGGGGGACCTGGTGGTCGCGAAAGAGACCCGGCTCGGCGGCATGTCCACCGTCTGCACCAACACCGACTTCCTGGTGCGGGCCGTGGCCAGGGCCGTGCCCGGCCGCACGGTGCACAAAGGGCCGCTGACCGGCCTGGACCATGTCGTTCGTGGTCATGAACGTGCCGAACTGCTGGCCACAGGAGCGATCGCCGGGGACATGGAGTCCGCGGCCACGGTGGGCAGCGCCCTTCAGGCCGGGCCGCGCCCGGTTGCGGCCGTCCGGGTGGTCGTCGACGCCCCGGAGCACGAACTGGTTCGCATCGGAACATTCCGCGGTGGAATATCAGCCTTCCGCGTTCTTCGTGCCGTTATGCCCGCTTTTCTTGAATGGCACCGTTCTTTGCTGCTCCCCAGGAGGTGAGCCAGATGGCCATGCCGCTCCGCCAGACCATCAGGGTCGGGACGTATCTCTTCGAACAGAAGCTTCGCAAGCGTGACAAGTTCCCTCTGATCGTCGAACTCGAGCCGCTCTACGCCTGCAATCTCGCCTGCGAGGGCTGCGGGAAGATCCAGCACCCGGCCGGAGTGCTCAAGCAGCGGATGCCGGTGGCGCAGGCAGTCGGAGCGGTGCTGGAGTCCGGTGCCCCGATGGTCTCCATCGCCGGCGGCGAACCGCTGATGCATCCTCAGATCGACGAGATCGTGCGCCAGTTGGTCGCCCGAAGGAAGTACGTCTTCCTCTGCACCAACGCCCTCCTGCTGCGCAAGAAGATCGAGAAGTTCAAACCCTCCCCGTACTTCGCCTTCGCCGTTCACATCGACGGCCTGCGGGAGCGGCACGACGAATCGGTCGCGAAGGAAGGCGTGTTCGACGAGGCCGTCGAGGCGATCAAGGAGGCCAAGAGCCGGGGCTTCAGGGTCACCACCAACTCGACCTTCTTCAACACGGACACCCCGCAGACCGTCATCGAGGTGCTCAACTACCTCAACGACGACCTCCGGGTGGACGAGATGATGATCTCGCCCGCATACGCCTACGAGAAGGCGCCCGATCAGGAGCACTTCCTCGGCGTCGAACAGACGAGGGAACTGTTCAGGAAGTCCTTCGCCGGCGGCAACCGGCGCCGCTGGCGGCTCAACCACTCGCCGCTCTTCCTGGACTTCCTGGAGGGAAAGGCCGACTTCCCCTGCACGGCGTGGGCGATCCCCAACTACTCCCTCTTTGGCTGGCAGCGCCCCTGCTACCTGATGAGCGACGGCTACGTCCCGACCTACCGCGAACTCGTCGAGGACACCGACTGGGGGAAGTACGGCCGCGGCAAGGACCCGCGCTGCGCCAACTGCATGGCCCACTGCGGCTACGAGCCCACCGCCGTGCTCGCCACCATGGGCTCGCTCAAGGAGTCCCTCCGGGCCGCCCGGGAGACGCTGTCGAGCGGTCGATGACCGTCGGCGTGTGACCTTCACCCACTCCTCCTGCGCCCCGAGCGCGGGAGGCGTCCCTGTCGAGGAGGGCCGAGGAATGACCGAGGTCGAGGAGGGCCGAGGAATGACGGAGGTCGAGGAGGGCCGAGGAATGACGGAGGTCGAGGAGGGCCGAGGAATGACGGAGCAGCGCAAGGGCTTCGACCTGGCGGAACTCCTGGCGAGCCGCGGTGCCGAGCGGTACGAGCTGCACACCCGGCACCTCAACCACCAGCTGCCGCGCATGCTCCACACCATCGGATTCGACAAGGTCTACCAGCGGGCCGAGGGCGCCTACTTCTACGACGTGGAAGGCAACGAGTACCTCGACATGCTCGCGGGCTTCGGGGTGATGGGGCTCGGCAGGCACCACCCCGTCGTGCGCAAGGCGCTGCACGACGTGCTGGACGCCCAGCTCGCCGATCTGACCCGCTTCGACTGCCAGCCACTGCCGGGGCTGCTGGCGGAGAAGCTGCTCACCCACACCCCGCACCTGGAGCGGGTCTACTTCGGCAACAGCGGCACGGAGGCCGTGGAGGCGGCGCTGAAGTTCGCCCGGTACGCGACGGGCCGACCGAGGATCCTGTACTGCACGCACGCCTTCCACGGGCTGACCACCGGCTCGCTCTCGGTCAACGGGGAGCCCGGATTCCGCGACGGCTTCGCCCCGCTGCTGCCCGACACCGCGATCGCGATGGGCGACCTCGCCGCACTCGAGCGTGAGCTGGTGCGCGGCGATGTGGCGGCCTTCGTCGTGGAACCGGTCCAGGGCAAGGGGGTGCACCCGACCCCACCGGGGTTCCTGCGCGCGGCCCAGGAACTGCTGCACAAGTACAAGGCCCTGCTCATCGTGGACGAGGTGCAGACGGGGCTCGGGCGCACGGGCGACTTCTACGCCTTCCAGTACGAGGCGGGAGTCGAGCCGGACCTCGTCTGTGTGGCCAAGACCCTGTCGGGCGGCTATGTGCCCGTCGGCGCCACCCTGGGCAGGGACTGGATCTTCAAGAAAGTCTACTCGTCGATGGACCGGGTGCTGGTCCACTCGGCGAGCTTCGGCTCCAACGCCCAGGCGATGGCCGCCGGGCTCGCCGTGCTCTCCGTGCTGGAGGACGAGCATGTGGTGGCGAACGCGCGGGTGACCGGGGAGCTGCTGCGCGCACGGCTGGCGGCGCTCGTCGACCGCTACGAGCTGCTGCACGCCGTACGCGGACGCGGCCTGATGATCGGCATCGAGTTCGGTCGCCCGGAGTCGATCAAGCTGCGCAGCCGCTGGACCGTGCTGCAGGCCGCTCGCAAGGGGCTCTTCGCGCAGATGGTGGTGGTGCCGCTGATGCAGCGGCACCGGATCCTCACGCAGGTTTCCGGGGACCACATGGAAGTGATCAAACTGATTCCGCCCCTGATCATCGGCGAACGCGAGGTCGACCGCTTCGTGACGGCGTTCGAAGCCGTGATGGAAGACGCCCATGGGGGCGGCGGGCTGATGTGGGACTTCGGCAAGACACTGGTGAGGCAGGCGGTCGCGAACCGCTGAGCCGGGCCCGGGGCGTCGGGCTGCCGCGATCGGCGTCAACGGCGCGGGTGAGGGGTTTTGCCTCTGGGGCAAGGAATTTGCCTCAGAGGCAGGATTCTGGCGCAATGGAGGCATGACCACCCCCGTCGAGCCGGCGCGTGACGAGCTGCCCGAGATGGCGCCCCGGCTGCGTGAACTGCGCCGCCGCCGCGGACTCACCCTCGAGTCGGCCGCCCAGCGGGCGGGACTGTCACCCGCCCACCTCTCCCGACTGGAGACGGGCCGGCGACAGCCCTCGCTGCCGATGCTGCTCGCCCTTGCCCGGATCTACGGTACGACGGTGGCGGAGCTTCTCGGCGAGCAGCCGCTGGAGAAGGACCCGGTCGTCCGCGCCCGCCGGGAACCCGCGGCGGCCGACGGCTGGCACTACCGACGGGCCGGAGCCCCCGGCCGGGCGATGCAGGCCCTCCGTGTGACGGTCCCGTACGGTGTCCAGGGAGATCTGGAGCGCGTGCACCCGGGCGAGGAGTGGCTCCATGTCGTGGAGGGACGGCTCCGTCTCACCCTCGGCGACACGGTGTACGACCTGGCTCCCGGAGACAGCGCGCACTTCGATTCGCTCACCCCGCACCGCATCGCCGCCTCCGGCCCCGAGGGGGCCGAGCTGCTGTTCGTGCACACACTGCTGCAGAGTTCGGAACTGCACCCCACCTCTGACCGGTAAGGAAGGCGATCGAAGGCATGTCCCACGACCCCTTGGACCGACGCGCCACGGGCGGCGAGAGCTCCAGTGAGGAGCGGTTTCCCCGCGGGCTGGTGATCCGGCTCTTCCTCTATCTGATCGCGGGCCACGTCATCGCCGGATTCCTCTACCTGCTGTTCCTGGTGGGTGGCCAGAACCAGTGACCCGGTGCCTCAGCCCTCTTCGAGAAGTCGTGTGCGCAGCCGCTCGCGGGTTTCGCGGGAGAGCTTGAGGCCCTCGGTGAGGTACCGCTCCGGTGTGCCCCAGTTCTCCTCGATCGCGTCGAAGGCCGCGGCCAGGTACTCGGCGCGGGCGTCGAAGAGCGGGCTGAGCAGTTCCATCACCTCGGGGGACATTCCGGTGGGGGAGCTGTCGGTGCGCCGGACCTTGTAACGGCGGTGCGGGTCGTTGGACTTGAGGTAGTCCGCCTCGATCGCGTCCCGCTCCACGCCGACGGCCAGCAGTGACACGGCGATCGACAGCCCGGCGCGGTCCTTGCCGGCGGCGCAGTGCATCAGGGCCGGGACGCTGTCCTCGGCCAGTGCGTGCAGAACCTGGCTGTGCTCGGCCGTCCGCTCCTTGACGATCATGCGGTACGAGGCGATCATCCGCCCTGCGCCCTTGCCGTCGTCGAGGATGGCCTTGAGCTGATCGAGATTGCCGTCCCGGACCATCTTCCAGAACTCGGCGCCGTCGGCCGGGTCGCTCAGCGGCAGATTCACATTGCGCACGCCGGGCAGCTCGACGTCCGGGCCCTCCAGCCGCTGGTCGGCGGCGTTGCGGAAGTCGAAGATCGTGTGCAGTCCCAGGGTCGTGAGGAACGCCGCGTCGCTCGCCGTCGCGTGCGCCAGGTGTCCGCTGCGGAAAAGCCGGCCGTGCCGCACCCGCCGCCCGTCCACGGTCGGCAGTCCGCCCACGTCCCGGAAGTTGCGGACACCGGTCAGCTCCGGCTCTGTCGAGGGGGCCTGCGGCAGCTGCTGCGTCACGAGGACTCCTTCAGGTACTGCCGTCGGCGCTGGTCGCCGACGATGGCGCGGCTTCGACCATACGACACTCGTTCATGAGGCACTCATCTCGGCCATGAACCAACGGTGTTGACGGACGCGTGCCGATTTCCTCGGGTGCGCAGCCCCGACGGTCCGCACGGCGGGTGATGTACGGGGACCTGTCCGGTCCTGCGAAGGGGTGCCCCTCACCGGTGGGGGCGAAATGGTGCATCTGTATCGAGTGCGTTCATTACGGGCGACGGTGGCAGGGAGCGGTATCGCCCCCTCGTGGCCGTGACCGGCGGCCACATTCTTGCTCCTTCGGTGGAGGTGGAAAGCGAGGGGCCGTAGCGCGCTGCGGTAAGTGCGGGAGTAGATGGCTAAATGTATGTTCTGTCCGAATTAGCTGTTTAGGCATAACGTGCCCCGTAAGCAGGGGGGATGGGCTGCGGTCCGTGAGCAGCGTCATATCCGTGACGTTCTGTGGCCGCGTCGGTGACACGAATTCCCTCCTCGGCAAGGGAATTGATGCTCCGTTGTCCACGGAGGGTGACCGGGAAATCCCTGTTGATATCACCCCCGTCATTGATCGGGGAAAATCGTGGCTTGTCCGGGACTGCCCGACTCGCCTACGGTCACGCTCAATCCGGACGGACCGCCTAATCCTGCCGCCGACCGGAATTCGAACCCACCCACGTGTGGCAGGAGCGGGGGACCCAGGTAGTACGCCGATTCCGGTTAATTCGGACGGCTTGGGGTGAAGTCGTGCACGTTCACGACCGGGCATCTCCAGCCCGAACCCGACAGCTCACCTCGCAGGCGCCGGAGAGGAAAGCGCCATGCCCGCAAAGGGTAAGCACCGCCGTCCCAAGACCAACCCGATCACCCGTGGCTTCGTTGTCGCCGGTACGGGTGGCGCCGCCATCGCGCTGCCCCTGTTCGGCGCCACCTCCGCCAACGCCGCACCCGCGGCGGCACCGGCCACAGCTCCGGAGCAGGCCGCCACCGCGGCCCCCGGCGCCGTCGAGGCTGCCGCCCTTCAGGGCGCCAAGAAGGCCCCGAAGACGTACACCGTCGTCGCCGGCGACTACCTGTCGAAGATCGCGGAAGAGCAGAACGTCCGCGGCGGCTGGAAGCAGCTCTTCAACGACAACCGCCGCGCCATAGGCGCCGACCCCGCGCTGATCCACCCGGGTCTCGAGCTGACGATCGGCGCCAAGTCCAAGGTCAAGAACGACCCCGAGCCCCGCTCCGAGTCGCAGACCCGTCCCTCGCGCGACGACTCGCGGCCCGCCGCGCCGCAGGCCGAGGCTCCGGCGAAGGAGGCTCCCGCGAAGGAGGCATCCACCCCGGCGTCCGGCTTCTCCGCCCCGGTCGACGCGGGCGTCACCACGCCGTACCGCGCCTCCGGCGCCATGTGGTCCAGCGGTTACCACACCGGTGTCGACTTCGCCGCCTCCTCCGGCACCTCCGTGAAGGCCGTCGGAGCCGGCACCGTCGTCTCTGCCGGCTGGAGCGGCTCGTACGGCAACGAGGTCGTCATCCAGCACACGGACGGCACCTACTCCCAGTACGCCCACCTCTCCTCGCTGGGCGTCTCCAGCGGTCAGTCCGTGTCCGGTGGTCAGCAGATCGGCCTCTCCGGCTCCACGGGCAACTCCTCCGGCCCGCACCTGCACTTCGAGATCCGGACCGGCCCGAGCTACGGCTCCGACATCGACCCGCTGGCCTACCTCCGGGAGCACGGCGTCTCCCTCTGACCCCTCCGAACCGTCCGATCGCCCTGGGTCCCAGGTGATCTGACATGGTGTTCGCCTCCGGTGCGGCAAGCACCGGCCGGCGGTCCACGTCGGCAAGCCCCCGCCCCGCACAACGCGGAGCGGGGGCTTCCGCGTATTCCGGGTTGGCCGAATCTTGACCGGTGGCAAAGATCACCCCGCGTCAACCCCTCCTTACGGTCGCGTAGGTCACATCCGTAAAGGAAAGATGTGCTCTCGTGGCAGACGATTCGAGAACAGAGATCAGTAACGCATTCGGGTCGTACGCGGCGATCGGTGACAGCTTCACCGAGGGCGTGGGGGACCCGGGGCCCGACGGGAGATACGTCGGCTGGGCGGACCGTTTCGCGGTCCTGCTCGCCGACCGTAGGCCGGAACACACCTTCAGGTACGCCAACCTCGCCGTACGCGGGCGTCTCCTCGACCAGATCGTCGAGGAGCAGGTGCCCAGGGCCAAGGAACTCGCGCCCGACCTGGTGACCTTCTGCGCCGGTGGCAACGACATCATCAGGCCCGGCTCCGACCCGGACGCCGTCGCCGAGCGCTTCGAACGGGCCGTCGCCGACCTCACGCGCTCGGTGGGCACCGTCATGGTGACCACCGGCTTCGACACCCGCGACGTGCCGGTCCTGCGGCATCTGCGCGGCAGGATCGCCACGTACACGGCCCATGTGCGGGCCATCGCGGACCGCTACGGCTGCCCGGTGCTCGACCTGTGGTCGCTCAAGTCCGTCCAGGACCGGCGTGCTTGGGACGCGGACCGGCTGCACCTGTCACCCGAAGGCCACACCCGGGTGGCCCTGCGCGCCGCGCAGGTGCTCGGACTCGAGGTCCCCGCGGACCCCGACCAGCCCTGGCCGCCGCTGCCCCCGCGAGGGGCGTTCGAAGTGCGCCGTGACGACATCCAATGGGCGCGCGAACACCTCGCCCCCTGGATCGGACGGCGGCTGCGCGGCGAGAGCTCCGGCGATCACGTGGAGGCCAAGCGCCCCGACCTGCTCCCGCTCTGAGGCAGGGCGCGCCCCTGCGCGGGGAGATCCTGCGCGGGGAGCTCCGCCACGGGGAGCGCCGAGGGGATGCGTTCGAGGACGCCGCCCGCGAACACGTCGTACAGCGGGAGCGTCTCCAAGTGGACATAGCCGATGTGGCAGTCGCAGGCGGCGAGCGGGCAGGCGCGGGGGCGCAACGCCCGGCGGTACGAGCGGTCGTACAGATTGCCGAGCTCGGCCCGCACGAAGTGGCATCGGCGAACGGTCCCCTCGCCGTCCACGGAGATCACCGACTCGCCCGTACGGCACCGCAGGCCCGCCGAGCGGTGCGGATGGCGGCTGTAGGGGAACAGCGGGTCGAGCTCGGTCCAGGCGTCCGCCTCAGCGTCTGAGAGCTGGTGCCCCTCGGGCGCGTTCACCCACAAGTAGACGTGCTCGGGCAGGTCCGCGCGCAGCCGGCGCCCCTGCTCCAGTTGGCCGGGGAAGCCGACGATCCCCACACTGAACCGGATCTCCCTCCGGCTCAAATCCCGGCATTTAGTGAGGAAGCGGTCATACGGCGTCTGCTCCGGGTGATACGTGCACCACAGGGCGAGCTTCGCCGGATCCGCGGCGGACAGCCAGTCGGTGCGGCAGCTCAGGTTCGTCTGGATCGCGACCCGTCGGACGTGCGGCAGGTGCGACAGCTCGATCATGGCCTGCCGGTACCAGGATCGGACGAGCCCTTCGCCCCACGGGGTGAACAGCACCGACAGACGGTCGTCGCTCTGCGCCGCCGCCCACGCCGTGAAACGCTCCAGCGCCGTTCGGTCGGCGCGCAGTTGCTCTCGGCTGTCGCGGCGCTTGGCGAACGGGCAGTAGGGACAGTCGTAGTCGCAGGACGCGAGGGGCCCGCGGTAAAGGATCGTCAGGTCCATGGACGGGCTCACTTCAGCTCGTACGTGGCCATGGCGGCGCGCACCGCGGGTGAGAACAGCTCGGGGCCCAGCGCGTCCGAGTGGGCGAGCCCCTCGGGCGTGAGCCGCAGCCGGTCGGGCGCCGCCGCGCTGTCGAGCCAGCCGCGGGCGGCGAACCGCTCCAGCTCCGTACGGAAATGGTCGGCCGGGTCCGCGCCGAATCGTTCGCGGTAGCCGGCCACCTCCATCCCCTGCGCCTGCAGCAGGGACTGGAGCAGATGCCGGCGCCGTGCCTCGTCCGCGTCGACGTACCGGCCCACCTCGGCCCGCGAGAAATCCTCGCTGCGGGTGTAGCCGTCGATGATGCCGCGTATCTCCCGCATGTCGACGGCGTAGTCGAACGAGTAGTGAAGAGCCGAGGTGTAGGAGCGGGCGCCGCAGCCAAGGCCGATCATGCCGTCCGTCTGGCATGCGTCGGCGGCGGCCGGCGGGGCGCCCGCGCGGCGGAACATGCGCATCGACACCTGCTCGTACTCGTGAGCGAGAAGATGGTCGCGGCCCGCGCGGTACAGACGCAGCCGCTGCTCGTCCCAGGCCGCGTCACCGGCCGTGACCCTCGCCGAGTCACCCACCGAGCCCCCGGCTGCCTCGCCCAGCCTGCCGAGACCGGTCAGTGGACGCACGTACAGCGGATACAGGTACAGCTCCTCCGGACGCCACGCGAGGGCTGCGTCGAGCGAGGAGAGCCAGGTCCGCTCGGTCTGGCCGTCGATGCCGTAGATCAGATCGATGTTGAGAACGGGTATGCGGGAGTCCCGGATGCGACCGAGGGCGGACTCGACCTCGGCTCGACGCTGCGGGCGCACGGCGGCCCTCGCCTCCGCGTCGACGAAACTCTGCACGCCGATGCTGATCCGGGTCGTGCCGCGCCCGGCGAGGACCGCGAGCCGGTCGGCGGTCGCCGTCGCGGGAGACGTCTCGACGGAGAGCGGCACCGCCCCGAGGTCCGCACCCATCCGCTTCTCGGCGATGTCGCAGAGCCGCTCGAGCTCTTGGGCGGTCAGGAAGGTCGGCGTTCCGCCGCCGAACGCGGCCGCCGCGAAATGCACCGGAGCGTCGTCCCCCAGGGCGTCGCGCACGGCGACGGCCTGGCGGTCGAGGGCATCCAGATAGCGCCCGGTCAGCTCGTCAGGAGCGCCGATCCGGGTGAAGAGGTTGCAGAAGCCGCACCGGACCTCGCAGAACGGGATGTGCGCATAGAGCGAGAGCGCGTCCTTGCGCTCGTGCGCCCACAACCTGCGCAGCGTCGGCCGGTCCCCGTCGAGCGGGCGGTAGGCGGTCTTGTGCGGGTAGGCGTAGACATAGCTCTGGTACGGGCGCGGACTGGGGTGCGCGGCGGGGGTGCTCATGCGGCGGCCTCGAGGAAGAAGTGGGCATAGGGGACGGTCCATACGGCCTCGTGACCGAGGCGATGGCCGGTGAACCCGCCGTCTCCGTACGCGGTTCCGTGGTCGGAGCAGACGATCGCGAAGCACCGGCGGCGACTGCTCGCGGCGGCGAAGAGCCGGCCGATGTGACGGTCCACGTACTCGAGCGCCGCCGCGTGCGTCTCGCGGGAGTCTCCGGCGGCGCGGGTCGCGCCGGGCTGATGGAACCAGTTGGGCTGGTGCAGCGAAGGGACGTTGACGAACAGGAACAGCTTGCGGTCGCGCGGAAGAGTGGCCACGACCCGCTCGGCGCGCGCCACCTGCGCCTCGAAGGACGTGGCTGAGGCAACACCGAACTCCGGCTCCCAGTGGCTCTCCTGGAACAGGCCGGGCAGCACGGAACCGAGCGGCCCCTGCTTGTTGAAGAACCCGACACCGCCGATGCACACCGTGCGGTAGCCGGCGTCCGCCAGCGCGGAGACAAGATCAGGGGTGTCGAACACGAACGTCCGGCCGGCGGTGGTCTCGCTGCCCGCGAACCTGGCGGCGAACAGGCGTGCATGCGGCCCCTGTTCCGCCGGTGTGGGCAGGAAGCCGGCGAACATCGCCTGATGGGAGGCGTAGGTGAAACTGCCGGGCGCATGCCGCTTCTCCCAGACGCCGCCGGGCAGATGACGGGCCAGATGCGGGATCCGGCCGGCGGCCGCGAGCTCGGCGGCGACGTCGAAACGCAAGGTGTCGAGCGTGACGAGCAGCAGATCGTCCCGCCCCACCACCTCGTTCATGTCGGGGGTGACGGCTGTCTGCCGGTCGGGCACGGTGTGGTGGTCATGCGCTTGCACGGTGGTGGTTCCTCGTCCTGCGTAGTACGGCGGCGACCTGCGCCGCATAAGTGTCCAGGCCCTCTGCGCCGCTGCCCGCGAGGCCGGTCAGCCGCGGCAGCAGATCCCCGAAGGCATTGACCTCGCCGACGGCGAAGCGCCGCCAGCCTGTCGAGGGCAGCAGATCGACCCCGACGCGGGAGACCCCCGGGAAGCGGGCCGCTGCTCGCTCGCACAGCGCGAGCGTGCCGGCCCAACTCCCGCCCGCCGCCTCTGTCGCCGCCCGGACGGCCGCAAGGTCGCCGCGTCCACCGCCCAGGTGGAGATTGGTCATGGGGAAGCGGCTGGTGCGCACCACCGCGTGCGTGGCACGGCCGGCGACGACCACGACCCGCAGATCGGCGACCTTCCCCTGCTGTGAGGCTTTGGGCAGCCAGCGCTCGATGTGCAGACCGTCGGGCGCCAGGGCGTCGACCAGCGCGGCGACCTCACGCTCGGTGCTGTACCGCCGCACGCGGAGGGAGTTGAAGAGGCTCCCGTCCGGTGCCCGCTCCACCGACGTGGTGGCCTGCACCCGTCCGCGGCTCGCCGTTTCCACGGCCAGCACGCCGGAAGCGGACGAGCCATGGGCAAGCTTGACGAACACCCGCCGGAGCCCGTCCGCCGCCAGCATCCCCCGTACATCGTCCCAGCCGCGCAGCGGCGGCGAGGCGGCACCCGACGTCGGAGACGTCGGTACCGGCACACCCGCCGCCAGCAGGGCGGCATGGCACAGCCGCTTGTCGAACAGCACGGTCAGGTCGGCCGGATGGTCGAGCAGTTCCGCTCCTCCGGCGGCCGCGAGGGTCTCGATCTCCCGTACGGCGGCCGTGAAGCGCTTGTACCAGAGTGCTGTGCCCTCCACACGAGTCGGGTCGTCTGTGCCGCGCAACGCGCGCTCCACCAAGGGGTCCTCGCCCGGCGAGTCGATCCGCACCAGCTCACCCGGGCGGAACTCCGCCCGGCCGAGCAGCACATCGAGCCAGGGCACCACCCGCGCCGCGGGCAGGCCGGCGGCGCCCAGCGCGTCCTGGAAGAACGCGACGCGGCGGTTGTCCGGGTTGCCGACGACCGCGAGACGGGGACCGGGACCGGCATGGGCGACGGCGGAGCCGGTCACTCCGCCACGGCCGTGTAGCGGTCTTCCCTGTCGTTGGTACCGGAGCGCTCGCTCTCGGACACGTCGAGCTCCACCCCCGCGGGTATCAGGGCATCGGACAGCCGCTGCACCATCGTCTCGCTCATGAAGTGGTGGTGCAGGTCCAGTTTCCTGAGGTGGGTGAGCGGCTGGCCGGTCAGCAACGCCTCCGCGCCGTCGTCGCCGAGGGTGCCCATCGACAGGTCCAGCGTCTTCAGACGGGCGACGACCGGGGCGCCCGCGACCGCGACGGCGATCTCGTCCTGGATCTCACTGTTGCGCAGTGCCAGATGCGTGAGGCTCGGCAGCCGCGTCCCGGACAGGAACGCCTCGAGGTCCGACACGTCCGCGTTCGCCCCGTACCAGGACGTGCCCAGCCAGATGTCCAGATGCTCCAGCGCGGGCAGCTCGCTCGCGGCGATACCGCGCACCACCTCCACGTCCAGGCCGCCCGTCTCGACGACCAGCGACCGCAACCGCTCGTGCTTCACCGCGGGGAACGACAGGTCCTGACCGCCGCGCACGCCGAACTGCTCCAACTCCGGGAAGCCGTCGAGGAGTGGCGTCACCTCGCCCTGGTTGATCCAGGAGATCTCGCACTCCTCGAACGTGATGTCGGCGAGGAACAGTCCGCGGAGCCGCGGCAGCCGTTCCTTCGCGGCGAGCAGCGCGGCTACGACCTCCCCAGGCCCCGAGTCGTAGGCATCGCTCCACGAACCGACGATCAGCGCACGCACCTGCGTGGTGTCCACCGCCGCGGCGAAGCGGGCGAACGCGTCCGGCCAGTCCTCGCCGCTCTCGTACGAGTCGACGGAGATCCGCCAGGCGACGCCCGACGGCGCCGGCAGCTCCACCTTCCCGGCAGACTGCGCCTCGGCATCGGGAAAGTCGAACGCGGGCAGGCCGTACCACTCCTGCAGATGGTTCGAGATGGTCATGACGGGCTCCAGACACCGGACGGGGCTTGATCACTGACGTGCGAGCAGTTCTACCAAGCGGCACTGACATCGACGCTTGCGGGGCGGCCGCCGGGCAGCGTCGGACGCCGTTGATGCTCCTATTGGCAGTCAAGCGGTGTGGTGTGCCTGAACGTCCCCGGTGTGCCCGCGAGGTCGTCGTCGCGGCGTGTGCCGCGTGCGATGCAGGAGATCACCGCCGGCCAGACGCCGAAGTGCTCGGCGACGGTGGGCGACGGTGGGGGGATGTTCTTGGCCCGGCGGGCAGCCCGGACGGTCAGCGTGCCGTGGCCGTCAACGCGGCGTGGTCGATGCCGAGTTCGCGGGCGAGGGCCTCGTCGGTCCACTGGAGCATCGCCGCGCGGGTCAGGGTCCCGGCGTACGACGTCATCTGCACGGCCAGCCCGTCCAGGAACGCCGTCAGCCGCCAGGCCGCCGCCGCGGGATCCGGGCACGGGAACTCACCGGCGGCCGCGCCCTCCGCTATGACCTCCGTCAGGGCCGACTTCCACTGCTGGTCGAGGGCTCGGGAGACATCACGCAGCGCCGGTTCGCGCAGCGAGACGGCCCAGGCGTCGATCCACAGCCGCCACCCCTTGGCCTGCCCCGTCGGCGCGTACCAGCGCACCGCAGCGCGCAGGCGGCGCAGGGCGGAGGTGCGCCGGCCCAGCAGCTTGCGCAGATGGGCCAGGTCCGCGTCGGCGGCATGGGTGAAGGCGGCTGCGACGAGCCTCTCCTTCGTGGAGAAGTGGTAGAGCACCAGGGCGCTGCTCACCCCCAATGCTGCGGCGACGTCCGCGATCCTGACCGCCGCCACGCCCCGCTCTTCGATCTGTTCGACCGCGGCGCCGAGCAGTTCCTCGCGCCTCTCCGCCACGCTCAACCGAACTCTGGCCACGGCGTCACAGTACACAGCCGATCTTGAACGAAGTCCAGGCCCTTTACGGGGGCGATCACGACCGGGCCGGACCCCTCATTCCGCGGTGGCCGAAGCCTTTGCCTGCCCCCGGGCGGGCACCTCGCAGTGGTCCTTGAACCCCTGGCTGGTCAAGCCCAGAGCGGTGTTCATCCTCGAGCGCAGGTTCTCCACCGCCACCATCGCGGTCAGCTCGACGAATGCCGCCTCGCCGAGCGTGGTGACCAGCCGCTGCGCGACCTCGTCGTCGATCTCCGGCGGGTTCGCCGTCACGGCCTCCGCGAAGTGCATGACGTCGCGCTCCAGCGGCGTGTACGCGTCACTTTCCCGCCAGGCAGGCACGTCGTGCACTTTGCGGGCGTCCATTCCTCGCTGCCGGTTCGCCCAGTACCCGAAGTCCATGCACCAACTGCAGCCGATCGACGCGGCGGAGGCCATCACCGCAAGCGCCTTGAGATCCGGGTCCAGCGTGTTCCACTTGCCGACCGCCAACTCGAAGCGCAGATCCGCCCGCAGCACCCGGGGGTTGTGCCCCAACGCGCGGACCGGGTCGGGAACCTTGCCGTACGTGCGCTTGGCGTACCACTCCGTGACCCGGAGGAAGGGCGAGCGGCGCGGGTTGAGGGAAACACGGGCCATGACGTGCTCCTTGTTCGTGAAGCCGGGTGCTTTCCCGGATACGCGGGTGCTTTCCCGGATACGACGGAACGGCCGCGCAGGAATGTGACATCGGTGTGGGGGAATTTCAGGAACACCCGGGTGCGGGCGGGCGTTGCCCGATCAGGGACCCCCGACCGGTACGACCGTGCGGTGCGGTCCTTCCGCGCTGTCGTCCCGGCGGAGTCCGTCGCGCGGTGGTCCTGCGTCACGGCCCGGTCACGTGACCGGGTCGCGGCCCATCGTGGACGGGCTGCGACCCGTGCACAACCGCACGTACTCATGACCGCACATAATGGAGAACCCCGAGCATCAGGAGGTGCCGTGTCCGGCGCTGGTTCCACCCCCTCGCTGAGTTCCCGGCTGCGCTCGCTCCGGCCGGCCGCCTTCGGGGCCGATCCGACCGGCGAGCGCATGGCACGCATCCGCCGCTCGCCGAATTTCTCCGACGGCGTCTTCCAGAACCCGGTGGGGGCGAGGACCAGGCCGTCAGGCGCCTCCATGGTCGAATTCGCCAAGATCTACTTCGCCAAGGAGGCCAGGGCCCGCCGCGTGCCCGTCGGGCCTGTGCCCGTCCACTCCGCGACCCTCGCCGATCTGGCCAGGCCCGCCGCCTCCGGGCTGCGGCTCACCTGGATGGGGCATTCGAGTGTCCTCGCTGAGATCGACGGGTGCCGTGTGCTGTTCGACCCCGTCTGGGGAGAGCGGTGTTCTCCGTTCGCCTTCGCGGGGCCCAAGCGGCTGCACGCCGTCCCGGCACCGCTCGCGGCCCTTGGCACCGTCGACGTCGTCGTGATCTCCCACGACCACTACGACCACCTCGACCTGCCCACCATCCGTGCCCTCGCCTCCACGGACACCGTCTTCGCCGTCCCGCTCGGCGTGGGCGCGCACCTCGAGCGGTGGGGCGTGTCCCCGGACCGCCTGCGCGAACTGGACTGGAACGAGTCCACGGAGATCAACGGCATCCGACTGACCGCGACCCCCGCGCGCCACTTCTGCGGACGCGGACTGCGTAACCAGCAGCACACCCTGTGGGCCTCGTGGGTCGTCGCCGGCCCCGAGCACCGGATCTACCACAGCGGCGACACCGGGTACTTCCCCGGCTTCCGGGACATCGGTGCGGAGCACGGCCCGTTCGATGCAACGATGATCCAGATCGGCGCGTACTCCGAGTACTGGCCCGACATCCACATGACTCCGGCGGAGGGCATGCGCGCCCACCTCGATCTGCAGGGCGGCCGCCCGGCCGGTGTGATGCTGCCGATCCACTGGGGCACGTTCAACCTCGCACCGCACCCCTGGGCGGAGCCGGGGGAGTGGACGCGAGACGCGGGCGAAGAGGTCGGTCAGGTGGTCGCGTCGCCCCAGCCCGGCGAGCCGTTCGAGCCTGCGGGCCCCGTCCCTGCCGACCCCTGGTGGCGGGGGGTGGCGCAAGCGATCGCACGGCCGTGGCGCAAGCCGGAACCAGCACTCGACCTGGTGCCCGAGGAGAGAACCACTTCTGACGCCGTGGCCGAAGGCTGAGACAGCGACAGGTAATGACGTGAAGGCACAGGGGACCTCTGTTCGGCGATGAACGAGGCCGAGCGGAGGCAGCTCGAGGTCTGACCCGGTGCGAGATGCTGTGGGCGATCCGCGGATCACGGCCGCCATGGAGAACGCGGTCGAGAAGATCAAGGTCTGGTTCCGGTTCGTTTCCCGCGAGGGCTGGTTCCCGCAGGACACGGAGGGCCTGTGGGCGACGAGACTCGGCGCCGACACGGCCACCGTGCGGAACGCCCCGTTCCTTCAGAACGGAGTGGCCGAGGGTGACCTTGTGCGGTTTCGGACCGACCCCGACGGGCTGCCCTGGGCCGTCGGGCGGGTCGGTTCCGCCGGCAACTGCACGGATTCGCTTGGTGCCCCTCCCTGCCGGCCCCAAGGCAGTGCATCAGCGCCTTTCAGCGTTCGTTCTCGGCGGTGAAGTCTTCAGCGAGGACTTCCCCATGGTGGCGTTCACCGCACCGGCCGGGGCGGATTTCGCGGGGATCAAGGCACTCCAGAACCAAGGGCAGGAAGAGGGCCTCTGGCACGACGAAGTCGGCTGCGGCACCGACGAGTGGGGGAACGCCTGACGCGTACAGGTACGGAAGCCCTCGCGACCAACTTCGATGGCACGCGCTCACAACGAGTCAAGCCGTAAGGGTCGCGCGGAGCGCGGCATCCGGCCCGGGGCGTGCCCGGTTCGGTGAGCGGAGGCCAACGTTCGCCGGCCGACACAGGCGGGGGAGGGCGGCCCCGTCCACCCCGCCCCCCACCATTTCGTGCTGTCGTGCGACCCCTCATACCAGAGCGGGACGAATGGCGGGCAACTTTGGCAACTGCCCATCGCACGTGTGCGTCACCCGACTACCGTGTGTGGCCGGTGATCGACGGTGGGCTCTCGTTCGCGTGCCCGGGCTCCGCCGTGGAGTCATGCCGACCACACGCACTACGCCGATTCCTGGGGCCCCACGTACCAAGGACGCTGATGTCTCAACTACGCGCACCAGCCGCGCGGTCCGACCGCCGAGAGGGCGGGCGTCACGGCCGGCCAGGCGCCCGCTCCCTGACGTCCGCGGGCAGGACGCCGTCCGCGGCCGCACAGCCGGAAGCCCGCATACGACCCCAACTCCTGCGCACCGCCGTCCTGCCCACCGTGGTCGCCGCCCTGAGCGGCGCCACCGGGGTGGTCATCACGCTGCGCGCCACCACTCCCGAACCGTCAGCCGGCCTGTGGGCCGTGCTGACCGCCATGGCCGTCTTGGCCATAGCCGCCGTCGCCGTCGCCGCGCGCGGCGCCGACCGCACGGCCAAGTCCGTGCTCGACCGATGTTCCGAGCTCCGCCGCTCCACCGCCCGCGGCCACGCGGAGCTGCGCACGGTCGTCGACATGCTCCGGCGCGGTGAAGGCCCGCCGCCCAGCCGCGCGTCGTCCCCGCAGCCGCCCGCGCGAGGGGACGAGTTCGACCTGCTGGCGCAGGAGTTGTCACGCTCGCACGACGCCGCCGTGACGGCGGTCGTGCAGGCGTCCCGGCTCTCCAGCAGCGTGGGCAACGAGCAGAAGGTCGAGGTCTTCGTCAACCTCGCCCGTAGGCTTCAGTCCCTCGTGCAACGCGAGATCCAGCTGCTCGACGAGCTGGAGAACGAGGTCGAGGACCCCGAGCTGCTCAAGGGCCTCTTCCACGTCGACCACCTCGCCACGCGTATCCGCAGGCACGCCGAGAATCTCGCCGTCCTCGGCGGCGCCGTCTCCCGCCGGCAGTGGTCCAACCCGGTCACCATGACCGAGGTGCTCAGGTCGGCGATCGCCGAGGTGGAGCAGTACCCAAGAGTCAAGCTGGTGCCTCCGATCGACGGCACGCTGCGCGGCCACGCGGTCGCCGACGTGATCCACCTGCTGGCGGAACTGGTGGAGAACGCCACGCTGTTCTCCGCCCCGCACACCCAGGTGCTGTTGCGCGCCCAGCACGTGACGGCCGGACTGGCCGTAGAGGTGGAGGACCGCGGCCTCGGCATGCCGTTGCAGGAGCAGGACAAGATGAACGCCCTGCTCACGGACCCCGACCAGGTCAATGTGGCCCATCTGCTGCAGGACGGCCGGATCGGTCTCTTCGTCGTCTCCGCGTTGGCCCGCCGCCACGGCATCGCAGTACGGCTCCAGTCGAACATCTACGGCGGCGTCCAGGCCGTGCTCGTACTGCCGCAAGGTCTGCTGGGCGCCGAGCGGGAGACGTCGGACAGGCCGGAGGCGCTCGCCGCGCCCGCCGCCCATTCCGCCGACCATGTCGGCGGGCATGCAAGCGACAGCAGTGGACAGGTTGTCGGATACTCCGGCGGACATACGGGCGCACCCCATATCGCGGCGATGTCACCGCCCTCCCTGCCCCAGTCGGCACTGCCTGCTCAGCCAGGACCACTGCCGGCGCAGCGCGAGCCGGTCCCTGCCGCCGCCATGGCACATGAGCCCCTGCCCGTCAGGGGGGAGCACGCCGTCCGCCCGAACCCGGCAGCCGCCCGCCCGGGCGTCGGCCACACCGCACCACCGCACGGCGGCGCGCCCCCGCACGGCCCGGCGACGGCCGAACCGCCGTCCGGCCCGGTCGTGCGGGGCACCATGGGCCGTCCGCAACTGCCCAAGCGCCGTAGCCAGGAACACCTGGTCCCGCAGTTGCGGGACGCCCCGGCGCCGCGCAAGGACGACGAGCCGGCCCTGCACGACCCGGGCCTGATGGCCGCCTTCCAGCGGGGTATCGGGCTTGCGGAGATCCAGCCGACGCGGGAGACACACCACTCCGAACAACCGCCGCACTCCGGTCACCAGTCCCACTCCGAACACGAATCCCACTCCGGACAGCAGCCCTTGGCCGGACAGCAGTCCTACTCCGGGCAACAGCACCACTCCGCACCCCAGCCCCACCACCTTCGACCCCACGACCCCCTGCGCCACGACCCCACCACCAAGGAGTAGATGCACCATGGCGAGCGATGTGCCGACCGGCCATGTCTCGGACCTCGACTGGCTGTTGAGCGGTCTGGTCCAGCGTGTGCCGTACACACGAAATGCGGTACTGCTCTCCTCCGACGGCCTGGTGAAATCGGTGCACGGCCTGGACAACGACAGCGCGGACCACATGGCCGCCCTTGCCTCCGGCCTGTACTCACTGGGCCGCAGCGCCGGAGCGCGCTTCGGCGACGGTGGTGAGGTGCGGCAGGTCGTGGTCGAACTCGACTCCACACTGCTGTTCGTCTCCACGGCCGGCTCCGGTACCTGTCTCGCCGTGCTCGCCGGACGGGAGGCCGACGCCGCCGTGCTCGGATACGAGATGGCGATGCTGGTCAAGAGCGTGCGTCCGTACCTGGTCACGCCGGTGAGACAGTCCGCCGCAGCACCGGGCGCCGCGGGCCAATGACCATGCCCTCGCCGAAGGACGGGCCGCTTCTCGACGACGCGGCGGGCCGGCTGATCCGTCCGTACACGGTGAGCGGCGGCCGCACCCGTCCGACGGCCGCCCTCGACCTGCTCTCCATGGTGATGGCCACCGGGACCGCGCCGCAGGTGCATCTCGGTCCGGAGCACACCGTGGCGCTGAGGCTGTGCCACGGCCCCACGTCCGTCGCCGAGATCTCCGCCCACTTACGGCTCCCGGCCGTTGTCACCAAGGTGCTCCTCTCCGACCTCGTGGACTGCGGCGCCCTCACCGCGCGGGCGCCGCGCAGCCACGACACATCCACGGACCGTTCATTGCTGGAGGCGGTGCTCGATGGCTTACGACGACGGCTCTGATTTCCAGGGCGCCGGCGACGGTTCTCATGCACGCGGCGCCGACGACGGCGACCAGTTCCCCACGGCGCTCAAGATTCTGATCGCCGGCGGGTTCGGGGTCGGCAAGACCACTCTCGTGGGAGCGGTCAGCGAGATCGACCCGCTCAGTACCGAGGAACTGCTCACCCAGGTCAGTGTGGCCACGGACAGTCTGGACGGCATCGAGTCCAAGACGACCACCACGGTCGCCATGGACTTCGGCCGCATCACTCTGGACGCCCGCCATGTGCTCTATCTCTTCGGCACACCCGGACAGGAGCGCTTCTGGTTCATGTGGGACGAGCTCTCGGAGGGCGCCCTGGGGGCCGTCGTGCTCGCCGACACCCGCAGGCTGGAGGACTCGTTCTCGGCCGTCGACTTCTTTGAGCGGCGCGGCATCGGATTTGTCGTGGCCGTCAACGAGTTCGACGGCGCCTACCGCTATGAGCCGGACGAGGTGCGCGCGGCGATCGATCTCAGGCCGGAGGTGCCGGTCGTCCTCTGCGACGCGCGCATCGCCGGCTCGGGCATCAGGACGCTGGTCACCCTCGTCCAGCACCTGCTCACCACCACCGTCGTGCCGGGCCCGGCACCGAGCTATGGAGCACCGACATGACGTACGACCCCACCGGCCATCTCCTGCTGACACCCGTGGACCGAGAGGCCCCCGCCCGCGTGCAGCGGCTGCGCCAGCTGGGATTCGGCGACCGGCCGGACGCGGCCTTCGACGACTTCGCCCGCAAGCTCGCCGAAGTGACCGGCGCACCGTTCTCCATGGTCAACTTCATCGACGAGAACCGGCAGTTCTTCGCGGGGCTGCACACCCCCTCGGGCAGCCACAGCGGTACCGACCTCGGTGCCGCTGCCACGGGCGGCACCGAGGTCAGCCGGTTCATGGCACGCGACCACGGCTACTGCCCCCATGTGGTCGTGCGCCGCAAGGCGCTCGTCCTGGAGGACGTCTGCGACTACCCCCGTTTCGCGGGCAATCCCGTCGTCGACGAGATCGGCATCCGTTCCTATCTGGGGGCGCCGCTGATCGACCGCACGGGGATGGCGCTGGGCACGATCTGCGTCGTCGACACGGAGCCCCGGCCGTGGGGGCGGGCGGGCCTCGAGACGATCAAGTCATTGGCCGCGGAACTCATCGAGCAGATCCACCGCCGGGAGGACCGCGGTATCTGAGTCGGCGCCCCACGGAGCGCGGCCGCCCGGGCCGCCTCCGGGGCCCGCCGCCCCCCAGGCGCGGGGCGGAATGTCAACTCGCGTCGCCCCCAGGTTTGCCGCCGGGCCCCGCCGCCCGGCACCCACAGGCACGCGGTCAGCTCGCCGAAACCATCCGCACCTCCTCCGACAGCCGCTGCGACCACTGGCCCTTCGCCGTGTCCAGCGCCACCTCCGCCAGCCTCAGCAGTTGGACGTCCGACGTGCCGGCGGGCGCGAACATGTGGTGCGCGTCGCGCAGATAGCGCTCGATGGGGCGGTTCGTGAACAGGCCCGCGGCGGCATGGACCTCCATGGCGTTGCGGGCCGAGTCGATCGCCGATTCCACGTTCACCAGTTTGGCGTTCATCAGCTCCGCGTCGCACGGCATGCCCGCGTCCAGCAGATGCACGGCATGGTATGCGGCGAGCCGCGACGTCATCAGCCGCGACTGCATCATGCCGAGCTTCAGTTTCACGGACGGCAGTTCGTGCAGCGGCTTGCCGTAACGGTGCCGCTCCTCGCAGAAACGGGTGGTCTCCTCCAGGATCGCCTGGTGGATGCCGAGCGACACGGCTGTCAGGTTGGCCCGTCCGTACAGCACGCTCGAGGAGTACGCCACGGCCAACCCGTCGCCTTCGTCGCCGAGCCGGTTGGCTGCCGGGACCCTGCAGTTGTCGAAGTACAGCTCGCCGAAGCTGAATCCGTGCAGCCCCATCGTCGACTCTTCGTCGCCCACCCGGAATCCGGGGCGGTCCGACTCGACGAGGAACGCCGTCAGCCCTTTCGACCCCGGTCCGGTCCTGACCACCACGCCGTGCAGATCTCCGACGTGGCTGTTCCCGACAAACACCTTTCGGCCATTGAGGACGTAGTCGTCGCCGTCCCTCACCGCGGTGGCGCTCATCCCGAGTACGTGTCCGCCCGACTCCGGCTCGGTGACGGCGATGGTAGGCAGGCACTCACCGGCCGCGATGGCGGGCAGCCACGTCTTCTTCTGCTCGTCGCTGCCGAAATGGACAATCTTGGCCACACCCAGCTGCGATGCCTGCACCATGGCGCCCATGGCGCCGCTGACCCGGGAGAGCTCCTCGATGATGATGGTCTTGGCGAGGTGCCCCAGAGCCATACCACCGTACTCGCTGCTGATGGTGGCGCCGATCCAGCCCTGCCGCGCGATGAGGGCGGACAGTTCCCGGTGGACCGTGCGGGCGGCTTCCATGGCCGGGATCCGCGGGCGCACCTCCCTTTCGGCGAACTCCCTGACAACGGCCCGAAGTTGGTGATGCAGCCGACTGGCGAAGTATCCGTCCATCACGAGCTCCCCTCCCGAAACGCCTGCTCGCGCGGGTTGTTCGAGCAGGTGGTGCATCGGCAGTGCTACCGCCCCGAACAGGCCGACCCCCTCAGCCTGTTTGACCCGTTCGTGGGGTAACAAGGTCGATGTCAACTTTGGCTGAAATTAAGGCCGTTGACGTTTGATTGACCATGGGAAGCGTGTGGTACTCGACCGGATCTGTTCATCCGTACGGCATTCCCACGAATCGGCCTCCTGCCACATGCCAACGGCAATGGTTTCGTGGGTACCTGGTCCGGCCGATGGTCAGAGCTCCGGCGCACACCGAGGTGGCGACCGGCGCGCGTGGCGCGTATCGGTCGCAGCCACGTCAGTGCGCGCCCCCGTCGGCCCGAGCCGGCCGTAGCGGCGGGGGAGCGACGCTGGCGCGCAGGACGACCTCACCGCCCACCCGCAGCACCCGTGACCGGGATCCGCGCGGCTCTCGCAGCGCGAGTGCCATCACCTCCTGTCCCATGGCGGCGAGCGGCAGCGCGACCGTCGTGAGAGGCGGGGAGAGTTCCCGTACGAGGGGGATGTCGTCGAAGCCCGCCAGCGAGATGTCGTCCGGCACGCGTACGCCCTGCTCCCGGAAGGCGGCGAGCGCGCCGACCGCCATCACGTCGGTCACCGCGAACACGCAGGTGGGCAGTGTGCCGCGGGCGACCAACTCCCGTGCCGCCGCGTACCCGCCTTCGCGGGTGAAGGGTCCGCGCACGATCCGCTCCCGGGGCAGGGCGACGCCGGCCCGTGCCAGCTCGTCCCGGAAGCCGGCGAGCCGGTCGGAGACCGTGGTCAGCGAGGGCGGCCCGGTGAGTACCGCGAAGTCCCGGTGCCCCAGGTCGAGGAGAGCCCTGGCCAAGGCCGCGGCGCCGCCCCGGTTCTCCGGCAGTACGGCGTCGACCCGCAGGCTGCGGTGCCGGCTGACGACCGCCACGCGTCCGCCCGCCCGCACATAGGGCTCCAGCTCCGCGGCGAGCGCCCGCTCCCAGGTCCGGTCCTGGAAGCCGGAGCCGATCAGCAGGATGGCGCGGGCCCGCTGGGCGCGCAGCGTGGACACATAGGCGATCTCGCGCGCCGGTTCGCGGAACGTGCTCGCCAGCATCACCAGCAGGTCCTTCTCCGCGGCTGCGCGCATCACGCCGGCGGCGATCGCCGCGAAGTAGGGGTCGCCCACGTCGTGGCATATGAGGCCCACGGTGTTGTTCGACGCGCTGGCGAGCGCCTGGGCATGGGCGTTGGGGATGTAGCCCAGCTGGTCGGCGGCCGTGCGTACCCGGCTGCGCAGCTCCTCGCGGACCCGGGTGGTGCCGTTCAGGGCTCGTGACGCCGTGGCGAGGGACACGCCCGCTCTGCGGGCGACGGCGTCCAGCGTCACATGAGCCTGTGGTTCTTGTTCACTCACTTGACCCCCCGAAACTTCGGGACGGCCTATTGACCGTGCGGACCGGCAGTCATTAGCGTGGCCGCACCATACCAGAAAGCGCTTTCTGAAAGCGTTTTCTCGGTGGGAGATCGAAGAACCCGGCCGATCCGGACGGCTCTTGCCGACCGCTCCGGAGACCCAGGAGTTGACCGTGAGTCAGAGCGTCATCAAGTCACCACCCGCGCAGGTGGCAGGAGTCGACAGGCGGAACGGCCCGAGCGCGGGGGAGCGGGCGTCACGGTTGCTCGAGCAGAGCTGGCGCCCCGTCGCCCTGCTGCTCGCGTGCTTCGCCGCCTGGTGGGTGATCGCCGCCGCCGAACTCGTCGAGCCCTACCTCGTCCCCTCGCCGGGCGCGACACTCGACGTACTCACCGGCAAGGCCGACTACATCTGGCAGCACACATGGGTGACCACCTACGAGACGCTGCTCGGCTTCCTGATCGCCGTTGTCGTCGGAGTGTTCGCCGCCGTGGTGATGGTCTACTCGGCAACCGTCGAGAAGACCCTCTACCCGATCCTGCTCTTCGCCCAGGTCGTGCCGAAGATCGCCATCGCCCCGCTGTTCGTCGTATGGCTGGGCTTCGGCATCGCGCCGAAGATCCTCATCGCGGTGCTGATCGCCTTCTTCCCGGTCGTCATCTCCATGGTGACGGGACTCAAGGCGGTCGATCCGGAGATGCTCCAGCTCTCCTCGACCATGGGCGCGAGCCCCTGGCAGACCTTTGTGAAGATCCGTATGCCCGCCTCGCTGCCGCACCTGTTCTCCGGACTCAAGGTCGCGGTGACGCTCGCCGTGACGGGCGCGGTCGTCGGCGAGTTCGTCGGCGCGAACGAGGGGCTCGGCTATGTGATCCTCCAGGCCAACGGCAACCTCGACACCCCGATGCTCTTCGCCGGCCTGCTGGTGATGTCCCTGATCGGCGTCGTCCTCTTCGTCCTCGTCGAGGTCGCGGAGAAGCTGCTGCTCCCGTGGCACGCCAGCCGCCGCGAGACCGGCGTCACCACTACGTACTGACCTGATCACCGGCCATATGTCCCACGTTGACGAGAAGGACCAGCCATGACTGCGCGCAGACTGCTTATGACCGGCCTCGTACCGCTGCTTCTGGTCGCCACGGCCTGCGGGGAGGACGGCTCGGACACATCGACCAGCTCCTCCGGCAAGGAGCTGGACAAGGTGACGCTGACGCTCAACTGGTACCCGTACGGCGAACACGCGCCGTTCTACTACGGCAAGCAGCAGAAGATCTTCGAGAAGCACGGCATCGACATAGAGATCCGCGCCGGCCAGGGCTCCCAGAAGACGGTGCAGGCGACCGGAGCCGGACAGACCGACTTCGGCTGGGCCGACACACCCGCCGTCCTCTCCGGTGTCGACGCCGGCGTCAAGGTCAGGAGCCTCGGCGTCTTTCTGCAGACCACTCCGTCGTCGGTGCAGTTCTTCGATTCGCAGGGCATCAAGAGCCCCGCCGACCTCAAGGGCAAGACCATCGCGGGCACCGCGGGCGACGCGCTCTCCAAGACGTTCCCGATCTTCCTGAAGAAGAACGGCCTCGCTGAGTCCGACGTGAAGGTTCAGAACACGGACCCGGCCGGCAAGATCGCCGCCGTGATCTCCGGCAAGACCGACGGACTGCTCGGTTACGCCAGCGACCAGGGGCCCACCATGCAGAACAAGGCCAAGAAGCCGGTCTCGTACCTGCGCTTCTCGGAGAACGGGCTCAACTTCTACTCCAACGGCCTGATCGCCGGCCAGAAGGTCCTCACCGGCAAGAAGGATCTCGCCCAGCGCATGGCGAAGGCGGTCAGCGAGTCGTTCGCCGCAGCGGAGAAGGCACCGGACCCGGCCGTGGCCTCGATGGCAGGCGCGAGCGAGCAGCTCCCGCCGAAGGAGGTCCTGTCCGAGCAGTTCGCCACGACGCTCACCCTCCTGCACACCGAGGCGACGCAGGGCAAGGCGCCGGGCGTCAACACCGAAGCCGACTGGCAGCAGACCATCGACGTCTTCGCCGAGGCCGGCCTGGTGAGCAGCCCCAAGGCCGTGGCCGAGTACTGGGACAGCGCCACCGCGATGAAGGGATGACGATGCCCAGAAACACCATTGTGCGGGAGCCGGAAGTGACGAACGACGGACGAAGCAGCGGGCCCGGCAGCACAGCGGCGGTCGGCATCAAGGACGTCGCCGTCCGCTTCCGCACCAAGAACCGCGACGTGACCGCGCTGACCGGCATCGATCTCGAGGTGCCCATGGGGCAGTTCGTCGCGATCGTCGGCCCGTCCGGATGCGGCAAGTCGACGCTGCTCAAGCTGGTCGCGGGGCTGCTGAAGCCGTCCACGGGCGATGTGCTGCTGAACGGCGAGCGGGTGCAGGGGCCGCGCCACGACATCGGCTACGCCTTCCAGCGCGCGGCCCTGCTGGAGTGGCGCTCGGCGCGCCGCAACATCCTGCTGCAGGCGGAGATGCGGAAGATGCCGGCGGAGCTGGGGCGCCGGCGCGCCGACGGACTCATCGCGATGACCGGCCTGAGCGGCTTCGAGGACGCGCTGCCGCACGAGCTGTCCGGCGGTATGCAACAGCGCGTCGCCCTGTGCCGCGCCCTGCTGCACGAGCCGCCCGTCCTGCTCATGGACGAGCCGTTCGGCGCGCTCGACGCGCTCACCCGCGAGCAGATGAACACCGAACTCAACCGCATCTGGCGGGAGACCGGCACCACGGTGCTCCTGGTCACGCACTCCATCTCCGAGGCCTGCTACCTCGCCGACCGGGTGGTGGTGATGAGCCCCAGGCCCGGCACCATCACCGAGATCATCGACGTGGGGCTGCCCCCGGAGCGCGACTACACGGAGACGATGGGGCGGCCCGAGTTCCGGGAGGCCACCACCCATATCCGCGGCCTGCTCGGCGCGGTCTCCGCGCAGGACTGAGTCGGGCGCGGTCTTCGCGCAAGGACGTGAGCAGGGCCGGGCCTTCACACAGGACCGGCCCTGCTGTTCGTGTACGACCGGGCCGGCCCTGGCCCTTCGCGCAGTGGGCGTCGGCCGCGTCGGCCCGCTCCTGGGGCGTGGCCCGGGCCCCCGTCCGGGCCTTCGCCTGTCGGCTGCCGCGCTCGCGCGACCGGGCGGGACGGAGGCCGGCTACCGCCTTTCCCGGCGTACGACCCGCCGGCCCCCTCCGGACCCCCTTCGCGTACGACCGGGCCGGCCCAGCCTTCGTGCAGGACCGGGCCCGGCGCGGTGTCCGCTCAGGGCTGAGCCGACGCCGTCTTCGCGCGGACCCGTTGACACGGAAGGAGCCCTGCACCACCCGCCAGGGGTGGTGCAGGGCTCTTTCGTGTACCCCGGTCAGTACCTGAGGTTCGCCAGATACGTGTAGCTGTTCTGCGCCGAGGCGAACGGATCCGCCGGCGCGTCGTGCTCCACCAGCCACTGCTTCACGCCGCCGCTGCGCGCCGTGTCGAACATCGCGGCGAAGTCCAGGACACCGGAGCCGACGTCGGCGAAACCGCCGCTTGGGGCCATGTCCTTCACGTGCAGTGCGGGGAACCGGCGGCGATGCTCCACGAACAGGTCCTGCGGGTCGCTGCCGCCGCCCTTCGCCGCCCAGTAGACATCCAGCTCGAAGCCCACCAGCTCGGGGTCGGTCTCCCGCAGCAGGATGTCGTACAGGTTCTCGCCGTCCACGACCTGGTGGTCCGCGCCGTGGTTGTGGAACAGCAGCGGGCCGAGTCCCGCGTTGCGCGCGGCGAGACCGGCCTTGTTGAACTCCCGGGCGGCCTCGCGGAATCCGGCCGGGGTGTGCATGGCCCCGGGCAGGCTGGGCACCACGACCCATCGGGCGCCGAGGGTGCGAATGTCCTCGAGAGCCTGCGGCAGACCGCTGCCCCGCACCACGTCGTAGCCGACGTGCTCCAAGACGGCTCGCAGGTGCATCTCGTCGAGCATGGAGCGGATGGCGGCTGCGCTGTTGCCGTGCCGGCCGCTCACACCGACGGTCGCGTAGCCGATCTGTGCGAGGCGGGCGAGCGTCCCCTTGAAGTCCGTCGCCAAGGGCGCGCGCATGGTGTAAAGGTGCATGCCGATCCCGGCCGGCGGGATGCGACGGCAGCGCCGTGCCGTCTCCGCGGCCGTCTCCGCGACGTTCGAGGCGTCCGCGTCCGAGGCGTACGCGTGCGAGCCCGTCGCCTTGACGGTCGTGGCCGCCGCGGCGACGCCGAGAGCCTTGCCGAGGAACGCCCGTCTGGTGCCGTTCATCGGAACTCCTTTCTCAACTGACGTTGATGCGAGCGAAGTTGGTGGTCGTGTCACCCTTGTCGTCGGTGACTGTGAGGTGTGCGGTGTACGTGCCGGCGCGGGCGTAGGTGTGGGTGGCGGTCGCCTGCTCGTCACCGGCCGGCGTGCTGTTGTCGCCGACGTCCCAGTGGTACGAGGCGGCTGTCCGGCCCTCGGGCAGTGTGACCTGCCCGGCCAGCTGCACGGTGAGCGGCGCGGTGCCGGTCGCCGGCGTGGCCGTGATCTCGACCCGGGCCCCCTGGCGTTTCTCCACACCTGCGCCGTTGAAGTGCAGCCAGTCCACGGCGAACAGGTCGGGCTTGTCGGCCGACCACTCGGGGTTGGTGAAGACCGCGTACAGCTTCGTCGTCCCGCCCGGATCCACCAGCGGTGTCGTCGGGGAGACGACGTTGCCCCAGCCGCCGGTACTCGGGACGGTCACCTTGCCGAGCAGAGTGCCCGTGGGTGATCCCGCGCGGAACTCGACGGTTCCGCCGATACCGCCGGAGGCCGCGCCCACGGTCACGGAGTCGATTCCCTTGAGAGCGACCGGGTCGAAGCTGATCCAGTCGCCGTCCTCGATCTCGGTGAGCCGCTTGCCGCCGGAGGCGTCGCTGCGGCCGGCCACCACCACTCCGTCATGCGCACCGCCCGTCGACGTCATGTGCTCGGCCTCGCGATACGTCGTGCGCAGTGTCAGCGAGCTGGAACCGGTCAGCGCGGGTACGCCCGGTGCCGCCTTGTCCTCGTACTGCGCCGTGATGCCGTAGTAGAGGTTCTGGCCGGGCCCGTGGCTGTCACCGGCGTCGGTCGCGATCTCGCCCGTGCAGCCGGTGTGGTTGTCCAGCGGGTGCAGATGGGAGTCGTGCCCGAGCTGCGACTGGACGACGACGCGTGAGCAGTCGATTCTACGTCCGTCCTCCTTGTCCTTGACCTTCACCGTGAAGGGGATGGTGTCGCCGAAGCTGAACATGCCGCCCTTGGGCGGCCGCTGGATGGTGACCTGCGGCCGTGTGTTGCCGACGGTGATGTCCTGGACGGCGAGTCCTGTCAGTCCTCCGGGTCCCGTGACGGTGAGCCGCGCAGTGAAGCGGCCCTTCTCCCGGTACACATGCGTCGGGTTCGCCTCCGTCGAGTCGGTGGTGCCGTTGCCGTCGAAGTCCCAGGCGTAGGTGACCGGCTTGTCGCCGGGAAGCCCGGAACCTGCACTGGAGAACGAGACGGTCAGCGGCACGGAACCGCTGTCCGGTGTGACCGTGGCCTTGGCGTCGGGCAGCCGGTCGTCGCCGACGTAGTCGATCCGGTAGATCCCGGAGCCTTCGTTGCTGCCGCCGCGGCCGGTGCCGCTGCCGAGACCGAAGTCGATGACGTACATCGCGCCGTCAGGGCCGAAGTCGGCGTCGAAGGGCTGGTTCCACGCCATGTCGCCGAAGACGGTGTTGATCGAGTGCAGGTCGCCCGCCTTCGCCGGCTGGAAGCGCGGGTCGGTGAAGGTCTGGTCCTGCTGCTGGAAGGAGAAGGTCTTGAACCACTTGCGGGTCAGCTCGTAGTTGAACCACTCCCCCTCGAAGGCCTTGGGGAACTTGCCCTGGTAGGCGTTGTCCGGGTCGAAGTCGTAGACGGGGCCGCCCATCGGGCCGCCACCGCCGGTGCCGAGCTCCGGGAACTGCTCGGACGCCGAGTAGGCGTACCAGACCGTCGCCGGCTGGGCCGGCGGCAGCTCGGTCAGACCCGTGTTGTTCGGCGAGTCGTTGGCGAGCTTCGCGCAGTCGAACTTGGGACCGGAGGTCTTCGTCTGGAAGTTGTAGTCGTTGAACGGGATGTTGTTGCCCACGCAGTAGGGCCAGCCGAAGTTTCCCGCTTCGGTGATCCGCATGTACTCGACCGTGCCTTCGGGGCCGCGGTCCGGCTTGGCCGCTCGGGCGTCGGGGCCGTAGTCGGCGACCATCAGGGCGCCGCTGACCGGGTCGGTGGTGACACGGAACGGGTTGCGCATGCCCATCGCGTAGATCTCGGCACGTGTCTTCTCGGTGCCGGGCGCGAAGAGGTTCCCCTCGGGCACGGAGTACGTGCCGTCGTCCTGGGGCGTGATACGCAGGATCTTTCCGCGCAGATCGTTGGTGTTGCCCGAGGTGCCCTGGGCGTCCCAGGCGCGGCGCCCCTCGCCCTCGTCGATGGGCGCGAAACCGTCGGACGCGAACGGGTCGGTGTTGTCGCCGGTCGCGGCATACAGGTTGCCGTCCTTGTCGAACGCGAGCGAGCCGGCCATGTGCGAGTTGGCCCTGCCCTCGCCGCGCAGGGTCGGGATCGTCAGCAGCCGCTTCTCGGACGCGGGGTCGATGGTGTTGCCGGTGACCGTGAACCGGGAAAGGTTCAGACGCTTCTCGGTCTTGTCGGAGTTCAGCAGATAGAGCCAGTTGTTCTCGGCGAAGCCGGGATCGAGCGCGAGCCCGAGCAGGCCGTCGGACTGGCTCGTCATCTCCGGGGTGTACGCGAAGTCGAGCGCGGTCGTGACCTTCAGCGTCTGCTGGTCGATGACCTTGACCTTGCCGGTGCGCTGGATGAAGAAGACCCGTCGGTCGGGCGCGACGGCCAGCTCGAAGGGGTCGGCGAGATCGCTGGTGGCCAGCGGGGTGCGCTGGAAGGCGCCGGTCTTGGTCGCTGTGCAGTCACCCGGCTTGTTGCCGGCGGCCCACTGGATGCCGCCGAGCAGATGCTCGAGGAAGTCCGGCTCCTGGAAGGCGGACTTGGCGTGGCCGCCCGCCGTGAACCAGGAGCGCCCGCCGTCGTAGTTCTGGCACCAGGACCACGGATGGTCGACGCCCTCGTCGAGCCCGGTGATGCCGTCCCGCACCTTGATCTGGGCGAGGGTGTGCACCTTGCCGGTCGGGTTGGTGCGCCAGTTGTACCACTCCTCGGTGCGCTCCCAGAGCTCGGGGAGGCCTTCGGTGGAGGGGTGGGACCGGTCGAGCACCTTGATCCGGCCGGTCTGCACGGCCGGGTGTTTGTCGAAGATGGCGCCGACCAGGCCTTCGTACCAGGACCAGTCCCGCTCGCTGGCCGACGCGGCGTGCAGACCGACCCAGCCGCCGCCGCCCTGGATGTACTTCTGCAGGGCGGCTCGCTGCGCCGCGTCGAGCAGATCGCCGCTCTCCGGGGTGGAGTTGGTGTTGTTGAAGACGATCGCCTGGAAGCGGGCGAGGTTCTCGTCGGTGAACGTCGAGGCGTCGTCGGTCGCCTCGACCTCGAAGCCGTTCTCGCTGCCGAGCTTCTTGATGGCCTCGATGCCGGCGGGGATCGAGTCGTGGGTGAAGTTGGTGACCTTGGAGAAGACCAGTACGCGATAGGGCGCTGCTTCGGCGCGGGGTGACAGGGTCACCCCGAGGCCGAGGAGCAGCGCCAGCAGTGCGGTGATGACGGAGACGGGTGAGAGTGCGGTGCGAAGGGCTCTGGGCCGTCGTTGCCGTCCGAGGTGATGACCACTCATGGCGCTCCCGGGTGCTGGTAGGGCCTGCGGGGTTAGAAAGCGCTTTCTAAATACGCCGCACAGCGTAGGTTCCGCCGTCGCGGGGGGTCAATGGGTCGGAAGCGCGCAGTGTGGCGCGGCAGTTGAGGCCCTGTCGGCGCCTGGTCGTACGGTTGCGACATGGCCACTGCCGACGACGTACGCAGGATCGCGCTCGGGCTGCCCGGAGCGATCGAGAAGCTCGCGTGGGGCATGCCCACCTTCCGGCTGGAAGGGGGCGGGCGGATCTTCGCGTCGCTGGACGACGACGACCGCGTCATGGGGGTGAAGTGCCCGCAGGAGGACCGGGAGGAGCTGATCGCGGCCGAGCCCGACAAGTTCTTCCTGCGTGAGGGGCACGACGACAACTACGCATGGATGCGGGTGCGGCTCTCGGCTCTGGAGGACGACGACGAGCTGTACGCCATCCTGCTCGACTCGTGGCGCCAGGCGGCCCCTCGGAAACTGCTGGATGCCCATCCGGATCTGGCTCCTCCGAAGCGGTGAGGCGTCGGCCTGACGGGCGGTCGGACAGTGCGGCCGGATGGTCGGGGCGGTGCCACGCCAGGGGCGAGGCGCTGCGGTCGGGGCGACCCGGCCGGTGTGCGGGTGCGCGCCCGGATCTCCGCGGGGCGCACCCCGGTCGCCTCCGGGCGCATCCCGGTCGCCTCCGGGGGCGGACGGGCCGTCTGCGGGAAGCGGCCGGGCCGGATGGACGCGCGGCTCATGCCTCGGTCGGGTGAGTGAGGCCCTGGGGCAACCGCTTCCGCATCCGGACCGGGTACGCATTGCGGGGCCGTTCCACGACGCCGGGAGGACCTGCCTCATGCCCGCCACCAGACGCGCCGCGAACACCCTCGCCGCCACTGCCTGTGCCGCACTGCTGCTCACC
Source organism: Streptomyces sp. NPDC096176 (assembly GCF_044763255.1). Taxonomy (NCBI): domain Bacteria; kingdom Bacillati; phylum Actinomycetota; class Actinomycetes; order Kitasatosporales; family Streptomycetaceae; genus Streptomyces; species Streptomyces sp. NPDC096176. The sequence continues at coordinate 55,262 of NZ_JBIWFV010000017.1, read as the reverse complement.
GGCTGCACGGAGCCGCCGCCCGCTCCGGAGCCGGGCGCGAAGGCCCAGGGCGGTCCCGCCGGGCAGCCCGGCCCCGCACCGCGGGAACTGCCGGCCAGTCACATCCCCGGGCTGGGGCCCGACTTCCGTTCCAGGATCCCGGACGCCACCCTCCAGGCACTTGTCGTGACCGGGGAGACGTCGGACACCAACGTCGCCACAGCGGTGCTCCACGAACGGACGGCGGGCGGGCCGTGGCGGTCCGTCGCCGGCCCTTGGCCCGCGCACAACGGCGTGCGCGGCTGGACCGACGACCACTACGCCGGCGACCTGCGCACCCCCATCGGCGTCTATGGCCTGGGCGACGCGGGCGGACGCTCACCCGATCCCGGCACCCGTCTGCCGTACGACGAGGACGAGGAGTTCGTGGCCTCGGGCACCGGCTTCCTCGGCGAGCCCCTCGAAGGCTCCTTCGACTACGTGGTCGCCATCGACTACAACCGGGTGTCGGGCACCTCTCCGCTGGACAAGGAGCGACCGCTCGGACCGGAGAAGGGCAACGGGTTGTGGGTCCACGTGGACCACGAAGGGCCCACCCAGGGGTGCGTTTCGCTGGCCGAGGACCAGATGCGCGAGCTGCTGCGCGCGCTCGACCCGGCCAAGCGGCCGGTCATCGTCATGGGCCCCGCCTCTGAGCTGCGGAAGTGACCGAAGAGCCGGTCGCCGCCGTCACATGAATGCCGCGATGCGGGCGCGCAGGGACTTGGGATCCAGTCCGTGGGCGTCCAGGTGCTCGTCGATCGTGCCGTAACGGCGCAGCTCGCGCCGGGACACACCCAGGCCCAGCACACGGTGGGGCACGTCCCGGAGGGCGTCGTTCGCAGCCGGCGTCGACGTGCCGGCCAGGTAGGGCTCGACGATCACCACATCGGCCCGGTCGCCCGCCGCCCGCCGGACGGCCTCGTCGTCGAAGGGGCGCACCGTCGTCGCGTACAGCACGGTCACGTCCATGCCTTCCGTCGCCGCGAGGACGTTGTCCAGCATGGGCCCGACGGCGATCACGACCGGGCCGCGGCCCTCACGCACGGCAAGGAACCGGCCGCCCGCGAACGGCCTGGCCTCGGCGTTGCTCTGCAGTGACAGGCGCACATACACCCGGTCGTCACCCGCGGCGGCGTTCCGCAGCACTGCCTCGGCCTCGTCCGGGTGGCCGGGGACGTGGACCGTCCACCCGTCCAGGGTGTCCAGCAGCGCCACATCACCCGGCGCCATGTGCGTGAAGCCGCCCGCGGGCCAGTCGTAGGACGCTCCGGCGCTGACCAGCACCCCGCCCGTGCCCTGATGGCCGAAGTCGAGCTTCACCTGCTCGAACGGCCGCTCGACGAGGAAGCTCGCGAACGTGTGCATGATCGGCCGCATCCCGGTGAGCGCGACACCGCCGCCTGCGCCGATCAGCAGTTGCTCCCGGATGCCCACGTTGATCACCCGGTCGGGATGACGCCGCTGCGCCTGCTCGAACCCCGCGACGCTGATCTCCGCGAGCACGAGGGCAAGGCGCGGATCCTCGTCCAGCAGGCGGGTGGTGGTGGCGATGAAGCGGTCCCGCATGGTGTCCATGGTCGACAGTCCTCTCGGCGGTGACGTACGTGGTCAGACGTTCTTGGGTTCGACGCGGGCGACGACCGCCCTCGGCCTGCCCGGATGCGGCGCCGTGAAGGCGGCGAGCAGTGCGTCGTGGTCGCGGCCGTCGACCGTCCGGGCCGACCAGCCGGCAGCCTCGAACCGCGACGCGATCCCGCCGGGCCAGCCGTGCGTGGCGGACGAGTTGTCGATGACGAGCGTGTGGAGCTGCTCGAGCCCGGCGGGACCTGCGTAGGCGATGGCCTCGTGATTGCTGCCCTCGTCCAGCTCGGCGTCGCCGATGAGAACCCAGACCCGTGGGCCGGTCAGCCCCTGTGCGCGCAACCCGAGAGCAGTGCCCACCGCCAGCGGAAGCCCGTGCCCGAGCGACCCGCTGCCTATCTCCGCCCCCGGCACGAGGAGTCGGTCCGGGTGGTGACCGAGGGGGGAGTCGTAGGAGCCGAAGTCGGGCAGCCACTCCACGGGCACGAAGCCCTTGGCGGCGAGCACGGCGTAGTACGCCATGGGGCCGTGCCCCTTGGACAGCAGGAACCGGTCTCGTCCGGGGTCGTCGGCGGTCTCCGGCGACACGCGCAGAACGCGGTCGTAGAGGACCCAGAGCGCGTCGAGCGTGGATGTGGCGGCCGGCCCGTGCTTCTCGTCTCCTGTCATCAGGGCCATCAGCCGGTCGAGGTCGTCGAAGCCGAATGCCCGGGTGCTGGACGCCGAGGCGCCGGATACGGGGGTGGAAGCCGTGTTCGCCATGCCCCCAACCGTGCAACCTCAAGTTGACTTCCGGTCAAGCGTGGCGGGTCGTGGAATACGGGTTCGTGACCAGTGGCCGGAGTGCGGTATTGTTCTCATGTCCGTTCGGCGGGGAGAAACGCCCAGGTCAGACGGGCACCGGGACGTGGCGCAGCTTGGTAGCGCACTTGACTGGGGGTCAAGGGGTCGCAGGTTCAAATCCTGTCGTCCCGACTCGAGAGAGTCGCAGATCGAGGGGCCGTTTCAGAGCAATCTGAAACGGCCCCTCGATCGTGCTCGGGCCGATTGTGGCACCAGCCTCCTCGACCGCGTCCCCGACTGCGGTCTGAAGACCCGCGGTTGGCCGGAGACCCGCGAGGCCTTGGACAACCTGGTCGCCGTGGCCCGCGACGTCAGGGCCGGCCTCGGGACCAGCGCTTCCTGACGCCAAGGGCTCGTGAGCGGAGCGGTGATCGCTCCGCTCACGAGCCCGGCGTGCCCCGGCTCAGGACACCGGGTTGGCCTCGCGGCGCCCTGGCGCGCCGCCGGTCCTCTCGTGTCAGGGGCCGGTGTCGAGCTCGACGTCGAGGTCCTCGGCCTCGGTCCAGAACCCCTCGTCCGCGTCCTGGAGCCGAGAGGCCGCGTGCTTCAGGTGGCGGCGGGCGGCGGCACGCGCCGTCTGGGCGTCGCCGGCCTCGATGGCGGCCAGTATGGCGTGGTGCTCCTGGCGGACTGCCTCGAAGAAGTCGCCCCGCCGGGCCTCGTTCGCGCGCGTGACGCGGATGCCGCTGCGCAGCACCTCGCCGAGGTACCGCAGTGTCGAGACCATGACAGGGTTGCCGGTCGACTCGGCGATGGACCTGTGGAACGCGAGATCCTCGTCGACGCCGTCACCGCCGGCCGCGACCGCTGCGTCGATCGCGGTCAGGGCCTGACGCATCCGGGCGAGGTCGGTGGGAGTGGCGCGGGCGGCTGCGAGGGAGGCCGCCTCACCCTCCATGGCGCGGCGTACCTCCACGATCTGCAGCACCTTGGCCATTGTGCCGTCGGCAGCCTCGGCCTCGAGGTCGAGCGGCCGGGTGCGCCGGGGCATGACGAACACGCCGAGGCCCTGGCGCGCTTCGACCAGGCCCGCGTTGCGGAGCCTCGAAACGGCCTCCCGCACAACGGTGCGGCTGACGCCCAGCTGCTTCACCAGCGCGACCTCGGTCGGCAATTTGTCACCCTCGGCCAGCCGCCCGGACTCGATCTCTTCCGAGAGCAGCGCGGCGACCCGATCCGCGAGCCGTACGGGACCGCTCACCTTGGAAAACATGGTCTTCAGTCTATCGGCCCGATCCGGCTGCGAGACGGGCGCCGAACTTGACCGCGTCAGCGTGGTCGTCCATGTAGTCCCGCACCACCGATTCGAAGCCTGGGTCGGGCTCCAGACCGAGCGCGGTGGCGCGTGCGTTGTCGAACACAGCGGGCCAGGAGCCCACGATGGCCTCGACGCCGCGGTCCGGCGCGATGGTGACCAGATCGGCGACGGCGTTGCCGGCCACCCGCCGCAGCGTGGCAAGCATCTCGGCGACCGTGACCGTCAGGGCCGGCAGGTTGACCGGTAGCCCGCCGTCCAGCCGGCCCGGGCCCTCGCCGCGCTCGGCCTCGGCGACGCGGAGGATTCCCTCGACCGTGCGCCGTGGGGAGGCCAGCGCCACCCGCAGGTCGGGACGGACCGGGCAGGTCGCGGGGATGCCCGCGAGGGGCTCGCGGATGATGCCGGACAGGAAGCCGGAGGCGGCCGCGTTCGGCTTGCCCGGCCGTACCGACACGGTCATCAGACGGGTGACGCGTCCGTCGATGAAGCCACGGCGGGTGTACTCCGCGACGAGCTGCTCGCAGACCAGCTTCTGAGCCCCGTAGCTCGACCGCGGCGTGGGCAGGGTCGACTCGCTGACCATCGGCGGCAGGGGCAGCGCCGGGTCGGAGCCGTAAACGGCGACGCTGCTGGAGAACACCACCAGCGGCGTCGGCCCGCCGGCCGCCGACTGGGCACGGGCGGCTTCGAGCAGCGCACGGGTCGTGTCCACGTTGGCACTCATGCCGAGGTCGAAGTCGGCCTCACACTCGGCCGAGACCGCGGAGGCGAGGTGGATCAGCACGTCCACCGGCTCCGTGAACACCTCGTCGAGGCTGTTTGCGAGGTCGCCCTGCACGACATCCACGATGGGGTATCCCCTGCTCGAAGAGCTTGGGGAAGGGTCGGTCGCCGCCTTCGCGTCGGCCTGCACGTAACGGTCGGCGAGCACCAGCCGGTCGATCGGTGCGCCACGGAAAGTACGCGTCGTGAGCAGGGCGTCGGCCACCTGCCGGCCCAGGAAGCCGAAGCCACCCGTGATGACGATCCTCATGCGTTGTCTCCTCGGTGGTTGTCGAGCCAGCCGAGCCCCTCACTCGTGCCGGCACGGGGGTGGTACTCGCAGCCGATCCATCCGTCGAAGCCCACGTCGTCGACGACCTCGAACAGGTGGCGGACATCGAGTTCGCCCCGGTCGGGCTCGTGGCGGTCGGGTACGCCCGCGATCTGCAGATGGCCCACGCGGCCTGTGGGCAGGTCGCGTCGCAGGGTGGTGGTGAGGTCGCCCTCGACGATCTGGCAGTGGTAGAGGTCGAGTTGTACTTTGAGATTCGCGGCGCCCACCTCCTGCACCACAGCGTGGGCCTCGGCCTGCCTGCTCAGGAAGTACCCCGGCATGTCACGGCCGTTGATGGGCTCGATCAGGATGTCGATACCCGCCGCGGCGGCCTGCTCCGCGGCGTGGGCGAGGTTGGCCAGGTAGGTGTCGCGGTGTGCGGCGAGCTCGGCCGGCTCCGCGTCCGGCGGCACCAGCCCGGCCATGACGTGGACCCGCGGGCAGCCCAGCGCCGAGGCGTACTCGAGAGCCCGACCGATCCCGGAGCGGACCTCCGCCTCGCGTCCGGGCAGGGCGGCGATGCCGCGCTCTCCGGACTCCCACGATCCGGGCGGTGCGTTGAAGAGCACCTGCTTCAGGCCGTGGTCGTCGAGCCGGTGGCGCAGCTCGGTGGCGTCGTACGCGTAGGGGAAGAGGTACTCGACGGCCTCGAAGCCGTCCGCCGCCGCTGCGGCGAAGCGGTCGAGGAAGTCGTGTTCGGTGTACATCATGGACAGGTTCGCGGCGAACCTCGGCATGCTTGCTCCAGTGTTCGGCCCGGTGCCGGGCCGAGTCGACGGGCCCGGCACCGGGACCCGGGGTCAGCGGTTGACGACCTGCTTCTTGGTGGTGAGCACCGCGCCGGCGCCGACGACCAGGCTGAACGCCAGGACGTACATGGGAAGCGACGTCGAGCCCGTGGCGTCCTTGAGCGCGCCGATCATGTACGGGCTGACGAATCCGGCGAGGTTGCCCACCGAGTTGATCACCGCGAGGCCGGCCGCGGCGGCGGCGCCGCCCAGGAACGCGGTCGGGAGCGACCAGAACAGCGGTGCGCAGGTCAGGACACCGGCCGCGGCGAAGGACAGCGCGGCCAGGGACAGCGCGGTCGACCCGGTCGAGACGGCGGCCAGCGAGAACCCGACGGCGCCCATGAGGCTCGGGACCACCAGGTGCCAGCGGCGCTCCCGGCGCTTGTCCGCCGAACGTCCGAAGAGGTTCATCGCGACGAGGGCGGCGAGGAACGGCACGGCGCTGAGCACACCGATCGCGAGGTTGCCCTCGATCCCGGTGGACTCGACGAAGGTGGGCATCCAGAAGGTCAGGGCGTACTGGCCCATCACGAAGCAGAAGTAGATGAGGCACATCAGCCACACCTTGGGGTCGCGGAAGGCGTCCCAGACCCGGCCGTGCACCGTCCGGTGCGCGGCGTCGTCGGCGATCGCGCGCTCGACGACGGCCTTCTCGTCGTCGGTGAGCCACTTCGCGCTGCGCACGCCGTCGTCGAGGTAGAACAGCGTGGCCACACCGATGGCGAGCGCGGGGATCGCCTCGAGCAGGAACATCCACTGCCAGCCCTGCCAGCCGTTCACGCTCTGGAACCGGTCCATGATCCAGCCGGAGAGCGGATTGCCGAAGATGCCGGCCACCGGGATGGCGGACATGAACATCGCGATCACGCGGGCGCGGCGGTGCGAGGGGAACCAGTAGGTGCAGTAGAGGATCACGCCCGGGTAGAACCCCGCCTCCGCGGCGCCGAGGAGGAACCGGAGGACGTAGAACGTCGTTTCATTGGTGACGAACATGAACGCCGCCGAGACCAGGCCCCAGGTGATCATGATCCGGGCGATCCAGGTGCGGGCGCCGATGCGCTGCAGCATCAGGTTCGAGGGGACCTCGAAGAGGAAGTACCCGATGAAGAAGAGGCCGGCACCGAGGCCGTACGCCGCCTCGCTGAGACCGAGGTCGTCGGACATCTGCAGCTTCGCGAAGCCGATGTTGACCCGGTCGAGGTAGGAGAAGACGTAGCAGAGTATGAGGAAGGGGACGATGCGTCGCACGACCTTGCGGAAGACGGCGTCCTCGCGGGCGAGGTCGGGGGCCTCGGCAGTCGTTGTGGGCACAGACATGCGGAATCCTTCGTGCGGCTCGGGGGATTCTCCGACAGGGGCGGGGATGGTCACCACGCGGCGTCGAACACGGACCTCAGTTCGTGGAGAGCGTGGGTGGGGAGGGGCTCCGGGCGACGGTCGGTCAGGAACCAGAGGCGTGCCGTCTCCTCGAGTTCTTCGAGGACGGCGAGAGCGGTGGCCGCGTCCGGGCCCCAGACCACGGGGCCGAGACGGTCGAGCAGCACGGCCCTGATCGGTGTGCCGCTCGCCGCGCGGTCGGCGATGCCGGCGGTCACCAGGTCGGCCACGCGGGGGTCGCCGGGCCGGTGGTAGGGGACGAGTGGGACGTGCCCGACCTTCATCACGTAGTAAGGGGTGAGGGGCGGGAGCACGTCGTCCTCGCTCCACACGCCGGCCAGCGTGAGTGCGACCAGGTGCGTGGAGTGGGTGTGGACGACGAACCGGGCCGTGGGGTCGGCCTCGTAGATGCGTCGGTGGAGCGTGAGGGTTTTGCTGGCCCGGTCGCCCGCGATCTGCTCGCCACCGGCGTCGACCAGCGCGAGGCGCCCGGGTTCGAGGAAGCCCAGAGCGGCGTCGGTGGGCGTGATGAGGTGGCCGTCGCCCACCTTGGCGCTGATGTTCCCCGCGCTGGCGTGGACGTAGCCCCTGGCGAACAGGCTCGTGCCCACCCGGACGATCTCGGCGCGTGCCTCATCGACGGCAGAGCTCGCGGGCCGGGTCACGATGCCTCCCGGTCCAGCAGGTCGAACGCGGCGCTGAAGAAGTCGGGACCGCCGAAATTGCCGGACTTCAGCGTCACATGCAGCGTGTCCCCGTCGGGCAGGGCCGCCGCGCACCAGGGCACGCCCGGGTCGATCTGCGGTCCGATCCGCAGCCCGGTGAGGCCGAGTGCCTGGACGACCGCGCCCGAGGTCTCGCCGCCCGCGACGACGAGCCGGCGGACGCCGCGCTCGACGAGCCCCTGTGCGACGTGGGCCAGGGTCCGCTCCACGAGCTCACCCGCCTCGGCGGCGCCGAGCCGGCCCTGGACGGTCCGGACCGCGTCGGGTGTCTCGGTGGAGTAGATGAGCACCGGCCCCTCGGCCAGGTGCGTGTCCGCGAAGGCCAGCGCCTGGCCGGCCACGTCCTCGCCGGCCGCGATGCGCAACGGGTCCACGCTGAACGCGGGCCGGCCGCTGCGCAGGAACTCCAGAACCTGACCGTTCGTCGCCACCGAGACGGAGCCGGAGACGACGGCCGCGTGACCGTCGGTCGGCGGCAGCTGGGCGGCGGCCGGGGACGGCTCGAAGCCCCAGTTCGCGGGCAGGCCGATCGCCAGGCCCGAGCCGGCGGTCACCAGGGGCAGCCCCTGGACTGCGGCGCCCAGGCGCAGGAGGTCGTCGTTGGAGACGGCGTCCGCGATGGCGATGGAGATGCCTTCCTTGCGCAGGTCCTCGATACGGGCCCGGATCGCCTCCGGACCGCCGGCCAGGACGGTGTGGTCGACGAGGCCGACCGTACGCGAGGTCTGTGCGGCGAGGACGGAGACCAGGTCGGAGTCCGTCATCGGAGTGAGCGGGTGATGGCGCATACCGCTCTTGCTGAGCAGGACGTCGCCGACGAAGAGGTGTCCCTTGAAGACGGTGCGCCCGTTGTCGGGGAAGGCCGGCGTCGCGATGGTGAAGTCGGTGCCAAGAGCCTCCATCAGGGCTTCCGTGACCGGCCCGATGTTGCCGGCCGGTGTCGAGTCGAAGGTGGAGCAGTACTTGAAGTAGATCTGTTCCGCGCCGACGGAACGCAGCCATGCGAGTGCCCGCAGTGACGCCTCGACGGCCTCGGGCGCCGGGACGGTCCGCGACTTGAGGGCGATGACCACGGCGTCCGCGTCCGTCGCCTGGTCGGTGCCGGCGGGCGGCACGTCGATCAGCTGAACCACGCGCATGCCCGCGCGGACCAGATTGTTGGCCAGGTCCGTGGCGCCGGTGAAGTCGTCGGCGATGCAGCCGAGTCGGATTCCCATCTCAGCCCCCCGCCTGCTCGGGCAGATCGACACCCGGGAAGATCTTGATGACCGCGCTGTCGTCCTCGCCCCCCAGGCCGGATGCCGAGGCCTGGAGGAACATCTGGTGGGCGGTGGAGGCGAGGGGGAGCGGGAACTTTTCCGGCCGGGCGGAGTCGAGCACGAGCCCCAGGTCCTTGACGAAGATGTCGACCGCCGAGAGGGGTGTGTAGTCCCCGGCGAGCACGTGGGCCATGCGGTTCTCGAACATCCACGAATTGCCGGCGCTGTGCGTGATGACTTCGTAGAGCGCCTCCGCCGGAACACCGGCCTTGATGCCCAGCGCCATCGCCTCGGCTGCCGCGGCGATGTGCACCCCCGCGAGCAGCTGGTTCACGATCTTGACCTTGGAACCGAGCCCGGCGTGGTCTCCCAGGCGGTAGACGGTGCTGCTCATGGCCTCGAGCACCGGGTCGGCGAGCGCGTACGCGGCGGCGGAGCCCGACGTCATCATGGTGAGTTCGCCGTTCGCCGCCCGTGCGGCGCCACCGGAGATGGGGGCGTCCAGAAAGAGCACGCCCTTGTCGGCCAGGCGCTTCTCGAGCTCGGCGGACCACACGGGGTCCACCGTTGAGCACATCACGAAGACGGCGCCCGGTCGGAGGCGGTCGGCCGCCCCGTGGGGGCCGAACAGCACTGCTTCTACCTGTGCCGCGTTGACCACCACGCCGACGAGGACGTCCACGGTGGCCGCCAGCTCGCCGGCGGAGTCGAACGCCGTTCCGCCCTCACGGGTGAAGGCCGCGGCCGCCTCCGATCGCCGGTCGTGCACGCCGACGTCGTAGTGCGCGGTCCGCAGGCTGCGGGCCATTCCGAGCCCCATGGCTCCGAGGCCCACCAGGCCCACGCGCGGCAGTGCCGGCCTGTCCTCGTCGTTCATGTCCGTCCTCGCCTTGCTGTGCCGTCCGGGTGTGGCCCGGCCTTCGGGTTGTCTACAGCGATCAGGTCATATGATGACCTGATGAAGCGCTCCTCGTATACTGTGACGTCCGTCGCATTGGTGCCGGTCGGCAGACGGGTCGCGATCCCGAATACGCGAGTTTCGGTGGAGCCGCCCCGGGCACCCGTGCGCCCCTGGTCCTGCGGGACACCGCAGATCCGGCGCAGCCCGCCGGCCGGAGGCCTTCGCCCAGCCGGGTCACGGAGGTTTCCAGGGCGAGCGTCGAGTGGAACTTTCCAGCGGTGCCCGTCGCTGCGATGGAGCACCTGATGGCTCAGCCGGAACGAAGCACGGAGGCACTATGAACGCCGACGCCAACCCGGACGACAGGGTGACGCCCGACAGCCGGCTCCACACCGGCTCGGAGGGAGAGGTGACCGCGGAGGACGTGGTTCTCGCCTCGGGTCGCGAGATCACGCCGAAGAGCCTGGCATGGGCGGAGCGCCGCCTGGCGGAGAAGGGCCGTGCCGCACTCGACGAACTGCTTCCCTGAGGAGCGGGCCCTACAGGACGAGCGGCTTCCGCGGAGAGAGCCGCTTCCCGGAAAGCGCGCCGCTTCCCCGTCTGCGAAACCGCCGGTGACAGCCGAGCGCCGTCCGCGCACGGGGCGCCCGCGCCGACGGCATGTCAGTCCGCGTCCCCCGACAGGATCATCTCCGCCCACACCTGCTTGCCGCCGCCGAGCGGCACCGAGCCCCACGCCGCCGTCGTCGCCTCGACGATGAGCAGCCCGCGGCCGCCGGTCGCCTCCCAGCCCACGTTCGCCGGTTTCACGGGGCTGCGGGGCGAGGTGTCGTTCACCGCGATCCGCAGGCGGTCCGCGGACAGGGTCAAGTCCAGGCGTACCTCCCCCTGCGTATGGGCGATGGCGTTGGTGACCAGCTCGGACACCACCAGCAGGGCCATGTCCTTCTCCTCGGTCAGACCCCAGGAGCGCAGGGTGCGCGCGGCGAAGCGGCGGGCGTGCAGGACGGCGTTCGGGAGCCGCCACACCGTCCAGTGGGTCCGTACGGGGCGCACGCGCGTCCCGTCGTAGCGCAGGAGCAGTACGGCCACGTCGTCGTCGCGCCCGTTGGCGCTGCCGAGCAGTTCGTCGGCGACGCGCCCGATGTCGGACAGGTCGGACGCGCCCACGACCTCGCGCACGCGGCGCATCCCGTCCTCCAGGGGGAGGTGGGCAGACTCCACGAGACCGTCTGTCACCATCGTGACGAGCGTCCCGGGGATCAGGCCGGCCTCGGTCATGGTGAACTCCGCCTCGGCGAGCACACCCAGCGGCGGCCCGCCGTCCACGACCAGTTCCTCGGTCGTGCCGTCCGGGTGACGCAGCACCGGCGGCAGATGCCCGGCGCGTACGAAGCGGGCGATGCCTTCCTCCATGTCGAGGTCCGCGTAGAGGCAGGTGGCGAAGAGATCCGTCTCCATTCCGACGAGGAGCCGGTTGGCACGGGACACCACCACGTCGGGCGGATGGCCCTCTACGGCATAGGCACGAACCGCCGTGCGCATCTGGCCCATGATGGTGGCGGCGCCCGCGCTGTGGCCCTGCACGTCCCCGATGACGAGCGCCACATGCCCGTCGGCGAGCGGAATCACGTCGTACCAGTCGCCGCCGACCTCCAGCCCCACCGTCGCCGGCAGGTAGCGGGCGACGGCGACGCCTCCCGTCAGTATCGGCAGCTTGCGGGGGAGGAGGCTGCGCTGCAGCATCCTGGCGAGTTCGTGCCCTGCGTCCAGCGCGTGTGCGCGCCTCAGGGCGCTGCCCACCAGGCCGGCGACCGCCGTCAGCAGCGACCGTTCCTCCGGGGCGAATTCGTGCTCCGTGTCCCAGCCCACCAGGCACACCCCGACTACTCGCCCGTCGGCAGGCAGAGGCAGGACCGCCAGTCCGCCGGGGCCGATGCCGAGGAGGCCGGGCTCGAGCTCGGCGCCCGGGGGCCACAGGCTCATATGGCCCTCGCGCAGCGCGCTCTGCAATGTGGGCAGGGCGTGGCACGGCGCGTCCGGCCATTCGGAGCGCCATTCGGCCTGCCATACGCCGGGCCACGCGTCCGGTTCGGGCGGGTCCAGGGTGGTGACCAGGAGCCGGTCGGCCTCCAGCTCCGCGACGGCGATCCGGCTCGCGTCCAGCGGGAGGCGCAGGGCTTCGACCACCATCCTGCTGACGTCCCGCACGGTCGCCGCTCCAGCCAGCCGCGCGGACAGCCCCTGCACGATGGAGACCTCGTGGTCGGTGGGACGCAGATAGACGGCGTCGGCGACCACGCCGAGGACCCGTTCCGGCGTGCCGTCGGCGCCGAACCGCAGACGGCAACGCAGGCCCAGCCAGCGCAGCTCACCGCCGGGGCGGCGGATGCGGAAGGCCAGCTGCTCGCCCGAGGACGACAGCGGACCCGGTTCGACGAGGGACATCAGTGCGGGGATGTCGTCCGGGACGGCGCAGGCCAGCAGGGTCTCCACTCGCCCGTCGAACTCCTCCGGGGCGATCCCCAGCAACTCGAGCACCTTGGCGTCCGCGTCCATCAGACCGGTTTCGAGCGTCAGTGTGAACGCACCGCCCTGGAGCGGCACCAGGGTGGGCCCCAAATGCGACCGCGGCTGGGTCATCCGCCCCGCCACGCGCCCCGCGCGTCCCGCCGCCTCGAGCCCGGCGGCCACCTGATCGGCGTACAGCTCCAGCAGGCTGCGGCGGTCGGCGTCGAAGCCGTCGGCCACCTCGCCCGCCACAAGGAGGCAGCCGATCTTGGCGACTCCGTGGCCCAGCGGCAGCGCTCCCAGCGAGAACTTGGGCGGCAGCGTTCCGGCGCCGACGGGGTGCCCCCCGATGGCGTCGCTCGACATGTACACGGACAGGTCCGCCGGGCTCAGCCAGAGGGGGCGGGCCGCACGATAGGCGTCCGTGACGGGGGAGCGGCTGCCGAGGTTGATGAATGCCGGCAGTCCGTACGTTCCGCCGCGGTCACCCACGGCTTCGGCCAGCCGCAGTTCGTCGCCGCTCTCCGTGAGCACATAGACAGCGGCCAGCTCAGCCCCGCAGAACGCAAAGTTTTGCCGTGTCAAAGCGCGCACCGCCTCCATGCGCGGTCACATACCGCGTTGCTCCCATGCTGCCGTTGTTCGCAGGGTGGGAGCTAGTCAGGAGACGAAGGTGGCGGCGCGGAAACACTGGTCGGACGGGCAGGCAGCCGCCCATGAGCGGACGGAACCATGCCGGATACGCCGAAAGGGGACGGCGACCTGTCCGCCGCTGCCTGCATGCGCGCAGCGCGACGGTCTGTGACCCTGGAAGGCATGCAGCGAGGCAGCGGGAAGGCGGAGATCCGGGTCCGCAGGGTCTATGAGGCGCCCTCGCCGGACGACGGGATGCGGGTCCTGGTCGACCGGCTCTGGCCGCGTGGGCTGAGCAAAGGGGACGCCCGCGTCGACGAGTGGCCCAAGTCCGTCACTCCGTCGACGGAGCTCCGGCGCTGGTACCACGGGCCGGACGGGGAGTACGAGGAGTTCTGCCGCCGCTACGAGGCCGAACTCGCCGAGCCTGCCGCCGCGGAGGCGCTCCAACGGCTCCGCACTCTCGCGGCCGAGGGGCCGCTGACCTTGCTGACGGCGGCCAAGGAGCCCGACCGCAGTCACACGTCCGTCCTGAAGAGGCTTCTATAGTGCCTGCGGGCGCACCCGGCACCCACCCGATGTCTTCAGCAACTCCCGGGGCAACGGTCACCCGAAGCCCGCGTTCACTGAGGTCAGCTTCGGTACGCGACAGGCCGGTCGTCCGACGTTTCGGCCCGGCGTAGTTCGCACAGTACCGTCCCCGGCATATCCTCCGGCCATGCGTGTCGCACTCTTCGTCACTTGCGTCAATGACGCGGTGTTCCCCGCCACGGGCATCGCGACGGTGAGACTCCTCGAACGGCTGGGCGTCGACGTGGACTTCCCCACCGCCCAGACGTGCTGCGGGCAGCCGCAGTTCAACACGGGGTACCGGCGTGAGGCCGAGCCGCTCGTGCGCCGCACGGTCCGGGCCTTCGAGGGGTACGAGTACGTGGTCACGCCGTCCGGATCCTGTGCGGCGATGGTCCGGCACCACTATCCCCGGCTCGGCGGCCCCGCGGCCGCGGACCTGGCCTCGAGGACGTACGAGCTGACCGAGTTCCTGGTCGACGTCCTCCAAGTCACCGACGTCGGCGCCTACTTCCCGCACACCGTCACCTACCACCCCTCATGCCACGGCCTGCGGCTGCTGAACCTCGGCGACCGGCCCCGCCGACTGCTGGAGTCGGTGAAGGGGCTGGAGCTGCGCGACCTGCCGGCCGCGGCCGAGTGCTGCGGGTTCGGCGGCACGTTCGCCGTCAAGAACATGGACGTGTCCGCCGCCATGGGCCAGGACAAGGTCCGCAGCGCCGTCTCCACCGGAGCCTCGGTGCTGTGCGGGGCCGACAACTCCTGCCTGATGCACATCGACGGCATCCTGCGCCGCCAGGACGAGCCGCTGCGCGCCCTGCACATCGCCGACATCCTCGCCTGCACGGAGGAACACCCCTTCGAGGAGCACCCCTTCAAGACGGAGGAGACCCCCGCATGAGCGGCGCCTTTCTCGGCATGCCGTCCTTCCCCGAGGCTGCCGGCAAGGCCGTGGGCAACCCGACCCTGCGTGCCAATCTCCGCCACGCGACCCACACCATCCGCGACAAGCGGGCCAAGGCCGTGGCGGAACTCGACGACTGGGACCGGCTGCGCGAGGCCGGCAAGCGGATCAAGGACCATACGCTCCGCCATCTCGACCGACACCTCGTGCAGTTGGAGAGCGCGGTCACCGAAGCGGGTGGCACTGTGCACTGGGCCGCCGACGCGACGGAGGCCAACCGGATCGTCGCCGACCTCGTCAAGGCGACCGGCGAGCGCGAGGTCGTCAAGGTCAAGTCCATGGCCACCCAGGAGATCGGCCTCAACGAGGCACTGGAGACCGAGGGCATCGCCGCATACGAAACCGATCTGGCGGAGCTGATCGTGCAGCTCGGCGACGACCGGCCCTCGCACATCCTCGTCCCCGCCATCCACCGCAACCGGGGCGAGATCCGCGACATCTTCGCCCGGGCGATGGGCAGTTGGGGGAGGCCGGCACCAGAGGGGCTGTCCGACAGCCCCGCCGACCTGGCGGAGGCCGCCCGGCTGCATCTGCGGGAGAAGTTCCTACGGGCCAAAGTCGGCGTCTCGGGAGCGAACTTCATGGTCGCGGAGACCGGCACCATGGTCGTCTTCGAGTCCGAGGGCAACGGCCGTATGTGCCTGACACTGCCGGACACGCTGATCTCCGTCGTCGGCATCGAGAAGGTGGTGCCGAGCTGGCGGGACCTCGAGGTCTTCCTGCAGACCCTGCCCCGCTCCTCGACCGCCGAGCGGATGAACCCCTACACATCCATGTGGACCGGGACGGCCGACGGGGACGGCCCCCGGACCTTCCACCTGGTGCTGCTGGACAACGGCCGGACGGCGGCCCTCGCCGACGAGGTGGGCCGCCAGGCCCTGCGCTGCATCCGCTGCTCGGCCTGCCTCAACGTCTGCCCTGTGTACGAGCGGGCCGGCGGCCACGCGTACGGCTCCGTCTACCCCGGTCCGATCGGCGCGATCCTCAGCCCCCAACTGCGCGGCACACAGAGCGACGTCGACGCCTCCCTTCCGTACGCCTCTTCGCTGTGCGGCGCCTGCTACGACGTGTGCCCCGTCGCCATCGACATCCCGGAGGTGCTGGTCCACCTCAGGGAACGGGTCGCCGACCAGGGCGGGAAGGGCCACCGCCTGGAGAAGGCCGCGATGAAGGCCGCGGGCTGGCTGCTCGACCATCCGGCCGTGCTCGCCGCCGGTGAACGTGCCGCGTCGAGGACCCGCAGGCTGCACCCCAGGAAGCCGCCGGGCGCGGGGGCGTGGACCGCGTCACGAGAACTGCCGCAGATGCCCGCCGAGTCGTTCCGCGAGTGGTGGAGGAAGAACCGCACATGAGCACCGAGTCCCCAGCGCAGGGAAGCCGCGAGCGCATCCTCGCCCGGGTCCGGGCCGCCGTGGCCGACGCCCCGACGGCGCCCGAAGCGGCACGTGACTACCTGGACCGTCACACCCCCGACGACCCTGCCGTCGTTCTCGACCTCCTGCACGACAACCTCGCCGACTACCGGGCGATCGTCCACCGGAGCACCGAGGCGCAACTGCCGGAACTTCTCACCCGGTTGCTGGCAGGGCACGGAGCACGTTCGGTGGCCGTGCCAGCGGGACTGCCGGACGCGTGGCTCGCGGAGACCGACGCCGAACAGCGCCACGACGCGCCTCTGACCCCGTACGAGCTGGATGCGACCGACGCCGTGGTGACCGGCTGCGCACTGGCAATCGCGGAGACCGGCACGATCGTCCTGGACGCGGGCCCCGCCCAGGGCAGGCGCGCCCTCACCCTCGTGCCGGACCTGCACATCTGCGTCGTCCGTGCGTCTGAGCAGGTCGTGGCCTCCGTTCCGGAGGCGATGCCGCGGCTCGACCCCACCCGCCCGCTGACCTGGATCTCCGGCCCGTCCGCCACGAGCGACATCGAACTCGACCGCGTCGAGGGTGTGCACGGCCCCCGCACCCTGGAGGTGGTCCTGCTGCAGGACTAGCCTCAAGGCCGTGAAGTCTGCGGCTGGGTTGTGTTGTCAAGGGCTGGCCGGGTACTTGGAGATGGCGCGTTTGACGATCCGGGGACTGATCCGCAGGCGCCGTGCGGGCAGCAGGCCGGCCAGGACGTGTCGGCCGAGGCGTTTCTTGTGGGCGTAGTAGGTGGAAGGGGCGATCTTGCAGTCGTGCTCGGTGAGCGTCCTGCAGATCGGCTCGATGCCGCCGAAGCGGTCCCGGTGCTCGTCGATGAACGCTACGAGCGTGTGTGTGGCCGGTCGAGCGAGGCCGCGAAAAAACTCGCCGCGGCCTTCAGGATCTCGTTGGCCCGCTTGAGTTCGGCGTTCTCCTTCTTCAGCGCCTTGAGCTCGGCTGACCCCTCCGTCGTCGTCCCCGGGCGCGTCCCCGCGTCGATTTCGTGCTGCTTCACCCAGTTCCGCAGAGTCTCGCGGAAGCCGATGCCGAGCTTCTCGGCCACCGCCTGCAGGGCGGCCGTCTCGTTCGGGGGCCGACGCGCGTGCTGCCCATCCTCGCCCCGGCCGTCCCGGCAGGTCGTGTCCCACGCTTGTGCTCGCTCTTTCGACGTCCGGCCGTACGCCCAGGAAGAATCAGGACGACATGATGCGGAATCGCTGGTCCGGTGCGTCCGTACACGGTTCGACCTTGGCCTCCGCGCCCACGGCTGAGGCGTTGCCGGCCAGGCCGACGCACTGGTCGGTGTCCGCCGGACGGATCCTGTACGTGCCGGCGCGGGAGGGACCGACGCGCTCCAGGCGAAAGTGCTGGAAGGGCCGGCTCTCCCGGCAGTCCGTCCAGGGTTCGAGCATTCCCTTCACCAGCTCCTGGGCCACGACGGTGAGGCAGCCGGGGCCGAACTGGGGATGGTTCCACATGATGTAGAACCGTCCGTCCCCGACGGGTTTCAGGGAGGTGGTCGGCGGGACCGCCGTGGAGCAGGGGCGTTGAACGGCCACGGCCGCCGAGTAGCGGCCGGTCCGTTCACGCCCTTCCGTCAGGCAGAGGTCACGGTCCTCGCCGGGAAGGGGTCGGATCTGCAGCGGACCTGGTGGCATCGTCACGACGGCGGGCGTGCCTGTGCGCGGTTCCAGTGCTCGCAGGGTGTCGGGGCGATCGGCGCTGAGGAGTTGTGTACCGGTCGCGGCGAGGCTCAGGAGGAACAGGGCGGGGAGAACGAAGCCGGCTCTGCGGGGCCGCGGGGGCACCCTGGGACTTCTGGGCGGCGGTGAGCCGGTGGGGACTGCCGCCACGGGCGTCGCTGGTGCGGCAGGTGTGGCTTCGGACGGGCCGGCGTTGTCGCCGAAAGCGGCAGCCGGGCCCGCCGGGCGACGGATGTCCTTGGTGTCGGCCGGCCGCCCGTGCAGCAAGAGGCCGTCGGCGGTGGGCGCTGGCTCGGGGACGGGCGGCGCGAGGGCGGAATCGGCTGTGAGGATCTGCTGGTGCACGCGCCGCAGCGCGACAGCCGGGTCGGTGCCCAGTTCTCTGTTCAGCCGCCGGCGTACCTGCTCGTAGTGCTCGAGGGCCTGGGTGGCACGGCCGCAGCGGTACAGGGCCAGCATCAGCTGACCGGCCAGGCGCTCGTCCAGCGGATGCTCCTTGGCCCGGGCGGACAGGCACGGCAAGAGGTCGGCGTGGTGCCCGAGTCTCAGCCCGACGTCGTTGCGGTCCAGCTGCGCCCCGAGCCGCTCCTGTTCCAGCGTGTCGCGCAGGGCGTTGATCCACGGCGTGTCCAGACCGGTGAAGGGCTCTCCCCGCCACAGACCGAGCGCCTGGTCCAGCAGCGCCTTGACCCGCTCGTCGTCGTCATCCGTGCGGGCGTGTGTGACCAGTTCACGAAAGTGGTGCAGGTCCACCCGTTGCGGTTCCACGATGAGTACGTAGCCGCCGGACCGCCGGGTGATGGTGGCGCCGCCGCCGGTTTCGGCCAGGGCCTGCCGGAGCCGTGAGATGTAGCTGTGAAGCGTCTGCCGGGCCCGCTGGGGAGGACGCTCACCCCACACTCGATCGATCAACTGATCGACCGTCACGGGGCGTTGGCCGTCGACCAGCAGCGCCGCCAACACACAGCGCTGCCGGGCATGCCCGAGATCGACGTGTCGGCCGTCGATCCGAGCCTCGACCGCTCCCAGAACCCCGAACTGCACGCCCAATGCGGCCCACCCCCCTCGGGCCCGGAGCCTAAGCCCCCCCAATGCGCCTGACCAGGCGATTCAAGGCCAATGCAATTTTTGTCCACGGCGTGCCCTCCACCGTTCACCACGTGCCCTTGCGCCACGGGGCGTCAACACGCCGGAGGAAGGGAGTGGATGGTGATCGAGACAGTGTTGCGTACCGAATCAATGCCCGCGGCGGAGCGCTTCACCAGATGGTGCGAAGTCATCGCCCGGTCGATGCCCACGGCGATCAGCAGCAGCGAGGAGTCGGACTTCCGCGCCACTGCCCGCGTGCTCGACCTGGGAGCCGTGTCCGTCCTCGCCCTGAGCCATCCGCCACTGCGTACGCATCGCACACAGGAACTGATTCGCCGGCGTGACCCGCACATCTACCAGTTGTCCCTCACCGTGCGAGGCCACGCACTCGTCACCCAGGAGGGACGGACGGCTTCTGCCGCCCCGGGCGAGATCGTGCTGTGCGAATCGTCCCGGCCCTTCCGCACCTCGTCCGGCGCGGACCGCAGCGCCGTCGAGGAGATCGTCGTGCAGGTCCCCAAGCAGCTGCTTCCCATCGATCCAGGGAACATGAGCCGGATCACCGCGGTACGGATGCCCGCGGTGGCCGGGGCAGGCGCACTGCTGGCCCGTCACCTCACCGAACTCGTCACGCAGGGCCGCCATTGCCGGGTTTCTGACGCCCCGCCCCTGGGCGACGCCGTGGTCGATCTGCTCACGGCCTTGTGTACGCACAGCCTGGGAGCTGGCGCCGACGTGCCAGGAGGGCCGGACGCGGACCGGGAGTTACTGCGGGCACGGATCCACGCGTTCATCGAGCGGCATCTCGCCGATCCATGCCTGTCACCCCACGGCATTGCCGCCGCGCACCAGATCTCCACCCGCACCTTGTACAGGCTCTTCCAGGCCGACGGGCTGGGCGTGGCCGCATGGGTGAGCAGGCGGCGACTGGAGCGGTGCCGCCGCGATCTGCTCGACTGCCGGCTGTCCGCGCGCCCCGTGCACGCGATCGCCGCCCGCTGGTGCTTCACCGACGCGCCGCACTTCAGCCGGGCGTTCAGGGCTCAGTACGGCACGTCCCCCGGCGAGTACCGTCGCTCGGCAGCCGACGGCGGCGCGTGAGTGGCCCCGAGGCCGTGGCTTCATAGGGGGGCAGCGAGCGCACCACTGCTCCCAGTACCCGTTCCGCGGGGAAGTAGCCCACGTGCCGGGAGTCGAAGCTGGCCTGCTGGTTGTCCCCGAGCAGAACCAGGCTGCCCTCCGGCACACGCTCTGCGGGGGAGCCGGCCAGGACGGGCACACGGTCCCGGGGCACGGGGTCACCGGGCACGGCTGCCACCCTTTTGATCAGCCATTGCCTTCGTGCGAGGGATGGGCCAGGGGCGGTGGTGGCGACCGGTGGTTCACTCCATCCGGCGACCCCTGCCGGCCGTTCCACCACGACCACCTGACCACGGGTGGGCTTGCGGTCCCGGCGTACCAGGACACGGTCTTCGTCCTGGTACGCCGGCTGCATGCTGTCTCCTCTGACGGTGACGGCGACGAGTCTGCGGCCCAGCAGCGAGCCGAGGGCCGCGCCCAGGGTGAGAAGCACCGCCGCTGCGCAGCACAACAGACCCCAGGGCAGGCGTCCCGCGAGGAGAAGCACGGGCCCCGCGGACCCCAGCACGATCAGCGCCAGGCTCCGTGTCGCGCGAGTGGCGGGTCTCGCGCGAGCCGTGGGAGCCGTACGTGTGCGAGGCCCGCGCAGGTGCGCGGCGGGTGGAGTGGACGGCTCGCGCATCCTCATGCCGGCTCCTCAAGCGCCATCGGCTCGCTCTCCGGTTCTCGCTGACTCTGCCGGTAACCGGAGGCCTGCAGACCGAACAGCCGAGCGTACTCACCGTCGGCGGCCATCAGGGACGCGTGGTCGCCTTCCTCGACGATGCGACCCTGCGCGATCACCACGATCCGGTCGGCGTCTCGCACCGCTCCCAGGCGGTGAGAGATCAGCAAGCTGGTCCGCCCGGCACGGTGGTGGCGCAGCGTGCTGTGGATGTCGTGCTCCGCCTCCGCGTCCAGTCCGGCGGAAGGCTCGTCGAGGATCATCAGGTCTCTCCTGTCACGCAAGAACGCCCTGGCCAGCGCGAGCCGTTGCCACTGGCCTCCGGAGAGGACCACACCCTTGTCGGGATCGTCCTTGTCGGCCTCCATGAAGAACATGCGTGACAGGAGGGTGTCGTAGCCTCGTGGCAGCCCGGTGAGCTTGTCGTGGATCCCCGCGCGTTGCGCCGCCGCCCGGATCCGGCCGTGGTCCTCGAGTGCCTCCAGATCGCCGAGACCGATGTTCTCCGCAGCGGTGAGGTCATAGTGCATGTAGTCCTGGAACACCGCGCCGATCCGCCGGCGCAGTTCGGCTACGTCGGCCTGTCCGAGGTCGAGGCCGTCCCACAGGATCTGCCCCCGGGTGGGGTCGTAGAACCGGCACAGCAGTTTGACCAGGGTGGACTTCCCGGCACCGTTGAGCCCGACGAGGGCGAGGCTCCCACCCGCGGGAATACGCAGGTTAACCCCCCGCAGCACCCAGGGATGGTCGTCGGAGTACCGGAACCACACGTCCCGGAACTCGATCCCCCGTCGCAGGGGCGCCATGGGGCGCGGCTCCGGCGGGACCCGCAGGTCGGGGCCGGCGGTGGTGACCGCCGCGTAGTGGTCGAACATCAGCAGCGCCTGGTGAGCGCGGGCGAACTCGCTCGCCATGGCGATGAGCCCGCCCTGGACACCCGCCACCGCGGCCACGAACATGGTGATCCCTCCCACGGACAGCGTCCCGGTCCGCGCCGCGGCGACCGCCCAGAGCAGCCCGCCGCCCGTCACCAGTGCGGCCAGCAGGCCCAGTCCGCTCTGTACCAAGACTTCGCGCCGGTCCACGTTCCGTTTGGCGGCGTTCGTCGCACGCCGTTCGGTCAGCATCCGCTGCTTCAGGTACGCGCCGATGCCGAACAGCCGCACCTCCTTGGCCGACTCGAGGCTGGACAGCAGGCGGCTGTAGAAGAGCTCCCGCCGCTCTGCCGGGCCGATGTCCCAGTACATGTGCGCTCGTTGTCGCGAGAGCGCCACCTCGGCCACGAGCGTCGGTGCCGCGGACAACAGGACCAGCGCCGTCATCAGCGGGCTGAGCAGCAGCAGTGAACCCAGGAAGCCGATGACGGTGACGGCCGCGCGGGTCATGCCCAGCATCCCGTCGACCGTGTGCCCAGGCGCACTCCCGCCGGACTGCTGGGCGAGCCGCAGCCGGTCCAGGAACTCGGGGTCTTCGAAGCGGGCCAGTCCGGGGAAGCCGTTCACCGCGGTGAAGAGCCGGTCCTGCGCGAGCAGCGTCACTTCGCGTTCGGTCTCCGCCCGGAGGTACTGGGTCAGCTGCGGTGTCACCCCGGCGAAGACGCCGGCCGCGGCCAACCCCACACCCAGGCCGACGAGGGTGCCGAGAGTGGCGTCCGCCATCAGTGCGTCCAGGATCAGTTTGGTGAGCCAGGCGGTGGTCACCGGCACCGCACCGCCGGCCAGCGACAGCACCGCGTACAGTGCCATCGTGCCGGGAGCCGCCCTGGCCGCCAGCGCACACGTCGTCGTGACACGGCGGGCGCCCGACGCTATGCGCCCGAGGCGGCCGTGCGGCTGGTCGGCCGTGGGCCGTGTACCGCCGCTCACGCTGCCGCGGCGGCCGGGTGGCCCAGTTCGATCCGGTTGTCCGTCACCACGAGTTTGCCGGCGCCGTCGGGAGCGACCCGTACCAACGTGGGGAACGCCGCCACCTTGAACGCGGATCCGAGCGGGCCGTCGCCGCTCTCGACCACCACGCGGACCACCGGGTTCAACTCGGTGATGAATGGCGCGCCTTCCTCCACGTCGCCGACTACGACGGCCAGCGCGCTTTCCCTGCCGCCGGCCAGACCCCGCGCGAAGTCGACGAAACGCGGCAGCTTTTCCTTGCACGGCCCGCAGGTCGGGGAGAAGAAGGCCACCACGGTCTCCTCCTTCATCGATTCCCGGCTCAGCGGCTCGCCGTCCGTCGTGACCGCCGCGAACTCCGCGACCTCCGCACCAACGGGGATGTCGGCGGGGCTGCGCGCGGACAGCAACTCGGTATGCTCACGCAGTCGTTTGATGACGCCGAGCGTCAGAATCAGATCGAGGGCACAGATCGCTCCGAGACAAGCGAGTGTCGCGATCAGGAAAGGCATCACGGTTTCCTCCGACTCAGGGGACGCTGCGGGTGGTCACCCGGCCAGCGCTCCCGAACGATTGGCTCCGGACGGGCGTGAAGAGCCCGACCAGGTCGTCCAGCTTCACGACCACCCCTGCGGCCATCACGCCCGCACACACCGCGGCCAAGGCCCCCGCGCCCTGCACGGGTCCGCGTGGTGCGTCGACCACGGCGGCGAGGATCGCGAGCGAAGCCAGCACGCCGTTGCGTACGACGTGGAGAAGGCCGAGCGGCGTCGTTGATGCGCCGAAGCACCGGCAGGCAACGCGCCCGCCTCGGCGCAGGGACAAGGTGATGGCGGCCGCGAAAGTGGTCAACATCCCTGCCGCAGCCAAGAAACCGAGCGTCATGGCGGGCGCTGCCGGAATCACCAGCAGCACGCACACGGCACACTCCGCGGACACCACCGCCGATGCGACCGTGCCGGCCAGCGCCGGGGGAAGCAGTCGCATCTCGCTCACCGATGCAGTGAAGCTGGCGAAGGCCCCACGTCGTGACACCTTGCTGAGCGAGGAGACGAGGAACACGACGCCGATGAGGCACCGGATCCCGATGGCCACGTAACTCATCACTCGGCCTTTCGCATGGTTGTGGTGATTCGGACGCGTGAGTACGGCTCAGCGCAGGGACGCGGTGGGCAGGGGCGCCACGACGCGACGGGGGGTGGACCACCGGCAGCCGCAGCGCGTACTGCTGCCAACAGCCGGTGATCCTTTACGGGGCACTCAGCGGGTGACCGGGTGACCCGCACCTGACGAACGGGCCCTGCGATGCGTGCGAGCCCGATGGGTACCGACGGACTTCAGCACTCGCAGACGTACCGGCAGCCGCCGCCCGTTACACAGCACCCGTGGCACGGAGCCGCGTAGCCGCACTGGGACACACACCGCGAGCACCTTCCCCATTCGCCGCAGTGGTCCAGAGCGGCGGCCGCCGCCTCGGCCCTCGGGACGAAGCGCTCAAGGAAGCGGCTGCCCATCTCTTCGAGTTTCCGGTACACGTACTTCTCCTCGGCTCGATCGGACTAGACGCCCAAGTGGGCGCAGACACGACCTTGCCCGCCGGCCGTGGGGAAGTCATTGACGCTCCTCGCCACCCCGTTGGCCATCCGTGCCTGACGGCGATTTCATGACGGTACGTGCTGGCGCCGGTGTCGACGGCAGCGAGGTGGGCGGTCTGCCGTCAGTCGGTGTCGTCGGGGCGGAGGGCGAGTTGGAGGAGGCGGGGAAGCGGGCGCCGCCTTGCCCTCGCCCTGAGTCATACCGGCACACGCTATTGGTCGGGGCCATCGACCAGGCGGTCGAGGAACCGGGCGAAGGTGGCGTCGGGGGCGAGGGAGCGTCCGGGTGCGCTGAGGCCTCGGCGAGTTCCGGGTGGTGGCCGTCCGCGGCGACAGTGGCGAGGTAGCGGGCCTCGGCCGCGGCCCGGTCGGGTGATCGCGCGGCTTCGGCCTGGGCGATCTCGTGCGCGACGTACCCGGCCACGAAGCCGGTGAGGTGGCCGACGACCTCCAGCTTCGCCGCACCGTCCAGGCCGGTGGGCCGCTGGTGGGCCGCGGGGCGGCGAGCACGGCCGTTGTCACTACACGCGGCGCGGGCACACGTTCGCGGGACGGCCCTTCCAAGACCGCCCCGCACCCACCGACGTCCCGCTACACTCCCACCCCGAGGCTGCTGACCAGGACAGATACAGAAGTCCCGCTGGAGTACTAGTAGCGGACCAGCCTCGTTCCACTACCGAACCAGCCGAGGAGCCTCCGCGGCCGGGTCCACCGGGCCCGTCAGCCGGCCTGCCAGATCACGCGCCCATGCGACCAGCCCCGGCACCGCGATGCCGTGAAGTGCCGGGAAAACCGCGATCCGGTCGGCGCCGCGCAGCAGCAGCCGGGCGCCGCCCGTGATGTTGCCGCGGGCCGCGTGGGTGAGGCCCACCGCGAGCTGGGCCAGACCCCGCCACAGCTCGCGTTCGCCCTCGGGGCCCGACTTCCACGCGTCCTCCAACACCTCGTGCGCGTGGAACGGCATACCCGCGTCGAGCAGGCGCTGCGCCTCGAGGAGCGTCTGCTCGGGCGTGCGCAGCACGCCCTCGGGCTGGCGCTCCACGCCGGGTGCGCCGTGGGGGAGAGGGCGGCCGAGGCCGTCCCGCGGGCGGGCGTTACGGGCGCGGCCCTCGGCGTCGCGGTCCCTGCGTGGCTGGTCCATGCCGCAATTGTCCTCCCTCCCCGGCTCCGTCCCGCAGTCGCGCGTCCTCCCCGGCTCCGTCACGCAGCGGCACGTCGCGCTCGCAGCCGGCCGCCCGGCCGCGGCAGTGGGCGGGCGTGGCGCGGGCCGGGTGCGGCGTGCGGCAGCAGGCGGCATGCGAGTGACCGCAGGCCGGGCGACCGCCGACCCCGCAGAGTGAGGTAATGTTCTCTTGCGCGCCCGGTCCGGGAAACCGGCGGAACGCGCAATCGGGACGTGGCGCAGCTTGGTAGCGCACTTGACTGGGGGTCAAGGGGTCGCAGGTTCAAATCCTGTCGTCCCGACTCGAAGGAGTCGCAGGCCGAGGGGCCGTTTCAGAGCAGTCTGAAACGGCCCCTCGGTCGTTTTCACGGGGCGAGCGACCGCCAGATACGGTCCGGCAGGATCCGGGCGGCCTCGTCGAGATCGACGTCGTCGATGCCAGAGAGTCAGCGGCGTGCGACGCCGACGACCGGGCCGAGGACCAGCGGCCATCTGGCGCGGGCGCTGTGCGAAGGTATCGCCCCCAGGTCGTCTCCCTCACCGACGCCGTGGCCGCCGACCTCGGCAGCGCTGCGCGTCGACGGGGCCTCACCCGGTCCGCAGTGCTCATGCAGACCCAGGCCGACCTGCTGCAACTGCCCGTCGAGGGGCGGGTAGTGCACCAGGAGGTGCACGTGGTCGTCCTCGCCGTTGAACTGCTTGAGTTCGGCCTCGAAGTTCTCGCAGACCTCCCGCATGATCTCCTCACAGCGCGTGAGCATGGCGTCCGTCATAGCCTTGCGCCGGTACTTCGTGACGAAAACCAAGTGGACATGCAGGTTGTAGACGGCGTGACGTCCGGTACGTATGTCGGGATTGGGGTTCCATCTCGGTGACATGAACCAAATGATAGATTGATCGCATGAACTCGGAACTCTGCCTGGTCAAGCGGCAGTTCGGGCATCGAGCCCGTCTGGCGCTGTCGCCTGCCGAGTCCCGGGCCATGGACGATCAGGCGCACGCGGCCCGCACCATGTGGAACTGCCTGCACGCGTGGTGGCTGATGATGCCGAAGCGGAAGCGGTCCCTAGCCGCTGCGGACGCGGCGATCCGGCAGGCCCGCAAGGACATCGATTTCCTCGCCGTGCTTCCGGCGCAGGGCGCTCAGGCGGTCCTCAAAACGTATTTCCAATCCTGGAAGAACTGTTGGGACGGCCGGGCACAGGAGCCGAACTTCAAGAGCCGGTTCCGATCAGTGATGTCCGTGGACATCCCCCAGGGCCGCGACCTCCAGATCAAGCGGATCCACCGCCGATGGGGCATGGTCAACATTCCCAAGGTCGGAGGTGTTCGCTTTCGCTGGACCAAGGACCTGCCCGTCGGCAAGAAGGCGAATGCCGACCACCGGATCACCGGAGCCCGGCTGGGCAAGGACGGGCTGGGCTGGCACATCGCCTTCCGGATCACCACCCTGGACCGCACCCCAGAACCCCACTCGGGGCCGGAGGTCGGCATCGACATGGGCGTCAACCTCCCCATGGCGCTCTCCGACGGCAACCACCACGACCACGGCCGGCCGCCCCGTCTCCCCGACGGCACCTCCGACCGGGACAAGTGGCTGGGCCCCGACGAGAAGGCCAAGCTGCTCCGCCTGGAACAGCGAGCCGCGCACCGCGAGACCTTCCGCAAGCCGAAAAAGAAGACCTCTCGAGGCCTGCACCGCACCTACGACCAGATCCGAGCACTGCGCGCAAAAGCCACGCGCCGCAGCATCGACTGGCAGCACAAGACCACCACGACCCTCGCCGAGCGGTACAGCGTGATCGTGGTGGAAGACCTGCACATCACGAACATGACCAAGTCCGCGAAGGGCACCGTCGAGAACCCCGGCAAGAACGTCAAGCAGAAGTCCGGTCTCAACCGCTCCAGCCTCCAAGAGGCATGGGGCCGCACCGTGACCATGCTGACGTACAAGACCGCCCGCCAGGGCGGAGCGCTGGTCAAGGTCCCCGCGCCCCACACCTCCCAGCGCTGCTCCGCGTGTGGCTTCCTCACGCCCGGCAGCCGGGAAAAGCAGGCCCTGTTCGTGTGCAAGAACCCCGTTTGCGGATGGATCGGCAACGCCGACCACAACGGAGCCCGGAACGTCTTGCACCTGTACCGGATCGGCCACGTGGCGATCCCGGCTGCCGGGAGGGCAGCCGTCAGGCGCACTCGCGGCGTCAAGCCCGCCACCGCAAGGTAGACGGGAATCTCCTTCCTGAGCTTGCGAAGGGAGGAGAGCACTTCAAGAAGCCCGTATGAACCCCGACCGGGCAGCCGAACGGCTCGCGCACTTCCGTGCCGAGGTCGCGGGGCTCCTGGACCGCTCACCGTCGGCCCCCCGTACGCCACCCGGCCTGATCCGACAGCAGGCCCAGCCCCGCCCATCCCGGCACCCCACCCGGAGCGCCATGACACGCACGACCAGCGGCGAACTCCCCGGCAACGTCCATGATGTCGTGGTCGTCGCACGGCCATCGCCCGCGAACTGGGCCGCCACCGGTTGCGCATCGCGCGTGGACGCGGGCGACGCCGTCGGCAACGTCATCTCCAAGGCCCGGCCGCCTGCTCGAACGGTAGCTCCTGCCCCGCGCCGCCCTGCCCGGCCGGGCGGTCATCCTGGGCGCCCGGCCGGCTCGCCGCGGCCGATCCCACAGGCGGGGCGATCGACGTCAGCGTCATGTCCGATTCCCGCCAGCCCCCGCTCGGGGAGGCTCGCATACTGACCGTATGACCACCCAGGCCGCGACGGTCGACGACAGCCGTTACGAGGCGGTGAGCAGCCGGGACGCCCGGTTCGACGGCGTGTTCTTCTTCGCCGTCTCGACGACCGGGATCTACTGCCGCCCGAGCTGCCCCGCGATCACCCCCAAGCGCCGGAACGTGTCGTTCTACCGCACGGCCGCTGCCGCACAGAGCGCGGGCTTCCGAGCCTGCCGCCGCTGCCGCCCCGACGCCGTGCCCGGCTCCGCCGAATGGAACGTCCGCGCGGACGTGGTGGGCCGCGCCATGCGGCTGATCGGCGACGGGGTCGTCGACCGGGAGGGCGTCGCGGGCCTCGCCGGCCGACTCGGCTACAGCGCCCGCCAGGTACAGCGGCAGCTCAACGCCGAACTCGGCGCCGGTCCCATTGCCCTCGCCCGCGCCCAACGCGGCCACACCGCGCGCGTGCTGCTTCAGACGACGACCCTCCAGGCCGCCGAGATCGCGTTCGCGGCGGGATTCGCGAGCGTGCGGCAGTTCAACGACACGATCCGACAGATCTACGCCGTCACCCCCACCCAGCTGCGAGCCGTCCGGCCCGGCCGCACCCTGCCGGACGACGGCGCCGCCGGAGTCCCGCTGCGGCTCGCCCACCGAGGCCCCTACGCGGCAGCCGAGATGTTCGACCACCTGGCCGCCCACGCTGTGCAGGGCGTCGAAGAGGTCACCGGTACACGCGGCGCCCGCACCTACCGCCGCACCCTGCGCCTCCCGGGCGGAGTGGGCATTGTCGAGGTCGGTGAACCCACAGGCGCCGACCACTGGTTGGACTGCCGGCTGCACCTGGCCGACCTGCGCGACCTGACCACCGCCATCCAGCGGATGCGGCGTCTCTTCGACCTCGACGCCGACCCCTGCGCCGTCGCCGAACGCCTCGGCGCCGACCCGGTCCTCGCACCCCTCGTCGCGACCCGGCCCGGCCTGCGCGTTCCTGGTACGGCCGACCCGCACGAGGCCGCGATCCGCACCGTCGTGGGGGAGGAGGCCGCCGCCGCACTCGTGGCAGCGCACGGTCGCAAGCTCTGCACCCCGAGCGGTGGCCTCACCCACCTCTTCCCCCGCCCACAGGACCTGCTCACAACGGACCTGCCCGCCCTGCGCGTGCTGGCAGAAGCGCTCACGACGGGCGAACTCGTCCTCGACCCCGGCGCCTACCGCGAAGAGACGGAACGCCGGCTGCTGCGTCTGCCGGGCCTCGACCCTCGAACCGCCGCCCGCATCCGTCAGAACGCCCTCGGCGACCCGGACGTCCTGATCCCCGCCGACCCCGCCGTCCCCCCACCGCGGACCCCGGGCGATGGCGGCCATGGAGCTCGTACGCGATGCAGCACCTATGGACGGTCGGCGGCTCGAGGGCGTGACGACCACGGCCGACGGTCCACCGCCTCACCCGTCCGGCCCAGCAACGCAGCCGCTCGCGGTCCCGGCCGGACGAGAGTGGATGTCGTCGCCCACCGTCATCGCACCGGGAGAACCCATGACCCCCCTGAACCGACGTGACCTCGGTCTGCTCGTCCTCCGAGTCGGCACAGGCGCCGTCCTCATGGCCCACGGCTCGCAGAAGCTCTTCGGCTGGTTCGGCGGCGGCGGCCTGGAGGGGACCGCCAAGGGCATGGAGGCCATGGGCTTCCACCCGCCCAAGCAGGCCGCTGCCGCCGCCGGTCTCGCGGAGGCGGGCGGCGGAGCGCTGCTCGCGCTGGGCGTCGCCACTCCCGCGGCCGGTGCCGCGGTCACCGGCAACATGGCAGGCGCCGTGGCCGTGCACGCACCTGCGGGCTTCTTCGCCCAGTCGGGAGGCTTCGAGTACCCGGCGTTCCTCGGCTTCACGGCGGCCGCGATCGGAGTCATGGGCCCCGGCCGCTACTCCGTGGACCATGTCACCGGGCACCGCTTCGACCGGCCATGGATGCTGGTGGCGGCGTTCGCCGTCAGCGCTGCGGCCGCCGCGGCCGTGGTCGGCAGGCGGTCCAGGGGGCAGATCGGCGCGGACGTGGACCCGGGGGACGCCGAGGAGGAGCACGGGGACGAGGCTCTGGAGGAGTAATCCGGGGCCCGGGCCGCCGAGGAAGGTCCTTCGGCCAGGTCCCGCGAGGGTCTGGATCGAACCTCTGAACAGTGGTTCACTTGTTGCATGGCCTACCGGAAGACACCCGCGGTGCAGAGCCGTCTGGACGCGGCCAGGGAGTACCTGGTCGAGCAGGCCACCTCCGTCGTCGCCGAAGTCGGCTGGGCGAACGCCTCCGTGACGGCCGTGGCCGCCGCCGCCGGGATGTCGGTCGGCTCGGTCTACCAGCACTTCCCCTCCAAGGGTGCCCTCGCCGTCGAGGTCTTCCGCCGTGCGTCCGGGCACGAGGTCGAGGTTCTCGGCGAGGTGCTCAGGGAGGGCAGCGGCGATCCGGTGCAGCGGCTCGCGCTCGGCGTCGAGGTCTTCGCGCGCCGTGCCATGGAGCGCCGCGGTCTCGCCCACGCGCTGCTCGCGGCACCTGCCGACCCGGCCGTGGGCCTGGAGCGGTTGGAGTTCCGGCGCCGTTACCGCGAGGTGTTCGCCGAGATCATCCGCGAGGGCATCGGCAGCGGCCGGCTTCCCGAACAGGACCCCGACGTCACCGCCGCCGCACTGACCGGCGCGATCGGCGAGGTGCTGGTGGATCCCCTGTCCGCCCCCGCTGAAGGAGACGCCGCCGACCACCTGGTCACCGAGCTGGTGGCGATGTCCCTGCGCTGCGCGGGCGCCGAGCCCGTCGCCCGACCACCCCGACGACCTTGAGGACCGTGACCGTCATGACCGCGAACCCCGCCGCAACGGCGGACGCCCCTGTACCCGAGCCGCCGGCACCCGCCCCGAGTAGCAATCCCACGGCCCGCACCCACGACGTCACCAACCAGCCACCGCCGCTGGTCGGACACGACGTCGCCGACGACGCCGTACTGCTCGAGGGTGTACGGCGCGAGGGCGCCGGGTGGTACACCGAGGACCTGCACCGCATCGGGCGACTGGCAGGCTCCGAGCAGGTCCAGCACTGGGCCGAGGAGGCCAACCGCTGCGAGCCGATCCTGCGGACCCACGACCGCTACGGAAACCGGATCGACGAGGTCGAATTCCACCCCTCGTACCACGCGCTCATGGACGTGGCCATTCGTGAGGGACTCGGCGGAGCGCCGTGGGCCGACGACCGGCCCGGTGCCCATGTCGCCCGAGCGGCGGGCTTCATGGTGTGGAGCTCGGCCGAACAGGGCCACGGCTGCCCCGTCTCCATGACGTACGCCGTCGTCCCCGCCCTGCGCTCCGCGCCGCGACTCGCGGCGGTGTACGAGCCGCTGCTGACCAGCCGCGTGTACGACCCCGGGCTGCGCGAGCCCGGCGGCAAGCGCGGCCTGCTCGCGGGGATGGGGATGACGGAGAAGCAGGGTGGCACCGACGTCCGCGCCAACACCACCGTCGCCGTCGATCAGCGGGACGGCACCTGGCGGCTGCGCGGCCACAAGTGGTTCACCAGTGCCCCCATGAACGATCTCTTCCTCGTCCTCGCGCAGGCACCGGGAGGGCTGTCCTGCTTCCTGGTTCCCCGGGTACTGCCCGACGGCAGCCGCAACACGTTCCGTATCCAGCGGCTGAAGGACAAGCTCGGAAACCGGAGCAACGCCAGCAGCGAACCCGAGTTCGACGACACCGTCGCCTGGCTCGTCGGCCCCGAGGGGCAGGGGGTGCGCACCATCATCGACATGGTCACCATGACCCGCCTGGACTGCATCCTGGGGTCGGCGTCCGGCATCCGCACGGCACTGGCGCAGGCCGCGCACCATGTCCGCCACCGCTCGGTCTTCGGCGCCAAGCTGATCGACCAGCCGCTGATGCGCAATGTCGTCGCCGACCTGGGCATCGAGTCGGAGGCCGCGACCACCCTCGCGCTCCGGGTCGCGGGGGCGGCCGACCGGGCGCAGCGTGGCGACGCACAGGAGCGGTCCTTCCTGCGGCTGGCGACGGCGGTCGGCAAGTACTGGGTCTGCAAGAGGCAGCCCGCGGCGGTCGCGGAAGCCCTGGAGTGCCTCGGCGGCAACGGCTATGACGAGGCGTCCGGCATGCCCCGGCTCTACCGGGAGGCGCCCCTGAACGGCATCTGGGAGGGCTCGGGGAACGTCAACGCCCTCGACGTACTGCGCGCCCTGACCCGGGAGCCGGGCTGCCTGGAAGCCTTCGCCGCTGAGGTGCAGGCCGCCGCCGGTGCGGATGCCCGACTCGACGAGGCCTGGCGGCAGTTGCACGGCGAACTGGCGCTCACCGACGACGCCGCGCTGCGCGCGCGCCGTCTGGTCGAGCGCCTGGCCCTCGTGCTGCAGGGCTCCCTGCTCGTCCGCCACGCGCCGTCCGCGATCGCGGACGCCTTCTGCGCCTCCCGCCTCGCCGGTGACCGCGGACTGGCCTTCGGCACCCTGCCTACCGGTCTCGACCTCGCCGCGATCATCGACCGCGTACCGGCGGCGACGGGCTGAGCACGGGCGGGGCGTCGGGCGTGCCGGGACGCGGTGGCGACCCGGCCCGTGACGGCGGGCGGCCTTCACCCGGCCGGGTCGCCCACCTCCCGCAGTGGCCGAGCGGCATGCCACCCTGCGTTCAGGGAACCAGGTCACTCATGGCACCGACCAAGCGCAGGAACGAGACCGTCTGCGGCCTGTCGCCGAACCGGTCCGGTCCAACCCGGTTCTCACCCCACTGGCCCGGCGCCGTTCCGGAGCCCGGCGGGACGGGCGACCATGTCCGACGGCTGTGTCCGAGGTGCCTGTCGCTCGTCGGGCGCCGGGTGGTGGGCGCCCGCTCCGGCGGCGCATCGACCCCCGTCCGCAGCTCGTTGGATCGCTTTTGTGCTGCTGTGTCCCGGGGAAGTGGAGGATCATGGATCACTCGCAGGTACCCGTACTGGAAGCACTGGCCGCCTACCACGCCGAGAAGCACACCCCTTTCACGCCACCCGGACACAAACAGGCCCGCGGCGCGGATCCGCGGGTGAGTGCGGTTCTGGGAGACGCCGTCTTCCGCGCCGACGTCCTGGCCATCAGCGGCCTGGACGACCGCAGGTCCTCGAACGCCGTGCTCGAGATGGCGCAGGAGCTGATGGCGGACGCAGTCGGCGCGGAGCACACGTTCTTCTCCACGTGCGGCAGCTCGCTCTCCGTGAAGGCGGCCATGCTGGCGGTCGCCGGACCGCACGAGAAGCTGATCGTCGGCAGGGACGCGCACAAGTCGGTGGTGTCCGGCCTGGTCCTCGCCGGAATCCGGCCGGTCTGGGTCGACCCCCAGTGGGACGCCGAGCGTCACCTCGCCCACCCGCCCTCGGCCGACGCCTTCCGTGCCGCCCTCAGGGAACACCCCGACGCCCGCGGCGCGCTGGTGACGACACCCACCCCGTACGGCACCTGCTCCGATCTGTCGAGCATCGCCGAAGCGTGCCATGAACACGGTGTACCGCTCATCGTCGACGAGGCATGGGGCGCGCACCTGCCCTTCCACCCGGAGCTGCCGACCTGGGCCATGGACGCCGGGGCCGACGTGTGCGTCACCTCCGTCCACAAAATGGGATCAGCCCTAAAGCAGAGTTCCGTCTTCCACCTGCAGGGCGATCTGATCGACCCGGCCGTCCTCAAGAACCGCGAGGACCTGCTGGGCACCACGAGCCCCTCCGTGCTCATGTACGCGGCGCTCGACGGCTGGCGCCGTCAGATGGTCGAGCACGGTCACGCCCTGTACGACGAGACGCTGGCGCTCGCCAAGGACGTCAGGGCCCGCATCGCGGAGATCGACGGCATGCATGTCCACGGGCGGGACGACTTCTGCGGCCCCGGCCGGGCCGTGGACCTTGACCCGTTGCAGCTGGTCGTGGACATCACGGCTCTCGGAACCACCGGCTACCGGATCGCGGACTGGCTGCGCGAGCACCACCGCGTCGACCTCCACCTGGCCGATCACCGCCGCATCAGTGCCCAGTTGACCCACGCGGACGACCAGGACACCGCGCGCGCCCTGGTCACAGCCCTGAGTGACGTGGCGGCCCACGCGGCGGAACTGCGCCCCGCCCTCCATGTCGAGGTGCCCGACCCGGCGCGCCTGCGGCTCGAGCAGGTCATGCTGCCGCGCGACGCCTACTTCGGCCGGATCGAGGAGGTGCCCTGGGAGCAGGCCGCCGGCCGCGTCAGTGCGGAGATGCTCACCCCGTACCCACCGGGCATTCCGGCCGCGCTGCCCGGCGAAAAGCTGAACGCGGGCGTACTGCGCTACCTCCGCAGTGGCGTCGACGCCGGCATGGTCGTCCCTGACGCGGCGGACACGGAGGTGAAGACGGTCCGCGTGTCGGTCGAGGACGTCGAGAGCGGTGACTGACCGCCCGGGCAGCGGCGTGCGCCCGCACTCTCCGCGCACGCCCCTCACGGCGCCGTCGTCTCGGCGATGATCATGTCGGTCACCGCCTGCAGACCGCCCTCGACGAGAGCCCGCCGCTGCCGGTCGGCCGGGGTGCCCTGCTGCAGAAGTCGATGGACGAGCGAGACCACCTCACGGGTGTCGCCGGCGGCGTCCAGAGCGGGCGTGATGTGCTCCATCAGCATGGCGACGACGTCACCGGCGTTGCGGCGCTCGCCCGTCGCGGTGATCAGATGACCGTTCAGCCCGTGCCGGGCCGCCTGCCAGTTCGCCGCCTGCACCACCTCGGGCGGACCGACGAGCACCGGCGCACCCGCCTTGGTCTCGTGGATGGCCGTCGTGACCAGCGCGCGTACGATGCCGGCGAACATGACGGCCTCGTCGACCCGCAACTGCACGTCGGTACACCGGACTTCCAGGGTCGGAAAGCGGTCCGAGAGCCGGGCCTGCCAGTACAGCTGCCCCGTGTCGGTGATGATCCCGCTGCCCAGGAGGGTTTCGATCCGCTCCTTGTGGTCCGCGAGGTCCCTGAAGGCGGGCGGCGGTCCACTGACCGGCCAGCGGCCGAAGATCACGGTCCGCCAGCTGGCGAACCCGGTGTCCTGCCCGTCCCAGAACGGCGAGTTCGCGGACATGGCGACGAGCACGGGCAGCCACCCGCGCAGCCGGTTCATGACGGCGACCCCGACTTCCGGGCTGGGCACGGCGGCATGGATGTGCATCCCGTTGACCAGCTGTTCGGCGACCAGCTGCGGCGCCTGCAGCCGTATGGCGCGATAGCGCGGCTTCTCGGTCACCGGTGCCGACACCGCCCCCCGTCGCGGAGGTGTCGCGCACGCCGCGAGCCGGCATCCGTTCGCCTCGGCGGCAGCGCCGACCGCATGCCGCATGCGCAGCAGATGTCCGCCCGCCTCCTCCAGCTCGGCGCAGACCGGGGTGGCGACCTCCACCTGCACCTGCAGCAGCTCCGTCTGCAGCTCGTCCTCGCCGAGGATCGGTCCGAGACCGACCGCCGCACGCACCTGATCCGCCCGCGGCACCGGCAGTCCGGTGTCCGCGTCGAGCAGCAGGTATTCCTCTTCCACCCCTAGGGTGACCGGCTCCATGGGGTCAGTCTCGCGGCGCGAACGGCATGATCGGCCAAGGACACGGAGCATCGCCCGAAAGACGTCGCCGAATGACTGTCCTGGCCAGCCGGGAGAGGGGCCTCAAGCCTGTCCCTCAGGAGAGGAGCCTCAGCGTGTCACCGCACGAGGACCATGTCCCTGCGGGTGTTGTTCAGGCGTCGGCCGCCGTCCTCCGTCACCGTCACGATGTCCTCGATCCGCACACCGAACCGGCCCGGCAGATAGATCCCCGGCTCCACGGAGAAGCACATGCCGGGCACGAGCGGCTGCCGCTCGCCCTCGATCATGTACGGCGGTTCGTGCGTGGTGACGCCGATTCCGTGGCCGGTCCGATGGATGAAGTACTCGCCGTACCCGGCCTCCGTGATCACGCGCCGGGCCACCCTGTCCACCTCCTGGCAGGCGATGCCGGGACGTACCGCCCGCACGGCTGCCTCCTGGGCCTCACGGACGATGTCGTGCACACGCCGCTCCTCCGCGGTCGGTTCGCCGACGTGGACGGTGCGTGACGTGTCCGACCCGTAGCCGTCCTTCAGACCGCCGAAGTCCAGGACGACCATGTCCCCTTCCTCGATGACGCGCTCACCGGCCTCGTGGTGCGGGTTCGCGCCGTTGGGGCCCGAGCCGACGACGGTGAAGTCGACCTGCGAGTGCCCGAACCGGCGCAGCGATTCCGTGAGATCAGCGGCCACGTCCGCCTCCCGGCGGCCCGCGAAGGGCACCTTCTGGATCTCCTCGTACGTGGCGTCGGCCGCCGCCCCGGCCGCCGTCAGCCGTTCCAGCTCCGCGCGGTCCTTGACCGCTCGAAGCATCGGCAGGGCGGCGGTCAGCGAGGCGTACGAGGTGTCCGGCAGTGTGCGCTGCAGCTCCAGCAGGTGCAGCGCCCACGCGTTGTCGCTGATGCCGAACCGGCCGACCTGGGAAAGGAGGCCGGCGGCGGCCTCGTAGGGGTCCTGTCCGTCGCGCCAGCTGTGCAGGGCCAGCGCCCCGGCGCCCGCGGCCTTCGCCGCGTCAGGGGCTTCCAGCGCGGGGACGACGAGCGCGGGGTCACGGTCGGCAGTGAGGACCAGCAGCGTGAGCCGCTCGGTTGCCGCGGGCGGCTGGTATCCCGTGAGCCACACCATGTCGGGGCCGGGCGCGACCAGCAGTCCGGCCAGTCCCGCGTCGGCGGCGGACCACGCCGCCCGTGCCATCCGGGCGCGGTAGTCGTCAGCGGTGAACGCGGCGGTGTCGCTGGGCAATGTGGTCTCCCTGGGAGGTGTGGACGCGCGGAGTGAGCATCGCCTCGGAGAACGGGTCGGGCAAGAGGAACGCTCGAACACACGCGAGCTCGACGACCACCGGTCCTACCGCCACGGGGCCGGGTGGCCACGGTAGCTGTTCGGCGGACGGGCGCAACGGCGGCCGACCAGGGCCGGGCGGTCGTGCCGCGTTCGCTGCCGCTGTTCCCGGGTAGGGGCCGCTACGTGAGCTATGTGAACCCCGGCGGGGAGTACTCGCGCGACAGCCGCTACATCACCACCCGGATCACACGCGACGGAAGCGACGGATTCCCGGTCGAGCCCGGCCGCTACCGCCTGGTGGTCAGCCGCGCCTGCCCGTGGGCGAGCCGGGCGGTGATCGTACGGCGGCTCCTCGGGCTGGAGAAGGCGCTGCCGATGGCCGTCGCCGGTCCCACGCACGACGAGCGCAGCTGGTCGTTCGACCTCGATCCCGGCGGGCGGGACCCGGTGCTCGGCATCGAGCGGCTCCAGGAGGCGTACGTGGCCCGTGATCCCGGCTACGACCGGGGCGTCACGGTGCCGGTGATCGTCGATGTGCCCAGCGGCAAGGCGGTGACGAACGACTTCGCGCGGATCACGATCGACATGTCGCTGGAGTGGGCGGCCCATCACCGTGAGGGCGCTCCGGCGCTCTACCCGCCCGCGCTGCGGCCGGAGATGGACGCGATCAACGAGGTGGTCTACAAGGACGTCAACAACGGGGTGTACCGGGCCGGCTTCGCCGGGTCGCAGGAGTCGTACGCCGCAGCGTACGAGCGCCTGTTCGCCCGGCTCGACCGGCTTTCAGAGCGGCTGAAGGTGTCCCGCTACCTCGTCGGCGACACGATCACCGAGGCGGATGTGCGACTGTTCACCACCCTCGTGCGCTTCGACGCCGTCTACCACAACCACTTCAAGTGCAATCGGCAGAAGCTGTCCGAGATGCCGGTGCTGTGGGCCTACGCGCGAGACCTGTTCCAGACACCCGGCTTCGGCGACACGGTCGACTTCGACCACATCAAGCAGCACTACTACGTGGTGCACCGCGACATCAACCCGGCCGGGATCGTGCCGGCCGGCCCGGATCTCTCCAACTGGCTGGAACCGCACGGCCGGGCGGCGCTGGGCGGGCGCCCGTTCGGCGACGGTACGCCGCCGGGTCCGGTCCCGCCCGAGGAGGAGGTACCGGCCGCCCACGGGCCGCGGACCGGCTGACCCGGCGGCCTGAACCGCAGGCCCCCCGCTGCGCCGGTCAGCCCGTGCGGCCTTCGCCGGTGCTCAAGGGTGAATGCGGGCGCCCTTGAGTACCTTGTCGACCGCGTTGCGAGGTCCGTACACAGCGAGACCCACCAGATCCAACTGGTCCCTCTGCACTGCCTGTACCGCCGCGCGATTGTCCCGGTCGTTGCCGGTGGCGAAGAGGTCGGAGGTGAACACCGCCCGAGGAAGCGAGCGGGACAGGGCGCGGCCGTGCGCGGCGGTCAGCGTCTCCTTCGTCCCCTCGAAGACCAGGACCGGCTGGCGGAACATGGGCAGATACGGGGTGCCGTCGGCGTCGGCGTACGGTTCGCCGATCACCTCAGGGCGCTGTGACCCGAGACCGCTGACCAGGAACGCGGTCACGTTCAGCCGCTGCCAGGACTCCAGATCCCCGCGGAGCAGCACGGCGATCTTGGTGTCGAACCGTACAGGGGTGGTTTCGCTCATTGTCATGCTCCGAGACTGCCAACCGCCTCGCGACACCTTCTTGTACGTTCTTGGCATGGTGGTACGGCAAGAGGTCTCCGCGTGGCGCCCGCAGATCCCGGGTGTCGTGGAGGTCTTCCACGCCCATTTCACCGAACACGCGTATCCGATGCACGTCCACGACGTGTGGACCCTGCTCATCGTCGACGACGGCGCGGTCCGCTACGACCTGAACCGACGCGAGCACGGGACGCCCCACGACACCGTGTCCCTGCTCCCCCCGCAGGTTCCGCACAACGGCTCGTCGGCCACCTCGGAGGGCTTCCGCAAGCGCGTGCTCTACCTGGACCTCACTCAGCTGGACGAGAGGTTCATCGGCCCGGCCGTGGACGACCCCGACATGAACGACCCTCTGCTGCGCCGACGCGTCGGGCAGTTGCACGCGGCCTTGTCCCGCAGGGGCGACGAACTGGAAGCGGAGAGCCGTCTCGCTCTGGTCGGGGAACGGCTGCGCAGCCGCCTGCGGCCCCGGCTGGTCGCCGACGCACCGGTAGCCGGCCGCGGGGTGGCTCAAAGCCTGCGGGAGCTCCTCGACGAACGGCTGCTCCACGGCGTGAGCCTGGACGAGGCCTCGAAGCTGGTGCATGCCCATCCCACGCACCTGGTGCGGGCGTTCACCGCCGCCTTCGGCATCGCCCCGCACCAGTACATGATGGCCCGCCGGATCGACCGAGCCCGACGGCTCCTCCTCGACGGACGGCCTCCCGCAGAGGTCGCAGCCGCGGCCGGCTTCTACGACCAGTCGCATCTGACCCGGCACTTCAAACGGCTCGTGGGCATCACCCCGGGGCGCTACGCCTCCAGGGTCCCTTCCCCGGGGCGGGGGGCCGTCGGGGCGAAGCCCTCGGCGACGCGCAGGGACAGAGCGCCCGCATAGGCACAAGATCCGCAGACAGGCCCGGTCCGGGTCCGCGTCGACGGCTTCCTGGACGAAGTGCTCGTGGGCCCGGCGCTCGCCACAGCCCCAGCAGGGAGAGGACGCCGCGTCACCGAGGCGAGGACACGATCCGCCTGAGATCGCCGGTCACGGTGTTCAGCCAGTGCTCCAGATCGACGTCGGCCACCGTGCCGGCCCCCGGCGGCAGTCGCACCGGGGCCAGGGCCGCCTGCTGCGGCCGCTCACCCGACTCGCTCAGCGTGCCGACGCGCCGCATCGCGGCGGCGACGCGCTCGGCGGCGGCGTGCGCCCAGCAGGCCGCCCTGTCCTCGGCCCCCAGCGCCGACCCGTCCAAACGCGGCAGCCAGTGCGCGCCGGTCAGGACGTGGTGTGCGGCGAGGAGCACGGCGTGCCAGTCCCCGGAGGAGCCGCCGGTGTCTCCGGGCTCGCTGCGGTACTGCGCGAACGCGGCCTCGGCCAGGTGCCACCGGTGCAGGGCCAGACCGGTCGCCTCGGCCGGGACCTGCGCCGGCCGGTCGGCGAGCACCGCGGAGACCGTGGCCGGGACCAAGGGCGCGGTGTCCCGCAGCAGCGCGGCCATGTTGCGGCGCATCTCGTGCCGCGCGCCGGCCGGCCAGGCGAGCAGGCCGCACAGCAACCCGATCGCGCTACCCGTCAGCACGTCCAGCATCCGCACCTCTGCGATCTGCCACGAAGCGGGAGCGAGCTGGGCGAACGCGGAGGACACCACGAGAGTGAACAGCCCCTGCGCCCAGGCGACCCCGAACAGCGGCCCGAGCGAGAACGCGGCCAGCATCGCGGGCGCGAGCACCACCGCGTACGTGCGGGGATCATGGCCGACGGCGTAGAGCAGTGCCCCGGCGGCGAGCGCACCCAGCAGCGTGCCGATGAGGGCCCCGCGGACCGCGGTCCATGTGGCGCCCGCCGTCGTACGGCCCAGGGTCAGCACGGCGAGCAGGACCCAGAAGCCGTGCGCCAGATCGAGTGACCCCGCGACCAGACGCGCGGCGCCGAGGCCGACCGCGACACGGACGGCGTTCTGGAACGCGACGGACTGCAGGTTCGCGTTCCCCGCCAGCCGACGCGCCCACAGTCGGAACGTGGAGGTGTCGGCATACCAGAACAGCTCGCGCGGCGGGACCGGCGGCGTGCGTTTCCCCTCGATGCCGACCGCCGCGGCCACCTGTGCGATGCGGGCCGAACCGGCAATGGCCAGCACTTCCGACTGGGCTCGCAACACCGACGTCGGGACCCCCGGCGGCGTGGCCGCTGCTCCCACCCGGTCTGCCTGGAAGCCGAGGATCGCCTCCTCGAGTGACAGGCCCGTGCGGGCCCCGTGGCGCGAGTGCAACGCCGCCGCCGTGTCCGCGCAGACCCCCGCGACCACCCGCAGCAGGCTGGCCGACGCCGGATCGACGCCGGAGCCGGGCCGACCCGGCGGGCTCTCAGCCAGGTCGGCCAGCTGGTTGAGCAGCCGCCTCGTGCCGGACCCCGCCTGTGACAAGGCGCGAGGGGAACGGCCGGCACCGGACGGCCGTTCCACGGGGGGCACCTGCGAGGGGCGCAGCGCGACGCCCAAGGCGCGCAGCCGGCCGGCCCCCGCGGGATCGAGCCGCCCGGCGGCCGCGTTCGCGGCGGCGTACGACGCGGCCGACAGAGCGTCGGCGAGACGTGACCGGTACGACGCGGCGGCTGCGGACGGCATCAGGAAGCGTTCGCACAGCGCGAGCAGCAACGTGCCGATGGTGAGACCGACGATCCGCTGCCAGAGCGTTTCCGGAGCGTACGGCGGGAAGCACGCCAGGATGTAGAACAACTGCAGCCCTGGCGCCACCCCCGCCGACCGCGGCCCGCCGACGCCCGCGAACGCCAGGACAAAACCCACGACCAGCATGCCGATCACGGCGGTGGCGGTGCTCACCGCCAGAGCTGTCCCGAGGCCGGCCAGGACGATGCCGACGGGCAGCGCCCGCACGAAGACGGCGGCCCGCTGCCGCCCTGAACCCGTCACGCGGGACAGAACGCCGAGCGCCACCGGCGCGAACAGCGCGTACAGCGCCATCTCGTGCTGGTGGAACACGTACACCAGCGGGTAGAAACCGGCTGACGCGGCGAGTGTCACGCGCACCGCATGCCGCAAGGTCTCCGCGCGCTCCGGCCCAGCCCGTCCTTCCGGCATGAGCGCACTCCTCTCCGCCGGAGACCGGCGAGACCGGCGACACCGCCCCGACTCGTGACGACGGCGGATGTGTACCCCTTCTCCCATTCTCGGGACGCTGCCCGCCCGCGCCTCGCGACACCGCCGGTCGGCCTTCCGGCGCGGCGCGCTGCGCACTGCGCCAGGATCTGCCGCCGTGGGCAGAAAACGCATGGGGAGACCGTGAACGCTCACACGGGTACAGAAACAGGCGCTTGCGCCGGTCCTGCACCCGCGCCTGCCCCGCAGGCTCTCGGAGCATGGTGGTGGAGTTCTGCCCAGCGTCTATCGCCGTGGCTTGATCGGGTGCATGCTGTGCCCACCTCGCCTGCGGCTTGCCGCATGACCGGGCGGGGCGCGCCCCCTCCCGGCTCCCCACGGGAGGCAGGCGCATGCCGTCAGACGGCGGCCCGGCCACAGAACCTCGAGCATCAGGCATTCCCGGAGCGGCGGGCCACGGCGAAGGCTTGCCCCGGGCGTATGGAGTGCGACCCCTCGCCAAAAGCCCGCTCCTCCGGGTGGCGCTCAACGCAGACGGAGCACGCTTTTGACACCGGCGTGGCCGGCGGGCCACAGACGCGACGGACGGGATGCGGTCAGCCTGCCTGTCACCCACCCGATCGCTCGCCGGCGCGGTGACCTTGCCGCGACAGAGCACGTAGTCGATGTGCTGGGAGAGGGCGGAGACACGCGATTGCGCAGGTCGGCGCCCTGGCAGCAGATGAAGCCGCGGCCGCGGCCTCGGTCGGCGGTCCCGGCGTCGGCGGAGCCGGGTTTGCGGCCTGGGCGGCGGTCCCGGCGTCGGTGAAACCGGCGGCCAGGAGATTGCCTTATGTTCGCGCTGCCGTCACCTGAACGCCGCGCGTGGCGGATCTTCAATCGTCCGAACCCCATGGTCCCGGAGATCCGGATCCTCGGCCCGCCGGGGCGGGAGCGTCGCTGCATCTTGTAGAGCGGGTCCTTCCACCCGGCGTGCAGTTCCTCGACGTCGACGATGGCGTCGCGCGGGACCGTGATTTCGGCCCTGCCGGTGCCGAGTTGCCATTCGATGTCAACCACCGGATGCTCGAAGACCGCCCGGGACAGGTCCAGATACACTCGTCCGAATGCGGAGTGGACCTTGAGGATCCGCAGTACCCGCCATGCGCCGCGCCGCCGGATCCGTCCGCTGTGGGCGGCAATTGTGGACGTGGTGCCCGCATTCTCCGGCGGGAGCGTGGCCAGAGCCGACGTGAGCTCGCTGTGCGTCTCGGCAGTGAGCGCCTGGTGGAGGGCTGCGTCCATCTCCTCGTGCGAGATGTGCCCCTCGGCGTACGCCTCCTGCAGGTGCAGCACCGCCGTGTCGCGGACGTCTTCGCCGATGCGGACGCGGCAAGGTTCTGGGTGAGCCAGGAAATTGACGGGTCGGACGGACCGTCGGGTACGTGCGCGGCCGCCATGCGCGGGTCGTCAGCAGCAGTCGCCCTCCGCCGCGCCCGCGACGGCTTCGAGACGGCAGAAGCAGGACGCGTTGATCGGTACGTCCGCCATGGCGGACGCCAGCTTCAATTGCTGGGCCACGATCTGCGCTTCCGCTGTTCTGCCCAGGCGCAGGAGACACTCGTGGAATCCGTGCAGCGCCCATACGTTGCAGGGGTGTTGGGCAGGACGCGGCAAGGTGTCGTCGAGGCCCAGGTCGGCCCGGTACACGGCCTCCGCCTCTGCCACGCGTCCCTGCTCGAGGAGGAGTGCGCCGTACGCGTGCCGGGTGGGTTGCATCCATCCCCACGGCTCGTCGTAGGGAAGGGTGTCGTCGAGTGTGATCGACCGCTCCAGCGCGGCGAAGGCCGCGTCGTGGTTCCCCTTGCGGTACTCCAGTTCGCCGTCGAGCATCTCGGACGCGATCGCGAGGATGTCGACGCAGGTGTTGTTGAACAGCATGCGGGACTCGGGTACGCGGGAGACGGCCTGACGGAACAGTTCGCGTTCGGCCTCCGCCTCGGGGATCCGGCCGGTCGCCGAGAAGGCGACGCCGCGGGCGTAGTGGAGCATCGCCGTGGTCGCGCAGTACAGCTCCGGGTCGTCGGGCAGCGGCAGTTCCAGGATGTCGGACCAGCGGCCGAAGCGGATGAGCACGTGCACCCGCATGGCGAGGAAACCCTCCAGCCAGTCAGCCATGGGCGGACTCTGCACCCTCAGCAGTTCCTCGGGGATGGAGGCTTCGAGCTGTGCGGCGGTCTCCAGGGCGGTCGCCGACCGACCGAGGAACATGGCACCGTAGATCTTGAAGTGGTAGTTGTGCGATCGGTACAGGGTGTAGAAGTTCATCGCGCCGGCCCGCGCGTAGTACTTCTCGTCGGCGGCGATCGCGGTGGTGTTGTCCGACACCACACGCCGGTAATCGCCGCAGAGCACCTCCAGGTGTGTGGGCATGTGCTGCAGGTGCCCGGCGTCGGGTACGAGGCCGCGGAGCCGGTCCGCGACGGGCAGGGCGGCCTCGGGGGTGGGGGACATCTCCATGAGGTGGATGTACATGTGCAGAAGTCCGGGGTGCGTCTTTCCGGGCCCGGTGCCGATCGCCCGCTCGAGGACCGCCTTGGCCTCCAGCGTGCGCGAGCCTGCCGCCGGCAGCCCGGTCCGCAGGTCCCACAGCTGCCAGGGCGTGAGGTTCATCTGTGCGTCCGCATGAAGTGTGGCGACATCGAGGTCGTCGGGAGCGAGTTCGTACACGGCGCGCATGCTGTCGGCGTAAGGCTCGTTCCACACCGAGCAGTCCTCGACCGCTTCCGCCTGCGGATAGCGGTGCCGCAGCGCT
Source organism: Streptomyces sp. NPDC096176 (assembly GCF_044763255.1). Lineage (NCBI taxonomy): Bacteria > Bacillati > Actinomycetota > Actinomycetes > Kitasatosporales > Streptomycetaceae > Streptomyces > Streptomyces sp. NPDC096176. Next base: position 10,867 of record NZ_JBIWFV010000017.1, on the reverse strand, counting down.
CGGATCAGGGCCTGCTCGACGGGAGTGGCGCCGGCCGCCTTCTCATGAGCGCGTTCGACGGCCGCGTGGGTACGCTCGACGGTCCGGACCAGGTCCTCGCCGTCGAAGAACTCCCAGGGCTTGTTGTAGTTCGGACCGAGGGCGTAGGCGATGCCCCAGTAGGCCATCGCGCAATCCGGATCCGCCGCGGCGGCGGCCTCGAAGCAGGAGACGGCCTCCTCGTGGTGGAAGCCGTACGACCAGAGCAGCCCGCGGTCGAACCACATCTGGGCGGACGGGGAGGACGTCGTCACGGGGCGGGTGTGGGTGCCGAGGTCGTAGTAGTCCATCCGTCGCTCCTGAAGGTACGGTCCGGTCGGCCAGGTGGTGCTGACGAGCCGCTCGGCCGGGCCGGGCATGTGAACGCGCCGTGACCGGCACGCACTGTCCCAACGTGATGAAGGCCTCCGGGGACACCTGTAGCCCGAGGGTAGAACCGATCTCGCCCGGCCGGGAAACGGGCGCGTGAGGGCGCCTTCCGCGGGCACGTCGTGGGCCCGTCCCGTGGGGCGGGTACCTGCCCGACGTTCTCAGGGGAGCCGTCCGTGACGGCACTGGTGGCACCGGCGTGGAAGCAGCCGTGCTGCTGGGCCACCTCGGGACGGTCCGGGAGACCATGAGGCAGCGGGCCATGCGTGCGCTGCGCCTGCGCAGGGCCTCGAGGATGAGGCGTGTCTGTGAACTTGTCAGCCCGACGTGGTCCCTGCATGCTCGGCCGCTGGCCTCCCTGCCGCGATGAGTTCCGGCCGGGCCGCGAGTCTGTTCTGGTGCCGTCGTAGAACGTCGCACGGCGGTGCCCGGCACGAGACACCACGGAGGACACCATGACGACCACGCCGGACGACCCGACCACCGCGCTGCCCGGCCGCCCGCCCGTGGTCGCCCTGGCCACCTGGCAGGCCGCCCGTGACGAGCTGCTGGTCCGCGAGAAGGCCCACACCCGCGAGGGCGACGCCATCGCCGCGGCCCGACGCCGGCTGCCGATGGTGGAGCTCGACGGGACGGTCGAGGTCGTCGGATCCGATGGGCCGGTCCCGTTCCTGGACCTGTTCCAGGGCCGTGACGAGCTCGTGGTCTACCAGCACATGTGGTACGACGGCGCGCCGCACCAGGGGCAGTGCGAGGGCTGCACGACCACGGCCTGGCACGTGAAGGACGCCGTCTACCTCAACGCCCGCGGCGTCTCTTTCGCCGTCCTGACCACGGGCCGTTGGGACGAGGTTGCCTCCTACGTCGAGTTCATGGGCTACACGCAGCCCTGGTACTCGGTGCGCGACGTGGAGGCACCGGTCGGCGGGGAAATGGGGCACATTTCCTGTTTCCTGCGCGACGGCGACCGCGTGTTCCTCACCTACTCCACGACCGGCCGTGGCAACGAGCCGGTCAACGGATCCCTCGGCCTGCTCGACATGACGCCCTACGGCCGCCGCGAGGCATGGGAGGACAACCCCGAGGGCTGGCCCGAGGCTCCTCAGGCCGACTCGCCGGTCGGTGGGCACGGCTCGCCGATCTGCTGGTACTGGCGCACGGACGCCGACGGCGTCGCCACCTGGGGCCCGACCAGCCGGCCGGTGCCGCAGTGGACCCGCCCCGGCGCGACCCCCGTGGAGACCCTCGGCCGGCACGGCCACGACCACTGACGCGCCGCGGCCGTAGGGCGTCGGTTCTCGATGCCCCGCCCCTCGCGATGTCAACCCGGCACTGAACACCGATTCGGAACGCAGCAGTGTGTCACGAGGCTTCTCACCCCCTGACGAGGTTCTTCGACAACGGCTCCGACCGGAATCCGGGGAGAGACCCGACGCCAAGCCCACAGCAGCCACCCCCACGATCGATGCGCGCGGGCCCGCAAGGCGGCACCCTCGGCCGCTCCTTCGTCGGCAAGGGCGGCACGGGAACGTGCCCAGGGGACGGTGGGACCCGGCCCGAGGCGACGGCCCTCGGCGCCCGCCCTGCTGTGCCGGTTACACCCGACCGCTGCCCGGTTACAGATGGCGGGTATCCCGCGGCCGAGGGCGGCCGCAACCGGACCTGGAGAGGACCACACGGACATGGAGCACGGCGGGAATGTGATCGAGGAGCTGACCGAGGAGCACCGGGAGATGGAGGCGTTGTTCGACCAGGTCCAGGACACTGCCATGGATAACGGGCGGCGCCGTGAGTTGGCGGATCGGATGACGATCGAGTTGGTGCGGCACGCAGTCGCCGAGGAGGACTACCTGTATCCGGCGGTACGCACGCACCTCAAGGGCGGCCGGCAACTGGCGGACAAGGAGATGGTGGACCACGCGCTTGTCGAGCGGCTGCTGAAGGACCTGGAAGACACCGACCCGGGCAGGACCAAGTTCGAGCAGACGATGATTCGGCTGGTGGAGGCGGTCAACGAGCACGTCCGGGACGAGGAGGACCGCCTGTTTCCGATGCTGCAGGCCGCCTGCTCATCGCAGTTGCTGCAGGAGCTGGGGGAGAAGGTGCGAGCGGCAAGGGCCGAGGCGCCCACCCACCCACACCCGGCAGCTCCGGCCAAGCCTCCGGCGGACAAGCTCCTTGGGCCCGGTGCGGGCCTGGTCGACCGCGCCCGGGACATGCTTACCGGCCGCGGCCGGTAAGAAACAGAACGTCCCTCATGCGGGACGGGTGGCGCGGGGGCACGGGTGGACACTACTCTCCCGGCCTCCGCGACCCCGACAGCCGTCACCGTCGATGTGGGCGGTACGGCGGCAGAGGCTGTACTGGTGCCGCTAGGGGCGCCGGTGGCTACAACGGCGGAGGCCCGGGCGGAGGCGGACCTACCAGTCCCCTTCCCCATGGCACGGGAGCTCTACCCAGTGAACCCGGCAGACGAGGACATGACCAACGGTCCTTGGCTGTACGGCCTCATGGACGACTGGCAGCAGTTGCCCGGCTGGAGCGGTCGCAGACCCGGCACGACCGCGGACTGCGAGGTCGTCCTTGCTCAGGCGACGCTGGCAGTGACCGAACACCTCGGCACAGCCCCTGAGCGGACGGTCCTGTCAGCCGCGGCCGTAGCGTGGCCCTCGCCGGCACTGACGCACCGCATCTGGCGTACCACCACCCATGCCCTGGTACTGGGGCCGGCATCCGACAACGGCCCCTACGGCTACCTCACCCACCTCCAGCTGTCCTATACCCCTCTCACCTGCGCGCCCGACCTGCCCCCCGAAGGGGACGCAGACGGCCTGGCCAAATGGATCAGCGCGCACGTCGACTGGTAAGAACCGGCCGCGCACGTCGACTGGTAAGAACCAGACAAGCCCTTGCCCCTCCTCGGGCGAGCGTCACTGGTACACCGGACTCCTCCGCCTCGACTCCTGGAGCACGCAACCGCTGCCGTCATCGCCGGACGCCTTGTGCACTGCCGTCGCGTGGCCGGGGGTCAGTGACGCTTTCCGTGTCGCCAGAGAACGTGAACGACACGGATCACCGCAAGAACTGCAGCAGCCCAAGCCCCGGCGACCAGGAGAAATTTCTCGACGGCTGGAGGAAGGTGCCAGACAGCGGCCGGACCGGCGACTGTCGCAAACACGATCGCGGCGAGAAAGCATGCGCTCAGCAGTGCATAGCCGATTTCAACAGGGATATCGCTTCGTTCGGCCTGGCTCCGTCGTCTCGTCGTCATGGCTGAAGAATTGCACCGGGGCCAACTGGTAGTCCAGGAGGTCAGCCGGCCTTGGCTGGGTGCTTCGGCTCGGGCCCTGTTGCTGGCGAGGCGGTGGCGCCCGCAGGGGCCGTCGCCGGCGCGACTGCCGCCCACGTGATGACGGCCGCGCTCTTCTTCTCAGGTCTGCTGGACCAATTGGTGCCACTCGTGGCCGCAGCCACCGGTGCAAAAGCGCTCCCGCCGCCGGGTGTCCGCGATGCCGAGCAGTGCGACCGGGAGACCGGAGGCCTTCGTCAGCTCGTACTCGGGAAGCGGGACCCCGGTCTTGTGTGTTTCTTGCGTGAGCATGACCGCCGGGGTACGCGTGGGTCGGATGCCGGAACGGGCGATGCTTTCCGCGGCGTCGGCAGCACCAGCACGCGCTTGCCGGCAGAACGATTCCAGCGTGCGCAAGACGTCACGCCGTTCCTCCAGCGGCAGGACTTCGCACCACCTGACGCGTCCGGCAGCGAACGCAGCCCCTGCGCCAGTTCGTTGAGGATGATCTCTTGCGGCCGCAAAGGTCCTCTCCTGTCCCTCTGACTGACGTGAGCGGCAGACCCGACGCTTGCGCCGTTACGCATCGGCGACATCCGACTGACCAGTGGCTTGCCGCTGCGGCCTCAGCCGCAGACCAGTTCAGGTGACATGTCGCCGGCGCCCTCGCACAGCTCCACACACAACCGGCCCCGCACGGCGCCCGCGGCATGCTGTGCGCCAGCGCTTAATCGGTTGTACCGCTCTTTAGGCTGATTGGGTGACCAAGACTGATCTCAAACTGTGGCAGGGCATCCACGCTGCCGACTTCGCCGTCCCTTCCGACCGGTCTCTCGAAGCCCTGGTGGACGAACTCGCAGAAGCCCTGCGCGACCCCGACCCGGAGATGCGGGACGGGGTCCCGTACGTGGTGTTGCGGACGTGGATCCAGCGAAGCGTGATCGACGGGCACCAGGGGGCACGGCTGGGTGCGGTGATGGCGGAGCGGTTCGGCGATCCCGACATCCAGGCCCGGACCTTCGCTCCGCTCGTCCTCGACATGCTGGTGGGACGGGGGGACTTCGACCCGGCATGGCTCGCTGCCTTCTCCGGCTGGTATTCGGCCGAGCAAGACCTGCGCGGTCACGATCCGGTTCTGGGCTGGCTGCACGCAGTCGCTCATGGCGCCGACCTGCTGGGCAGCTTCGGCACCCACCCGGCCGTGCGGCCCACGGACATGCTGGCCCTGGCAACGGCACGCCTACTCGCTGACACCGACTACGTCTTCGCACAGCAGGAGGACGACCGCCTTGCCCAGGCGATCGCCCTCATCCTGACCCGCCCCGAACTCGACGAGGACCAGGCCCTCGCCTGGTTGGATCCCGTCGAGAACGACTTCGGAGGCCTCCCCTCCGGCCCGCTTCCCGCGCACGCCGCCAACTGCCTACGGACGTTGCGCACGCTCTATCTCCTGGCTGACCTCGGCGTACGGCGCTCCCACGAAGCGGCACCGGTGGTACTCCCGCACCGCGACGCTCTCAAGCGGCGTCTGGTCGAGGTGATGGCACCGGTGTTCCAGCACGCTTGAGCGCCCGCTTCCTCAGCTTCCGTACCTCTCGCGGGCCGGCACTGCCCGGTTGCTCAGCTTCAGGTCGACCAGTGGCCCGCACACGGCGCCATCACGCACCTGCCCGAGACCATCCGCCCCGTGGGCTGGGCGGCGCGGCCATTGGACGCGGTCGGTCTGGGTGTGTCGGGGGAGAAGACGCCGGACGGATGAACCAGGCACTTTGATGAGTTTGAGAATTGACGCTCCATCGCACAATGTGAATTCTTGGGCGCACCCAAAGAACCCGCGTTCATCAGGCGAGGAAGAATGCAATCCATTTCGAAGTGGAGCGTGGTGGCAGCAACGGCGTTGTCGCTTGCGACTCTCGCCGGTTCCGCCTCTGCGTCCCATGAGCCGTACCCCCTGGACTGGGGCATGGACGTGAAGCGCAAGGAAGTCATCAGCCTGACGTCTACGGGCACAGGAACCACGGTGGTCGACAACGGGACACCTGGACGCGGGATCGGTGATCAGATCATCATCACCGCGAATCTCTTTCGTGGAGGTGTCAGCCATGGCACCGAGGGCGCAGTGTGCACCCGAGTAGCAGCGCAAACCACTCACTGCACAGGCACTTTCAGCCTTCCGCGGGGGCAGGTGACGTGGCAGCACCTGCAGACCACCCCTGCCGGCGCTCCGCCCAGCGACTTCGATCTCGCCATCACCGGCGGCACCGGCGCGTACGCCACTGCCCGAGGTCATGCTCACGTCGCCAGCATCTCTGAGTCCGGCGGAGCCCTCACCCTCTATCTCGTGCGCTGACCTGGGGTGATGCCCCGGTCAGCGCAGGGACTTGGTGGGCTGGCGGTGCCGGGAGCGCGGATTCAGTCACGGGGGCGCCTGGCAAGGCTTCGCAGACTCGCTGTGCGCTGCTTGCCTCCTTGCCTGTCGGCGCTGCGCGCCTTTGGGGCAGCGCCGACGCCCGCTGGGGGGGCGCCCCCTTTGGGGCCTCCGAGTGCTCCGCTCCTGGCGGGTCGAGTGCGGTCTGGCTCTCTCCACGGGTCGTTCTCGTGAACTCGGCTTGCAGGTGGATCATCGAATGCCTTCCGGACCGCTGGACAAACGCTGGCTTTGCAAGTGAGCGCCGCGAGACACCTGGCGCGGGCGGTGTGGTCGCGAAGTCGGACGGCGCCAGCTTCTGCCCGTACAGGGCGTCGCCGCCGACAGGCGCTGTCTCCAGGGGCCACGGACCTTCCGCTCGCCGGACGGATCGTTCGGCTCGTCCCGGTCCACCAGCGACGCAGGCGGCGCTGCCGAGGCCCGACGACGGACGTCGCCAAAGGCGAGATCCAGGCGGAAGACGAGTTCGTCCACCGGCCAGTTGGGAGCCTTGAAGGCCAACGGCTCGCCTTGGGCGGCGGGGCGCCGGCGGACGTGGGCCTGTACCCGGTGCGCGCCGGTGCACCTGCTCGGCCCGGTCCGGGTGGCGGGCGCGGCGCTGTCGGCGGCCGCGGGCCGCAGTGTGGAGACGTCGGGCGCGGCGCTGCTGCAGCGCGCCGCCGGGGTGAGCGCAGCTGACGTTCGGGATGGAGCATGCCTACCACTCGCGCTACGAACTGTGCGGCAGCCAGGGCCGCCTCACCGTGGACCGCGACTTCACTCCGCCGGCCGGCCGGCCGGCCACCGACCACGCCTGCTGCTGGAGAACGCGTCCGGCAGCCGCACGATCGACTTTCCGGCCGACGACCAGGTGGCGGCCGCTCTCGCCGCGTTCACCGCGGCGGTCGCCGGCACGGCGCCCGCAGTCGACGGCGCACACGACCTGCTGGCGCAGGCGGACGTGCTGTTCGCGATCCGCCGGGCGGCAGCGAAAAACGGGGCGCCGCCGGGCAGTTGAGGCGTGACAGGATGACCGCATGTCGGCTCAGGTCTGGGGATCCCTCATATCGCTCGGCGGCGTGGCGCTGGGCGGCACACTGTCCTTCCTCGTGCAGCACGCGACGCAGCGGTCGGCCGAGCGCGCGGAGCTGCACCGCCAACAAACCGCCCTCGCGGAGAGCCGGCGCACCGAACGCCTCGCCCTGCTGGAGCGGTTCGTGGGGGTGGGGGCGGAGGCCGAACGCTGCGCGTTCTCCCGTCCCTCGCACTGGGAGGACACCGACAGCTGGGCGGTGACGACCGAGGACGTGATGAACCGGCTGTGGGTCGCGGAGCGGATGATCCGCCTCCAGTTCCCGCTGCCGGTGTACGACGCGGCTCGCGCGTACTTCCTCGACCTCAACCGGACCGTGTGGGAGGGCCTGCCCGACGGCGAGAGCGTGCGTGACTACCTCGAGGACAACCGGCTGACGTTCCTCGACGCGGCCAAAGAGGCGATCGGCTAGCGGCGGGACTGCCGCGGCGCGGCCGACGGATCAGCACGGCCGGTCCGTACGGTCGTCGGCGGCGTGCTCTGGCTCCGCCGTGGCGGTGTCGGAGAGCAACCGGGCGGTTGCCGCGCCGGCCCGCAGGGCGTGCGCGTCCGCGGCGGGCACGCAGTGGCCCGCTGCGGCGTCGTAGGCGCACATGATGACGCCGGCGTGGTCGGTGGTCGGCTCGGTGAGCCGGACCGGCCAGTTCCGCTGCCGCAGCGCGGCCTGCAGCCGACGGGAGTGCCGGCTGTCCACCTGAGCGTCTGCCGTACCGTGGACGAGTGCCACGGGCACCTGCGGCAGGCCGGGCACGGCCGGCTCCTCCAGCGGTGCCACTCCGGTGGTGCGGGCCGGGCGGGTGTAGTCACCGGCGACGGCGACGATCGCGTGCGGATGCCATCGCGGCAGCACGCCGGGGCGCAGGGCGACACCGACCGCGGCGCCGGCGCCGGCCGACCAGCCGGCCAGCACGATGCGGTCGCCGCTGACACCGAAGTCGGCCGCGTGGTCGCGGACGAACGCGAGGGACGCCAGTAGATGCGACCGGCCGCCGTCCGGGCCGTCGGGGCGCCAGTCCGGCACGAACACCGTCACCCCGAGTGCAGCCGTCGCCCGGGCGAGGGGGGCGAGGACACGGCGCTCGTCCGGGCCGATGCCGTGCCACAGCAGCACGCCGGCCCGGCAGGGGGCCGTGGTGGGCGGCGTGTGGACGTCGAGGAGCTTTCCCCGGGCGGGGCCGGACTCTGCGTAGGTGACGGTTCGTGGTGCGGGCGGCGCGGGATTTATCGGTTCGGCCATGACCGCCATTCAAGCAACGCGCTCTGCCCGCCCGCTCGGCCGGGTTCAGGCCCGGGACCAGGGCCTCCACCGCGGGGTGGATCTCGGACGGGCCCGGCAGGGCGGCGAATTCGGCGGCGAGGGTGTGGGCGCGCTCCGAACTTCACGGGCCGCGCCGGGTTCCGCGGCGACGCGTTCCCGGCCCGCGTGGGTGCTGAGGATCTCCAGCGCCTGGTCCTCCGCGGGAAGCTCCACCTTCAACGGGTGGCGCCTGGTTCTTGAGACTCCCGCGAAGTGCATCTCGGGCGCTGGTCGCCGTCGGCCGGTGGCCACACCGGCGTCCGACAGCCCTCCGCCTGCCGAACGGGAAGAACGGCCTGTGCGCTGTCCGTCTCGGTGGACACTCTGCGTGCCCAGCACCACCAGGGTCGGGTCCTCTGATCGGCGGGCCCTCTCACGGACCTGGCAGCGCAGGAGTTCATGGATGACCTGGTCGGTCCCGTCGTCCCGGCAGGCGGCGAAGTAGTAGTACGTCGCGCTCTTCGGCGGCAGGTCGTGCGGGAGGTAGGTCCACTGGCAGCCGGTCCGGCCCTGGTAGAGGATTGCGTTCACGATCTCCCACATCACATAGGCGCCCTGGTGCCCGCTGACCGAGTGGTGCCGGTCTTTCCACGTTGTGATCACCAGCTGGATCAACGACCACTGCCCATCCGATAGGTCGCTTGGGTACGGCTTGCGTTCACTCACTCCGCCACACCAACAGATCACCGGCTACGGGCCAGCGGATTCCGCCCGCACTCACACCATCAGGCGAGGACAGACATACTCAAAGACTCATGAACCGACCTCTAAGAGGGTGATTCACCCCGGCCAGGCGTCTCGAGACGGTTGAAGCCGGCGAGGCGGGGCGAGATGACGAAGGGGAAGGATCCGCCGTCGGGGGTCTTGAGGGCCGCCACGATGTCATGGTCCGGCGCACCGAATATCTCGAAGTGCTGCACGGTGCAGTGCTCCATCACCTCGCGGATGTACGGATCCGACAGCCGCCAGTGAGCACGGATGGCATCGGAGTCGCGGTAAAGCTGGAAGCTGTGCGCCAGCATCCGCTCCTCGTCGATGAAGACCTCCACCATGAGCTGGGGGCCGTGCCCTTGAGCGAATGTCACCGCCTGCGTGATGGCGTGCCGGAAGCCGTCGAGGTGGCCGTCGGTGATGCGCATGGTGTTGCGGAAGAGAATGGTGCTGCTGTTTGTGATCTTCATGCGCCGAGTGTTGCACCTAAACCAAGGTTGAGGTCGAGGGTGCAAGTCATCCGGGGATATCGGCGACGATGCTGAGGTTGATGAAGAAGCCCTGGCGGGTCGGTTCGCGCTCTTCTCCGGCGCGGAGGACCGATCAGCACCTCTCACCCAAGTTTAACGATGAACCGGACATCAACTCGCAAACCGCCTCTTAGTCCCGGGCTCCAATCGGGGTTGCCCCGTACCTGTCGTGGTAGTTCCACCAAAGATACGGCGGCGTCTGCGGGTAGCCCTGCGGTGAGTCCTCCCATTCCTCCTGTCGTCCAAGCGCCGTGATGTCGAGGTAATTCCAGGTGTTGCCCATCTGCTCGTCGCCTCGGTCGGACACGAAGTAGGTGCGGAAGATCCGGTCGCCGTCGCGGATGAATGCGTTGGTCCCGTGCATCTGGTCGACGCCGAAGTCGGCGTCGAAGTCGTCAGTCAGGGTGTACCAAGGGATGAGGTGCCATCCCATGCGCTCCTGTAGCCCGCGAATGTCGGCCTGTGGTGCACGCGACACGAATGCCAACGTCGTGTCCCGCGCGTTGAGATGTGCTGGGTGCGCCACTTGGTCGGCGAGGAACGAGCAGCCGGCGCACGCCCGCTCCGGATACGAGCCGCCCGTCGACGGATACGTCGTCACATCAGGCGCGTAGAACGCCCGGTACACAATCAGCTGTCGACGACCCTCGAACAGGTCGAGCAGGCTCAGCCCGCCGGCCGGGCCCTCGAACCGGTACTCCTTGTCAACCGCCATCCAGGGCATTCGCCGACGCTTCGCGGCGAGGGCGTCACGCTCCTTCATGAGCGCCTTCTCTTCGACCAGGAGTTCTTGTCGAGCCGCCTCCCACTCTTCGGGCGAGACGATCGGCTGCAGAGTCATGGGGTTCCTTGAGTTTCAGTCGAGAGTTCGGGTGTCAGCCTGGTCGTCACCGCAGCACAGCGCAGAGTGCGATGACCGCCCCATCGCGGCAGCCGACGAGCGGACAGGGCCGCACTGGGGGGTCGACCAGCGCGACCATATCGTCGGCCATCCTGTGATGGCTGAAGGCATCCCGGGGCAAATGAGACGACTTCTTAGAGGTCGTTTTCGCCTGGACTGCCCGTGTATCCAGCGATTTTCAGACCGCCGGGTTGTGGTGCTCGTGCTGCTGGAGATGCGCGTTGATTCTTG
>NZ_JBIWFV010000016.1:0-130434 GCF_044763255.1 Streptomyces sp. NPDC096176 | reverse complement strand
ACCCCACAACCAGCCCGTGCGCTAAGTCCCCACACCCAACACCCCCGGGCTCCCCCGGTTCGGCCGGGGGGACGCGGCCGCCCCCCGCCCCCCCCCCCGCCGCTCACACCGGCGGCGCGCTCGCCGCAGGACCGGCGGTCGCCGTGCCCTCCCCCACGGGGCATGGCGACCGCCTTACGACCTCCGCCGCGACAGGGAGTGGGCTCCCTGTCGCGGCGGAGGTCGTTATCTTTTGAGCATGACGACGCAGTACGTGGCACTCCTGCGCGGGATCAACGTGGGCGGCAGCAGGAAGGTCCCCATGGCACAACTCCGCGCCGTGCTGGGTGACTTGGGCCACGGTGACATCGCCACCTATCTGCAGAGCGGCAATGCCGCCTTCAGCAGCGCGGACACCGACGAGCACGCGCTGGCCGCCGGGATCGAGGCGGCCGTCGAGAAGGCCTTCGGCTTCCGTGTCGACACACTCGTACGCAGCGGCGCCTATCTGCAGGCGGTCGCCGACGCCTGCCCCTTCCCTGCCGCCTCGCTGGAGGGCAAACAGCTCCACGTCACCTTTTTCTCCGAGACCGTGGCATCGCAGCGGCTGGCTTCGATCGACACCGCGGCCCATCTCCCGGAGGAGTTCCGGCTCGGCGACCGGGCGCTGTACCTGTACGCGCCGGAGGGCCTCGGCCGCTCGAAGCTCGCGGCGGCCTTGTCGAGGCCCGGTCTGCTGAAGGGCGTCGTCGCGACCAGCCGCAACTGGAACACGGTCGTGAAACTGGTGGAGATGACCCGGGCCTGACGCCGCACGGCCGGACGGACGCCGACGACCGAGCCCGGATCAGTGCAAGATCCCGCGCGGCCGCCGAGGGGCGGGCGGTGCTCGCGGCTGCCGGGATCGACGTGGTGAGCGCTGCAGAGGAAAGCGACGCCCGCTCCGGGCGGATGGAGCTGCGTCTGCCCGGGGACGGTCCGCGCGGCGGCGGCTCGTCGTTGCAGAACCTGACCCGCGGTACGGGCACCATCGAGGCCGACTACCTCAACGGCGAGGTGACGCTGCTCGGCCGACTGCACGGGGTGCCCACACCGGTCGTCGACGTGCTGCTGCGCACGGCCGACGCCTTTGCCCGCGATCGCAGACGTGCCGGTTCGATGACACTCGCCGAGCTCACCGCCCTCGTCGACGTCGAAGTGAAAATGGCCCACTCGGTCGGGGCGTGAATGGCCCACGCCGACAGGCCACTTGATGGCTAGGGTCGATCGCATGACCATCAGGGACAGCAGCAACGGCCACGGGAACACGAACACCAACGACAGGACTGCGGTCGACTTCTACTTCGATCCCGCCTGCCCCTTCGCCTGGATCACCTCCCGCTGGATGCTGGAGGTCGAACAGGAGCGTGCGCTGAGGCTCCGCTTCCGGGTGATGAGCTTGTACTTCCACAATGTGGGAAACGAACTACCGGACTGGTACCGCGAGTTGGTCGACAAGTCGATCGGCCCGGTGCGGGTCGCCGCCGCCGTCGCCGAGCGGTACGGCGACGAGGCGCTGCGCGAGCTCTACACCGCCTTCGGCACCCGCATCCACCAGGAGAAGAACGAGGACTTCGACGAGGTCGTCGTGACCTCCCTCGCCGCACTCGGTCTGCCCGCCCACCTGGCCGAGGCCGCGCACGACCCCGCGTACGACGACGCCGTCCGCAGCAGCCACGACGCCGGCAAGGACCCGGGCGCCGACGCCTATGTCGGTACGCCGACGATCCACGTCGACGGCACCGTCTGGTTCGGACCGGTGCTGAACTCGATCCCGCGGGGCAGGGAAGCCGCAGAGCTCTTCGACAGCTTCCGTGTCCTCGCGAACCATCCCGACCTCTTCGAGCTGAAGCGCTCCCGCACCGGCAGCCTGGTCTTCGACTGAGTCGTCAGTCCGACCGTCCCGCCGCGGCCGCGCGAGCCCGGCAAGGCCCGGACGAGAGGCACTACGCGGAGATCGCCGACGCGTACTCGATCCGTGCCTCGTCGTGGCGCTCCAGCAACAGCCGCGCCAGTTCGGGAGACGCGCCCAGCACGTCCGCGATCACATCCGCCTCACCCGCTCCGGCCGCGATGCGGTCGGGGAGCCGGCCGGGGGCGATCACGTACGGGGCGACCGCCACGCGTGAGTGGCCCTCGGCCCTCAGCGAGCGGACGGCGTCCTCGGTCCGAGGCAGAGATGCGGAGGCGAACGCAGGCCGCACGGCGCACCAACCGGTGTGCCGCAGCTCCCGCGCTGTGTGAGCGATCACTGCGATCGCCTCCGGGTCCGTGGAGCCCGCCGCGGCCAGCACCAGGGCCGTCGAGCTCTTGTCCGCAGGGCGGAGCCCCGCCTCGTACAGCCGCCGCTCGACCGCGCCGAGCAGCAGCGGCGACGGGCCGAGGACCTCGGCCTGCCGCACACGCAGCGACGGGGGCGCCTGCCGCAGCACCGCCGGGATGTCCGCCTTGGCGTGGAAGGCGCGGGTCAGCAGCAGCGGCAGCGCCACCACGTCCCGCACGCCGTCGGTCGCCAGACGCCCGAGGATCTGGGGCACCGCCGGGGCGTTGAAGTCGAGGAACGCCGTCTCCACGCGCAGGCCGGGCCGCAGCGACCGTACCCGCCGGGTGAGGGCGTGGACGGTCGCCGCGTGGCGCGGGTCTCGGCTGCCGTGGGCGACGACGAGCAGGACAGGATCGTTCATCGTGTACTCAGCTCTTGACGAGCAGCCCGCGATTGCGGAGCATCCACCGCTCCAGCGGGCTGAAGATCAGCAGGTCGACGGCGATGCCGACGACGAGGATCAGCAGGATGGCGAGGAACACGCCCGGCATGTCGGCGTTGTTGCGGCCGTTCTCCAGCAACTGGCCGAGTCCGAGGCCGAGGTCGGGGGAGGAGGCGATGATCTCGGCGGCCATCAGTGAACGCCAGGAGAACGCCCAGCCCTGCTTGAGGCCCGCCACATAGCCCGGCAGCGCCGCCGGCATCACGATGTGCCAGGTGCCCTTGAGCCCGGTCGCGCCGAGTGTACGGCCCGCGCGCAGGAACAGCGGCGGCACCTGGTCGACGCCGGACACCAGGCCGTTGGCGATCGAGGGGACCGCGCCCAGCAGGATGACGGCGAACATCATCTTGTCGTTCAGGCCGAGCCAGATGACTGCCGGGGGCACCCAGGCCACGGACGGCAGGGACTGCAGACCCGAGAGGATCGGACCGATCGCCGCACGGACGAATTTCACCCGGGCGACCAGCAGGCCGAGCGGGGTGCCGATGGCGAGCGCCAGCAGGAAGCCGAGCAGACCGCGCGACACGCTGGTCCAGATGACCTCCAGCAGAGTGCCCTGGAGCCACATGCCGGACAGGCTGTCCCACACAGCGGAGGGCGCGGGCAGCTTGTAGTCCTCCGTGACCTCCGCCCATACCAGCACCTGCCAGGCGACCAGTACGAGCGCCACGGCAGTGAGCGGCGGCAGCACCTTCTGCACCAGCACCTGGCGCACTGGGGCGCGGTTGACCTGCACCGCGTCCAGTGCGTCGAGTCCCGCCTCCAGGCCGGCCAGATCGTCGGTCTTGGTGACGCCCTTCCCGGCGGCCGTCGCGGTCGTGTCAGTGCTGGCCATGTCGGCGGATCTCCCCACGCAGTTCTTCGGTGATCTCGACGGACAGCTCCGCCACGGCGGTGTCCTCGATACGTCGCGGCTGCTCGATGTCGACGCTCCACTCGCGGGCGACACGCCCCGGCCGTGACGACAGCAGCACCACTCGCTGCGCGAGCCGCACCGCCTCACGGACGTTGTGTGTGACGAAGAGGACCGAGACGTTCGTCTCCCGCCAGATCCGGGTCAGCTCGTCGTGCAGCACGTCCCGGGTGATGGCGTCGAGCGCCGCGAACGGCTCGTCCATCAGCAGAAGTTGGCTGTCCTGGGCGAGCGCGCGTGCCATCGCGACGCGCTGGCGCATACCGCCCGACAGCTCGTGCACCCGCTTGCCGTACGCGCCTTTGAGCCGTACCAGCTCCAGCAGCCGCTCCGCCTCCTGGCGGCGCGCCGCCTTCGGCACGCCGCGCAGCCGCAGCGCGAGTTCGATGTTCTTGCCCGCGGTCAGCCACGGGAACAGCGCGTGCTCCTGGAACATCAGGGCGGGCCGCCCGCCGGGGGTCTCGATGGACCCCGCGGTCGGTCGGTCGAGCCCGGCGACCAGGTTCAGCAGCGTCGACTTGCCGCAGCCGGAGGCCCCCAGGAGGGTGACGAACTCGCCCGGCGCGACATCGAGTGTGATGTCGTCCAGGACGAGCTGCGGCCCGGTCGGCCCGTTGAAGGACTTGGAGACATGCCCGATGCGAGCCGCGTACTCGTGCTCGACGATCACGCGGTCCTCGGCCTTGGCGATGGCAGTGGCCATGGTCGTCACCTCCTGGGAACTCGGCTGATGGGTTTACTTGACGCCGAGTCCGGCGTCGGAGACCGCGGAACCACCCTCGGCCTCGAGGACCTTGTTCAGCGGCCCCAGGTCGTAGATACCGGCGAGGTCGGGCTGCTGGAGCAGACCGGCCTTCACCGCGTGGTCGGCCTGCGCGTCGAGCGTCGCCGCCAGCGGGTCGTCGGTGAACCGGATGGACTTCCAGGCGGGGTCGATGACCTTGGGAGGCAGCGGCTTGCCCGTCAGCTCCTGGAGCTTCGCGTTCGCCGACTCCTTCGCCTTGTCGGGGTTGGCGTTGATCCAGGCGTTCGTCTTCACCGTGCCGCGCAGCACCGCCTCGACGACGGCCGGGTGCTCCTTCAGGAACTTCTGCGACACGATGATGTTCGTGATAACGAACTTCTTGTCGGGCCACAGATCCGACTCGTCGAGCAGCACCTTCGCACCGTCGCTCACGAGTTTCGAGGCGGTCGGCTCGGGCACCCAGGCGCCGTCGACGGAGCCGGACAGGTAGGCGTTCGGGGTCACCTTGTTCTCGGTGCGCACCACGGACACGTCGCCCTTGCCGGTCTCGGCGTCGACCTTCCAGCCCTTCTCGGAGATCCAGTTGAGGAACGCCACGTCCTGCGTGTTGCCGAGCTGCGGGGTGGCGATCTTCTTGCCCTTGACGTCGTCGAGGGTCTTGATCTTCTCGGGGTTCACGACGAGCTTGACGCCGCCGGAAGCGGAACCGCCGATGATCCGCAGGCTCTTGCTCTTGGACCTGGCGAAACCGTTGATGGAGGGGGAGGGGCCGATGAAGCCGATGTCGATCGAGCCCGCGTTCAGCGCCTCGATCTCCGAGGGGCCGGCGTTGAAGGTCGACGCGGACAGCTGGGTGCCGCCGAGCTCCTTCTGGATGATGCCCTCCTGGTGGCCGACCAGGGCCGTGGCGTGGGTGAGATTGGGGAAGTACCCGATCTTCACCGTGTCGAGACCGCCGATCTTCTCGCCCTTGGCGGCGGGAGCGACCGAGTCGTCCTTGGCCTGGGAGCCGTAGCCGCATGCCGTGAGCGCCACGGCGAGCAGCGGCAGTGCGGCGGCTGCGGCGAGGCCGCGGCCCAGGAAGGTACGAGTGGCTTGCACGGGAGGGTTTCCTCTCGTAGGCCCGGTCTCTACGTCATGTCGGACGCGGCCGGGTCGTCGGCAAAGTGTCAGGTCTTCGGCGGTGCGGGGTACGGGGGCTGTGGGCGCGCGGGCAGTGCGCGTACGTCATCGCGCACATCGCGCACATCGCGCCACTCCGCCCGTGCCCGCGCCGAGGGCGCCGCTGCCGACACGGCCGCCCTCCTTGGCGAAGGTCGAGTAGATGTCGGCCATCAGAAGTCCCATTCGGCGTCGTCCGTGGGCTGCCCGGCCTGCGCCGTTTCGGCGGCGAACGCCTCCCCGGCCATACCGGCGGCGAGTGTGGTGCCGTCGGCCGGGTCGATCAGCAGGAACGAGCCGGTGCGCCGGGAGTGCGCGTACGAGTCGAGAGCCAGCGGCTCGGCCGTGCGGACCTTGACGCGACCGATGTCGTTGGCGACGAGCTGCCCCGGAGCCGGGTGCTGGGACAGGTCGTCGAGGGTGAGCCGCGAGGGGATCTCCTTGACGATCGCCTTCACCGTGCGGGTGGTGTGCTTGAGCAGCACCCGCTGGCCGACGGTGAGCGGCTGGTCCGCGACGTGGCAGACCGTCGCCTCGACGTCCTGCGTGGTCGGCGGGGCATCATGGGTCGGCACGATGATGTCGCCGCGGGAGATGTCGATGTCGTCCTCCAGCAGGAGGGTGATCGACTGCGGCGTCCAGGCGACGTCCACGGACTTGCCGAGGAGGTCGATGCCGGAGACCTTCGACGTACGGCCCGACGGCAGGACGGTCACCGACTCGCCGACGCGGAACGTGCCGGCGGCGATCTGGCCCGCGTAGCCGCGGTAGTCGGGGTGCTCGGCGGTCTGCGGACGGATCACGTACTGCACGGGCAGCCGGGCGTGGCAGCCGGTCAGGTCATGGCTGACGGGCACGGTCTCGAGATGCTCGAGCACCGTCGGGCCGCCGTACCAGTCCATGTTCGCGGACGGGTCCACCACGTTGTCGCCGGCGAGGGCCGAGATCGGGATCGCGGTGATCTCGGGGACGCCGAGGGACGCCGCGTACGCGGTGAACTCCTCCGCGATCTTCGCGAAGACGGGCTCCGCGTAGTCGACGAGGTCCATCTTGTTGACGGCCAGCACCACATGCGGCACGCGCAGCAGCGCGGCGACCGCGGCATGGCGGCGGGTTTGCTCGACGACGCCGTTGCGGGCGTCGACGAGCACGACCGCCAGCTCGGCCGTCGAGGCCCCGGTGACCATGTTGCGGGTGTACTGCACATGCCCGGGGGTGTCGGCGAGGATGAACCGGCGCCGGGGCGTCGCGAAGTAGCGGTACGCCACGTCGATGGTGATGCCCTGCTCGCGTTCGGCCCGCAGGCCGTCGGTGAGCAGCGCCAGGTCCGGCGCCTCCTGGCCCCGGCTGCGCGACGCGTGCTCGACCGCCTCCAACTGGTCGGCGAGGACCGACTTGGAGTCGTGCAGCAGGCGCCCGACCAGGGTGGACTTGCCGTCGTCGACCGACCCCGCGGTGGCGAAACGCAGCAGGGTCGTGGCGGAGAGCTGCTCGGCCAGCTGCTCGGTGGGGGTGGTCATCTCTAGAAGTACCCTTCGCGCTTGCGGTCTTCCATCGCAGCCTCAGACAGCTTGTCGTCGGCGCGGGTGGCACCCCGCTCGGTGAGACGGGAGGCGGCGATCTCGGTGATCACGGCGTCCAGCGTGGTGGCGTCGGAGTCGACGGCGCCGGTGCAGGACATGTCACCGACGGTGCGGTAGCGGACCAGCCGCTTCTCGGGCGTCTCTGTGTCCTTGGGGCCGCCCCACTCGCCGGCGGTCAGCCACATGCCGGAGCGCTTGAACACCTCACGCTCGTGCGCGAAGTAGATCTCGGGAAGCTCGATCTTCTCGCGCTGGATGTACTGCCACACGTCCAGCTCGGTCCAGTTGGACAGCGGGAAGACCCGCACATGCTCGCCGGGCGCGTGGCGGCCGTTGTAGAGCTGCCACAGCTCGGGGCGCTGACGGCGCGGATCCCACTGGGAGAACTCGTCCCGCAGGCTGAACACCCGCTCCTTGGCGCGGGCCTTCTCCTCGTCGCGACGGCCGCCGCCGAACACCGCGTCGAAACGGTGCTGCTGGATGGCCTCGGTCAGCGGCACGGTCTGCAGCGGGTTGCGGGTCCCGTCCGGGCGCTCGCGCAGCTTGCCGGCGTCGATGTACTCCTGCACGGAGGCGACATGCAGCCGCAGCCCGTGCCGGGCGACCGTCCGGTCGCGGTACTCCAGTACCTCGGGGAAGTTGTGCCCGGTGTCCACGTGCAGCAGCGTGAACGGAACGGCAGCCGGGGCGAACGCCTTCAGCGCCAGATGCAGCATGACGATCGAGTCCTTGCCGCCGGAGAAGAGGATCACCGGCCGCTCGAACTCGCCCGCCACCTCGCGGAAGATGTGCACGCCCTCGGACTCGAGCGCGTCCAGGTGGGAGAGCGCGTACGGGCTGTCGACGCCCTCGTGCACAGTGGCGGCGGTCGTCATGCCAGACCCCTTTCGGCGAGCAGTGCGTGGACCGCGTCGGCGGATTCCCGCACGGTCTGGTGGTGGGACTCGATCCGCAGATCGGGCGACTCGGGCTCCTCGTACGGGTCGTCGACCCCGGTCAGCCCGCTGATCTCGCCCGCGGCCTGCTTGGCGTACAGCCCCTTCACATCGCGTACCGAGCACACCTCCACCGGAGTGGCCACGTGCACCTCCACGTACGCGGTGCCCTCCTGCTGGTGGCGCTTGCGCACCGCCTCGCGGCTGTCGGTGTACGGGGCGATGACCGGCACCAGGGTCTTCACACCGTTGGACGCCAGCAGTTCGGCGACAAAACCGATCCGCTGCACGTTGGTGTGCCGGTCCTCACGGGTGAAACCGAGGCCCGCCGACAGGAACTCGCGGATCTCGTCACCGTCGAGCACCTCGACACGGTGGCCCTCTTCGCGCAGCCGGCCCGCCAGCTCGTACGCGATCGTGGTCTTGCCGGCGCTCGGCAGACCCGTGAGCCAGATCGTGGCTCCGGTCACTTGGTTCTCCTGAACTTCCCTGTGGTCCGTCATCAGCCGTGCAGCCCGCACTCCGTCTTGCCCCGGCCGGCCCAGCGGCCGGCGCGTGCGTCCTCGCCCTCGAGCACCCGGCGGGTGCAGGGCGCGCAGCCCACGGAGGCGTAGCCGTCCATCAGCAGCGGGTTGGTGAGCACACCGTGCTCGGCGACATAGGCGTCCACGTCGTCCTGCGTCCAGCGGGCGATCGGCGACACCTTGACCTTCTGCCGCTTCTCGTCCCAGCCGACGACCGGGGTGTTCGCCCGGGTCGGGGACTCGTCGCGGCGCAGGCCCGTGGCCCACGCGTCGTACGCGGTCAGGCCCTCTTCGAGGGGCTTGACCTTGCGCAGGGCACAGCACAGGTCGGGGTCGCGGTCGTGCAGCTTCGGGCCGTACTCGGCGTCCTGCTCGGCGACCGTGCGGCGGGGGGTGAGCGTGATGACGTTGACGTCCATCACCGCGTCCACCGCGTCGCGGGTGCCGATGGTCTCCTCGAAGTGGTAGCCGGTGTCGAGGAAGACGACGTCGACGCCGGGCATGGCACGGGAGGCGAGGTGGGCGACCACCGCGTCCTCCATCGAGGAGGTGACGCAGAAACGCGGGCCGAAGGTGTCGGTGGCCCACTTGAGGATCTCGAGAGCCGAGGCGTCCTCGAGCTCGCGTCCGGCCCGCTCGGCCAGCGACTTGAGATCCCGCTCGGCCTGAACCGTCGTCATATCTCTTCCCCTCCACGGTCGTTGCGCTGAAGTCCGCGGGTCAGCAACCCGAGGAACTTCAACTGGAAGGCTCGATTGCATGCCGCGCATTCCCAGGCGCCGTGACCTTCTTCGCTGGGACGCAGGTCCTCGTCGCCGCAGTAGGGGCAGTAGAACGGTGCAGCCCGCTCGCTCATGACAGAGCCTCCTCGGACGCCCTGGCCGCCCAGGTCGCGAAGCGCTCGCCGTCCTCGCGCTCCTCCTCGAAGCGCCTGACGACCCGCTCGACGTAGTCCGGAAGCTCGGCCGAGGTGACCTTCAGACCGCGGACCTTGCGGCCGAACGCCGGGTCGAGACCCAGCGCGCCGCCGAGGTGGACCTGGTAGCCCTCGACCTGGTTGCCCTCGTCGTCGAGGACGAGCTGGCCCTTGAGACCGATGTCCGCGACCTGGATGCGGGCGCAGGCGTTGGGGCAGCCGTTGATGTTGATCGTGATGGGCTGGTCGAACTCCGGGAGCCGGCGCTCGAGTTCGTCGATGAGCGCGGAGCCGCGGGCCTTGGTCTCGACGATGGCGAGCTTGCAGAACTCGATGCCCGTGCAGGCCATTGTGCCCCGCCGGAAAGGCGACGGCTTGACCTTCAGGTCCAGGGCCTCGAGACCGGAGACGAGCGAGTCGACCTGATCCTCGGCGACATCGAGCACGATCATCTTCTGCTCGACGGTGGTCCGCAGCCGGCCGGAGCCGTGCGCCGCGGCGAGCTCTGAGATCTTGGTGAGCGTCGCGCCGTCCACACGTCCGACGCGCGGCGCGAAGCCGACGTAGAACCGGCCGTCCTGCTGGCGGTGGACGCCGACGTGGTCGCGCCAGTGCTCGACGGGCTGCTCGGGGGCGGGGCCGTCGACCAGCTTGCGCCCCAGGTACTCGTCCTCCAGCACCTGGCGGAACTTCTCGGCGCCCCAGTCGGCGACCAGGAACTTCAGGCGCGCGCGGTTGCGCAGCCGGCGGTAGCCGTAGTCACGGAAGATCGAGATGACGCCTTCCCAGGCATCGGGGACCTCGTCGAGGGGGACCCACGCGCCGAGCCGCACACCGAGCTTGGGGTTGGTGGACAGGCCGCCGCCGACCCACAGGTCGAAGCCGGGACCGTGCTCGGGGTGGTTCACCCCGACGAAGGCGACATCGTTGATCTCGTGCGCCACGTCCAGCAGCGGGGAGCCGGAGATCGCCGTCTTGAACTTACGGGGCAGGTTGGAGAATTCCTTGTTGCCGATGAACCGGCGGTGGATCTCGTCGATGGCGGCGGTGCCGTCCACGATCTCGTCCTGTGCGATCCCGGCGACCGGCGAGCCGAGGATGGTGCGCGGGGTGTCGCCGCACGCCTCGGTCGTCGACAGGCCCACGGCCTCCAGGCGCCGCCAGATCTCCGGGACGTCCTCGATCCGGATCCAGTGGTACTGCACGTTCTGCCGGTCGGTGAGGTCGGCGGTGCCGCGCGCGAACTCCTCCGAGATCTCGCCGATCACCCGGAGCTGCTCGGTGGTCAGCCGGCCGCCGTCGATGCGCACCCGCAGCATGAAGAACTCGTCGTCCAGCTCCTCCGGCTCCAGGATCGCGGTCTTGCCTCCGTCGATCCCGGGCTTGCGCTGGGTGTAGAGGCCCCACCAGCGCATGCGCCCGCGCAGGTCGGCACCGTCGATCGAGTCGAAACCGCGGTGCGCGTAGATCGTCTCAATGCGTGTCCGCACATTGAGACCGTCGTCGTCCTTCTTGGTCTGCTCGTTGCCGTTGAGCGGCGTGTGGTGGCCCATGGCCCACTGGCCCTCGCCGCGGTGGCGTCCGGCCTTGCGACGGGGCGTGGCGGAGGCGGGCTTTTCGGGGATGGCGGCCATGGTGATAGTCCTTCGAGACTGCAGGAGGGCGGCTCTGAGCTGCACACTCGCGCGGAGAGCGCGACGGTGCGCAGGGCGGGGTGAAGACAAGGGGAGTGCGGCGGTGCTGGGCTCTCAGCAGGCCGGACAGATGGCGCTGGACATGCGGCCGAGGTCGACGTGCCGCCGACTCACCAAGGCAATTCCAGTGCTGGACATGACGGAAGCGTGTCATGCCACTTTGGACCCAGTCCACCTTCATCCAAGATGTGGACATCACTGTCCCGCATAGCGAGACAATGTGTCATGGGTCACCGGCGTGCGGACGGCCGGCCGTCCGCACGCCGGCCCTTCAGATCGCCGCGCCGGGCCAGGGGCCGGGCGTCTCGACCTCGGGCTCCTGATCGACTTTGGTGTCGAACAGGCGGAAACCGCGCCGCAGGTAATTGTCCATCGCGTGCGGGCCGTCCTTCGAGCAGGTGTGCAGCCACACCCGCTTCGTCTGCGGAAGACCGGGCCACCGCTCGGCCAGATCCCATGCCCGGGCCACCCCCTGCGACAGCAGGTGACCGCCGATCCGGCGCCCGCGGAAAGCCGGGATCAGACCGAAGTAGACGATCTCGACCGCCCCCTCGTCCTGTGCCTCGAGCTGCACGTAACCGGCCGGCGTCCCCTTCTCGTACGCGACCCACGTCTCGACCCCCGGACGATCGACCCACTCCTGCCACTCGGCGTACGTCATGCCGAGCCGGTCGGTCCAGCGGATGTCCCCGCCGACAGCCGTGTACAGGAAGCGGCTGAACTCGGGCGAGGGCACCTCGGCCCGGATGATCCGTATGTCGTCCCCAGGAACAGCCGCGGGTCGCAGGTCCGCGGGGGAGGTCTGCTCCAGGGACCAGGTGGTCACAGTGATGGTGCTCATGCTGGCCAGAGAATCACGGGGCGCGCCCGCGGCGCACGGCCGGGGCACGGAATCACGGGTGCGCCCGCGCCTCACGGCAGGGGCCCCGGCATCACGCCGTGCGCCCGCGGCGCACACATCACCCGCTGCCGAAGCATCTCGCTGCGAGGAGAAGAACCTCACCTGACAGTTTCAGCGCCTTCTGTCCGCTCGCCCCCGCCTCCCCCGTTATCGCGACCCTCGGCCTTGAACGGGACGGGCTCCGCTGGACGCGCCCAGAGTTCTCGCCCACCCCCTGGCGGACGGCCGATGCGCCGTCCTGCGTCGACGCCCGGGACGGTCCACCGGGCGTGGACGGCCTGACACGGTTCGCCGCCCAGCCGGCCTGCGGCCACGCGCCCGACGAACTCATCGTCCTGTTCGGGCAGATGACCACCGCTGACGCGAGTCGCTCCCCGGCGGGCACGGAGTCGGCGTGGGGGTACACACGCGTCCCGCACGACATCCGCGGCGACGCGGGCGCGGGCCGGCATCACGGGTGCCTGGGACCCCTGGGAGCAGGAAGCCATGGCCGACCGCGCCGAGGAGCAGGTGGACCGCTACGCGCCCGGCTTCCGCACCACGAAGGGTGCTCGCCGTGCGCCGGCGCTGCCGACGCTCGAGGCACTGCGGCTCCGCCTCGCCGCACGCACATCGACGGGGCCGCCCGTCCGGTGACGGTCACCGGAGCCTCTGGCATTCTGGCGCCGTGCAGAAGCCGGTTTCCATCACCCCTGACGCCCCCACCGCCATACACAACCCGCTCCTCACCCAGCAGTGGCTCGACCTCTGCTTCATCCACTGGGCTGTCGAACCGGGCGCCGTGGCGAAGCTCCTGCCCGACGGCGTCGCCCCCGACACGCATGACGGGGTCACGTACATCGGGCTCGTCGCCTTCCGTATGCATCGGGTCGGGTGGCTCCGGCTGCCCGGCGTCCCGTACCTCGGGACCTTCCCGGAGACCAACGTGCGCCTGTACTCCGTCGACGCGCACGGCCGGCGCGGTGTCGTCTTCCGGTCGATGGACGCGTCACGGCTGATACCCGTGGCGATGGGGCGCGTCGGTTTCCGCCTGCCGTACCTGTGGTCCCGGATGAGCGTCCGATCCGTCGGCGACACCGTCACCTACACCAGCTCCCGCCGCTGGCCCGGCCCGCGCGGCGCGTTCAGCAGCATCACCGTACGGGCCGGTGAACCAATCGAGGAGCCCACGGAGCTGGAGCACTTCCTCACCGCCCGCTGGGGCATGCACAACGCCTTCTTCGGCGGGGCCGCCTATCTGCCCAACCACCATCCGCGATGGCCCCTGTACCGCGCCGAACTGATCACGTGCGAGGAGAACCTGATCGCGGCGGCCGGACTCCCCGTGCCGGGCGGTGACCCGGTCAGCGTCCTGTACTCCCCCGGCGTCCCGGTCCGCCTCGGCCGCCCGGCCCGCCCGGCGGGCATCCCCACACCGTGACGTCAGAGGCGTCGTCGGCACGGCGGCCCTCGACGGCCATTCCCGGCGGTCTCGTACGCGCTTGCGTCGCCCCGTAGGCCGCTCACGTGCGCACCCGCACCGGCCGTCGCAGCAGGTGGACAGCCGCGAACGACACCAGGGCGGTCATGCACGCGATGAAGACCGACCCCGCGCCCTCCAGACCGATCGGACCCACCGGTACCGGCGCCACCCGCGACGATCACCGTCCACGCCGCCGACGGTATCCCCGCGCACCGCCCCGGCCGACGCGGCGTGCCCGACGACCACGGGGCCCGCTCCCGACCGCGGCGTGATCCTCCGCCCGAGAGCCTGCCTCGATCACCGCTGGCAGTCCGGGCACCAGACGGAGCGGCGTCCGGAGAAACGGCGCGACCGCAGCCGGCCGCCGCAGCGCGGGCACGCCGGTTCGTCGTCGTCCCGGTGGCCGGTCAGCCATGTGCGACGCGGTGGCACACGCGCGGCCCGCACGGAGGAGGTGAGAACGCGACGCATCGCCGTGTGGAGCGTGCGAGCCTCCGCGTCGCTGAGATCCCGCGCCGGGCGACTCGGCGACAGGCGTGCCCGCCAGAGGATCTCGTCGCTGAGGAGGTTCCCGAGTCCGGCGACCACCGCCTGATCCATCAGCACGCTTTTGACGGCACCCCGATGCGCGGCCATCCGCGCCACGAACTCGTCCCGCTGCACGATGAGGGCATCGGGGCCCAGATCGGCCAGGATGCGCTCGACTGCGGCGTCGCTGTCGGCCAACCGAATCCCTTGGAGCTTGCGCTGGTCCCGATAGCGAAGCTGCCGCCCGCCGCTGAGCGTCAGTGCGACCCGGTCATGCCGCTCGAACGGGTCGTCCAAAGAGGTGCACAGCAGCTCGCCGGTCATGCCGAAATGCCACACGAGAGTGAGGCCCGCACCGACCGGGCTGAGCAGCCACTTGCCGTGGCGTCGCGGAACCCCGAGGCGCCGCCCCTCCAGTTCCCTTCGCAGCCGCTGCGGGGTGACGGCACGCAGAACGCCGGAATCGCGTATCTCGACCTTCGCGATGCGCCGGCCCGTGCCACAGTCGCGCAACGTCTTGCGGAAACCTTCGACGTCCGGCAGTTCCGGCACGTGCTCCTCCCAGGGTGCGAGCCCGGGCGTGCCCGCCAGGGCCAGGGCGGCGCGTGCCGACGAGTACCCCCTGCGCCGTGCAGCACACGAGGCACGACGACTCAGCTCGGGAGAGTCGTCCAGAGGGCGGGCGCCCAGGCAGGCACAGGCGCGCTGCCACCAGCGCCATGTCGACGCCGGAGTTGGCGGACACCCTGCGTCCCTTCGTCGCGCGCAATGTCGTTCGGACGTAGGGAGTTCGAGCTGGGCTGGTACTCCTGCGCCGGCTGCGGCCGCGGACCGCGGACCGCGCATCGGGCACCACCTCAGGACCGACCGGTTCAAGCACTGCGAGAGCTGCCTTCGGTCCACCACCCACGGTCTGGATGCCCGCCGGGAAGGCACTTGAGCGTATTTAGCCGCCAGGTCCACGCGGTACCCCGCGCACGGCCGGGCTGTGGAATCACAGGGTGCGCCCGCGGCGCACGGCTGGGGCGGTGGCCTCACGCCGTGCGCCCGCGCCTCACGGCCGGGGCCGTCGAATGCGGCAGCAGGTCCTCGGGCCGCTCCGGGAGCACCAGCTCCACCTCGACCTCCTCCGCGAATCGGTAGGGGCGGTGCGCCAGGATCTGCGCGAGATGACGGCGCAGTCGCGACATCTCCGCCCGCACCGTCACCGTCCGCGTCGGATCCTCGAAGAGGTCCTGCGCCAGCTGCGCCGCGGTCCGCCCGTCCCGGTGCCTGGCCAGCACGTACAGCAGCTCCGCATGGCGCGGACTCAGCTCGTGCGACCAGCTCCCGGACCCGCCCGTCACGGTCACCGAGGGCCGCCGTGACCGGCTCAGGTCCAGCACGACCCGGCCGGGCACCGCCTCGTCCGGCTGTGCTCCGTCGCCCCGTACCAGCCAGCCGCCCGGCAGTGGCTCGAGCGTGCACATCCCGAGCGACGGCAGCCAGAGCCGGCCCGCCCGGACCGCCTTCGGCAGCGACAGCCGACCCGTCGGGGGCATGCCGGTCACAGCCGCCGGCCAGCCGTTCACATCGACCGCCAGGGCCCGGCCGCCCAGCCGCCCCAGCAGCGGGGCGGCGACGCTGCGCAGCCGGTCGAGCGACTCGAGGTGGCGGCCTCGCAACTCGGCCTCCGCGAGCCGGGTGACCGAGGTGACCAGAGCCAGCGTCGCCGGGTGCATGGTGGACAGCGGGCCGCTGATGTCGACGACCCCGATCAGCCTGCCGTCCCGCGGATCGGTGACCGGCGCCCCGGCACAGGTCCACGCGTGGTGTGTGGAGACGAAATGCTCGGCCGAGTGCACCTGGACGGGGCGCCGGGACACCAGAGGGGTGCCGACTCCGTTCGTGCCGACCAGTTCCTCGTTCCAGCCGGCGCCCAGGACGAAGCCGTGCGAGTCGCCCTTGCGCAGGACCGCCGAACTGCCCTCTCGCCACAGCAGGCGGCCCTCGGTGTCGGCGACGACCATGATGTGCTGCGCGGCCTCCGCGATCGAGACCAGCCCGTCCCGCAGCACCGGCAGGACCTCCAGCAGCGGTGAGGAGAGTCTTCGCCGTTCGATCTCTTCCAGCGGCAGCAGCCCCGCCCTGCGGTCCCGGTCCGGATCCACCCCGCGCTGCAGCATGCGCTGCCACGACTCGCCGATGTCCGTCCGGGGCCCGACCTCGGGCCTGCGGCCCGCGAGCGCCGCGTCTCGCACGCCCTTCAGCAGCCGCATGGCCTCCGCGCTGTCCATGGCCGCCAGCCTGGCCAGATCGAGCGATGAGTTCTGCACGGGCCTCTTCATGGTCCCTCCTCGGCGACGCCGGCGTCCGGTGTGCGGGGGTGGCCCGCCCCATCCTCGCCTCCTCGGGCCGCCGCGCGTCGCGTTATGGCACACAAGGATGCAACCCTTTGCAACCGTCGCGAACAGGCGTGCGCGTGTACGAAGGTGACGGAACACCGGTTCGCCGGTGGGGTGGTGCCGTGTCGGCGCAGCACCACCCAACAAAGGCTCACGGGCGCGGACCGTTCCACACGGCCCGCGCCCGTTCCATGCCCGGTGCATGCCGCGACCTTCACACGACGGCGCGCGCCCGCTCCACGATCGCTGCCAGCCCCATCGTGTGGGGCAGAGTCCCGAACGCCGCCCCCCGGTCGCCGCCCAGCCGTGACGCGCAGAAGGCGTCGGACACCTCCGACGGGGCCCACCGCACCAGCAGCGACCCCTGCAGCACCAGCGCCATACGCTCCACCAGCCGCCGTGCCCTGGCCTCGATGCCGTCCAGGTCGGCCAGTTCCGTCAGAAGGTCCTTGATCGCCGCGTCCAGCCGGTGGTCCGCGCCCCGCGCCTTGCCGACCTCCTGGAGGAACGCGTTCAGCGCCTGCGGTTCCCTCTGCAGCGCACGCAGCGCATCCAGCGCCTGCACATTGCCCGAGCCCTCCCAGATCGAGTTGAGCGGCGACTCGCGCAGCAGCCGCGGCATGCCCGACTCCTCCACGTACCCGTTGCCGCCCAGGCACTCCAGTGCCTCCGCCACCACCGGCGTGCACCGCTTCGTCACCCAGTACTTGGCCGCGGGCACCGCCAGCCGCAGGAACGCCCGCTCCGCCTCCGTGTCCGCGTCGTAGGCCGCCGCCAACCGGAGACCCAGCGTCGTCGCCGCCTCCGACTCCAGGGCCAGATCGGCCAGCACATTGCGCATCAGCGGCTTGTCGATCAGCAGCCCGCCGAACGCGCTGCGGTACGCGCAGTGGTGGATCGCCTGCGCAACCGCCTGCCGCATCAACGCCGCGGAGCCGAGCACACAGTCGAGACGGGTCGCCGCCACCATCCCGATGATGGTGCGCACCCCGCGCCCCTCGTCGCCCACCCGGCGGGCCCACGTCCCCTCGAATTCGACCTCGCTCGAGGCGTTGGACCGGTTGCCCAGCTTGTCCTTCAACCGCTGGATCCGGAACACGTTGCGCGTGCCGTCCTCCAGTACCCGGGGCACCAGGAAACAGGTCAGCCCACCCGCGGCCTGTGCGAGGACCAGGAAACCGTCGCTCATCGGCGCGGAGCAGAACCACTTGTGACCGGTAAGGAGGTACGCGCCGTCCTCGGCCAGCGGCTCGGCGCGCGTCGTGTTCGCTCGTACGTCGCTGCCGCCTTGCTTCTCCGTCATCCCCATGCCGAACAGGACACCGCCCTTCAGCGCGGCCGGGCGCAACTCCTCGTCGTACACCGTCGACGTCAGCCGCGGCTCCCACTCGGCGGCGAGCGCCGGGTCGGTCCGCAGCGCGGGCACCGCCGCGTGCGTCATCGACAGCGGGCAGCCGTGCCCGGCCTCCGCCTGCGTCCACACCAGGAAACCGGCCGCCCTGCGGACATGCCCGCCCGGCCTGCCCCAGGCGCTCACCAGCCCCGCAGACACGGCATGGCCCAGCAGCCGGTGCCAGGCCGGATGGAACTCCACCTCGTCGATCCGGTAGCCGTACCGGTCGTACGCGCGCAGCCGCGGCGGATGCTCGTCGGCCTGCCTGCCCCACTCCTGCGCCTGGAGCGAGCCCGCCGCCCGCCCGAGCCCCGAAAGCTCCTCGAACGCCGTGTCGCGGAGCTCGGGCGCGACATGTCGGCCGACCGCCTCCGTGAGGGCGAGGTCCGCGGCGAAGACGTTGTACCCCACCAGGGGCGGAGCCTGGTTGGTCACTGTGTGGGTGCTGGCTGCCATGCCGATACGGTAAGGAGGTGCAGGCAGCAAACGAAACACCCGAGCGGCCTTCGGGCCGGCTCCACCGGGCCCGAGTCCTCTACCGCAACGTCTCGAAGCGGAAGATGGCATGGCTGCTGCTGAAGGACACCGTCAACTCGTGCATCGAGTACCGCATCCTCGGGCTCGCGGCGGAGGCGGCGTTCTTCACGCTGCTGTCCGTGCCGCCGCTGATGCTCGGCCTGATCGGCCTGCTCGGCTACATCGACGACTGGACCAACACCACCACCGTCGCCTCGATCGAGGAGAACATCCTCACCGCCGTGGGCACCGTCCTCTCCGACCGCGGTGTCAACGACATCGCCAAGCCGCTGCTGGAGGACGTCACCCAGGGCGGCCGGCCCGACCTCATCTCCATCGGCTTCGCCATCGCCCTGTGGTCCGGGTCGCGAGCCGTCAACGTCTTCATCGACACCATCACCGTCATGTACGGGCTCGACGGGCAGCGCGGCATCGTGGCGACGAGGCTCCTGGCGTTCCTGCTCTACATCATCGCCCTGCTCATCGGGGCCGTCGTGCTCCCGCTCGCCGTGGTCGGCCCCGACCGGGTCGTGGAACTCATGCCATGGGGCACGGAAGTCGTCCGAGCCCTGTACTGGCCGGTAGTCATCCTGCTCTCCATCGCCTTCCTGACCACGCTGTACCACGTGTCCGTTCCCGTGCGGTCCCCCTGGGTGGAGGATGTGCCGGGCGCGCTCGTGGCGCTCGGCATGTGGGTACTGGGCAGCTTCCTGCTCCGCATCTACCTGACCAGCACGGTCGAAGGCCCCACGATCTACGGTTCGCTCGCGGCGCCGATCGCTTTCCTGCTCTGGATAGGCATCTCCGCCTTCGCCGTCCTCGTCGGTGCCGCGGTCAACGCGGCGATCGACCGCGTCTGGCCGTCCGTCGCCACGGCGGCGGCCCGCGCGGCGAACGAGCGCGCGCGGGCGGCCGACGCGGCGGAGCTGCTGGCGAGGGCGAGGGCCGCCGAAATGTACGGCGAAGAGGACGCGGACGACGAGGAGGACGGCGGGGACATGCCGTCCGAGTTCCCGG
Source organism: Streptomyces sp. NPDC096176 (assembly GCF_044763255.1). Lineage (NCBI taxonomy): Bacteria > Bacillati > Actinomycetota > Actinomycetes > Kitasatosporales > Streptomycetaceae > Streptomyces > Streptomyces sp. NPDC096176. Next base: position 110,979 of record NZ_JBIWFV010000016.1, on the reverse strand, counting down.
AGCGCTGGTCGAAGTTCCTCCCGGTGGACGACGTCCGGGCCCGCCTGCACACGACGCGCGAACAGGGCCGGAGCGGCGGCAGCGGCCCGGAGGGCCGCGACTAGTGCTGTGACCGCGAACGTTCGCCGTGTTGGTCGCGAAGTCCTCGACGGCCGGACGGGTGGATAACCCAGCTTGTCCGGCGATTGAGCCCTTCTCAGGTCCTCCCTCAGCGGGTGCACCCTCATTCGCAGGGCGGATACGGTCCGCCGTAGCGGATGAAGCCCGGTCGCCATGTCCAGGGCCAGCATGTACGTCATGACGACAGCGACCGCCCCTCTCCCCGCCTCCGCGCCTGCTCCTGTCTGGGCTCGCCGCGCCGCCCACGCCGTTGCTCTGTGCGCCGTCCCGTCCGGCCTGTGGCGCATCGCTTTGGCATCCGGTGTCTATGTGGGCTACAACGACCAGGTCCTGCGCGACGTCTTCGACATCCCGGGCTGGGGCATCGCATACGTCGTCGGTCTCTCCGTCCTGGCCGAGCTGGCCGCTCTGTTTCCGCTGTTGCTCGTCAGCGACCGGTGGCAGCCGTTGCGCCCCCGGGCCCTGGCCGCACTGGCATGGACCGCCTCGGGGGTCCTGGTCCTGGTGGCACTGTGGCAACTCGTGGTCGCTTTCACCGTCGAGAGCCAGACGTACATGTCGAGCGGTACGGCACAGACCGTCTGGGGCTTCGCTTTCGCCCCGTTGTTTGCCATCCCGGCCCTGATGACCGCGGTGACCTGGTCGTACGCAAAGCGGCACCGGGCACGGGGACAGGCGTAACCCCTACCACGTCCTTGACCTCGGCTACCCCTGTACCACCCTTCCCGGCCTGACGAGCGTGGCCGATGACTGCGCTGCCCAGTGATCGTTTCCGGTCACCGGGTTGAGCGGTCAGGCTGCTGGGGTGAGGGGGCCTCCGCCCCAGCGGATGCCCTTCTCGCTGCGGATGCGGGCGCGTTCCTTGTGTTGGGCGGCGAGGACGTCGGGGTGGCGGGTGTTGCCGTTGCGCCAGCGCAGGTAGCGGTGCAGAGCCCGGGTCTGTGCGGGATGGCTGCGGTGGTTTGAGTTCGCCAGGGTGAACTGCCGCAGCGGGCCGAAGTGGGCCTCGATCGGGTTGGCCCAGGAGACGTTTCGACCTTGTTCTTCTTCGCCCAGCGGCGGATGTCCGCGCCGGTGTGGGCGGATAGGTTGTCCAGGATGATGTAGATGGGGGCGCCGTCGGGTCGGGCGGTGCGGATCGTCTTCAGTGCGGCCAGGGTGTTGGCGGTGCGTTTGCGGCGGCGGTTGACGCCCCACAAGCGGTCGTCGCCGACGGAGTAGCAGCCGTGGAAGTAGGTGACGCCCTGGGTGCGGCGGTAGGTCGCAGGGAGTCGGTTGGGCTTGCCCTGCTCCGCCCAGCAGGAACCTCCGGTTGGCCGGATGCTCAGGGGCCCGAATTCGTCAAAGGCGAAGGCCCGGTCCGGGAAGTGTTCCAGGACGTGCTCGATGCGGTCGAGCTTGGTGTCGCGGTCGGGGTCGGGGGACTCCTTCCAGGTTTTGGTGCGCTGGAAGGTGATGCCGCGGCGGGCGAGCAGGCACCGTAAGGTTTCCCGGCCGATGCGGATGACGCGTCCGTGGACGCGGCGCAGGTAGGCGGCGAGTTTGCGGATCGACCAGCGGGTGAAGGGCTGGCCGAGCTTGGCGGGGCGGGTGGTGGCCGTCCGGATGACGAAGTCCTCGTCGTCAGGGGTGAGCAGGCGGGAACGGTCTCCCGCCCATTGAGGGTCCAGGCAGGCCAGGCCGATCTCGTTGAACCGGTGGATCACATCACGCACGCTGTCTTCGTCGGCCTGGACCAGCTGGGCAATCACCGGCACCCTGTTTCTGCCGGCCGAGGCCAGCAGCATCATCGCGCGCCGGTAGCGCACCGAGTTGGTGCTGCCCCGGTGCACGATCTGCTGCAGCCGCTGGCCCTCCTGGTCCGTCAGTCTGCGCGCACGGACAGGCTCGGCCACCGCGCCTCCAGCGATCGAATCGGACGTCACCGCACATCCAACTGCCATGACCGACAACCCGGCGAACCTATGCGGTCACAGCACTGGCCACCCCGGGGGGCGGTTTTCCGCGCTTGCGCGTCTCCGGGCTTGGCCCGGTCGAGGGCGTGGCGTCCCGGGGGCTGCGCCCCCCCCGGGTGCCCCTGCCGGGTGGGTGGTGCGGGGGCGGGGCCTCCGGAGGGGGGATCGCGGACTGCTTTCCCGTACTTGCCTCGCCCTATCTAACGACGCTTTACGTCCGCTCACCGTGGGGCCGGTGGCCGTCCCCACGGCCGGGGCGAGCTTGCCCCGGGGGGAACGGGCGCCCGTGGGCGCGACTGTCCACCTGGGGTGGAATGGACTCGCGGGTGCCGGTCCATCGAGAGAGAGGGGTCGCGCCGCAGTACCGCCGCAGTACGGCGGGCGGTGGGCTGTCCACCTCCGGGAGCGAAGCCGTTGGCCGGGGGAGGGGGACACGCAGGGGGCGTGTTCGGGACGTAAGGCGTCGTGAGTTAAGGCGAGGCAAGTACGGGAAAGCAGTCCCGGACATGCCCCCGGAGCGGCACCCGGACGCACACCAGCCGGACCGGGCCCCGCCCGGCAGCGCACCCGGAGGGCCGGGCCGCGCCCGGCAGCGCACCCGGGACAACCGGGCCGTGGCCGGCCCCGTCCCGCTAGCCTCGGGGGATATGTACGAGGAGCGGGGTTCTCGGATCGACGGCGCCGTCGTGTGGACGCGGACCGCGCACCCGAGTGCGTATCCGGTACTGCCCGACGGCTGTATGGACCTGCTCTGGTCCGAGGGGCGGCTGCTCGTCGCCGGGCCCGACACACATGCCCACGTGCCGGGCGGGGGTGCGGCGTGGGCCGGGGTGCGGTTCGGGCCCGGGTTCGCGCCCGTGTTCTTCGGGGTGCCCGCGCACGAGCTGCGCGACCGGAGGGTGGAGCTCGCGGACCTGTGGGGCGCCGCCGAGTCGCGCAGGCTCGCCGAGCGCATCGGGGAGGCCGCCGACCGGGCGGCCGAGCTGGAGGCCGTCGCGCTGCGGCGGGCGGCCCGGACAGGGCCGCCGGACCCGGTGCTGCAGGCAGTCGTGCGGCACCTGGACGCCGGCGGCACGGTCCGAGGAGCGGCCGACGCGGTCGGCCTCGGGGCCCGGCAGCTGCACCGGCGGGCCTTGGACGGCTTCGGTTACGGCCCCAAGACGCTGGCCCGTGTCCTGCGGCTGCAGCGCGCCCTCGCGCTGGTGCGCAGAGGCGATGCGTACGCGGTCGCCGCAGTCGCCGCGGGCTGTGCCGACCAGCCGCACCTCGCCAGGGAGATGCGTGCCATGACCGGCCTCACCCTCGGTGCCTACGAGGCGTTGGCGAACAGCGAGACGCCGATCCCGTCCGGGTCGAGCACGACCGCGTAGCGCTGGCCCCAGACGGCGTCCCAGGGCTTGAGGTGTCCTCGGTATCCGGCTGCTGTCAGCTCTTCGTAGACCGCGTCGACCTCCGCGGGACTGTCGCAGAGGAATGCCGGTCCCATGCGTTCGCCGCCGGTGGGCGCCGACCAGCTCGGGTCGAAGGAGCGGATGGTCTCCGCGGTGTCCCACAGCAGGCGCAGACCGCCCGGCAGCGTGGCCTCCGCGTGCGGGGCGGTGTCCGCCTCCGCGGGGATGTCCAGGCCGAGGCGGCGGTAGAAGGCGAGTGAGGCCGCCATGTCGCTGACGACCAGGCCGATGGCGTCGAGTCGTGGAGTCATGACCTCAACGTAGGACGCGGCGCGGCCGTTCGTCTTGAACGAATCGGACGTCATGCTTTCGTAAGGCGGCGCCCCCGTCGGCGCATGCCGCGGGCGACGACACTGGCGGTATGCACACCATTCTCGTCGTCGATGACGATCCGACGGTCGCCGAGGTCGTCACGGGGTATCTGGAGCGGGCGGGGTTCGCCGTCGACCGGGCGGAGGACGGGCCGCAGGCGCTCGGGCGCGCCGCGGGCCGGTGGCCCGATCTGGTCGTGCTCGACCTGATGCTGCCGGGCATGGACGGCCTGGAGGTGTGCCGCAGGCTGCGTGAGGTCGCCCCCGTTCCGGTGATCATGCTGACGGCACGCGGCGACGAGGACGACCGCATCCTGGGCCTGGAAGTAGGCGCGGACGACTACGTGACCAAGCCGTTCAGCCCGCGCGAGTTGGTCCTGCGGGTGGAGTCGGTGCTCCGCAGGGGCGGCTCGGGGCCGGGGGAGCGCCGCACCGGTCCCGAGCTGTCCGCGGCGGGCATCGTGCTGGACCCGGCGGCACGGCGGGCCGTGAAGGACGGGCGGGAGCTGGCGCTCACGCTGCGGGAGTTCGACCTGCTCGCGCACCTGATGCGGCACCCGGGTGAGGCCATCGGCCGGGAGCGGCTGATGCACGACGTATGGGGCTGGGAGTTCGGCGATCTGTCGACAGTGACGGTTCATGTGCGGCGACTGCGGGGCAAGATCGAGGACGATCCGGCACGGCCGCGGCTGATCCAGACGGTGTGGGGCGTCGGTTACCGCTTCGACACACCGGGGCCCCACGCTCCGGAGGAGGGCTGATCGCCGTGCAGGACATGCTGCTGATCGCCTGCTACGCGCTGCTGGGCGCCGTGGCTGCCGGTGTCGTCGGGGCGCTGGTGCTGCGCCTGCTGCGGCATCGTTCCGTCGCTGTGTCCCTGACCGTGGTCGCGGCCGTCACGGTCACCGCGATGCTTGCCGGCACGCTGGCGGTCGCGCAGGCGATGTTCCTCTCCCCGCACGACCTGACCGTCGTCACCATGGTCGTGGCGATGGCGGCGGTCGTCTCGCTGGCGACGGCGCTGCTGCTCGGCAGGTGGGTCGTCGCCCGGAGCAGGGAACTCGCCATGGCGGCCCGCTCGTTCGGTGACGGCGGCTCCTTCGCAGCGCCCGGCGGCGTGTCCACCGCCGAGCTGGACGCTCTCAGCAGGGAGCTGGCCGCGACCAGTGACCGCCTCGCGGCCTCCCGCGAACGCGAACGCGCCCTCGAGACGTCCCGGCGTGAACTCGTCGCCTGGATCTCCCACGATCTGCGCACGCCGCTCGCCGGCCTGCGCGCCATGTCGGAGGCACTGGAGGACGGAGTCGTCCAGGACCCCGAGCGTTACTTCCGTCAGATCCGGACCGAGGTCGACCGGTTGAACTCGATGGTCGGCGACCTGTTCGAGCTCTCCCGGATCCACGCGGGCGCGCTCGCGCTGACCCCGACCCGTATGTCGATGTACGACCTCGTCGGCGAGGCGCTGGCCGGCGCGGATCCGCTGGCCCGCGAGCACGGAGTGCGGCTGGTCGGCGACGGCGTCGAACCGGTCCCGGTGGAGGTGGACGGCAAGGAGATGACCCGGGTCCTCGCCAATCTGCTGGTGAACGCGATCCGGCGGACACCGGCCGACGGCACGGTCGCCGTCGCCGCCGAGCGGCGCGAGGGGTGGGTGGTCCTCTCCGTGACCGACGGCTGCGGCGGCATCCCCGAGGAGGATCTGCCACGCGTCTTCGACACGGGCTGGCGGGGCTCCCAGGCCCGGACGCCGCCGGCCGGCGCGGGACTGGGCCTCGCGATCGTCCGGGGCATCGTCGAGGCGCACGCCGGGCACGCCGAGGTGCGCAATGTGAGCGGCGGCTGCCGCTTCGAGGTGTCCCTCCCGGCGGCCGCCGCGCCGCTCTGATCCATGTCAACTCGGTCTGCAATGCGGGTAGTTGAATCGTCCGGGGGTCGTCAGGAGTGAGCCGGCGGGCGGCGGGGCAGTGACACGTCGAGGCGGGGACGAGCGATCGAACTGGGGGCGGCCGCATGGCGCAACAGACACAGTGGGAATTCCTCGACGACCGCGGCCGGCTGGCCGCGGCCGCGCGCACACCGTCCCGGTTGGTCGCCTACATCCAGGCGGGTGCCGCGCTGTTCGACCACGGACTCCGGCCCGAGGGGGTGTTCGGATCCGCCCACGACGGCGCGGGCCCCGATCCCGCCAAGGCCGGTGCGCTGCCGCTCGACGACGTCGCCTACCTCGGGTCGGGCCCGGGCGTGGAGGCGGACGCGGTGCTCGCGACCGGGGCGGAGCTGCTGGTGGCCGTGACGTACGGCTCCGACCAGATCTACGGCCTGGACCCGGACACGGCCAAGTACGTGGAAGAACGCCTGCCGGTGGTGGTGCTCGACGTCGGGCAGGGGCGTTCGCTCGACGAGATACGCGACCGGTTCGGGGTCCTTGCGCGTTCGCTCGGCGCCGGGGCGCCGGCCGGCGTGGGCCTCGATGCGGCGCGTGAGCGACTGGTCGCGGCGGCGGCCAGGGGAGCAGGTGTACGGGTCCTGGCCCTGTCGCCGGCGGGGACCGACAGTGTCCACCTCGCCCGCCCGGACGCGTGGGCGGACCTGAGAGCGCTGTCCGGATGCGGGGTCACGATGGCCGTGCCGGAGCCCGGCGCCGGGGCGTCGTGGTCCACGGCAGACTGGGCCGCTGCCCGACGGCTGGAGCCGGATGTCGTCCTGGTGGACGTCCGGTCCAACGCGTTCCCGGTCGAGCGGCTCGGCGGGGTGGGTGACTGGGAGGCGATCGAGGCCGGGGCGCGGCTCCTGCCGTGGAATCCGGAGATCCCGCCCAGCGCCACGGCTCACGTCCTCTTCTTCGATGCGGTCGCGGAAACGCTGGTGGCGGCCTCGCCGTCCCTGTAGCTCCCGACACGGTTTCTCAAGGCGCCCGCCGGTCCGGTGGGCGCCTTCTTCTGCAGCGACGGTGGCGGTGCGCACCGCCGCGTTCACCGTCACCACGTCCGGTGCGGCGGCCGGGAAGGACAGCGCCACGGACGGTCACACCGACGGCCACTCGCACCCTTGACCGGTGGTTTCGAACTCGCGCCGCGCGGGTGCGGGGCGGTCCCTCAGCCGGTGCAGGGGGGATGGTGTCCGACGGGGCGCGGGTGTTCGGGCGGTTGCGCTTGACCCTGGTGTCGTTCAGCGTGACCGTGCCGGATTCTCGCGGAGGACCCCGCGGCGCAACCGGCCGAAGGGGCACGGCAGTCTATGAGCTGTGACCTCATCCCTCCCGCATCAGGCGCAACACCCCGCCACGCAGGGCCACATGATCGTGTGCGGCGACGACGCCCTCGTCCACCGGTTGGCCGTGGAGCTCCGCGAGGTCTACCGCGAGCGGGTCACCCTCGTCGTCCCAACCGCCCAGCCGGTGCGCAGCCCCCGGCCGGTGTCGGGCCGGGGCCGCGCCTCGGCGCTTTTCGGCCGGATGTCGGCGGTCATGACACGTACGGTCGGCGCCCCCTACGCCCCCGGCGGCACTCCGCCCCCCGATCTCCCCAGGGTCCTGGAGGTTCCGGAACTGGACGAGGAAGCACTGGTCGAGGCCGGTGTGGCCCATGCCGCCGCGCTTGCGCTGGTCCATGACGACGACGAGACCAACATCCGGGCCGCGCTGGCCGCCCGGCGGCTCAATCCGCATCTGCGCCTGGTGATCCGGCTCTACAACCGCAAACTCGGCCGACATCTGACCGAACTCCTCGACCAAGCCGCCGTGCTGGGCCTGCCCGGCCTGGACACGGCAGCCCTGGACGCCTCCACCACCGTCCTGTCGGACGCGGACACCGTCGCCCCCGCACTCGCCGCCACCGCCGTGGCCGGCACCAGCAAGGTCGTCCGGGCCGACGGCCTGCTGCTGCGGGCCGTGGAACGCACCCCGCCGGCGCGCGGCGAGGTCGCCGACCCCGGGCTGTGCACGCTCGCCCTGCTGTCGTCGACCACCAACGACCCGGCGGGCGCCGAAGGTTCGGACCGCAGCGGTCAGGAAGGGCCGCGCCTGCTGCCCGACGACCGGAGCGTCGCGGAGGCCACGGGCCGTGGCACGGTCGTGCTCGAGGCGATCACCCACAGCACGCCGGGCCGCGGCCGAGGCGCGCTCGCGGGCCGGGGCGTACCACTGGGCCAATTGTTCTCCCGGCGGCTGCGCTGGTCGCTGGCCGGGCTCGGCGCCGCCGTCGTCGCTCTGGCCGTCGCCTCATGGGCCACCACCGGCGACGACCCGCTGCACGCCACCTACCTGATCCTGCTGGACCTGTTCGGCATGGGCGACCCGGCGGTCGGCGAGGAAGCCGACCGTCAGATCCTCCAACTCCTGACCGGAGTCGCCGGGTTGCTGCTGCTGCCACTGACGGTCGCTGCGGTACTGGAGGCCCTCGGTACGTTCCGTACCGCATCCGCCCTGCGCCGCCCGCCGCGCGGCCTGTCGGGCCATGTGGTGCTGCTGGGACTCGGGAAGATCGGCACCCGGGTCCTGATGAGTCTGCGGGAGCTCGGCATTCCCGTGGTCTGTGTCGAGGAGGACCCCGAGGCGCGCGGCATTCCACTGGTGCGCCGGCTGAGGGTGCCGACCGTGATGGGCGACGTGACCCAGGAGGGGGTCCTGGAGGCCGCCAAGATCCACCGGGCACACGCACTGCTCGCCCTCACCAGCGTCGACACGACCAATCTCGAGGCCGCTCTTTACGCGCGCTCCGCCAAACCCGACCTACGGGTGGCCCTGCGCATCTACGACGACGACTTCGCCACCGCCGTCTACCGCAGCCTCCGCGCCGCGCACCCCGACGCTCTCACCCGCAGCCGTAGTGTTTCCACGCTCGCCGCCCCGGCGTTCGCCGTCGCCATGATGGGCCGCCAGATCCTCGGGGCCGTACCGGTGGAGCGCAAGGTGCTGCTCTTCGCCGCCGTCGACGTCGCGGGTCATCCGCAACTCGTGGGGCGTACGGTCGCCGAAGCGTTCCGCCCGGGGGCCTGGCGGATCGTCGCGCTGGACGCGGCCGAGCCCGACGAACGGCAGCCCGACCTCGCGAACACCCGCCGCGACACGGAGGGCACGGCACGCAATGCGACCGGACTCGTGTGGGACCTGCACCCCGGCTACGTGCTGCGACCCCAGGACAGGGTGGTGGTCGCCGCGACCCGGCGGGGAGTTGCCGAACTCCTCGGGCGCCGTTCGCAGCCGCGCTCGAGCGGTTGACATGCGCCCTTGCGTCAGGCCCGTACGATTCCGGCCAGTTGTCCTACGGTAGAATTCTTTACCGAGTCATTGCCACGCTCCTGTAGCGCGGCGATGCGATCAGCGGCAGGAGGGGCCGTCGGCGCCCGGGGCTCCGGCCGGGAACGGAGGGGCACGTGATGGCGTACAGCAGCCATGCCCGGGTTCCCTCCATGGGCGCTTCCTCCACGGCCTGTTGCCCCCGTCGCGCCCTCGCGGCCCGCCCCTCTCATGACCGCACGGATCGACACCCGTGCGCGCAACGGTGTTCCTGATCCGGTCCGTACCCGCTGACGACCGAACCGGTCGGCCGGCGATCGACGGACCCGACCGAACCGATCCACGGGGACCGGTGCCGGTGGGCGACACATGATGCAGAATCCCCCTCCGAACGGCCGCCGACCACCCGTCGACGGCTCGGCCGGAGCAGGACACCCGCGCCCGCGCTCGTCACCGACCGCCCCTATGGAGCCCCCATGGAACCCACGGCCCACGTCAGCAAGACAGCGCTGCCCGGAGTCGGCACACGCTACGACCTCAAGACGGACGCCGGTGCGCACCTGTCCGTCGTCATGCACCAGGACGGACGCCGCATCCTCGCCTTCCACGATCCCGAGGACGACGACAACTGCAAGGACTCCGCCGCGCTCACCCCGCACGAGGCGACCGCGCTGTCCAAACTGCTCGTCCCGGACCCCGTTGCCCATCTGCACCAGCACCTCGAGATCGACCTGGTGACCGAGCACATCCCCGTCACCAAACGGTCTCCCTACGCCGGCCGGCTGCTCGCCGACACCCAGGCGCGCACCCGCACAGGCGCGTCCATCGTCGCCGTACTGCGTCGCACCGCGGCCTTCCCCTCGCCCGCCCCGGACTTCCGCTTCGCCATCGGCGACACGCTCGTCGTCGTCGGCACGCGCGAAGGCGTCGACGCCGTTGCCGAACTGATCACCGGAGGATAGACACCCGTGCACGACACCACCGCGCTGCTCATCGAACTCGGGGCGATCATCCTCGCCCTGGGCCTGCTCGGCCGGCTCGCCGGACGCATCGGGTTCTCGCCCATCCCGCTGTATCTGCTCGCCGGCCTCGCCTTCGGGCACGGCGGCCTGCTGCCGATGAATGCCAGCGAGGAGTTCATCGCGACCGGGGCCGAGATCGGCGTGATCCTCCTGCTGCTCCTTCTCGGGCTCGAGTACAGCGCCTCCGAACTCGTCACCAACCTCAAGACGCAGTACCCCTCCGGGATCGTCGACTTCGTCCTCAACGCGCTGCCCGGCGCGGCGGCCGCGCTGATCCTCGGCTGGGGGCCGGTGGCCGCGGTCGCGCTCGCCGGCGTCACCTGGATCTCCTCCTCCGGTGTCATCGCCAAGGTCCTCGGCGACCTCGGGCGGCTCGGCAACCGCGAAACACCCGTCATCCTCGGCGTCCTCGTCATCGAGGACCTCGCCATGGCTGTCTACCTGCCCCTGCTCACCGCCCTGCTCGCCGGGCTGAGCCTCGCGGGCGGCAGCCTGACGCTGCTCATCTCACTCGGCACCGTCAGCATCGTGCTGTACGTCGCGCTGCGCCACGGGCGCCTGATCAGCCGGGCCGTCTCTTCCGACAACCCCGAGATGCTGCTGCTGGTCGTCCTCGGCCTGACGCTCTTCGTCGCCGGCATCGCGCAGGAACTCCAGGTGTCCGCGGCCGTCGGCGCGTTCCTGGTCGGCATCGCGCTCTCCGGCGAGGTGGCAGAGGGTGCGCACAACCTGCTCGCGCCGCTGCGGGACCTGTTCGCCGCGGTGTTCTTCGTCTTCTTCGGCCTCTCGACCGATCCGGCCGACATCCCGCCGGTCATCGTCCCGGCGCTGATCCTCGCCGTCGTCACCGCGCTGACCAAGGTCGCCACCGGGTGGTACGCGGCCCGCCGCGCGGGCATCGGAGTCCGCGGGCGCCTCCGGGCGGGTGGCGCGCTCGTCGCCCGGGGCGAGTTCTCCATCGTCATCGCGGGCCTCGCGGTCGGCGTCGAGCCCCGCATCGGGCCACTGGCCACGGCGTACGTCCTGATCCTGGTCATCATCGGGCCGTTGACGGCACGCTGGACGGAGCCGATCGGGCGCCGCTTCCTGCGGACGCCGCCTCCGCCGGGCAAGCCGTCCCCCACGGCGCCCGAGTCGACGGCGCCCGAGTCGACGTCGACTGCGGCGACGGCGAGCTGACGGCCGGGCGGTCCGGAGTGACGGCGCGTCACCGTGCCGCCGTGGCCGGCGAACCGGACCGTGCCCGGGTGTGCGATCCGGCCGCCGTCCGCTCGAGGACCCCGTTTTGGATCATCCGCGGATCGTCAATACGATCCGCGGATGATCATAAGAAAACGGCCCGCGGCCCGGGCCTGCGCCCTGCTCGCAGTCCTGGTCGCCGGGCTGTTCCCGGCAGGGGTGGCCGCCGCCGACGAACCGGCGGCGAAGGAATCCCCCAAGGTCGAGCTCGTGCTCGACGTCAGCGGCTCCATGCGGGCCCGTGACATCGACGGCAAGAGCCGGATGGCTGCCGCCAAGCAGGCGTTCAACGAGGTGCTGGACGCCGTCCCGGAAGAGGTGCAGCTGGGGATCCGGACCCTCGGCGCCGACTACGCCGGTGACGACCGCAAGCGCGGCTGCAAGGACACCCGGCAGCTCTATCCCGTGGGACCGCTCGACCGGACGGAGGCGAAGACCGCCGTCGCCACCCTCGCGCCCACCGGCTGGACGCCGATCGGTCCCGCGCTGCTGGGAGCGGCGGACGACCTGGAGGGCGGGGACGCCACCCGGCGGATCGTGCTCATCACCGACGGCGAGGACACCTGCGCACCGCTCGACCCGTGCGAGGTCGCACGGGAGATCGCGGCGAAGGGCATCCATCTCGTCGTCGACACCCTGGGCCTGGTGCCCGACGCCAAGACCCGCGCCCAGCTCCGCTGTATCGCGGAGGCCACCGGCGGCACCTACACGTCGGTGCAGCACACGGACGAACTCTCCGATCGTGTAAGCCAGTTGGTGGACCGCGCGGCCGACCCGGTCGTCACGCCGGTGGCGACGGAGGGCGCCGCGCGGTGCGGCGACGCGCCCCTGCTCGCCCCCGGCCTCTACACGGACCGCGAGAAGTTCGGCGAGCACCGCTGGTACCGCGTGGACGTACTGCCCGGCCAGGAACTTCGCGCCTCCGTGAGCGTCGGCGCAGACCGGGCGGTGAACAGGGACTACGGAGTGCTGCTGCGTGCCGTCACCGTGCGCGGCCGTGAGATCGTCCGCGGATCGGAGGCCGGAGACGGCCGGACCGACCTCGTCTCGACCGGCCTGCGTTACCCGAAGCCGGAGCTCGACGACGCCGACGACGCCGACCTGAAGCCCGCGGCGGAAACGGTCTGCCTGCAGGTGAGCAACTCCTTCTCCGCGCCCCCGGCCGTCAAGACCGAGCCCGGCCTGCCCGTCGAGCTCACCGTCGACGTGGTCGACGGTCCCGCCGAGGCCTCGGACGTGGCCTCGTTCGGCCTCGGTCGCGGCTGGTGGCTGCTGGGCGTCCTCGTCCTCACCGGTTTGGTGGCCGGGCTCCTGTGGGGCTGGGTCTCGCGCTGGCGCATCGCCGTCTGGAGGACCAACTGATGGGTATCGCACGCATACTGACGGCGGGCGCGCTGGCCGCCGCCGCACTGCTCGCCCCCGCGGGCGCGGCACTGGCGGACGACGCCTCCCCGAGTCCGAGCCCGAGCACGACCGGGTCGGAGGCGGGGCCCACCGAAGCCGGCACCACCTTCCGTACGGCCACCCCGATCGAGCAGGACCAGAAGGCCACCGCGAACGCTTCCAGTGGTGACTACCTGTACTGGGTGTTCCCCGCCGACGCCGAGCAGCGGCCCACCGTCAGGGCCCGGGTCACGCTGCCCGACGCGGCCGAGCGGCACGGCGAGTCGACCTGGCGGATCGACGTGTACGACGGACTGCGCCGCCGCCAGGCCTGCATGTACGGCATGCAGGCCCGCACGGCGGCCAAGGACGCCACGGACGTGGAACTGTCCTGCGTTCTGCGGACGGTGCGTTCGCTCGCGGAGCAGTGGGCCGACGACCCGCTGCCCGGCAGCTACTACGTACGCCTGACCGTGACCGGCCTGCCTGAGAAGGATCTCGGACTGCCGGTCAGCGCCGAGGTCGAGGCGGTCTCGAGGGACGCGGGCGGCGGATACGCGGTCGACGGCGCGCTCGCCGAGCCGCTGGTGCCCGGTGTGTCCGCCGACGGCAGGCGGAACGAGGAGGAGGCCCGGCTGGACTGGTCCTCCGGCCGGTGGTCCGACCGCTGGGCCTGGACCGCCGCGGGCGGCCTGCTCGCGGCGCTCGCCGGTGTCGCGGGCCACGGCCTGACCCGGGGCTCCGGTCGTCCCTCACGGGTGCCGCCGGGGGCCTGAGCGCCGGCACGAAGGGCGGGCCCGGAGCTCGGGCGCGATGGTCGGATCCCTGAGCTCCGGTACGAAGAGCGGCCGCACGGCGTGCGGCCGCTCTTCGTACCCCGCACGTCAGAAAGCGAAGACCGTGCCGCTGGAGGTGTTCTTGACGCACGCGTTGCCGAAGGTGTGCACGTACGAGACGCGCTTGCCGTTCCACACGCCGTCGGCGGTCACGGTCACCGGGTCCCACTGCTTGGTACAGGCGACGCCGGGGTCACGCGTGGTGATGGCGTCGAAGCGGCCCTCGTTGGCGCGTAGTTCGGCGCAGGCCGCCCTCGGCGCGGGGTGCGTGCCGGTGGCCTTCGGAGTGCAGTTGAGCGTCACCGCGCGCAGCACCGCCCCGTCCACGGCGTCGTCCCCGGCCGTGACGGTGAACACGAGGGCCGAGGGGGCGTACAGGCTCTCCGTGCCGGGCTGTGCCGCACCCGCGCTGCCCACCGCGGGCGCCGCGACGAGAGCGAGCGTGGTGGTGGCCGCGAGCGCGAGTCCTCTGGCGATGTACCGCATTTCGAACACTCCTGTGGGTTGTTGTTTCGGAAATCGGACGGGAGTCTTACTGAACCCAGTGAAGAACGCACAGTCGTACGTCCGCTTTCGGTCACGCCACGTGATGCCTTGAGGGCAGGCGGTGACCGGGTTCTCGCTGCTGACCAGCGGTTCAGTAGCTCACCGAATCGGCCGAAGACAGACGTTCGGGGTCGTTGAGCTGTTGATTTTTAGGTGGGCGGATACTTGAACCATTGATTGAAAGGGCAGCTGGCGTTCACGCCTGCGTCGCGCAGCATTGGACGGTTGACCGGGGTCGGGGTTCACTGGGCGGAGGAGCCCGGAGGTGCCGATGGAACCGGTGGAAGCACTGGAACGTGTCGCCTTTCTCCTGGAACGCTCGCTCGCGGAGAGCTACCGCGTACGGGCCTTCCGGACCGCCGCCGCGGCGGTCGACGGCCTCGGGGCGCAGGAGATCGCCGACCGCGTCGCGGCAGGAACACTCGTCAAGATCAAAGGCATCGGCCCCAAGACCGCCAAGGTCGTCGAGGAGGCCCTCGCCGGAGGGACGCCCGCCTATCTGCAACGGCTCGAGGAGGAGGCCGGCGCGCCGCTCGCCGACGGCGGCGCCGACCTCCGCGCCGCGCTGCGCGGCGACTGCCACATGCACTCCGACTGGTCGGACGGCGGCAGTCCCATCGACGAGATGGGCCGCGCCGCCGCAGCGATCGGTCACGACTGGGCCGTCCTCACCGATCACTCACCCACCCTCACGGTCGCCAAGGGTCTCAGCGCGGAACGGCTGCTCGCCCAGCTCGAGATCGTGGAACGTCTCAACCGCGAATGGCAGCCCTTCCGGCTGCTCACCGGCATCGAGTGCGACATCCTCCCCGACGGCAGCCTCGACCAGGACCCGGAACTGCTGGAACGGCTCGACGTCGTCGTCGCGTCCGTCCACTCCAAATTGCGCATGGACTCCGCGACGATGACCCGGCGGATGCTCCGGGCCGTGGAGAATCCGCTCACCGACGTCCTCGGCCACTGCACCGGACGGCTCGTCACCGGCGGCAGAGGCACCCGGCCCGAGTCCCAGTTCGATGCCGACCAGGTGTTCGCCGCCTGCGCGGATCACGGCACCGCCGTGGAGATCAACAGCCGCCCGGAGCGGCGGGACCCGCCACGCAGGCTGCTGCGCCGCGCCGTCGACGCGGGCGTCCTGTTCGCCGTCGACACCGACGCGCACGCGCCGGGTCAACTCGACTGGCAGATCATCGGCTGCGCACGCGCCGAGGAGTGCGGCGTGACCGAGGAGCGGGTCGTGAACACCTGGTCCGCGGACGAGCTCGTCGAATGGACCCGCACTCGGCGGCAACCCCAAGGCTGAGCCCGAGGCCGAGCCAGGCACCGAACCGGGCATGCCGCGGGCCGCACGGGGCAACCGATGAGCGGGGTTCTCCGCCCCGGACACCGAAAACAGAGGGGGATGCCCCGGATGTCTTCCAAGCTGAGCACCATTGTCCGTGAACTGCGGCGGCACGGGACCGCCCGTCGCCGGCCGGCCGTGGACTCCCGTCTCGGCAGAGGCCCGCACGGAGTCTCCGCGGTGGCCGTCGTCCGTGGGCTCGTACAGTCGCTCCGCACCCGAGCGGGCTCGAGCCGCCGCTGACGCGGGGGCGTGAGGAACTCCGTCGGCCGCTCCGCGGGCGAGCGGATCCATGCCGGTACCCGCCGGCAGCAATGCCGACGTCTTTATCGCCGCATTTACCGGTTTGCATTGCGACAGTGCGGGCAACGGCAAGTCAGGACGACCGTGAAAGGTGATTTCCATGAGCGGTAGCGAAAAGGCGCGCGCCAAGGCAGAAAAGGCGCGGGGCAAGGTCAAGGAAGGCGCAGGGCGCGCCATGGACGACGAAAGTCTGACCGCCGAAGGGCGTACGGAGCAGGCGCAGGGCGATATGCGCGATGCCAAGGAAAAGGCCAAGGGCGGGGCGCGCAAGGTGAGGGACGCCTTCAAGCGCTGACGCGCCACGAGGAACCGTGCCGCCGACCACTTCCGTGGTCGGCGGCACTTTTTGTGCGGCGCGTGTACCCGCGAATTTTTCAGAGAAACAAGCAGTGTCGCGAGCATGCCGGTCAAGGCGCGGGGCACACGAAGTTTCGGAGGTGATGAGAAATGATTCCCCTGCTTCTCGTCCTGTTGCTGGCACTCATTCTTTTTGGCGCCGGTTTTGCCCTCAAGGCTCTCTGGTGGATAGCCGTCATCGTGCTTGTCGTGTGGCTGCTGGGATTTGTGATCCGGCCCGCGGCTACGGGCGGCCGTCGGGGCCGCTGGTACCGCTGGTAGGGATCCGGCCCTGACCCGCAGGCGGCCCCCGGCCCCTGCCGAGCGGCAACCGACCGGCATCAATTCACACAGTTGAGAGGAACACATGGACCCGAACCTCTGGGCCTACACCCCCGCTTCCGGCCGCGCGACCGAGGCCAGTCTGGTCGGCTTCAGGGTCGAGGCGAGCGACGGCAGCATCGGCAAGGTGGACAAGCACTCCGACGAGGTGGGCTCCGCGCACATCGTCGTCGACACCGGCCCGTGGATCTTCGGCAAGCATGTCCTGCTGCCCGCCGGCGTCGTTTCGAGCGTCGACCTCGCGGCGGAGACCGTCCATGTCTCCCGCAGCAAGGACGAGATCAAGAACGCGCCCGAGTTCGACAAGGACGCACACGCCGACGACCCGGCATACCGGGACAGGCTCGGCGGCTACTACGGTGGTTTCATGGGCTGACGTGCGACCCCGGGGTGGGGGCGGACCGGGAGACGTTCCCGGTCCGCCCCCGCCCGGTACGTGAACCCCTCGGGAGCCCCGCCTCCCGTGTGCCGGGTGCCGCCTCCGGTATCAGGGAGTTCGCGTGGTCCCGCGAGACAAGGTGAACGCCGGTGCATGACGACGAGAACGACAAGGGCAGCGACACCGCCAGCGACGAAAAGGAAGTGGAGGGGCTGCTGCACGGACTGACCGTGGACGAGAGCCGGCCCGAGCGTCCCGTCCTCCTCGACGCCGCCGGCCGTCCGATCAAGACGTGGCAGCAGAACCATCCCTACGACCGCAAGGTGCCTCGCGCCGCGTACGAACGGCGCAAGCGGGTGCTGCAGATCGAGATGCTCAAGATGCAGCGCTGGGTGAAGGACACCGGGCAGCGGCTCATCGTCATCTGCGAGGGACGCGACGCCGCCGGCAAGGGAGGGACGATCCAGCGGTTCACGGAGCGGCTGAACCCGCGCGGCGCGCGCGTGGTCGCTCTGGAGAAGCCGACGGAGCTCGAGGCCGGGCAGTGGTACTTCCAGCGTTATGTGGCGCATCTGCCCTCGGCCGGCGAGATCGTCTTCTTCGACCGCTCCTGGTACAACAGGGCCGGCGTGGAACGGGTCATGGGATTCTGCACCCAGGCCGAGTACAAGCTGTTCCTGCGCCAGTGCCCCGCATTCGAGCGGATGCTCGTGGACGACGGGATCCTGCTCGTGAAGTTCTGGTTCTCCGTCTCCCAGGCCGAACAGCGCACCCGCTTCGCGATCCGGCAGGTGGATCCGGTACGGCAGTGGAAGCTGTCCCCCACCGACGTGGCCTCCTTGGACCTGTGGGACGAGTACACCGCGGCGAAGGTCGACATGTTCCGGGCCACCGACACCCAGGAGGCGCCCTGGACCGTGGTCAAGAGCAACGACAAGCGCCGCGGCCGCCTCGAGGCCATGCGCAGCCTCTTGTGGCGGCTGGACTACGCCAGTAAGGACGTTGAGGCGATCGGCGTGCCCGATCCGCTGATCGTCGGCTCCGCGGACACTCTCCTCGAGCCGGGCGAAGAAAGCAGCGACCTGTCGCCCACACCGCTGTCGGGCCGGGCGCTGGGACGGGGGCAGCACCCCGGGGACGCCACGGCCCGTACGGAGCCGGGAGCCGACTGACGGGGAGGCGGCACCGCTCGCGGAGCCGGACACGGACCGGGCTCCGTGTCACCGACGACACGCTTGTCGTAAGCATGGCCGTCCGACCAGCGGCGCGGTTCCGTTCCTCAGCTTCGGGCCAGTGCCTCGAGCGCGATGTTGAGTTGGAGGACGTTGACCCGGGGCTCGCCGATGAAACCGGCGGTGCGGCCTTCGGTGTGGTCCTCGACGAGCTTCTCGACCTGCTCGACGTCGAGGTTGTTCCTCTCGGCGACGCGGTTTACCTGGTATTCGGCGCACGCGGGGGAGATGTGCGGGTCGAGGCCGGAGCCGGAGGAGGTGACGGCGTCGGCCGGCGCGTCGGAGGGGCGCGGCTGGAACCACCTCAGGTCCGGCGCCGGTGTCTCCTCCCCGGCCTTCAGCGGCAGGTCGTAGCGCTGCCCGATGAGCGCGGAGCCCACGATCCTGCCGCTCGCGTCCTTGACCTCGGAGCCGTTCGCCCTGTCGGGGAAAAGGGCTTGGGCGATGCCGGTGACGGCGAGCGGGGAGAGGACACCGCAGATGACGGTCAGGACGAGCAGGGCCCGCAGGCCGGCTCCGACGAGCCGCGCGGTGTCGCCGAGAGAACTGTTCATGACGGTCAGCCGATTCCGGGGATGCGGGAGATGAGCAGATCGATGAGCTTGATGCCGATGAACGGGGCGATCAGGCCGCCGAGTCCGTAGACCCCGAGGTTGCGGCGGAGCATCCGGTCGGCGCTCATCGGCCGGTAGCGCACGCCCTTCAACGCCAGCGGCACCAGCGCCACGATGATCAGCGCGTTGAAGACGACCGCGGAGAGGATCGCGGACTGCGGGGAGGCCAGGTCCATGATGTTGAGCTTGTCCAGGTCCGGATGGGCGACGGCGAACATCGCGGGGATGATCGCAACGTTCCGGCTGGTCACCAGCCTGCTGGACCACCGCCTCGCCCCGGCCCACCAGCTGGCCACGGCCTACCACCAGCGGTGGGAGATCGAAAACGGGTTCGCGGAACTGAAGAACCGCCTGCGCGGCACCGGATTCATCCTGCGTTCCAAGGCACCCGAGCTGATCTGCCAGGAGATCTACGCCCTCCTGACCGTCTACCAGGCGCTGTGCGCACTGCAGATGCGTGCGGCCGAGCACGGCGGGACCGATTCCGACCGGATCTCCTTCACCGTCGCAGTGCAGCTCGCCCGGCTCGCCGTCGCCGCTCAAGCCGCAGCCGAGGTGACCATGTTGGACACCGCACGCCGCGAGGCCATCACCGAGCTCCTGGCCGCCCTCCTCCCGCCCCGGCGCAACCGACAGTGCCAGCGCATCAAGAAGCCGTCCAAGAACACCTTCGAGGTCAGAAAACGCGAACTGCCCCGCACTCCCAGTAACGTCCACTACACACTCAGAGTCACCAAACACCCCACCTGACCTGCACCAACGCGCTAACTCACCGGCACTGCAGATCAGAAGGCACTTTCACTTTTCCGATCACGATCCGGACCCAACCCCAGACGAAACGCGCAGGTTAGGCTGCCTTGCTTGGCGTGCGGGCGTGCAGGTTCGGGTCCCGGTGGCGCAGGTGGCACCCATAGGACGGAACGGGCAGAGGCAGGCGCAGGTGAGAGACGCTGAGCGGGCTGGTGTGCGTCGTGCGCCCGGCTGGAGCCGGACGCTCGTGTGGCTGACGGGTGCCCTGGGTTCAGGGCCGGATCTCGGGACGGGGCGCCGTGGATAAGATCGCGCTCACGGCCGAGGCCCTGTACTTTATCGTCCTGCTCCGCGCCGGAGGGACGTTCGCCGTCGGGTGGCGCGGGCGCCGGTGCCCGGCGCAGCCGGTTCGCCGACCGAATCTCCTCGGCGAAGTTCCAGCGCGCCGAGCGGGCGATCCAGCGGTGGGGCGCGCATGTGGTGGCCGTCTCCTTCCTGACGGTCGGTTTCCAGACCGCAGCCAATCTCCTCGCGGGCAGCATGCGGATGCCGCTGTCGCGTTACCTCCCCGCCCTGTTCCTGGGCGGAGCGGCCTGGGCGCTGATCTACGTGACCGCGGGCCTCGGCGTCCTCGAAGTGCTGGGCCGGCTCTTCGCCGAGCAGACGGCCCTCGGCGTGGCCGGCGTGGCCGCTCTCGTACTGCTGGGGGGCGGCGTGCTGTGTACCGCCGCCGTAGAGCCGCCGCGCCGTCCTTCGCTGCCCCGGTGGCCGAGGAACCGTAAGCCCGTCGGGGTGGTGGGACGGGCTGCGGGGCGCTCGTGTGCTGATGCTCCTCCATGTGACTGCGCCGGCTCTGCTGGGCCTGGTGGGCAGCAGAGCCGGCGTGGGTGGGGACTGGGGTCAGGCGGGTCGGGGGGTCGGGAGTTGTTGGGTGATGCAGTGGATGCCTGCGTCGCCCGTGGCCAGGGTGGGGGCCTCGACTCCTAGCACGCGGTGGTTCGGGAAGGCCTTGGCGGCTGCTTCCAGGGCCTCGGCGTCGCGGCTCGTGCCGGCCAGCGGCATGATCACTCCGCCGTTGGCGATGTAGAAGTTCATGTAGTTCACGACGGCGTCCTGGCCGTGCACGCGTACCGGCTGCTGTGGCGGCAGTTCGAGGATCTCCAGGCTCCGGCCCGCCGCGTCGGTGGCGGCTTCCAGAACGGCGCGGTTGGCCTTGAGGCGCGCGTGGTCGGGGCGCGCGGGGTCGCCCGGCGCCTCCACCAGGACCCGGCCGGGTCCGGTGAACTGGCACACGTGGTCCACGTGCCCGTCGGTGTCACCGGCGAGGTGGCCGTACGGCAGCCAGATCACCTTGGTCGCGCCGAGCAGGGCCTCGAACTCGGCCTCGCTGTCGGCGCGGCCGAGCCGCGGGTTGCGGTTGGCGTTCAGGACACACTGCTCGGTGGCGATCAGCGTGCCTTCGCCGTCGACGCTGATGGCGCCGCCTTCGAGGACCGTCATGGTGGCCCGGCGCTCGATGCCCAGGACGGGGAGCAGCCGCTCGGTGATCCGGTCGTCCCGAGCGTACGGGTGGAAGCGTTCGCCGAAGGAGTTGTAGCGGAAGTCCACGCCGACCCGGCCCTGCGGGCCGTGGACCACGATCGGTCCGGTCGCGCGGAGCCAGGCGTCGTCCATGGGGATCTCCACGGTGGTGACGTCGACTTCGCACAGCGCCCTGACCCGCTCGGCCTGGCCGGGCAGGACGAGCAGGATCACCGGTTCGAAGGCGGCGATGGCCCGTACGACCTCCACGTACTCGCGCTCGACGGAGCCGAAGCTGTCGCCCCACAGCGACTCGTACGGCGGCCAGGCCAGCATGCAGGCCTCGTGGGGTTCCCACTCGGCCGGCATCAGGTAGCCGGTCATGCCGTCCCCCCGGGGAGGGGGAAGGATGCCACTGCCTCTTCCGCGGCCTGCCAGTCGCCGTCGAAGCGCCCGGCGAGGACGTGCAGCCACCGCTCCATGCCGAAGGCCACGCACGAGGTGTGGGCCTCTTCGCCCGCGTACGTGATCCCGGCCCGCTCGCCGAAGAAGTTGCGGTGGTAGTTGACGGAGGCGATCGCGAGGCCGCCGTCGGCGACGAACTCCTCCTTGGTGGGGAAGAGCCGCTGCATCACGGCCCGGGAGCCGTTGGCGTCGAAGAACGGGTCGGTGGCGACCTCCGTCGTGAGGTCGAGGCCGAGGTGGGCCGCGAAGCCGAGGACGAGGTCCTTGTGGGTGGTGAGGTGGCCCTTGACCGTTTCGGCGTCGCCGACGGCGATGATCTCGCGCATCGTGAAGCCGTGCAGGCGGCGCAGGCCCTCGTAGTGCGTCTCGCGCCGGAAGCACTGCGCGATGGTGGTGAACCGGACCGGTTCGTCGAGCCGGCTGCCCGCCAGGGACAGGTAGGCGTTGTAGCAGGCGGCCGAGGGCAGGACCAGGCCGGCCTGGGCGAGCTGGTGGCCGCCGAGGGTCGTGCCCGGCTCCGCGGGGTGCGTGGGCAGGCCGGCGATGGCGTCCGTGTTGACCGCCGTGGCGGCCAGGACGAGGTGCGGGAAGTTGGTGAAGTAGTCGAAGCGCGCCAGGTCGGCGACCGGGATCAGCGGCGGGTAGAGGACCTCGGCGGCGCCGGCCGCGGCCGCCCAGCCGGTGAACACCCGGTCGAGGGCGGCCCGGAGGCGGACCGCCTCGGGGCCGAGCGTGACCAGGCCGTCGGTGACGTCGACGGGGGCGCGCAGGCCCGGATCAGGAGTGCGCATGGCCGGCACCTTCCGTGAGGAAGGCGTTGATGCGCTCCAGCGTGCGGAAGTTGTTGACGTCCGTCGTGGCCAGGTCGACGGGCTCGCCGGTCAGTTCCTCGATGAGCAGGAGGAACTCGACGAAGGCCAGCGAGTCGAGGATCCGGGCCTCGATGAGGTCGCGGTCCCAGGCGATGGTGTCCACGGAGGCGTTGAGCTCCCGGAGGAAGCCGAGAACGGTGTCCATCGACGGGTGTGCCATGGTCGAGGTGGTGCTGCTGTTCTCACGCGCTGACATGCTCGGTCCCCCAAGAGGTGCTGAAGATTCCGGCGGCGACGAAGAACCTGTCGACCCGGGCCATGAGCTTGACGTGGAACGCCTCGCGCACGGGGTGCGAGAGCGCCTCGCGCCGGACGGCGAGGGGGTTCCCGACGCCGCAGTCGCGGAAGATCTGCGGGTTGTAGAGGCTGCGCACGGAGTACGTCATGTAGTCCTTGACGTACTTCTCGATCTCCTCGCGGCGGTCCGGGTCGGCGGCCAGGGCGCGGTCGTAGAGGCGCTTGACGAGCTGCTTGCCGAAGGCGACGTGGCGGCTCTCGTCGTGGTGGTGGGCCGCGTGGATCTCGCGGAGGATGTCCGGGATCAGCTGGTCCTTGCCCATGCGGCTGTTGTAGTAGTCGAAGATCTCTTCGAAGATCAGGATGCGGGAGAAGACGATGACGTCGTCCCACAGGTTCCCGAAGCCCTCGCGGCGGAGCGGGGAGGCGGCCTCCGGGTAGATGCCGCCGGTGTACCGGTGGCAGAACTCGGCGAAGAACCACATGTGGGCGTTCTCTTCGCCGATGAAGTGGTGCAGGTACTCGTTGTACTCGGCGAAGTCGGGCGTGTGGATGCGCTTCGCGACCTCGATCATCAGCTCGCGGATGCCGTGGACGTGCAGGCTGAAGAAGTTGACCGTCTCGTAGCGGGCGAGCGCCTTGAGCGTCTTCTCGTCGTCGATCAGGCCGGTGCCGGAGACGGTGAGGTAGTCGGGGTTCATCCACCACTGGTCCTCGGGCACGGTGTCGGGCCACGTGAACTTGGTGTACGGGTTGTAGTACTCGTCGCGCGACTTCTCGGAGAGGCGCGCGAGCATGGTGCTGAAGCCGGAATCGTCCATGGTGATGCGTTCTTTCGGGTTGGTGCTGGTGCGGTCGGCCGCCCGGGTGGCGGGCTCGGTCATGCGACGGAGTCGGCGAGCGCGACGAGCGAACGCTCCAGTTCGCGCAGGAAGGACTCCATGCGGGTTTCGGTGACGTGCCGGATGTCGCAGGTCAGGGAGAACTCGAGGTACGGGCCTCCGCCCTCGCGGGCATTCGCTCCGGCATGCGCTGCGGCAACTCCGGTTTCCTCTCCTGCCTCTTCTCCGTCGTCGACGATGAGGTAGAAGGGCTCCTGCTCGGTGACCGGGAGCCAGGTGAAGACGGTGCCGGGCAGCAGGTCGGCGGCCCGGACGTCGCGTCGTACGGCCGCGTCCGCCGGCAGCGTGCGCCGGTCGTTGATGCAGTACGCGAAGTGCAGCGGTGCGTCCGGGCCGTCGCCCAGCTCGGCGAGGAGCCGGTTCATGCTGACGGCGTCGCATCCGGACTTCTGGAAGGCGGTGATGGCCGCCGGCCAGGACCGTTTGACCGCCTGGGTCAGGTCGGCGCCCGTGAGGTCCACCGAGAAGTAGCTCTCCTGCATCATCGTGGCGATCGTGGTGCGGCTGTCCCGGCCGAAGCGCTGCGAGCTGGTGAGGTGTAGGTCGATGCGGTCGCTGCCGGTCAGTTCGCGCAGCAGCAGGGCCGTCGCGCCGACGATGATCG
This sequence comes from Streptomyces sp. NPDC096176, assembly GCF_044763255.1. Classification (NCBI taxonomy): domain Bacteria; kingdom Bacillati; phylum Actinomycetota; class Actinomycetes; order Kitasatosporales; family Streptomycetaceae; genus Streptomyces; species Streptomyces sp. NPDC096176. The sequence continues at coordinate 86,981 of NZ_JBIWFV010000016.1, read as the reverse complement.
CCGCGATGCTGAGGCCGGTGTCCTCCGCGATGCGGGCGGCGGCGTACTGGGCGGCGCGCGAACGCAGGGCCGCCTGCCGGTACGCCGACGCCTCGGGGAGGTCCGCGACCGCCGGCGGCAGCGCGAGGGGCGGCCGGTCGCGGTAGAGCGCGGCCACATGGGCCAGGGTGCGGTCGCGCCTGCGGATGCCGTCGGGCGACTCCTGCCACTCGGCCAGGCCGGCCGAGGTCGTCGTGCCGGGCGGCAGCGGAGGGAGCGTACGCCCGTTGCGGAAGTACGCGGTGACCTCCTCGGCCAGGTACTGAAGGGCGTACCAGTCGACCGCCATGTGCGAGAAGACGTACACGCCGCCCCACACGCGGCCCTCGGTGACCAGGAGCACCAGGCGCATCGGCAGTTCGTCGGCGAAGGAGAACCTCCGGGTGGCGAAGAACCGTTCGAGTACGCCGATCTCGTCGCCCGAGGTCGTGGGGGTGTCCACGAACTCGACGGGCAACTCGCCCTCGGTGAGGACACGTTGGACGACCCGGCCTTCCGGCGTGCGCGGGAAGACCGAGCGCAGCGCCTCGTGGCGCGAGAGGAGGAACGAGAGCGCGTCGAGGCACTCGTCCTCGGTGGGGCGGACGCCGGGCGGTACGCGGAAGGCGTCGACCACGTTGTAGACGTGGTGGTCCGGCGCCGACTTCTCGATCAGCGCCCAGATCTCCTGCTGGCTCCAGTTCAGCCCGGCTTCGACGGCGCGCTCGCCGGTGAAGGGCGCGCGGCGGACCCGCGCGGGGAGGGGCTGTCCGCTGTGGTCGGGGTCGGCGTTGGTGTGTGTGCCGGCGGGGGTGTTCACGTCTGCCCCGCTCCCGTGTCCGTCCGGGCCGCCGCGAGTTCCTCGGCCACGGCTGCGGCGAAGGCGTCGACGTCCTCCGGGGTGGTGTCGAAGGAGCACATCCAGCGGACCTCGCCCGTCCGTTCGTCGCGTACGTAGAAGGGGTGCCGCTTTTGCAGGCGGGCGGTGGCGTCCGCGGGCAGGACGGCGAAGACCGCGTTGGACTCCACGGGCCGGCTGATGCGTACGCCGGCCAGCGCCCCGACGGCCTCGGCCAGGCGGCGCGCCATGGCGTTGGCGTGGCGGGCGTTGGCCAGCCACGCCCCGGACTCGATCAGGGCGATGAACTGGGCTGATACGAAGCGCATCTTGGAGGCCAGCTGGGCCGCGGCCTTGCGCAGGAACTCGGTGCCGCGGACGGCGTCCGGGTTGAGTACGACGAGGGCTTCGCCCAGCAGCAGGCCGTTCTTGGTGCCGCCGAAGGAGAGTACGTCCACGCCCGCGTCGGTGGTGAGGGCGCGCAGGGGGGCGTCGAGGGCGGCCGCGGCGTTGGCCAGCCGGGCACCGTCGAGGTACACGGTCATGTCGCGCTCGTGGGCGTAGGAGCAGATGTCGGCGATCTCCTGCGGCGTGTACAGGGTGCCGAGTTCGGTGGGTTGGGTGATCGTGACGACGGTCGGTTGGGCGCGGTGCACGTCGCCGCGCCCGCCTGCCTGCTGCTCGATGAGGGCAGGCGTGAGCTTGCCGTCAGGAGTCGGCACGGTAAGCAGTTTGACGTGGGCGATCCGCTCCGGGGCGCCGCACTCGTCGGTGTTCACGTGGGCGCTTTCGGCACAGATCACGGCGCCCCAGGGCTCGCTCATGGCCTGGAGGCCCACCACGTTCGCGCCGGTGCCGGTGAGTACGGGGTACACGCTCGCGCCCGGGCCGAAGTGGTCGCGGAAGACGTGCTGGAGCCGTTCGGTGTAGACGTCGTCGCCGTACGCCGTCTGGTGGCCCTCGTTGGCGGTGTTGAGGGCCGCCAGGACGTTCGGGTGGATTCCTGCGTTGTTGTCGCTGGCGAAGCCCCGCGAGGCGGGGTCGTGCAGTCGGGAGATCAATCCTTCGTCCTTCACTCACGCGACGCGCCTCGTACGGGCGCCGCGGTGTCGGCTGGATCACGGGGAAACGTGGGCATGCGGGGATGCCGGGACGTGTGGGGGGATCGGGATGAACGGGGGTGCAAGGTGTCATGGGCTGCTGGTGGCAGCCGTACCTTTCCCACTCCCCTCGATGTCCGGTGCGAAGATCCTACGAGATGATCTAGTAATCAGCGCAAGCCTTCCGGCACACTTCTGATCAAGAAGAAATCCTGCCGTGCAGCCTTGACGTGCTTGGCAGTTGCCCGTACGAGCACACAGGAAGACGGAGCATGCAGACTCCCCCGGCACGCGCCCTGCGGCGCGCCCACAGAGGTGTCCTCGGCACCTTCGCCCTCGTCGGTGTGGTGAACGGCATCTTGGCCGCCAGACTCCCGGGACTGGCCGCCAAGCTGGGCCTGGACACGGGCGATGTGGGGCTGGTGATCCTGTCCTGGGGCGTCGCGGCGACGCTCACCATGCAGTGCATGCGCTGGATCGTCGCGGCGGTGGGGAACCGGCTGCTGCTGCGGATCGGCACCCCGCTGGTGACCGTGTCCGTGGGCCTGATCGCCCTCAGCCCCTCGTTCCCGCTGCTGCTCGCCGCCGCCGCGGGCTTCGGCGTGACGTCCGGTGTGGCCGAGGCGATGATGAACGCGCAGGGCAGCCTGGTCGAACGGCGGGCCGGACGGCCGATGATGAACGGGTTCCACGCCGGGTGGAGCGCCGGCGCGGTGGCCGGCGGCCTGCTGGCCGTGCTGCTGGCCGCGCTGGACGTCCCGTACACGGCTTCGGTGCTGGGCGTCGCGGCCGTCGCGCTGGCGCCGGCCTTCGCGTTGGGCTGGACATACCTCGACGAGCCGGCCGAGGAGGAGGAGACCGAACAGCGCAGCAACCTGCCCGGTATCGTCTACCTGATCGGCGCCGTCGCCTTCATGGCTCTCCTCCTCGAAGGGCTGGTGGCGGACTGGAGCGGACTGCTCCTGACCCGCGAGCTACGCACGACGGAGGCGGTCGCCGCCCTCGCCTACCCCCTGTACGAGGTGGCCACCTTCACCGGGCGGCTCTTCGGCGACCGGCTGCGCCTGCGCTTCGGCAGCCGCCTGCTCCTGGCGGCGGCCGGCACCGCGACGGCTCTCGGCGTGCTGCTGGTGGTCGTGGCGCCTTCCGCGGCCTGGGCGATCGCCGGGTTCGGGCTGACGGGACTGGCCGTCTGCATCGTGGTGCCGCTGTGCATGTCGCTGGCCGGGGCGGTCGTCCCGGGCCGCTCCGACGCCGCCATCGCCCAGGTGTCGGCGATCGGGTACGCGGGCCTGCTCGTCGGTCCGGTGCTGATCGGCTTCGTCGCGGAGGCGAGCTCGCTGCGTACGGGGATCGCCACGGCCATCGGGGTCGCGCTGTTCATCGCCGTCGCGGCGAGCCGGATGCCGCGGGGGCTCCCCGCCGCCGGGTTCGGTGCGGAGCCGGACCTGGCCGGGGCGCCTGCCACCGTACCGGCGGGCCGCAGCGACTCGTGAACGTGCGGCCGGCGGATCGGTGTCCGGCACCGGTCCGCCACCGCCGAGGGGGTGCCGGGCCGTCGTGGACGCCGTACGCACCCACGATCCGCCCGCTCGGCCCATGCCCGTTTCCGCCTCGCAGGCCGTCGTCGGGTGCGACTGGGATCCGCGGGAGCCGGGCGACGGACCTGGCCGCCAGGAACGGGGGCGCAGGGGGATGGCCGCAGCGGATCACGGGGACGGCGGTGGCGTCCGGCGTGCGACCGAGACGGTCCTCCCCCAGCGGGGCGGGACGCCGTCAGGGGCTGTAGTTGTCGCTGATGGGGCGCACGCGGGCGGCGCCCGGGCCGACACGGGTATGCGGAGACGGGTGGGAGGGCAGGTGAGCACGTACGGTCGGGCGTACGGGCCATGACTGGCTGTCATGGCCGTCGTGCCTCGCCGCCGGGGACCGGACCGGTCCCGTCCGTCGACGCCGCCGGAACAGCAGCACGCCGATGCGCCTCTACGCCCAGACCGTCATCGACATCCTTTCGGATGCCGACGAGGCCGTGGTCGAAGCGTTCCACCGGTTGCTGCCTCAACTAGACGAACAACCACCCGAATTGACAGCGGAGTTCGTCCGGAGCGTCGTCACCTACCCGGCGAACCTCGTGCTCGCGGCGCGTGCCGGCCAGCGCGTAGTCGGGCTGCTGCTCACCCTAGTCGTTCTCGCCCTGCCGACCGGGATCACCGCCCTTTTCGAGGACGTCGTGGTCGACGAGGCGGCGCGCGGCGCGGGCATTGGCTGGGCGTTCGTACGGAGGCCTGGAGCTGGCGAGGTCCCACGGAGCCCGCCAGGTCGATCTGACGTCCCGGCCGAGCCGCGTGTCCGCGCACCGTCTGTATGAAAAGGCCGGTTTCGTGCGACGGGAGACCGGTGTGTTCCGCTGTCATCTGGAGCACACCGATGTCCCTGCCCCCGCCGCCGCTGCGGGTCAGTCTGCGACGGGGAGACAGCTCGAACAGGTAGCCGTTGGGCGGAACCGTGGTCGGCTGGACGTTCAGGCAGTCCCAACCGGATTCCCGAAATGCCTCATGCCACTGGTCGAGGGTGGGGAGGTAGTCGCCCATCAGCGCATGTACGGCCTTGAAGCCGAGGGTGAAGATGGTGGTGTATGGGCTGGGCAGTTCGCTGGTTCGTACGACGTCGCAGATGAACAGGCGGCGGGCCGCCGGAAAAGCGGTGCGCAGCCTGCGCAGCGTCTGTACGCAGCTGTCGTACGGCCAGATGTCGTGCCCCATGAAAACGCAGGTGACCGTCTCCACGTTGGCGAACTCGGGGTGCGGTTCGAGGTCGAGGACGTCGTCCTGGAGCAGGGTGATGCGGTCGGCCAGGCCGGCGACTCGACGGACTCGACGGCCAGCTGCAACGCTGTGGGAGAGATATCGACGCCGACTCCGCGCGCGCCAGGGTGGTTGCCGAGGATCCTGATGAGCCGCTGCCCGGAGCCGCAGCCGAGGTCGGCAACCTTACCGACAGGCGGGTCGGCCAGGATGCGATCGAACAGCGGCTCCACCTCCTCATCCCCGATCAATCGCGAGCCGACGGCCACGGACCGCATGTCGCGATGATAGAAGTCGTCGGTTCTGCGCTCCGCGAGGGCCACGTCCGGGGCGATGCTGAAGAGTTCACCGCAGCCCTTGACCAGCCAGTAGAAGTAGCCGCGGGCGGGTTACGCCTCAGCGAAGAGCGCGCCCGGCATCACCACCTCCTCGTCCTTGACCTCGACGACCTTGGCCCAGTGCAGGGTGCGGTGCACGGCGCGGACCACGGTGTCGGAAGGGCACTCGTCGCCGCCGTTGCCGAAGGGCGCCTGGCCGTCCTCGGCGATGCCTCCCGCTACAACGAGCGCCTCGACGACGGACGCCCTGACACCAGCAGCACCCTGCATGACCTGCGATTTCGCCAACCTTCCGGCCTTGGGGCTTTCTCTCTGAGGGAGGACACCTTGGATATTGGGCCCGTCTTGGAGCCGGCTGCACGTGGATCGCTGTGTGGCTGTCCGGCGAGCTTGGCTCACCGCAAGGCGGCAGCCCAGGCAGGTCGGGGCCCGACGGCAGAGGTTCGAATTGGTCTTCGGCTAGCGGACCTTCCGGGGCTGGGTGTGTTCTCCCTCGTAACCGACCTCGTGGAAGTGCTGCGGTACGAACTGGTGGAGTTCACTACGCGCTCCGGGATCGCCGTGAGCTACAGGCGGCCGGTCGTTGAGGTCGGCAGGACCCGGGTCCTCGCCCAGGACGCTGTACGGCTTGCGGCGAGACGCCAGTCGGTGGTTGTCGGCGTCGTGCAGGTGGGGCCCAGAATCTTAATTGGTGGTGCCGTGTCCTGGGGTGGGGCTATGGTTCTGCTCGTTCCCAGGCGCGGCTGTGTCGTTGCCGAAGGAACGGTGTTGGTTCGTCGAGCAAGAAGCAGGAGGTGAGGACATTGATGACTGTCACGGTGACGGGCTCTGCCCGCATTCAGGAGTTCATCGTTCCCACCCCTGTGGTCTCCGGCTGACACCCACTCCACTTCCGCGCGCTCGGAGCGCGCCGCCGGGGCCACCCTTCGAAGGGTTCCCCTTGTTCAACGCTCCGCTCCCCCCGTCTTCCCTCTCCGCTGTCCAGCACCCGCTCGCCGTCTACGGCTGGGACGAGGGCTGGGAGGCCGAGTTCGCCTCGTACGCCGCCCAGGGCCTGGTCCCAGGCCGGGTCGTCCGGGTCGATCGTGGCCAGTGTGATGTGGCCACGCCTGATGGTGTCGTCCGTGGCGATACCGCGTTCGTCGTTCCTCACGACCCGATGAAGGTCGTGTGCACGGGGGACTGGGTCGCCGTCGACCCAGAGGGCGGTGATCCGCGGTACGCGCGGACGATCCTGCCGCGCCGGACCGCGTTCGTGCGGTCGACGTCGTCCAAGCGTTCCGAGGGGCAGGTGCTGGCCAGTAACATCGATCACATCATCATCCGTGTGTCGCTCGCGGTCGAGCTCGACCTCGGGCGGATCGAACGGTTCCTCGCGCTCGCGATGTCCAGTTCGAGCGGTGAGGCACTGCTGCGTACGTCGGCGGACTCCTGGGAGAGCGGTGCGCAACCGCTTGTCGTCCTCACCAAGGCCGACCTCGTCCCCGACGTCACCGGTCTGTCCTACCTCGTGCAGGACGTCGAGACCACTGCCCCCGGCGTCCAGGTCCTGCCCGTCAGTTCCACCTCGGGGGAAGGCGTCGAGGTGCTCAAGACGATCGTCGCCGACGGCACCAGCGTCCTGCTCGGCACCTCCGGCGCAGGCAAGTCCACCCTCGCCAACGCCCTGCTCGGCGAGGACGCCATGGAGGTCCAGGCCACCCGTGACATCGACGGCAAGGGCCGGCATACGACCACGACCCGCAATCTGTTCGTCCTTCCCGCAGGGGGAGTCCTCATCGACACTCCCGGTCTGCGGGGAGTGGGGCTGTGGGATGCGGCGACCGGTGTGAACCAGGTGTTCTCGGAGATCGACGACCTCGCGGAACAGTGCCGGTTCCACGACTGCGCGCACGAGGCCGAGCCGGGATGCGCGGTGCTCGCCGCGATCGAGGACGGCGCGCTGCCGGAACGCCGGCTGGAGAGCTACCGCAAGCTGATGCGGGAGAACCAGCGGATCGTCGCGAAGACGGACGCGAGGCTGCGGGCGGAGATCCGGCGTGACTGGAAGATGAAGGGCGCGGAGGGCCGTGCGGCGATGGCTGCCAAGCGCGGCCGCCTGCGCTGAGGCACCGTCACCGGGGATGCTCGCGCCCATGGGTGAGCCGCCTGGCCGTCCATGGGCGCGACGACGGTCGGCCCGGGCGGCCGGGCGCCTACGCCCCGCTCGGGTTCGGCTTCGGATCCGGCGCAGGGCGAGTATCCCGCCGATTCCCGGAACGAGGGCATGCCATCGGGCGCCCGAGGCGGCGGCCGAGGGGGCCGCCGCGGTGGCCGCGATGACGACGAGGTAGGCGGTGCCGTGCAGCGGGCCGACAAGGGACGAGACCGCCGGCGTGTGGGTGGTGAACAGGTTGCCGAGCAGCACCACCAGGGAGGCGGCCTCGACGGCAGCCGCGAACCGCAAGGTGCGCACGGCGCTCACGCGCCCGTCGTGGAGCCGGGGCGGACGATCATCAGGACGACCACGACGGCCCACAGGACGTTGAAGATGCCGGTGAGCATGGTCAGCCGGGCTGCGATCGGGCGCGCAGCGTCCTCGGCCGGTGATTCCTGAGCGGATGTGAGCAGGCGCTGTTGGGCGGGCAGGATGGCCAGCGCCAGCACGGCCGCGGCGATCACGGTCAACAGGAGCGACGCGATCAGCCAGGCGTCGGTGAGGACGCCGAGCTGGGCGCCGGTGGCGATACCGAAGACCGGCACGGCGAGGCCGGCGATGGCGTAGCCGCGGCAGATCCGGTGCAGGAGCGCGGCGATCCCGGCGGCCCGCCCGCCCGGATCCTCGCCGCCGGATGCCTGCAGCGCAAAGCGCGGGAACATCGAGGCGGCCACGGTGATCGATCCGACCGCCACGATCGCCGCGAGGACATGGATGGACAGCAGAAGCTTGGTCACTGCGGAGGCCTCCCCTTGTGATTACGTTGGCTGCCAATACATACCTGCCAACGCTGCTTTTGTGTAGGCTGCCTACTCATGAGGGCGGATGCGGTGCGAGGGCACCTGGACGGACTCCTGCTGGCCGTGCTCGAGCAGGGCCCGCTGCACGGTTACGCGATCATCGCCGCGGTCCAGCGGCGCAGCGGCGGCGTGCTCGAGCTGCGCACAGGCACGATCTACCCGGCGTTGAACCGGCTCGAGCGGCTCGGGCTGCTGAGCAGCAGCTGGCAGTCGGAGGGCGAACGGCGCAGGCGGTGCTACGAGCTCACCGACACGGGCCGGAACACCCTGGCCGGGGAACGGACGGCGTGGACCGAGTTCACCACGGCCATCGGCTCGGTCCTGAACCCCGCCGCGCCGCCGTCCGGACTCGCCACGTGAAGGCCGCCGGTCGGCAGGCCGACCCGCTCGAGGACCCTGTCGAGGAGCATGTCCGCGAACTGACTGCTGCGCTGCACGGCCCGGCCCGGGCCAAGGCCAGGATGATCCAGGAGATTCGCGACGGACTTACGGACACGGTGGAGGCGCACAGCCACGGAGGGGTGCCCTACCGCAGCGCCGCCCAGCAGGCGGTACGGGAGTTCGGCACCGTCGACCAACTCGTGCCGAGCTGCCAGCGGGAACTGACCATCGCCCAGGCCCGGCACACGGCGCGGGCCGTCGCCCTCACCGCCCCGTTCCTGATCACCTGCTGGTACCTGTCCTGGACCGTGAACCACGGTCAGACCTGGCTGCTGCCCCGGACCGCTCAGCTCCTGGCCGTTCATCTGGCCGGTGTCGCGACCGTCGCCGCGGTGCTCGCCGCCGTGACACTGGCCGTCACCGGCAAACTCGCCCGCCGGGTGGACACGCCGCGGCGGCTGCCTCTCGCGGTCGCCTGGACCGGCACCACCGCCAGCGTGGCCATGGCGCTCGCGACGCTCGCGCTCGCCACCGCCGCCGTGCTGGCCACGCACTGGCCACTGCTCGCGTTCGCCGGCACGCTCGCGGCCGCGTCGCACGCGGGGGTGGCCGCGTCGGCCCGGGCGTGCCGGCGATGCGCGCGGCTGCCGGTCACGCGATGACGTGTGCGGGCGCGGTCGTGAGGGCCCGTCAGCGACCGGCTTGCACTTGCGGTCTCGTCGGGGCTCCGCCCCGAACCCCCGCGCCTCGAACGCCGGCGGTGCCGAAGCTGGGGGCGAACTCCTAGGCCGCGGTCACCGCGTAGATCCATGCGCCCACCACGAGCAGGCACCCGAAGAGCTCCACGAGCAGGCTCGTGCCTCCCCCGCGCATGACCGCGCGTGTCGCGGCCTTCGCCTGGCCGTGGCCGCCCAGGCGCCTGCGTTCGGTGCCGTAGATTCCGCCGATGAAGCCGGGGACCGCGCCCACGACGGGGACGAGGAAGAAGCCGAGGAGGGCGCCGGCGCCCGCGTACGCCGCCGTCCTGCGGCCGACGCCCACGTCGCGCAGACGGCGGGCGGGCAGCAGCCAGACGATCACCTGGTTGACGACCAGGACCGCCGTGGAGCCGACGAGCAGCACCCAGGCCGCCCCCGTCTGCTCGTGCAGTGACCACCAGAGCATCGCCGCCCATACCAGCCACGGCCCCGGGACACCCGGGGCGACGACCCCAAGGAGGCCCAGCAGCATCACCCCGCCGACCATCAGCAGCTGCCACACGCTCACATGCCCAGAGTGCAGGATCAGTGCTGTTCGTGCAGGTCGCGAGCCACCCAGCCCTTCGCGTACGCGTGCCACCCCAGTTGCAGGCGCGTGGTCACGCCGGTGAGCTCCATGAGTCCCTTGACCCGGCGCTGGACGGTCCGCAGGCCCAGGTCCAGCTGTTTGGCGACGCTCGCGTCGGTCATGCCGGAGAGCAGCAGCGACAGGATCTCCAGGTCCGTGGTGTCGGGGCCGACCGCATCCTCGGCGACGGTGTCGCCGAGGACCCCGAGCCGCAGCGGCACGGCATCCCGCCAGACCGCCTCGAAGAGGCCCATCAGGGACTCCAGCAGCCCGCTGGCGTGGACGACGAGCGCCGCGGGCTCGGCGCCGCGGCCGGTGAGGGGGACCATCGCGAGGGCCCGGTCGGCGATGACGAGCTTCGTCGGCACCCGGTCGACCACGCGGACCTGCTCGTCGCGGCTCAGCGCCGCCGACAGTTCCACGAACCCGCCGGGCATGGTCAGCACCTCGCGCTCCACGACGACCCGGTACGCCACACCGCGAGCCGCCGCGGTCTCCTCGGCCTCGTTGTCCGTACCGGTGACGGCGACGGGCTTGCCGGTGACCAGCGCACAGACCTCCTCCGTCGCGCCGAGCTGCAGCTGGACGAAGCGGTGCACGACGGCGCTCGCCCCCGTGACCACCTCGACCAGGTCGTGGACCGCCGGCTCCTCGGACTCTGCGCGGTACTCCTCGGCGAGCAGCGCCGCCGCGAGTTCCGCCTGTTCCAGCTCGTGGCGCTGCTGCGTCAGGAGCGCACCGAGCGCGACGCCGGGCGGTGCGGCGACCCAGCGGCCGGTGCGTGCGGAGGACTGGGCGGCCAACCCGTGCTGCTCGAGGCGCCGCAGGGCGCGTTCCGTCTCCGGCTCCGGCAACGTGAGCCGGCGCGCGAGATCGGTGATCTCCGCGGCCCCGAGCGCGACCAGCGCGCGGTAGGTCGACTCCTGTCTCTCGTCGAGCCCTATAGCTCCCAGCACCGAACCCCTCCCCGGACGTGCGCCTATCGGCCGCTGTGGCGGAAACCGGCCACGGCGTAAACCCGCCGCAGGACATCATCCCTGCACCGGCCGCATCTCTGTCAACGTGGTGCCACCGCAGCACCAACAGCCTTCGGCGACGGGGCCTTTGTGCCCTCTTGCGGTCGGAATCGGAGGGGAGAGCGATGCGCCCGATATCGCGTACGGCACTGGGAGCGGCAACAGCCGCCGTCCTGGCCGTCACGGCAATCGCGCCGTCGGCGGCCGCCGGGCCGCAGGACGAGGCGGCCGGCAAGAGACCGCTGGTCGGCAGCGAGGCCGCTGCCCGACAGGGGGAGCGGCCGACCACGGTCACCCTGGTCACGGGGGACCGTGTACTCGTCGGCAAGGACGCCTCCGGCGCCCCGTCGGCCACAGTGCTGCCGCGCCCCGACGGAACGAGCGCGACCGTGCAGACGCGCCGAGCGGGGGAGGACCTGTACGTCTACCCCGAGGACGCCACCGCCGCGCTCGCCGCCGGAACGGTCGACGAGCAGCTCTTCAACGTCACCGGCCTGGTCCGCCAGGGCTACGACGACGCGCACACCACCGCCCTGCCCCTGATCGCCACATACCGCAACGATGTCGCCCGCTCCGTCCCCGCCGCACCGCGCGGTGCCGAGCGCTCCCTCGTCCTGGACGCCGTCGACGGCGTCGCGCTCAAGGCCGACAAGAAGCACGCGGCCGACTTCTGGGCCGATGTCACCGACACCCGTTCGCGGTCCGCCGCGGACTTGAAGAAGCTGTGGCTGGACCGCAAGGTCGAGGCCACCTTGGACCGTTCCACCCGGCAGGTCGGTGCCGACCTGGCGTGGGCCGCCGGATACGACGGCAAGGGCACCAAGGTCGCCGTCCTCGACACCGGTGTCGACGCCGAACACCCCGACCTCGAGGGACGTGTCGCCGCCGCGGAGAACTTCACCGACTCCGACACACCCGACGACCGTCAGGGCCACGGTACCCACACCATCTCCACCGTCGGCGGCTCCGGCGCAGCGAGCGACGGCACGAACAAGGGCGTCGCGCCCGGCGCCCAACTGCTCAGCGGCAAGGTGCTGAACGACTCCGGCTCCGGCGCCGCCTCATGGATCATCGCCGGCATGCAGTGGGCCGTCGACCGGAAGGCCGATGTCGTCTCCATGAGCCTCGGCAGCGTCGAGCCGACCGACTGCACCGACCCGATGAGCACCGCCGCGGAGGAACTGGGTCAGAGCAAGGACACGTTGTTCGTCGTCGCCGCCGGGAACACCGGCCCGGCGCTGAACACCGTCTCCTCGCCCGGCTGCGCGCCGAGCGTCCTCACCGTCGGCGCGGTCGACCGCGACGACAGCACCGCCCAGTTCTCCAGCCGCGGCCCCGCGATCGTCACGCACACCCTCAAGCCCGAGATCGCCGCGCCCGGCGTCGGCATCTCGGCGGCCGCCGCAGGCGGCCGGGGCGTGTACGCGTACCGGTCGATGTCAGGCACCTCGATGGCCGCCCCCCATGTCGCGGGAGCCGCCGCCGTCGTCAAGCAGCGCAGGCCCGACTGGACCGCGCAGCAGATCAAGGCCGCGCTGGTGTCCTCGGCGAAGGCGTCCGTACCCGGCGACGTACGGGAGACGGGCGGTGGCCGGCTCGACGTGAAGGCCGCAGTCGACACCACCGTGACCGGCGCCCCCGCCGTCCAGGGCGGCGCCTTCAACTGGCCGCAGGACAACAGCGACCGCACCACTGTCGAAATCCCGTACACCAACAGCGGCGACGCGCCCGTCCGGCTCGACCTGGCCGTGCGGAACGTCACCGGCAACGACGGCTCCGCCGTTCGCGCCGGCCTCGCCCGGCTCGGCGCGCGCTCGGTGACGGTGCCCGCCGGTGCGACCGTCAAGGTCCCGCTGACCCTGGACCCGTCCACCCGTCTCGAACGCGCCCAGTACGGCGACATCACCGGCCGCGTCATCGCGACCGGGCGCGGCGTCACCGTTTCCACGCCGTTCTCGCTGTACGTGGAGCCCGAGACGGTCACGCTGCACGTCAAGCTCGTCGACCGTGCCGGAGAGCCCGCCGCCGGATCGTCCTCGATCGACGTCATCGGCACCGACGACGCGACCGGCGAGCGCCGCGCCAACGCCGGCGCGGCCGACCAGCTCTACCGGCTCCGGCCCGGCTCGTACCTCCTCTCCTCCTTCGTCATGTCACCCGACGGCACCGTGACCTATCTGGGCAGGCCCCAGGTCGAGTTGAAGCAGGACACGGCCGTGGTGCTCGACGCACGCGACGCGCACCGGCTGGACATCAGGACCGACCGGAAGTCCGAAACCCGCACCACCACCCTCGGCTTCGCCCGCAGCTGGGACGACACCTGGGTGCACGCAGGCACGGTCTCCGGCTCGCGCACCGTCACCGGCTACTACGCGGATGTCCAAGGACGGCCTCAGGAAGGCGACTTCGAGTTCACCAGCTACTGGCGCGCCTACGCCCCGCTGATCGAGCAGCTCACCGTCGACGGCGGCCCTCAACTGCACCCCGTCGCCGCGAGCACCGGCTCCGTCAACCTCGACGGCACCGGTGAGGCCGGCCTGGTCGACGCCGGCAGCGGCACCCCGGCGGAGCTCGAAGCGGCGGGCGTGAAGGGCCGATTCGCGCTCGTACGACTGCCCGACGGCATCCCGAACGCCACGACGGTGGCCCGCAACGCCAAGGCCGCCGGCGCCCTCGCCGTCGTCGTGCACCGCTCCGCGCCCGGCGCATGGCTGCCGTCCACCGGCTTCGGCGCCGCCCCGCACCCGGTCCTCGGCATCGAGGCCGCGGAGGCCGTGCTGCTGCTGAAGCGGCTCGCCGACGGCCCCCTCACCCTGCGCTGGAGGGCCACGGCCAAGAGCCCGTACGTCTACAACCTCGCCTTCCCCGAGTCCGGCCCGGTGACCTCCGACCGCACCTACCGGGCCCGGGACAACAAGCTCGCCAGGAGCGAGTCCACGTACCGCGCGATGGGCGTCACCGCCGACTACTCGGACGGCGTCATCGCCCACCGCCCGAACGGCATCCAGGCGTCGGTCTCCGGCTTCGACCTGGTCCCCGCGCCGGGCTTGCGCACCGAGTACTACACACCCGGCGACACCCGGTGGGAGCGGTACGTCTCCTCCAGCTTCCCGTGGGGCGAGTACCTCCTCGACGGGCCGCGCGGCTACCGCGCGGGCGAGCAGCGGGAGGAGACCTGGTACGGCGGGGTCCTCGCCCCGGCGGCGCCCCGCGACGCGACGGGCAGGCCGGCGCTCGCCGCGGAACGCCAGGGCAACCTGATCGGCGCCGCCCCCGCCTTCTGGGGGGACAGCGAACACGTGGGCGCCGCCGGCTCGTTCGGCGACATCGGGAACATGCGGCTCGTCCGTGACGGCGAGGAGATCGGGCAGAGCGCCAACCCGTTCGGCGTCTTCGAGGTCCCGGCCGGCGAAGCGGCGTACGAACTGTCCATGACCACCAGAAAGATCGGGTCACCCGCGGCGGTCTGGAAGCGCTCCACCCAGGTGCAGACGACCTGGAAGTTCCGCTCCCACCTCGACGAGGCCGCCTACTCCCAGGGCATCCCGCTCCTCTTCCCGGGTTACGGTCTTCCCGAGGACGGTCTCAAGACCGTCGCCCCGCGCGACGGCCTGCGGATCGCCCTGAGCGTGACGGGGCACGCGGGCTACAAGCCCGGAGCGCTGACCGCGGCGAAGGTCTCGTACTCGTACGACGGCGGCGAGACATGGACCGAGGCGGTCACGGAGCGGCGGGGCGACGATGCGTGGACCGCGACCGTCCATCACGCGGACGCGGCCGGCAGCAGCGTCACCCTGAAAACCGAACTGACGGACGCCAACGGCAATTCCGTCACCCAGCTCGTGGTCGACGCGTACGGGGTGCGCTGACGCGCGGACGCGCCGATCACGACCGGTCCGCCGGGCGTCTTTCCCGTGGGGGGTTGGGCCGCCCGGCGGACCTTTGGCACGTGTCTTTTCGGAATGCCCGTTTTCTGGCCCTGCCCGCGGTCGACAATAAGGGCATGAGTGAGCAGGGGGAGAGGCCCAACAGGCCTACCACCGAAGACGAGTGGTGGAACCGGCTGTACGACGACTCCGCTCCGGACACGGGCCGCCCGGCCACGTCGTCCGCCGACACGCTCGACGACCGCTTCGACTCGGCATCCGACACGGTGACCGCCCGCCCCCACAGCTGGTCGGACCCGCCGCCGTCCCCGCCTGCGGGCGGGGACGGCGCGCGCCCCTCCGGGCCCGCCCCGTCGCGGCCGACGGCCGAACCCGAGGGCCCCGGGCCGGTACCGCCGCCCCCGCCCGTGGCCCCGGACCGCCTGGCGGGCGCGGCCGGCGGTGGCGGCTCCCCGGTTTCGCCGCCGGCGGCCGATGCTTCTCGCGGCCGGTGCGGGCGAGCCGAGCCCCGGTTCCCGCCGGGCGGCCCGGCCGCGTCACCGCCTTCGCCGGGCGGCCTGGCCGAGTCGCCGCCCGCGTCGCCCGCGGCCCCGGCCCGCCCCGGGGGCTGCACACCCCTGGCCGACGGGACGTCTCCCGCGAAGAGGGAGGGGCGAGACCCGCGCACTGAGGCCACCTCCGGCCGAGACGGCTCCGCAGCCTCCCCCGGAGGACCCCGGCCCGCAGGCAACGACCGCCCCGGCGGCGGTAGCCCGCCCGGACCTGCGCCGGACGCGCCGTCACCGGGTGGCGCGTGGGGCGGGGATGCGTCCGGTTCTGGGCCGGAGGCGGTGCCGCCGGGCGCGACCGCCGCGCAACGGTCCGGCGGCGACGGCGGGGCGCAGCAGGGCGACGGTGCTCGTGCATCCGGTGGGCGGGTGGTCGTGCCTGCGCAGGGGCCGAGGGCCGGGGTGGTCGGGGGTGGGCCGCCGACCTACGACGCCGAGCCGACCGCACTGCCCGCCGCCAAGGCGCACGCGCTGGACGAGCTCGTCGCCGACACCGTGCTGGACGGCGCCCGGTACGGCACGTACACGTTGCGGGCCGCCTCCGTGCGGGGCGATTCCGCCCGGTTCCGGGGCGAGCCGCGCCGTGACGCCCTGCTCACGGCGCGGTTCGGCGCCGGCCCCGCCGCGCTCGTGTTCGTCGCCGTGGCCGGTGGGGTCCGCGGTGCCGACACCGCGCATCTCGCCGCAGGCGACGCCTGCCGTTGGATCGGCGGCGCCGTCGGCCGCAGCCACGCCCGGCTCTCGGAGGACATAAGGGCCGGCCGCCGCGGCGATCTCAAGTCGGGGCTGCACCGGCTCACGGACCGCAGCTTCGGCAGGCTCCGCGCCCGCGCCGCCGAGTTCGGGCTCGAACCGGAGGAGTACACGGCCGGCCTGCGCTGCCTCCTTCTGTCCGCCGATCCGAGGTGCCGTACACGCGTCTTCTTCGGCGTCGGCGGCGGCGGGCTGTTCAGGCTGCGCGACGGGGTCTGGCAGGATCTCGAGCCGGTCGTCCCTGACAGCGCCGACGTCACCGGTGTGCCCGTCGTCGGGTTCGGTTCGCCCGTGCCGGAGGCGGGTACGGACGGCGACCGGCTCACCATGGATCTGGGCATCACCACGCCTTTGGCGCCGTACATCGAGGCTCCGCCGCTTCCGCCCGCCGAGCCGTTCCGCTTCCGTGCCTCCGTGGCCCGGCCCGGCGACACGCTCCTGCTGTGCAGCAGCGGTTTCGCGGAGCCGGTGCTCGGCGAGCCGGCGCTCGCGAAGGAACTGGCCGAGCGTTGGAGCAGGCCGGAGGCCCCGGGGATGGCCGAGTTCCTCGCCGACACCCAGCTCCGGGTGAAGGGGTACGCAGACGACCGTACGGCGGTGGCCGTCTGGGAGGCGTAACCGCACAGGCGCGCGCGGCCCGGCCATGGGTTGATGGACCGACGGACCTCGAGGTCCGTCGGTCCGGAGGTCCATCGAGAAAGGGCACGCATCCCATGGCCAAGCAGAACGTGGCGGAGCAGTTCGTCGACATCCTCGTCCGCGCCGGTGTGCAGCGGCTCTACGGCGTCGTCGGCGACAGCCTCAACCCCGTCGTCGACGCCGTACGCCGCAACTCGGCCATCGACTGGGTCCAGGTCAGGCACGAGGAGGTCGCGGCGTTCGCCGCCGGCGCCGAGGCCCAGATCACCGGGAAGCTCGCCGCCTGCGCCGGTTCCTGCGGCCCCGGCAATCTGCACCTCATCAACGGCCTGTACGACGCCCACCGCTCCATGGCGCCCGTCCTCGCCCTCGCCTCGCACATCCCCTCCAGCGAGATCGGCCTCGGATACTTCCAGGAGACCCACCCGGACCAGCTGTTCCGCGAGTGCAGCCACTACTGCGAGCTGATCTCCAGCCCCCAGCAGATGCCCCGGCTGCTCCAGTCGGCGATCCAGCACGCGATCGGACGTGGCGGGGTGAGCGTGGTGTCGCTGCCCGGCGACATCGCGGACCGTCCCGCGCCCGAGAGGACGATCGAGCACGCCCTCGTCACCACCCGCCCCACTGTCCGGCCCGGCGACACGGAGATCGACAAGCTGGTCCGCATGATCGACGATGCCGACCGGGTCACGCTCTTCTGCGGCAGCGGCACGGCCGGCGCGCACGCAGAGGTCATGCAGTTCGCGGAGCGCATCAAGTCACCCGTCGGGCATGCGCTCCGCGGCAAGGAGTGGATCCAGTACGACAATCCGTACGACGTCGGTATGAGTGGCCTGCTCGGCTACGGCGCCGCGTACGAGGCCACCCACGAGTGCGATCTGCTGATCCTTCTCGGCACGGACTTCCCCTACAACGCCTTCCTCCCCGACGACGTCAAGATCGCCCAGGTCGACGTCCGGCCCGAGCACCTGGGCCGCCGCTCCAAGCTGGACCTCGCCGTGTGGGGCGATGTGCGCGAGACCCTGCGCTGCCTGATCCCACGGGTGCGCGCCAAGACGAACCGCCGCTTCCTCGACAAGATGCTGAAGAAGCACGCGGACGCCCTCGAAGGGGTCGTCAAGGCGTACACCCGCAAGGTGGACAAGCACGTGCCGATCCACCCCGAGTACGTCGCCGCCGTCCTCGACGAACTCGCGGACGACGACGCCGTGTTCACCGTCGACACCGGTATGTGCAACGTCTGGGCGGCCCGCTACATCTCGCCCAACGGCCGGCGCCGTGTCATCGGCTCGTTCAGCCACGGCTCGATGGCGAACGCCCTGCCGCAGGCGATCGGCGCGCAGTTCCTCGACCGCGGCCGCCAGGTCGTCTCGATGTCCGGCGACGGCGGATTCACCATGCTGATGGGCGACTTCCTGACCCTGGTCCAGTACGACCTGCCGGTGAAGATCGTGCTGTTCAACAACTCGTCGCTCTCCATGGTGGAGCTGGAGATGCTCGTCGCGGGACTGCCGTCGTTCGGCACGGACTACCGCAACCCCGATTTCGCGGCCGTCGCCCGTGCCGCGGGAGCCTACGGAGTACGGGTGGAGAAGCCGAAGCAGCTTGCAGGAGCGCTCGAGGACGCCTTCAGGCACAAGGGACCCGCGCTCGTCGACGTCGTCACCGACCCGAACGCCCTGTCCATCCCGCCGAGGATCAGCGCAGAGATGGTGACCGGCTTCGCGCTCTCGGCCAGCAAGATGGTGCTGGACGGCGGCGTCGGCAGGATGGCGCAGATGGCTCGCTCGAATCTGCGGAACGTGCCACGGCCCTGACATCAGCGTTTCTGTCGGCACCTGACGAAATCCACATGAGTGGTGCTCCGCGCATGGGGCATGCATCCGGTGACCGTCATGAAGCTCGTTCCGATGTGGGTGGGGGAAGATGACAGGACGTCACGGGGGCGCGGGAGTTCGCGGCCGGTTGCATCGCAGACTCGGCAGCGGTGATCTCACGGCCGTGCCCGAAGTGAGGCACGCTTTACGCGACTTGCTCGGCAAGTGGCCCGATCCCCAGGAGGGCGGCACCGCGGACGCGGCCGACGTGGCCGAACTCCTCGCGAGCGAGCTGGTGACCAACGCCCTCATACACACCGATCAGGGAGCGGTCGTCACCGCCACCGTGGAGGACTCGAGGCTCCATGTGGAGGTCCAGGACTTCATGGCGGGACTGCCTGTGTCGGACAGGCCGCGGGCCGACCTCGGGACGAGCGGCCGGGGACTGGTGCTCGTGGAGAGCCTTGCGGACGCCTGGGGGGTGCGCAGCGCGCAGGGGGTGGGCAAAGTCGTCTGGTTCGATTTGTACGCGGGGGCGGCCTGAGCCCACGGGCCCGGCCGCCCCCGCAGTGCGGCGGTCTTCCTGATCACGACAGTCTTCCTGCTCACGGCAGTCGTCCTGATGACGGCGATCATCCGGATTGCGGCACTGATCAGCCGAACTGCTGCTCGAGATCCTTGAGTTTCTGCTCCAGGGAGTCGAGACGCGGCAGGGTCTGTGTGTCGTCCTCCGCCGTCAGGTCGACCGTGATCGGTTCGGCGCCGGCAGACCGCACGGCCTGCAGGGAGGGCCGGGGCCGCACGGGCAACTGTCCCGGCTCGGCTATGGCAGGCTCCACGACGGATGCGGAGCCCCCCGGCTGGGAGGTGCCTGTCGCCGGGCCGAGGGCCGGGAGGTGCGTGCCCCGGTCCGCCCGTCCCAGGCCCCACGCACGGTGCTGCCGGTTGAGTGCCTTGATCTGGGCGCGTTCCAGCTTCTCGCGGTCCCGTCGGCGCATCCGGTTCTGCTGCTTCTGCCTCCGGTCCTCGCGCACTTCGTCGACCGCCTCGTCCAGGGTCCTTACGCCCTCGAGGAGCATCAGCGACCAGGCGGCGAAGGTCTCCCTCGGGGCCCTCAGCCACCGCACGATCCGGATCTGCGGCAGCGGACGGGGCACCAGGCCCTGTTCGCGCAGCGCCGCGCGACGGGTCTGCTTCAGAGCCCTGTCGAAGAGGACCGCGGCGGACAGGGACATGCCCGCGAAGAAATGGGGCGCGCCGTCGTGGCCGAACCCCCGTGGGGCGTGCACCCAGTTGAACCAGGCGGCCGCCCCGGCGAACGTCCACACCAGCAGCCTGGAGCCGAGAGCGGCGTCGCCGTGACTGGCTTCCCGCACGGCGAGGACGGAGCAGAACATGGCCGCGCCGTCGAGCCCGAACGGGACCAGGTACTCCCATCCGCCGGACAGGCTGAGGTTCTGCCGCCCGAAGCCCACCAGACCGTGGAACGAGAGGGCGGCTGCCACGGCGGCGCAGCAGAAGAGGAGCACGTAGGAAGCGGTGCCGTAGACCGCCTCCTTGCGCCTGCGTCGGTCCTCGCTGCGTTCCCACGAGTCGTCGGCCGCGGCCTTGTCACCGGCGCGCTTGCCGCGCGCGAGCACCGCCACCGCCGCCAGGACTCCCAGGATCATCACGGCGCCCGGAAGCAGCCAGTCCAGTGATATGTCGGTCAGTCTCATGTGCGGTGTCCCTTGCATCGCGGTAGGGCGTTTCGGCGCCCATCCTGGCCGAGGGTGGGGGACACCCAGGGGTTTTCGGCGCAACTGAGTGCCAACGAGCCCGTCAGGTACGCGAATAGGTGTGATCTGCTCGAACTGCCGCTTGAGGCAACCGAGTTACGTTCGAATCAACGTCACTCGAAAGGGTGGCGTGGAATCAACCGGTCTGTTGAAGGCGCGCCACGCGGTCGGCGTCGCAGGTACGCGGACAGGTGACACATGTGTCCTCCGGCCGCAGCGTGTAGAACAGGCAGCAGCTCGCCCGGTCCCGGGTCGACAGCCGCTCGCCGTTCGGTGCGGTCAGCTCGCGGAATCCGGCGTTCCCCACATACGGCTTGGCGGTGCCCGGCAGCAGCTGCTCCAGCTCCGCGACCGCGCGCGGCTCCTCGCCGAGCAGATGTGCGATGTACCACAGGCCCTCGACGATCTCGTCGGTCGCCATCCCCCACAGGGCGCGCTTTCCACGCCGCATCCGGGGTCCGAAGCCGTCCAGGACCGGCCCGAGGTGCTCGGCGACCGCCGCGCGCACCTCCGCGCGCAGCGCCTCCTCGTCCGGTACGACGCGGGCGCCGGGCAGCTCGGCGGCCGGGTCGCCGGGCAGGCAGGCGAAATCCCGGATCCGTACGGTCATGTGCCCCAGCGCGCGCTGGAAGGCGACGTCCTCGACGTGAACACGCGGCACCCTGCGGTCCAGGAACCAGGGGACGGTGATCAGCAGGCAGGCGGGCCAGGCGTACCGGTGCAGTCCGAAGCTGGCGACGACGTCGGGGCGGGCCTGCTGTCCGTAGTCCCGCAGCACCTGCGCGTTGTCCCAGGCGAGGAAGGAGTCGAGCACCGCTCCGCCCGCCGCGAGGTCGGCCGCCCCGACCCAGCCCGCTCCGGCAGGCGCCGGGGCGCCGTCCGTCAGTTCCTTGACACGCAGGCCGGGGAAGACCTCGGCGAGGCGCGCGTAGGCGCCGGCCGCCGGTGAGGTGAGGCGGGGCAGCAGGGCAGGAAGGGTCATGCCGGGGACCACCGAATCGCGATCGTTAGCAGGTTAGCCTTACCTTACCCGATCTTCGCGATGTTTGAACTGCCGCCCAGGCCGCATATCGTGCACTCAGGGGTCCGCACCCGCGAGCCGGGCCCGGGCCGATCGACCGGAGGAGGACCCGAGTGGAGCAGGCCAGAGCGCGTGACCTCGCCCTCCCGCAGCCGTACGCCTTCGTTCGCATACCCGCTCAGGGGCGCCCGGAGCCCCTCCTCGCGGAAGCGGCCCGCGGCGAACACACCCACAGCGAGCCCGCGGCCCCGCGCCCCGTCCAGCGCCACTCCGTCCGCGGCCAGATCCTCGACGCCCTGCGCACCGCCCTCGTCGACGGCGACCTGGTGCCCGGCGAGGTCTACTCGGCGCCCGCCCTCGGCGAGCGCTACGGCGTCTCCGCCACTCCCGTGCGCGAGGCGATGCAGCAGCTGATGACGGAGGGGGCCGTCGAGGTCGTGCCCAACCGCGGCTTCCGCGTCGCCCGGCGCAGCGCCCGCGAACTCGCCGAGCTGGCGGAGGTCCGCGCACTGATCGAGGTCCCGGTGATGCTCCGGCTCGCCCGCACCGTGCCCGCCGCCAACTGGTGCGCCCTGCGGCCGCTGGCCGAGGCGACGGTCGCGGCGGCCGCGACCGGCGACCGTGCGAGCTACGCGGACTCGGACCGTGCCTTCCACCGCGCGGTCCTCGCCCTCGCGGGCAACGAGCAGCTGCTGATCGTGGCGGACGACCTCCACCGCCGCTCCCAGTGGCCCCTCACCACCGCACCCACCACCCGTCGGGCCGACTTGATCGCGGACGCCGCGGAGCACATGGCCCTGCTGGAGGCTCTGATGGCCCAGGACCTGACGGTGGTTCAGTCGCTGGTGCGCGAGCACTTCACGGGCTCGGACGCCTGAGCCGCCGACGGGCCCTGGCGGGGACGCGGACGTGCGCGGCACGGTATGGGCGGTGGCGAACCAACTGGGCGTCGTGGCGGGCACGCCGGCCGAGCTGCTGTCGGCGCTGCTGTCGGGGCCACCGCGCACCGTACTGCTGCGGCCGGTGGGGCAGGACCCGGAAGAGCTCGCCGAACTGGCCCGTTCGCTGCGGGAGTTCGGGCACCTGCGCGTGTTCGTGGAGCCTGCGGTCGCGGCCGAGTCGGAGCCCGGACGGCCGGTTGACCTGACCGACCCGGAGGCGGTCTGTTCGGCCGACCCCGTACGGGTCTCCTCGGCGTACGAGACCGCGGACGAGGACCACGGGGGCCTGCGCACGGCATGGCTGCGGGCGGGCCAGTCGCTGATCCGGGAGCAGCCCCCCGCCGGGCGCGCCCTTGTCCTGCTGGCCGCCCTGCCGGCCGCAGCGGAAGCGCGCGTGCGCCGGGCGCTGACCCGGTTGTCGGAAGGGGCGCCCTGGAGCGTGGAGTGGTCCCGGCCCGGTCCGGTGGCCGCCCTGACCGTCTCGGCGGTCGGCCTGGTGGCGGCCGACCCCACCGGCGGTGTGCGCACGCGCGGCGATGACGTCCCGCACCGGTCGACGGCCTCACGCGTCAAGGCGGTCGCGGCACTCGACGACACCGTGCTGCTCCTGGACGAACGCGGCCGTCTCCACCGGCACGGCGGCACCCGGACGCCGCTGACGAAGGCGGTGGCGACCACTCTCTCGAGCCACCCCGGCACAGCGCTCGCCGCAGCGGCCGACACCGTGCTGGTGGGTGACCGCATGGGTTTTGTCCACGCGTTCACTCTCGCGGGCGTTCACCAGGCAGCATTGCACTCCGGCCGCGTCACCGCCCTCGCCGCGACCGCGTCGCCCGTCCTGTCCGTGCACAGCGGGGGCACGGACGGCACGGTCCAGGTCTGGACACCGGAGGCAACGAGGCGCCGCCCGCCCGTGACGGAGCGGCCGTACCCGGTAGCCGCCCTGCATTGCGCGCGGACACCGGCCGGCCACGCCCTCGCAGTCGCCTGGGCGGACGGTCTGGCAGAGCTGCACCGCCTCGGCACGCGGGAGGTGCTCGCCTTCAGGCCGGGGCCCCCGGTCCGCGCTGTCGCGGTCACACCGGACGGCGCGCTCGCCGTCGGCACCGACGACATGCTGACGGTCCTGCGGCCGCGATGAAGGGTGACAGGGCCGCGGGCCGGCCGGTCGGCGGGCCGGGCCCCAACTGGGCTGTCGTAGCCCTGCATTAGGGTGTTCGCTCGAATGTCCGAGAGGTGGGGGGCCGACATGACCGCGGGATCACCGGAGTTGCCGGAGTCGTCCATACCCGACGAGGAGTGGGAGAGATTCCAGCTCGAGAGCGAGGGCCCTGGCCGGCTGGCCGCTCCCAAGGAGCCTTCCGCGCGTGCGCGGATGGTCACCGAGCGGCTGCGGCGCGCCGACGAGGAAGCCGCCAGGCAGCAGGGGCGCGCCCGCCGTTGGGCGCGTAGGGGGAAACCCGTGCAGGCCGAGCCCGACGGGTGGCGCGCATGGCCGGACCGCCGGGCGACCAGGCCGCGCAGCAGGGCCCGGGGGTTCCTCTGGGTGGGGTTGGCCGTCGTGGTGGTGCTGCTCGCGATGAATCCCGGGCGGTTCTTCTCCTGACCGGCCTGATCAGCCCGGGGGCGGCGGCTCCAGGCTCGACAGCAGCGAGGCGATGTCCAGACCGGTCAGCAGGTACTGCTCGAACGCGGCGTTGTGGAGCGCCCACGGGGAGCGCCGCAGCCTGACCCGGTCGATGGCCCCTTCGGCATCGTGACCCAGCTCGATCAGCGTCTGAGCAGCCACCAGACCCGCGCGGTTGTAGCCCGAATAGCAGCGCACCAGCACCTTGCGCCGCGCCCGTACGGCATCGGCGGCCGTCACCGCCACACGGCGGACACGGTCGATCTCCTGCGCGGTCAGCCAGTCGTCGGGGATGGGCACGACATGGTGCTCGACACCCTCCGCGGGGCCGTGACCCTCGCGGGTGTAGAGGCTGATCACCACGTCGAACTCGTCGGCAACCACCACGTTGCGGTGCCGGTGTCCGGCGTCCGACCAGACATGACCGCCCACCCACAGGCCCGTTGTGATCTCGTCCCACCGCGTCCGCGGCTCCGGGACGTCGCCCTCCCTGCGGCGGGTTCTCACTGGCCGGCGGGATCGGGGAGAGCCACGGACGGCTGCGGTGGCACGACGGGAGAAAGCTGCGCACCGAGCCACACCGGAACGCCACCGAGCAGCCGGAACAGTCGGTGGGCCTCCGAACGCAGCCTGCCCGCCTCCGGTTCCGGCTCGCAGTCCGCGAGCCCGGCCAGCGCCGGCGCGGTGCCGACCAGATAGCCGAGCTCCTCGCGGATGCGCAGACACTCGGCGAAGCCCTGCCGGGCCTGGGCCAACTCCCCTTCGCGCAGGTCGAGTCCGGCCAGCTGCTGCCATGTGAACGACAGCAGCAGCGGATCGCCCTGGGTCGTCGCGCCCGCGTGCGCCCGCTGGTAGGCGGCGCGTGCCGCCTGCGGCGAGTCCGCGATGTGCTCGGCGACCAGGCCGCGCCGGAAGTCCAGCAGGGGGCGTCTCGGTGAGGAGGGGGAGAGCAGCGCCGTGGCCCTGCCCAGCGCCGACCGGGCCTCGTCGGCCCGGTCCCGAACCCCGAGGCGGGTGGCCGCGTATGCCAGCCGACCGCGCTCGCTCGCGGCTCCGCCGCGCTCCTCGTCGTCGCCGGCCACGGCCTCCGCCGTGCGCAGCGCGTCCTCGGCCTCGGCCCAGCCGTCGCAGGTGAACAGGCAGCGCTCCACGAGCAGTCCGGCCCGTTCGAGCGCCGCCGCGGGGTCCGCGGCATGGGGCGCGAGCAGGGCTGCCGCATCGGTCCAACAGCCGCGCGAGCGCAGCCGCCATACCGCGGTCTGGAGTGGATCGTCACCTGCTGTGGTTCCGGAACCAGACATGGCGGTATGCGCCACTTGCCCTCCCCGAGCACGCCATTGAGCTGTTGAGTCAGACGGCATCTCAGCACGGATCGGCACGCAGGGCCAAGGGTTCAGGTGAATCAGTTCACAATCTTTCAGCGGCCGATCGGGTCGCCGTGGGCGCCGTCGTCGGGGCAGGCCAGGGCGAGACGCCCCCAGTCGTTGAGCGGTGGCGGCACCTTTACTGTCGTCACCAGCGGGGATGTGCCGGGGGTCGCCCCGGCGTCAATCAGGTGGATCTCTCCGTGACCCCCACGGGTGACAGCGACGAGAGCCGATCCAGGTGACGCGGCGAACGCGCCCAAGCGGCGGGGCGGCGCCTCGGACGCCGCCGCGGGCGCCGCCCTCCGCGCCAGGGGCGCGGGAAGAACGGGGCCGTGCCCGGGCAAGCACGCCGCGGTTCGGGGCACGCGCGCCCCCATGGGCACGGAAGAGGCCCTCGACCCGGCCCCGTGCGGGGCAGCCGCGGTGCACCGCCGTGCGGCACCCGCGCGCAGCGCCGCGCCTGGGTGCGGGAGGGCCCCGCCCCCGCCCCGGTGGGCGTTTGACAGGCCCCGCTCGGGTGGGAGCCTGGAAGCGCGGGGCGGGGCGGCGTTCGCGGCCGCGGGGCAGCAGGCCGAGCGGGCGGCGACGCCGACGCGTGCGGCGTCGTTCGAGGGCGCGGGGAGGCCAGGGAAAGGGTCGAGCCGAGGAGTCGTGGATGATGACCAGCGAGACGGCGGGCCGGCTCTGCCGGCACCTCGATCAGATCCAGGACGTCAGGCCCGACAGTCCCGACAGCTGTCCCGAGTGCGTCGCGCAGGGCGATACGTGGATGCACCTGCGCGAGTGCCAGACCTGTGGCCACATCGGGTGCTGCGACTCCTCGCAGAACAAACACGCGACCGCGCACCACCACGCCACCGGCCACCCCGTCATCCGGTCCTACGAGCCGGGCGAGAGCTGGTGGTGGTGCTACCCCGACCAGGTCGCCTTCGAGATCGAGGGCGCCCCGCCGGCGCGCGAGAGCTGACCCGCCGTCGAGCCCAACAGGGCCGCCGGCGGCCACCGGCCGTCAGCTCATGCGCAGCGCCAGGAAGAAGTCCAGCTTGTCCTCCAGGCGCGACAGGTCGCGGCCCGTCAACTGTTCGATGCGGCCCACCCGGTATCGCAGCGTGTTCACGTGCAGATGCAGGCGCGTCGCGCAGCGCGTCCACGAACCGTCGCAGTCCAGGAACGCCTCCAGCGTGGGGATCAGCTCCGCGCGGTGCCGGCGGTCGTAGTCCCGCAGCGGGTCCAGCAGACGGGCCGTGAACGCCCGGCGGACGTCGTCCGGCACGAACGGCAGCAGCAGCACGTGCGAGGCCAGCTCGTGGTGGCCCGCCGCGCAGACGCTGCCCGGCCGCGCCGCGGCCACCCGGCGGGCGTGCCGGGCCTCCTCCAGGGCGCCGCGCAGGCCCTCGGCCGAGTGGACGGCGGCGCTGACGCCCAGCGTCAGGCGCCCGTCGTCGGCGAGACCCGCCGTGAGCGGGACGCGTACGGACGCGAGAAGCGCGTCGGCGTGCAGCCCAGCGTCCGACGAGGGCGGCTCGTCCGCCTCGACGCCGAGGCCCACCGCCGGCAGCGGGACCAGCGCGATCGCCTCCTCGCCGCTGTGGGCGACGGCGATCCGGTCCGCGGAGTCGGGGCCGGCCGCCGGCGGCTCGACGAGGATCTCCTCGAGCAGCGACTGGGCCACGGGGCCCGTCTCGACGGCCGTGTCGGCCCCCCAGTCCACGCGGGCCACGACGACCTGCCAGTGCGGGGCCGTGCCGAGGCCGGGCAGCAGGACGGGAGCCGCGACCCGCAGTCGCGCCGCGATCTCCGCGGGGGCCGCGCCTGCCTGGACCAGCTCAAGGACCTCCTGCGCGAGTCGGCGCCGTACCGTGCGGGCCGCCTCGCGCCGGTCACGTTCGACCGCGATGAGCTGGGTGACGCCCTGGAGCAGGTCGAGCCGGGCGGCGGGCCAGTCCCCGGCGTCGGCCTCCACGGCCAGCAGCCAGTCAGAAAGCACGCTCTCGCGCACGTCGCGGACGGCGGGAGGGGCGCCGCGTCCAATGTTGCGAATCGGGAAGAGGGAGTACGTCACGCCACCCGCGACGACACGGTGCGGCGCCCGCCGGCCGGTGCGCACCGCGGCGAGGTGTTCACCGGCGAGCACCTGGCCCACATCTTCCGGAAGCCCCTTGCCGACGCCCGCGATCTGCCGCCCGGTGGGGGACAGGACCCAGGCACGCAGGTCGAGATCGGAGCCGAGAAGGTCCAGGACGGCGTCCGGTCCGCCGCCCGCGGGACCGGACGTCATCAGCCGCCTGTGTCTGTCGACGACAGCCGCGAGATCCCCTGCTCGTTCCCCGGAGACCTGCCGTACCACGTACTCCGTAATGGTTGCGAACGCAACGGACTCGTTTACGGCAAACAGGGGGAGCCGATGGCGCAAACAGGCCTGGACGAGGTCGTCGGGGATGTCCCCGAGCTCGGCCTCGCCCGCCGCGAGCCCCGCGACCTGGGCGCCGGCCAGGATGCGGACGAACGGCTCGGAGTCCTCGGCGTCGCGCCGCCAGGCGAGCCCGGTGAGCACCAGCTCGCCGCCGGACAGGTACCTGCTGGGGTCACGCAGGTCCGTGGTCATCACGCCGCGCACCCCGCGGTCGAGCTCGTCCTCGCCGCCGAGCAGCCGCAGCCCCAGCGCATCGTTCTCCAGCAGTGCGCGCAGCCGCATCTCGTCGCCGCCGATCTGTCTCGTTGTTGCCGGTCGTGGCCAGAGATCCATCGCCTGCGTTTCCAGGGGGAAACGGTGAGGTTGCTGATCTCCGTCTTTCGTTCGAATCTACAAGACGAGGGAGGCGACCAGCCAACTCCTTCATGGTTTCAGTGACTGCACCGGCCGGATCGCACCTTGTGTACTGGACCACACCGCGTGAACAGCAGATGAACGACGGCACTGAACAAGTCGAGGGCCGGCCGTCCCGGGCCCACTGCGACGAACGACCCCGATTGAGAAGAAGAGAGCCACTCATGGACTTCCTTCGCCCCGCCAGCTGGGAGGAGGCGCTCGCCGCCAAGGCCGAGCACCCCACCGCTGTCCCCATCGCGGGCGGCACCGATGTGATGGTCGAGATCAACTTCGACCACCGTCGGCCGCAGTACCTCCTGGACCTGAACCGCATCGGTGAGCTGACCGAGTGGGAGGTCGGCGGCGAGGGCGTCCGGCTCGGAGCCTCCGTCCCGTACACCGCGATCATGGAGAACCTGCGCGCCGAGCTGCCCGGGCTCGCGCTCGCCTCGCACACCGTCGCCTCTCCCCAGATCCGCAACCGCGGCGGCGTCGGCGGCAACCTCGGCACCGCGTCCCCGGCCGGCGACGCCCACCCGGCGCTGCTCGCCGCGGGCGCCGAGGTCGAGGTGGAGTCGGTGGGCGGCTCCCGCCTGATTCCCATCGACGAGTTCTACACGGGAGTCAAGCGCAACGCGCTCGCCCCCGACGAGCTCATCCGGGCCGTGCACATCAAGAAGGCCGACGGCCCGCAGCAGTACTCCAAAGTGGGTACCCGCAATGCCATGGTCATCGCGGTGTGCGCGTTCGGTCTGGCGCTTCACCCCGAGACCCGCACCGTGCGCACCGGCATCGGCTCCGCCGCCCCCACCCCGGTGCGGGCGAAGGCCGCGGAGGACTTCCTGAACGCCGCGCTCGAGGAGGGCGGATTCTGGGAGAGCGGGAACATCATCACCCCGTCGATCGCCAAGCAGTTCGCCGAGCTCGCCTCGGGTGCCTGCAACCCGATCGACGACGTGCGCGGCACGGCGAAGTACCGCCGCCACGCGGTCGGCATCATGGCCCGCCGCACGCTGGGCTGGACCTGGGAGCAGTACCGCGGCACCGCCCGCACGCTTGAAGGAGCTGCATAACCATGCGCGTCAATTTCACCGTCAACGGACGCCGGCAGGAAGCGGACGACGTCTGGGAGGGCGAGAGCCTGCTGTACGTCCTGCGCGAGCGCCTGGGCCTGCCCGGCTCCAAGAATGCCTGCGAGCAGGGCGAATGCGGTTCCTGCACGGTCCGGCTCGACGGCGTCCCCGTCTGTGCCTGTCTGGTCGCAGCGGGCCAGGTCGAGGGCCGCGAGGTCGTGACCGTCGAGGGCCTGGCGGACTTCGCCAAGCAGCGGGAACAGTCGTGTGCCAGTGGCGCCTGCGGCAGCGACAAGGGCACCTCGCTCCAGAACGCCCAGCAGTGGTCGGCTGTGCCTCGTGACAGGGTCACTGACTCGCAGACCGGCGAGGGCGCCGAGCTGGCCCCGATCCAGCAGGCGTTCATCGACGCCGGCGCCGTGCAGTGCGGCTTCTGCACCCCCGGGCTGCTGGTCGCCGCCGACGAGATGCTGGAGCGCAACCCGTCCCCGACGGACGAGGACATCCGCGAGGCCCTGTCCGGCAACCTCTGCCGCTGCACCGGTTACGAGAAGATCCTCGACGCCGTCCGCCTGGCGGCCGCCCGTCAGGAACGTCCAGGACATCAGGAAGCGACGGTCTGATCATGGCGACCACCGGTACACCCACGAAGCTCACCCAGAAGACCAAGGGCGGCATCGGCGAGTCCACGCTCCGCCCCGACGGCACCCTCAAGGTCACCGGCGAGTTCGCGTACTCCTCGGACATGTGGCACGAGGACATGCTCTGGGGCCAGATCCTGCGCTCCACGGTCGCGCACGCGGAGATCGTCTCCATCGACACTTCCGAGGCCCTCGCCCAGGCCGGCGTCTACGCCGTGCTCACCTACGAGGACCTGCCGACCGAGGTCAAGAACTACGGCCTGGAGATCCAGGACACCCCCGTCCTCGCCAACGGCGTCGTGCGCCACCACGGCGAGCCGGTGGCGCTTGTCGCCGCCGACCACCCGGAGACCGCACGCCGCGCCGCCGCCAAGATCAAGGTCGAGTACAGGGAACTGCCCGTCGTCACCGACGAGGCATCCGCGACCGCCCCCGACGCGCCGTTGCTGCACCCGGGCCGCGACGATCACCACGCCGGCCACGTGCCGCACCCGAACATCGTCCACCGCCAGCCGATCATCCGCGGCAACGCCGACGAGGCCGCCGAGGGGGCCGATGTCATCGTCTCCGGCGAGTACACCTTCGGCATGCAGGACCAGGCCTTCCTCGGGCCCGAGTCCGGTCTCGCCGTCCCCGGGGAGGACGGCGGCGTCGACCTGTACGTCGCCACCCAGTGGCTGCACTCGGACCTTCACCAGATCGCGCCCGTTCTCGGCCTGCCCGAGGAGAAGGTGCGGATGACGCTCTCCGGCGTCGGCGGCGCGTTCGGCGGCCGCGAGGACCTGTCGATGCAGATCCACGCCTGCCTGCTGGCGCTGCGGACCGGCAAGCCGGTCAAGATCGTCTACAACCGGTTCGAGTCGTTCTTCGGCCATGTCCACCGCCACCCGGCGAAGCTCTGGTACGAGCACGGGGCCACCCGCGACGGCAAGATCACGCACATGAAGTGCCGGATCGTGCTGGACGGCGGCGCCTACGCTTCCGCCTCCCCGGCGGTCGTCGGCAACGCGTCCTCCCTCTCGGTCGGCCCGTACGTCATCGACAACGTCGACATCGAGGCGATCGCGCTCTACACCAACAACCCGCCCTGCGGCGCCATGCGGGGCTTCGGCGCCGTCCAGGCCTGCTTCGCCTACGAGGCGCAGATGGACAAGCTCGCCAAGGCCCTCGACATGGACCCGGTGGAGCTGCGTCAGCTCAACGCCATGGAGCAGGGCACCCTGCTGCCGACCGCTCAGCCGGTCGACTCGCCGGCCCCGGTCGCCGAGCTGCTGCGCCGCGTCAAGTCCCGCCCGCTGCCGCCCGAGCGCCAGTGGGAGACCACCGAGGGCTCCGACGTCCGCGCGCTGCCCGGCGGCCTTTCCAACACCACCCACGGCGAAGGCGTCGTACGCGGCGTCGGCTACGCGGTCGGTATCAAGAACGTCGGATTCTCCGAGGGCTTCGACGACTACTCCACTGCCAAGGTGCGCATGGAGGTCATCAACGGAGAGCCCGTCGCCACCGTGCACACCGCGATGGCGGAGGTCGGCCAGGGCGGTGTCACCGTCCACGCGCAGATCGCCCGCACCGAGCTCGGCGTCTCCCAGGTGACCATCCGCCCGGCCGACACCCAGGTCGGCTCCGCCGGCTCCACGTCAGCCTCCCGCCAGACGTACGTCACCGGCGGCGCGGTCAAGAATTCCTGTGAGCTGGTCCGCGAGAAGGTCCTCGAGATCGGGCGCCGGAAGTTCGGCACGTACCACCCGGCGTGGGCCACCGCCGAGCTGCTGCTCGAAGGCGGCAAGGTCGTCACCGACGGCGGCGAGGTCCTCGCCGACCTGGTGGACGTCCTCGAGGGCGAGGCCGTGGAGATCGAGGCCGAGTGGCGCCACCGCCCGACGGAGGCGTTCGACCTCCGTACCGGACAGGGCAACGGACACGTCCAGTACTCGTTCGCCGCGCACCGCGCGGTCGTCGAGGTGGACACCGAACTCGGCCTGGTCAAGGTCATCGAGCTGGCCTGCGCCCAGGACGTCGGCAAGGCGCTCAACCCGCTGTCCGTCATCGGCCAGATCCAGGGTGGCACCACCCAGGGCCTGGGCGTGGCGGTCATGGAGGAGATCATCGTCGACCCGAAGACCGCGAAGGTCAGGAACCCGTCGTTCACGGACTACCTGATCCCCACCATCCTCGACACGCCGACCATCCCGGTCGATGTGCTCGAACTCGCCGACGACAACGCCCCCTACGGGCTGCGCGGCATCGGCGAGGCCCCCACCCTGTCGTCCACCCCAGCCGTGCTCGCGGCGATCCGGAACGCGACAGGACTGGCACTCGACCGGACACCGGTGCGCCCCGAGCACCTCACCGGTACCTGATCGGTCCCCAGAACTCTCCGGGCGGTGCGCGCCATGCCTCCAAGGAAACGTCACCTTCCTCACGCGTGCGCGCCGCCCGGAGACCGAAGTGCCGCACCGCTCGCGGCCGCTTCACCACCCCCACAGAACACCATGCTCATCCCCCACGACGCACCACCCCCGCGCAGTCCAGAAAGACCCCGCAGAGCAAGTTCGTCTCGGGCCGTCCCCCGGGTCGTGCAGCCGAAGCACCTTCCCAAATCCCGCCATCTCCACTCTCCATCGGCGGGTGCCCCTGTGAACCTTGGGAGTAGGCACCATGACCCAGCAGTCCACTGAGCCACGAACGACGGCGGAGGACGCCGGCGCAGATTCGCGCCAGCCCGCCGGCCGTTCCTGGCTCGACCGGTACTTCCACATAACCCATCGAGGCTCGACCCTCGGCCGGGAAGTGCGTGGCGGCATCACCACCTTCATGGCGATGGCGTACATCATCCTGCTCAACCCGGTGATCCTGTCGGTGCCCGACGCGGCCGGCAACAGGCTCGACGGTGATCAGCTGACCACCGCGACCGCGTTCGCCGCCGCCGCGACCACGATCGTGATGGGCTTCATCGGCAATGTGCCGCTCGCCCTGGCAGCGGGGCTCAGCGTCTCCGCCGTCATGGCCTTCCAGGTCGCGCCCGAGATGACCTGGGAAAACGCGATGGGCATGTGCGTCATCTACGGCGCCGTGATCGTCCTGCTCGTCGTGACCGGTCTCCGTGAACTGATCATGAACGCGATCCCGTTGGCGCTCAAGCACGCCATCACCATGGGCATCGGCCTGTTCGTCTGTCTCATCGGCCTGGTCCAGGCCGGTTTCGTGACCTCCATGCCCGGCGACGGCGGTATCGCCGGTGCCAAGCCGATCCAGCTCGGCACCAGCGACATGCTGACCGGCTGGCCGGTTCTCTGCTTCGCCGTCACCGTGCTTCTGATCTTCCTGCTCCAGGTCCGCAAGGTTCCCGGCGCGATTCTCATCGGCATCATCGGCGGCACGCTCTTCGCCGCCGCCGTCCACCAGTTCGCCGGCCTCGACAAGGCGGCATGGGGCGGGCTGAACGCGCCCGAGATCACCGGCTCCATCGTCTCCAGCCCCGACTTCGGACTGTTCGGCGCCGTCTCCTTCGACGGGATCGGCTCCGTCGGCAGCATCACCGTCGGCGTCATCGTCTTCACCCTGGTGCTGGCCGGCTTCTTCGACGCCATGGGCACCATCATCGGCATCGGCCAGCAGGCGAACCTCGCCGACGACAAGGGCAAGATGCCCGGCCTCAACAGGGCCCTCGCCATCGACGGCGCGGGCGGCGTGATGGGCGGTGTCGCCGGCGCGTCGGGCCAGACAGTGTTCGTCGAATCCACCGCGGGCGTCGGCGACGGCGCACGCACCGGCCTCGCCAGCGTGGTCACCGGCCTGGCCTTCACCCTCTGCCTGTTCTTCACCCCGCTCGCCCAGGTCATCCCGACCCAGGTGGCGGCCGCCGCCCTTGTCGTCATCGGCTCGATGATGATGACGAACGCCAAGCACATCGACTGGAACGACTCCGCGACCGCCATCCCGGTCTTCCTGACCACCGTGCTGATGCCCTTCACGTACTCCATCACCGCGGGCATCGCGGCCGGAGTCATCGCCCACGTCCTGATCAAGGCGGTTCAAGGCCGGGCACGGGACGTCGGCTGGCTGATGTGGGTCCTGGTCGCCGTCTTCCTCGCCTACTTCGCGCTGCACCCGATCGAGGGCTGGCTCGGAGTCAAGTAACGACCGACGCCTTCCGCACACCTTTCGTCATGAGGAGACCGACATGCTGGACATCGCCGAAGAGCTGAACCGGTGGGTCGAGCAGGGCCGTTCGTTCGCCGTCGCCACGGTCGTCGCCGTCGGCGGCAGCGCACCCCGGCAGCCCGGCGCAGCCCTCGCCGTCGACAGCGAGGGCACGGCCATCGGCTCGGTCTCCGGTGGGTGTGTGGAAGGCGCGGTGTACGACCTGTGTCAACAGGCGCTCCAGGACGGCGAGAGCGTCCTCGAGCGCTTCGGCTACAGCGACGAGGACGCCTTCGCCGTCGGCCTGACCTGCGGCGGCGTCATCGACATCCTCGTCACCCCGGTCCACGTGGACGCTCCCGCCAGGGACGTCTTCGCGGCCGCGCTGGCCACCGCCGCCCGTGGGGAGGCGGCGGCGGTCGCGCGGATCACCGACGGGCCCGCGGACCTGGCGGGCCGAGCCCTGCTGGTACGCCCCGACGGCACGTACGACGGCGGTCTCGGCGGCCATCCCGAGCTGGACCGTACGGCGGCCTCGGAGGCCGTGGCGATGCTGGACGCCGGGCGCACCGGCACCGTCGTCATCGGCGAGGACGGTTCCCGCTGCGGCCGGCCCCTGACCCTGCTCGTCGAGTCGAGCGTCCCCGCCCCCCGCATGATCGTCTTCGGAGCGATCGACTTCGCTTCGGCCCTGGTGCGCGTCGGCAAGTTCCTCGGCTACCGCGTCACCGTCTGCGACGCCCGGCCCGTCTTCGCGACGGCGACCCGCTTCCCGGACGCCGACGAGATCGTCGTCGAGTGGCCGCACCGCTACCTGGAGTCGACCGAGGTCGACGGCCGTACGGTGCTGTGCGTCCTCACCCATGACGCCAAGTTCGACGTGCCGCTGCTGAAGTTCGCCCTGAAACTCCCGGTCGCGTACATCGGCGCGATGGGGTCGCGCCGCACCCACGAGGACCGCAACAAGCGACTGCGCGACGTCGGCGTCACCGAACTCGAACTGGCCAGGCTCCGCTCGCCGATCGGCCTCGACCTCGGCGCCCGTACGCCGGAGGAGACCGCCCTGTCCATCGGCGCGGAGATCGTGGCGAACCGCCGCGGCGGCTCCGGAATCTCCCTCACCGGCGCCCACACCCCCATCCACCACGACGGTCCCGACGCTCCGGCCGGACGGATCGGGTCGGTCGCGTAGGGTGAGGCGGCGCAGGTCAGCTGTGACACTTCTGTGAGTCATGACGCTGGCCAGTAGGGGGACATGGCCACGGGACCGCCGTGCCATCAGGACGAAGAGGGGCCAGTGGGCAAGGGGCGGGGCAGCCGTCGTACGGAGACGTACGACAAGGAGCTCGGCGATGTGGTGGCGAGAGCGCAACGGGGAGACGAGACCGCCTTCTCCATGGCGTATCGGACAGTCCATCCGCCGCTCCTCGGATATCTGCGCGGTCTCGTCGGGGACGACGCGGAGGACGTCGCATCCGACGCCTGGCTGGAAATAGCCCGCGACCTCGGGCGCTTCCGCGGCGACGGCGCCGGCTTCCGGGCATGGACCGCGAGCATCGCGCGCAACCGTGCCATCGACCATCTGCGCCGGCTCAAGAGCCGCCCGCGCGGCTCGTTCCTCGAGAGCGACCTCGCTGAACTCCCCGCCCGACAGGACACGGCGGAGGAGGCCCTCGAAACCGTCACGACCCGGCAGGCCCTGGCTCTCATCGCGGAACTGCCGCGTCAGCAGGCCGAGGCGGTCCTGCTGCAGACCGTCATCGGTCTCGACGGGCCTGCCGCCGCACGCGTACTGGGCAAGCGCCCGGGAGCGGTTCGCTCGGCCACCCACCGCGGCCTCAAGCGGCTGGAGAAGCGCCTGCTGTCACTCGCGCGTGGCCGTGTGACAGATTCGGACTCCTCTCCGCTGGGAGAGTCGAGATGACCGAAAACCGACCTGGAGGTGTCATGGGCGCCGGGCCCGAGCCGCAGCCGCCGACTCTCGACGAGCTGCTCGCGGCCGCCGCGCGCCCCGCACCCGTCGCCCCGGACGCCGCGGACAACGCCTTGGCCGCCTTCCGCACGGCCCGCGACGAGGGAGCCCTCGACCTTCCCACCCGCCCGGCGGACGACTGGCGGTCCGCCGAGCCGCGCAAACGCACCCGGTGGCGCAAGGCCGGGCTCGGCACCCTCGTAGCCGGGGTCATGCTGGGTGGGGTGGCGATGGCAGCCGGAGCCATCCCGGCCCCGTTCGGCGAAACCCCGTCCTCGGGACCGCACCCCGCCCCCAGCACCGCGCCGTCCGATCCCGCGCAACGCAGCGCAACGCCGACACCGCCGGCCGGTGCGACCGCCGGCACGCCGTCGCCGGGAGCGGAGGACGGCCGCCCGCCGACGGCCAAGGACAACAGGGCCCACTGCCGCGCGTACAAAGCGGCGAACGGAAACGGAAACGGGAACGCGACCGGAAACGCGACCGGAAAGGCGACCGGAAACGGGAACGCGACCGGGAACGCGGAGAAGCAGCACGGGCAGGGGAACGGCGCCGCGATGGACAGCGCCGTACGCCAGCGCCTGGAAGCCGCGGCGGGCGGCACGGACGCGGTGGAGGCGTACTGCGCCCGCCTTCTGGCAGGCGAGCCCCCCAAGTCGTCGCAGACCAAGCACCCGTCGAAACCGGAGAAGAGCTCCGAACCCGAGTCACCCGGCAACCGTCCGGCCGACCCGGACAAGGGCCGTCCCAAGACACACAAGCCGGCTCCCTAGTGCTGCAGACAGAACAGCTGGACGAGGGCCGGCCGCGCAGTGACACCCCACGAACTTCTGCGGAGCAGCACTGGAGCAGGCATTGGGCCGCCCGACCCGCATGCCCGGACTCGAAACGGCGCCGGCGCCGCCCGGCCCTGAGCGGGCCGGGCAGCCCCGGTTCGGCCCGCGGGCAGCCCCGGTTCGGTTCGGCGAAGTCAGCCGCGGAGACAAAGGACGAGCAGGCACACCTCTGTCGGCGAGGTGGTGGCCGTCTGCGTCGGCGTCGGCTTCTGCTCTTCCGGGCGGGAGGCGCCGGAGTCGCCCGAAGTGCCGGACGTCCCGGATGTGGGGTCGACCGTTGCGGGGGGAGTCGGTCGAACCGTCGGGGCAGTGGTCTGCGGCGCCGGTGCCTTGGATGGGAAGGACTTCGGCTCCTCGGCAGCCGTCCGTGCGGTGCGCGACGGCTGGATGGTCGCCGGGGCGGGCACCTTGACGGTCACGGTCTGCCGGCCCGGCGTGGCGGTCGCCGACGGTTTGGCCTGGGGAGCCCGCGTGGCGGGCTTGTCCGGCTGCTCCGCTCCGAGGGCGGGCAGGCTCACCCGGGCCGATTCCTGAGCCGTCGTGTCCGGTGCGGAAGCCGCGTGCGTCCGGTCCTTGGACGACGCCGTCGGCAGCGCGGCGATGGTCAGCCCGCCGCCGACGAGCGCGATGGCCGTTCCGGCCGCAGCCCTGCGCTTGCTCTTCTTCCAGCGGGCGAGCTGGCGGCGCCGCGCCGCTCGCCCTGTGCCGGGGGCGGCGGTGTGCTCGGGGCAGCCGGCCGGCGCGGACTCCGCCGCCGGCGCGGCATCGGAGTCGGCAGCGCTGCGGGACGGCTCCCATACGGAGAACTCCTCCGCGCCGTACGGCTCCGACGTCGAAGCGGTCGTCGCCGCCGCGGGCTCGCCACGCTGTGCGGGCGGGGCTATGTCCGGCGCGTACGCGCCGCACCCTGGACACACCAGGGCCCCGTTGAGGTGCCGACGACATGAGGAGCAGTAGTCCATGTGCAAACCTTCTGTGCTGACTACGCCGCCATAGACATCGGCGACCTGTTCACTTTTCGTCACGCGGTGCGAGCGGGGTCGGTGGGCCAGCAACGCTAACGGCACCGGCCGAAGGGCATGCGCAGCCCCTGTGATGCTTTTGCAAAGATTGACCGGCGGCAGGAATCAGTGCTCGGTGCGCGTGAAACGTCCGCGTGCCCACGTTGTAGGTGCGGACACGGACCGCTGCGCCCTGACGCTCCACACCGCTTAAGGGTTGTACGCAGATCGCCGATTCCCCTGTGAGAACAGCCACCTTTGCCACCCGTGACGTCCCGCGGAGCGCTTCCGCTGGTACTGGCGAGGCCATCGTGGAAAGGCGGGTGCCGTGAAAGAGAGCGCAGGGGAACTGCCGGGCGCCGGGGGGATGCGGAGCTACACCGCGCGGTTCGTCGCGGAGATGAGCGAGCGCAGCAGACTGCCGTTCGACTACACCGTGGTGAGCCTGAGACTCGTCGATCTTGTCGTCGACGGACTCAGACGCGGCAGGCCGGCGCGGGCCGGGGTCGACCACTTCCTTCAGGGGCTCGGCGCCTATGCCGGCGAGGTGATGGTCCGCCGGGCGGGAGCCTGCTGGGTGGACCTCGACGCCGCACAGCGCGAGTTGTTCGCCCAGCCGGTCGGGGTCCGGATGCCGGACGGGCGGGTATGGAATCCGCTCGGAAAGGTTGTGAAGCGTTTCGAGGACGGGCCCGTGGAGTCCGTCGAACGGTTCTACCTCCTGCTGCACGGCCGGCAGCGGCCGAGTGCGCGCCACACGACGCCGCAGCGGGCGTCCGCACGCCACGGGACGCCGCAGCGGGCGGCCTGCGGATAGCCGCAGACCCCGTCGGCGGCACACCGGACAGGACCTCCGTTCCGTTGAACACCCGACGGGCGGTGCCCGTACCTGTGGGCGGCCCGTGTGGATCCGCGCGGGCCGCCAAACGGCAGGGGAGGCACGTCTTGGCCGGCAGCAACGGCAGCAACGTCACCGCGCTCTTCCGCGCGTCCACCGCGCACAGCCCGTCGTACTTCACACTGAACCGGGCGGGCGGCGGCGCGGCCGGCGAGATCGTGGACTTCTGCATCCCCTGCAACCCGTACTTCCCGACCCCCGCCATGTTCGACCAGCTCGGCAGCAGGCTCCGCGAGATCCTCACGTACTACCCGAGCAGCGCGGACACCATCACCGCCGAACTCTGCCAGCTGCTCGGCCTCAATCCGCAGACCGTGGCCATGGGCAACGGCTCCACCGAACTGATCACCTGGATCGACCACTTGCTCGTGCGCGAGTCACTGGCCGTCCCGGTCCCCACCTTCGGACGCTGGACCGACCAGCCGATGGAGACGGGCAAACGGGTGGACATGCTGCTGCTCCCGGAGGCTCGTGGCTTCGCCCTCGACCCGGCCTCGTTCGTGCAGTTCGTCCGCACCAGAGGCTCGCGTGTCGCCGTGATCTGCAACCCGAACAACCCCGACGGCGGCCTGCTCCCCAGACAGCAGGTCCTCTCGCTGCTCGACCAGCTCCAGGACCTGGACCTGGTCGTGGTCGACGAGTCCTTCCTCGAATTCGCCGACGAAGGGGCGGAGACGAGCGTCGCGGCCGAGGCCGTGCTGCGGACGAACGTGATCGTGCTGCGCAGCCTCGGCAAGAACTTCGGTCTGCACGGTGTGCGGTTCGGCTATCTGGTCGCCAACCCCGGCCTGGCCGGCAAGGTGCGCGCCGCGCTGCCGAAGTGGAACCTCAACTCGTTCGCGGAGACGGTGGTGTTCATGCTCAAGGAGCACCGACAGGAGTACGCGGAAAGCCTCCTGCAAGTGAGCCGCGACCGCCAAGAGATGATCTGGCGCCTCACCCAGCTCCCCGGCCTCACCGTCTACCCCTCGCAGGGCAACTTCGTCTATGTGCGCCTTCCCGAGGGCGCCGACGGTGGAATCCTGCGCGACCGGCTGCTCGCGGAACACGCCGTGCTGATACGCGAATGCGGCAACAAGATCGGCAGCTCGAGCCGGTTCGTACGGCTGGTGGTGCGTCCGGTGCCGGACGTGGAGATGCTGGTCTCCGCGATGGAACAGGTGCTCTACGGGGGACGCACCCGGTCCGCGCCACCGGCGCCCCAGCCGGCACCGCCGCAGCCGATGCTCGCGCAGGTGCCGAACCAGCCCCAGCCGCAGGCCCAGCAGGCCCAGCAGGCCCTGGCCGCCCAGCCGCTGCCCCAGATACCGGCCCAGCAGGTGGCGCCTGCCCCCATGCTCGCCCAAGCCCCGGCGCAGCCACAGCCGTTGCCGCAGCAGAGCCAGCAGATCGTGCTCGCACCGGCGCAGCTCCACCAGCAGCCGCTCGCCGCTCGCGGCCTGACACCCGCCCAGGCCGCCCGCCCCGGTGTCACGGCCAGGGCGATGGCCGCCGGCTACACCTCGGGCACGGCAGCAGTGGACCGCTTGATCGCCCAGGCATAGACGTAGGCAAGGGCCTCGCGCCCCGGCGGCGACGCCGCCCACTCCATCCAACTGATGCGCTCGGCCGCCATGAGGGCGACTGGTTCCTGCAGCAGGAGTACGGAGTCCGATGCGAGTGGGCCCCTCCCGTGCCCAGCAGCCGGGACCGGCCACCGCTTGCCGACGAAGGACCCGCGGCGGGTCGGCCGAGTAGTCCCAGGAGGGCTGCCTGGGACGACGTACCGCGCCGTCTACGGCGCGTCGCCGCCTCGCCGGAGAGCGGTCCGGCCGCAGTCGACGACATACAACAAAGGCAAGAAGGGATACCCACTTCTTGCCACTCTCAAGGTATAGCGCACGGGGGGCCTTGCGGCAAGGCCCCCGTCGTGATGCAGAATCTCCGCTCGAAGCCAGTACCTGCAGAAATCAGGGATTCGCGAAGTATGTGTGCCTTGGTGGCGTGCGTGCCGCGCGGGGAAGCCGAACCGACGGGGGCCACGCCGTCCGGTTGCGGGTGCGCGCGTTGTCGGACTGCGCGGACGGCCGGCCCAGAGACAAGCTCGTCAAGTAGGGGGATTCATGATCGACGTGATCATCGCCGGCGGCGGACCGACCGGATTGATGCTGGCCTGCGAGTTGCGGCTGCACGGTGTGCACGTGCTCGTACTGGAGAAGGACGCGGCGCCGAGCTCGTATGTCCGCGCGCTCGGCCTGCACGTGCGCAGCATCGAGGTGATGGACCAGCGCGGGCTGTTGGAGCGGTTCCTCGCGGAGGGCCGGCAGTATCCGGTCGGCGGCTTCTTCGCCGCCATCGACAAGCCCGCGCCCGATCGGCTGGACTCCGCGCACGCCTACGTCCTCGGCATCCCGCAGACCGTCACCGACCGCCTGCTGGCCGAGCGCGCCACCGAACTCGGCGCCGAGATCCGGCGCGGCGGCGAGCTGGTCGGGCTGAGCCAGGACGACAACGGGGTGACCGTCGAGCTGGCCGACAGCACGCAGCTGCGCTGCCGCTACCTCGTCGGTTGCGACGGCGGCCGCAGCACGGTACGCAAGCTGCTCGGTGTCGGCTTCCCCGGTGAGCCGGCCAAGGTCGAGACACTGCTCGGCGAGATGGAGGTGACCGCGTCACCGGAGACGCTGGCCGCCGTGGTGGCCGAAGTCCGCAAGACCGAGAAGCGGTTCGGAGTCGGCCCCATCGGGGACGGTGTGTGCCGCGTCGTCGTGCCCGCCGAGGGCCTGGTCGGCGACCGCTCCGTCCCGCCGACCCTCGAGGAGGTCAAACGACAGCTGCAGGCCTACGGCGGCACCGACTTCGGAGTGCACTCGCCGCGCTGGCTGTCCCGCTTCGGCGATGCCACCCGGCAGGCCGAGCGCTACCGGACCGGCCGGGTGCTGCTGGCCGGCGACGCGGCGCACATCCACCCGCCGGTCGGCGGGCAGGGGCTCAACCTCGGTGTCCAGGACGCGTTCAACCTTGGCTGGAAGCTGGCCGCGGAGGTGGGAGGTTGGGCGCCGGAGGGGCTGCTGGACAGCTACCACGCCGAACGGCATCCGGTGGCCGCCGACGTGCTGAACAACACCCGCGCGCAGATGGAGCTGATGTCCACCGAGCCGGGCGCCCAGGCGGTGCGCCGGCTGGTGTCGGAACTGATGGACTTCGAGGAGGTGAACCGGTACCTGATCGAGAAGATCACCGCGGTCGGGGTCCGTTACGACTTCGGCGAGGGCCACGAACTGCTCGGCCGGCGGATGCGGGACGTGGCGCTGAAGAAGGGTCGTCTCTACGAGCTGATGCACGGCGGCCGGGGACTGCTGCTCGACCAGACCGGCCGGTTGTCGGTGGCGGGTTGGGCGGACCGGGTGGACCACGTCGTCGACGTCAGCGAGGAGCTGGACGTGCCCGCGGTACTGCTGCGGCCGGACGGCCACGTGGCGTGGGTCGGTGAGGACCAGCAGGATCTGCTCGGCCGGCTGCCGCAGTGGTTCGGCGCTGCGCCGGGTCAGTGACCTGTGCGACCTGGGGCAGCGGGGCAGCGGTGCGACCTACGGCAGCAGCCCCGCCGCCCGCGCCGCCACCACCGCCTCCAGGCGGGTGTGCGCGCCGAGCTTCCGCATCGCCGAGCGCAGATAGCCCTTCACCGTCTCCGGCCGCAGCCCGAGCCGCTCCGCCGTCGCGGCGTTCGTGGCGCCCGCTGCCACGCAGCTCAGAACGTCCACCTCCCGTGGCGCGAGTGACACCTGATCGCCGCCTTGGGAGCCGGCGGGCACCGACGCGGACGCCAGGCGGCCGCACACCGCCAGCAGTTCCTCCCGCAGGGCGGGGTCCTCGATCCTCGGCGCCAGCGCCCGCAGCTCCCCGTGGGCCTCGCGGACCGTTTCCCACGCCCCCGGGCCCCGGCCCCGCCGCGCTTCGGGCGTGTGCGTCTCCGTGAGGAGCCGCTGCACCTCGTCCCGTACGGCCAGGGTCTGCTCCACGTCGCGCGCCGCGGCCACCGCCGCGTCCAGGACGCGGTCGCCGAGGACCAGGGGCCGGCGCAGCGCCCCGTACAGCAGGCCCCGCACCGTGCGGCCCACCACGACCGGGACGGCGACCACCGACCGCAGTCCCTCCGCCGCGACCGCGGCGTCGTACTCGTGGCTGATGTGCCGCGCCGCCGCGTAGTCGGTCACCGCGCACGGTCGGGACAGGGCCATCGACTTTCCGCCGAGGCCGTGGCCGGCGCGGATGGCGAGCCCGCGCAGCACGCCCGTCGCGGCGCCGTTCAGCTCCCCGATGCGCAGGTGCTGCCGCCGCCCCTCCTCCAGCAGCCCGCCGAACGCGACGGGCAGCCCCGTCGTCCGCCGCAGCCGGAGCAGCGCCGCCCGCATCTCGACCGCTTCGCCGTCTGTCACGCGCGCTTCCTCC
Organism: Streptomyces sp. NPDC096176; assembly: GCF_044763255.1. NCBI lineage: Bacteria > Bacillati > Actinomycetota > Actinomycetes > Kitasatosporales > Streptomycetaceae > Streptomyces > Streptomyces sp. NPDC096176. The sequence goes on along the minus strand of NZ_JBIWFV010000016.1, from coordinate 43,981 downwards.
CTCCGATGCCTCCGATGCCGCCCGGGCCGGGGACGACACCCCCGAACGGGGGTAGTGGGACCTGGGGCACCGATTACACGATGGGCACGGCCGGTCCCGCAACGAGGAGGACACATGACGTCTGGCAGCGCGACGGAGAGGTTCCGGGCCGCCCGGGACTTCCTGCTGCAGCACCGGGAGGACTACGCGACCGCGTACGGGGGCTTCGCCTGGCCCCGCCTCGAGCACTTCAACTGGGCGCTCGACTGGTTCGACGTCATCGCCGCCGGCAACGACAGGACCGCGCTGCAGATCGTCGAGGAGGACGGACGCAACACCCGGTTCTCGTTCGCGGAGATGTCCGCCAGGTCCGACCAGGCCGCGAACTGGCTCCGCTCCCAGGGCGTGCGGCCCGGCGACCGGATCCTCGTCATGCTCGGCAACCAGGTCGAGCTGTGGGAGACCGCGCTCGCCGCGATGAAGCTGCGCGCGGTGATGATCCCGGCGACGCCGCTGCTGGGCCCGGCCGACCTGCGCGACCGGATCGAGCGGGGCCGGGTGCGGCACGTGGTGGTGCGCCCGGAGGACACGGACAAGTTCGACGAGGTCCCCGGCGACTACACACGGACCGTCGTCGGCGGCGAGAGCGCCGGCTGGCTGTCGTACGACGGCGTGTACGCGAGCGAGAGCACCTTCGAGCCCGACGGACCCACCGGCGCCGACGAGACGCTGATGCTCTACTTCACCTCCGGCACGACCGCCCGGCCGAAGCTCGTCGAGCACACCCATGTGTCGTATCCGGTCGGGCACCTGGCGACCATGTACTGGATCGGTCTCAAGCCCGGCGATGTGCATCTGAACATCTCCTCCCCCGGCTGGGCCAAGCACGCCTGGTCCAATCTTTTCGCGCCGTGGAACGCGGAAGCGACGGTCTTCATCCACAACTACACCCGCTTCGACGCGAGCCGGCTGATGGCCGAGATGGACCGCGAGAAGATCACCAGCTTCTGTGCGCCGCCGACGGTCTGGCGCATGCTGATCCAGGCCGACCTGAGCCGGCTTCAGCAACCCCCGCGAGAGGTCGTCGCCGCAGGCGAACCGCTCAACCCGGAAGTCATCGAGACCGTCCGCCGCGAGTGGGGAGTCACGATCCGCGACGGATTCGGCCAGACGGAGACCGCCGTGCAGGTCTCCAACAGCCCCGGTCAGCAGCTCAAGCCGGGCTCCATGGGCCGGCCGAGCCCCGGCTACAAGGTCGAACTCCTCGACCCGGCCACGGGCCGGCCGGGCGCCCCCGAGGGCGAGATCGCCATCGACCTGTCCACACAGCCGGTCGGCTTGATGACTGGCTACCACGGGGACGAGGAGCGCACCGCGGAGGCGATGGCGGGGGGCTTCTACCGCACCGGGGACATCGGCTCGCGCGACGGCAACGGGTACATCACGTACGTGGGCAGAAGCGACGACGTCTTCAAGGCCAGCGACTACAAGATCAGCCCTTTCGAGCTGGAGAGCGCCCTGCTGGAGCATGATGCGGTCGCCGAGGCCGCGGTCGTACCGGCGCCGGACCCGTTGCGGCTGGCCGTGCCCAAGGCATACGTGGTGCTCGCCGAGGGCTGGGAGCCGGGGCCGGACACGGCGAAGTTGCTGTTCGAGCACTCGCGTGCGGTCCTCGCCCCGTACAAGCGCATCCGCAGGCTGGAGTTCGCCGAACTGCCGAAGACCGTGTCCGGGAAGATCCGGCGGATCGAACTGCGCGAGCGCACGGCCGAGGGCTCCGCCGCCGAGTACGTGGAAGGTGACCTGCGATGACACTCTCGTACGCGCACGGCGTGAGCGATACTCCGCTGCTCGGCGACACGATCGGCGCCAACCTTGCGCGCACGGCCGCCGCCCACCCCGAGCGGGAGGCACTGGTCGACGTGGCAGCGGGCACCCGCTGGACGTACGCCGAGTTCGACGCGGCCGCGGACCAACTGGCGCGCGGACTCCTCGGCTCGGGCGTCGCGAAGGGCGACCGCGTCGGCATCTGGGCCGTCAACTGCGCGGAATGGGTGCTGATCCAATACGCCACCGCGCGCATCGGCGCGATCATGGTGAACATCAACCCTGCATACCGCGCCCACGAGCTCGAGTACGTGCTGAACCAGGCCGGGATCTCGCTGCTCGTCGCCTCACAGACCCACAAGACCAGCGACTACCGGGCGATGGTCGACACGGTGCGCGCCAAGTGCCCCGGGCTGCGGGCCGTCCACTACATCGGCGACGGTTCCTGGGACCTGCTCCAGGACGCGGCCGCAACGGTCACCGAGGAGCAACTGCGGGCGCGGGCAGTTGAGTTGTCCTGCGACGACCCGGTCAACATCCAGTACACCTCCGGCACCACCGGCTTCCCGAAGGGAGCCACTCTCTCCCACCACAACATCCTCAACAACGGCTACTTCGTCGGCGAAATGATCGCCTACACCGAGCGCGACCGGGTCTGCATCCCCGTGCCCTTCTACCACTGCTTCGGCATGGTCATGGGCAACCTCGCCGCCACCTCGCACGGCGCGTGCATGGTGATCCCGGCGCCGTCCTTCGACCCCGCCGCGACCCTGCGCGCCGTCGAACAGGAGCGCTGCACCTCGCTGTACGGGGTGCCGACGATGTTCATCGCGGAGCTCAACCTCCCCGACTTCGACTCCTACGACCTGAGTTCGCTGCGCACCGGCATCATGGCGGGCTCGCCGTGCCCGGTCGAGGTGATGAAACGGGTCGTCACCGAGATGAACATGGCGGAGGTGTCGATCTGCTACGGCATGACGGAGACCTCCCCGGTCTCCACCCAGACCCGGCGCGACGACGACCTGGAGCGGCGCACCGGCACGGTCGGCCGGGTCATGCCCCATGTCGAGGTCAAGGTCGTCGACCCGGTCACCGGCGTGACCCTGCCGCGTGGCGAGGCCGGTGAGCTGTGCACGCGCGGCTACAGCGTGATGCTCGGCTACTGGGACGAGCCGGAGAAGACGGCGGAATCGATCGACGCGGGCCGCTGGATGCACACGGGCGACCTGGCGGTCATGCGCGAGGACGGTTACGTCCGGATCGTCGGCCGCATCAAGGACATGATCATCCGGGGCGGCGAGAACGTGTATCCGCGGGAGATCGAAGAGTTCCTGTACGCCCACCCCAAGATCGCCGATGTGCAGGTGGTGGGCGTACCCGACGAGCGGTACGGCGAGGAGATCCTCGCGTGCGTGATCCCGCGCGACGCGGCGGACGCGCCGACGCTGGAGGAGATCACGGCGTTCTGCCGCGAGCGGCTTGCCCACTACAAGATCCCGCGCCGGATCGAGATTCTCGCGGACTTCCCGATGACTGTGAGCGGCAAGGTCCGCAAGGTGGAACTCCGCCGCCGCTTCGGCACGGCCTAGCGAGGGCGCGCTGGTGTGCGCGCGGACGGCCGGGGGCGTTGTGCCCCCCGCCACGCCGGCGCCGGCGGCGCCCGTGCCCGCCTGGTCCGCGGTGATCGGCGGGCCGCTCCTCGCCGCTCCGGCCGGCGCTGCCCGGCCCGGGCACCCGTCGGGCGCCGGGCCCGCGATGTGGGCCATCCGTCCACGCTCCGGCCTGCGGGGATGCGGGCGGCCCGTGCAGGCCTCGGGCCTGCGGTTGCCCAGCGGGGCACCCGTGTCCGTCCCGGGCCTCAGGGAGGGGCACCTGCCCTGCTACCCCACCGGACCGGCCCCGGAGCCGCCGTGATCGGCGGGGTGCTCCTCACCGCCTCGGCTCGCGCTGACGGGCCGGTGACCGGCGGACACCCGCCAGTCGCCGCGGGCCGGTGGTGACCGGCCCTCCCACCCCCGCCACCCGCCCCCGCGCCGACCGGCGGGCGCCGCTCAGAGCCCGCATGTCGCTCCCGGGTTGCCGGAGGATGCTGTGTTCTCGCTGAAGCCCGTGTCCTGGCCGCCGTCGGCGAGCAGGCCGCCGTCGCGGGCGAAGTGGGGGAGGTGGAGCAGCAGCGCCGCGTCGCCGTGGAGCGCCACCGACAGCAGGACGCGCGGTCCGGCGGTGCGGTGCGCCTCGAGGGGGTGGGCGCCGCGGAGGGCCACGAGGAGTCGCCGCCCCGCGGGCGTCTGCCGCGGAATGAACCACAGCGCCGCCGCCGCGGCGACCGGGAGCGCGGACACGGCCGGCTGGGCGGGCGTGGTCGACGCGGTCATCGGTGCGACCAGCAGCCCCGCCGCGATCGTGACGGGGACGGCGCACAGTAGGGCGCGCGCGGCTCGCCACCTGCTGTCGGGCCGCAGCAGCCCCGCCTCGGCGGACCGTTTACGCAGCGCGTCGAGGGCTCGCCGCACCCGGGGCACGGCGACCAGGGGCCGTATGCCGAGGGGGCGGCGGAGCGAGACGTGGACGGCGAGCTGCAGCGGGTCCCGTATCGCGGTGGCCCAGCCGTCGGCCCGTACGGTGCCCTTCCGGCCGTTGGTGACCACGCCGCGCTGCTGCAGCGCCACGAGGGCAACCGTCACCGCGGCACGGCGTCCGCCGCGCAGGAGGGCCACGATCTGCGGATCGACGGTGTCGTGGGGTGCGATCGTACCGGGCCGCAGGAGCAGGGCCGCGGCGGTGAGCAGTGCCCCCGCCGTGCCGATGAACCACCACATTTCGTCGGGCATCGCGCCCACCTCCCCCGAGGCCGTGTCTGCGGCTGTGCGGGGAATATGCCCGTACCAGAGGTGCGCCGAAGCCTGAAAGAAGCCGATTCAGAGCTCTATTTGAGCTTCGGTCCGGTTCGCGGCGTTACGCGTCCGTGGAGATCAGTTCGTCCGCCGGGGCGTTGACCGGTTGGGGGCAGCCGGTGAGGTCCATGACGAAGAGCGGAATGCCGAGTTGGTCCGCTCGGGCCCGGGCGTCGTCCGCGTAACCCGCGAGGGAGAAGAGGACGCTCGTCGACGAGGAGCTCAGCCCGTTCAGCCACAGGCATTCGACTGCGCGCAGCCCGGTGGGCCTGGTGGTGGGGTCGACCAGGGCGACCACGTCGGGGCCCCTGAGGTCTATGCCGGAAACGGGCCTGACCTCGGGCTGGATCACGTCCCGGAAGCCGAGCCACTTCAGATAGAGGGCGGCCGCGGTGACGGCGTCGCGTGCGGTGCGGATCGTGACGGGCCGGAACGACGGGCGGGAGACGACGGCCGTGCGCGGCAGCGGTATGTGCGAGGGGTGCCGGGAGGGGCGCGGTCGTTCCGCCGGACCGGGCGGAGCCGGCGTGCTGACCGGCCGGACCGGTATGCGCAGCACCGTGCCGCAGGGGCAGCCGAGCTCGGGCTGCGGCCACTGGTCCTTGCGCTCGCACTCGGTGCAGCGGACGGTGACCCAGTCGTCGGTCCAGGTGCGGTGCGTGATCGGCTCGGGGCGGGCGGCCCGCAGCAGCGGGGGAGCGACCGGGGCGCCGCACGCGCACGGGTACACGGGCGCCGCGTACAGATGGTCGCGCCGGCAGACCGGGCAGCGCACCGGCATGCTCTTGCTCATCGCGGCCCCCTCTTCCCTCCCCGCGGTCCTTGCTGCGGTCCATCGTCCATCAATGGCGGGGACTTGGCGAGTTACTTCGCGCACTCCGCCGCTCTGCGCCCCCGGGTGTTCCGGTGTGGTCGTCCCTTGACGCCGCACGGGCCGCGTCCTACATTGCTTCCGTATAGCAAAACTGAACTTCCACAATGCGGAATCGGTGCTCGCAGGTGGCGCGACAGAGCCCGTCCCGACCGTTCCGACCAGATCCGACAGGCCGAAGCAGGAGCACCCCATGCCTCGAATGACCGCCGCCCGCGCGGCAGTTGAGATCCTCAAGCGTGAAGGCGTCACCCACGCGTTCGGTGTGCCGGGCGCAGCGATCAACCCGTTCTACAAAGCCCTCCAGGCCGGCGGCGGGATCGACCACACCCTCGCCCGCCATGTCGAGGGCGCGTCCCACATGGCCGAGGGCTACACCCGGACCAATCCGGGCAACATCGGCCTCTGCATCGGCACCTCCGGCCCCGCCGGCACGGACATGATCACCGGCCTGTACTCGGCGATCGGCGACTCGATCCCGATCCTGTGCATCACCGGCCAGGCCCCTACCTCCGTGATCCACAAGGAGGACTTCCAGGCCGTCGACATCGCGTCGATCGCCAAGCCGGTCACCAAGGCGGCCACGACGGTCCTCGAGGCAGCCCAGGTCCCCGGCGTGTTCCAGCAGGCCTTCCACCTGATGCGCTCGGGCCGTCCCGGGCCGGTCCTCATCGACCTGCCGATCGACGTCCAGCTCACCGAGATCGACTTCGACCCGGAGACATACGAGCCGCTGCCGGTCTACAAGCCGTGCGCGACCCGCGCCCAGATCGAGAAGGCGATCTCCTTCCTTCTGGAGTCCGAGCGCCCGCTGATCGTCGCCGGCGGCGGCATCATCAACGCCGACGCCTCCGACCTGCTCGTCGAGTTCGCCGAGATCACCGGCACCCCGGTCATCCCGACCCTGATGGGCTGGGGCACCGTCCCGGACGACCACGAGCTGAACGCCGGCATGGTCGGCCTCCAGACGTCGCACCGCTACGGCAACGCGAACTTCCTCGAGTCCGACTTCGTCCTCGGCATCGGCAACCGCTGGGCCAACCGCCACACCGGCTACAAGCTGGACGTCTACACCAAGGGCCGCAAGTTCGTCCACGTCGATATCGAGCCCACCCAGATCGGCAAGATCTTCGCCCCCGACTACGGCATCGCCTCCGACGCCAAGGTCGCGCTCGAGCTCTTCGTCGAGGTGGCCAAGGAGCTCAAGGCGGCGGGCAGGTTGCCCGACCGCGGCGCGTGGGTCGCCGCCACGCAGGACCGCAAGGCGACACTCCAGCGCCGTACGCACTTCGACAACGTGCCGCTCAAGCCGCAGCGCGTGTACGAGGAGATGAACCGCGCCTTCGGCCCGGAGACCCGCTACGTCACCACGATCGGTCTGTCCCAGATCGCCGGCGCGCAGATGCTGCACGTCTACAAGCCGCGCCACTGGATCAACTGCGGCCAGGCGGGCCCCCTCGGCTGGACCATCCCGGCCGCGCTCGGTGTCGCCACCGCCGACCCCGAGGCGCAGGTCGTCGCCCTGTCCGGCGACTACGACTTCCAGTTCATGCTGGAGGAGCTGGCGGTCGGCGCGCAGCACCGCATCCCGTACGTCCACGTCCTCGTGAACAACTCCTACCTGGGCCTGATCCGCCAGGCGCAGATCGGTCTGGACATCAACTTCCAGGTCAACCTGGAGTTCGAGAACATCAACTCCCCGGAGCTGGGCGTCTACGGTGTCGACCACGTCAAGGTCGTCGAGGGCCTCGGCTGCAAGGCGATCCGGGTCACCGAGCCCGACCAGCTGCTGCCGGCGTTCGAAGAGGCGAAGAAGCTGGCCGCCGAGTACCGGGTGCCGGTCGTCGTCGAGGCGATCCTGGAGCGCGTGACCAACATCGCGATGAGCAAGACGGCGGACATCAGTGACGTGACCGAGTTCGAAGAGCTCGCCACGGAGCCGGGGCACGCCCCGACGGCGATCAAGCCGCTGAAGGTCTGACCTCCGCCGCAACGTCCGACGAAAGCCCGGTCCGCCTCGCGGACCGGGCTTTCGTATGCCTGCGGGTCACAGCCGACCGCTCACCCGGCCGGTGCCCTCAACTCCACCTCGAGCACCTGGTCCGAGCCGTCGGGCCGGCCGCCGTTGCGGTCCGTGTTCGTCGTGGACACCCACAGGGCGTTCTTGCCCGGAACCTTCTCGACGGTGCGCAGCCGTCCGTACGTGCCCTTGAAGTACGCCACCGGGGTGCCCGCCTCCGTGCCGTCGACGGGAATGCGCCACAGCCGCTTGCCGCGCATCGCGGCCATGTACAGAGCGCCGTCGGCGTAGGCGAGGCCGCTCGGGGACGCATCCGCAACCGCCCAGTGCGCCTTGGGGTTGGTCATCCCCTCGGTTTCGCAGGGCCCTTCGCACGTGGGCCAGCCGTAGTTCTTGCCGGGTTCGACGAGGTTCAGCTCGTCGCTGGTGTCCCAGCCGATCTCGGCCACCCACAGGCGGCCCTGCGCGTCCCAGGCCAGGCCCTCGGGGTTGCGGTGGCCGTAGGAGTAGACATGGGTGCCGAAGGGGTTGCCGGGCGCGGGCTCGCCCTCCGTGGTCATCCGCAGGATCTTCCCGTTGAGGGAGTTCTTGTCCTGGGCGAGGGCGCGCTGGTTGCCGTCGCCCATCGCGGCGTACAGATAGCCGTCGGGGCCGAACTTCAGCCGTCCGCCATTGTGGATCCGGTCCTTCCTGATCCCGGTGAGCAGCGTGGTGTACCCGTCCAGCGTGGAACCGTCGTACGTCATCCGCGCGACCCGGTTGTCCGTGCCGGTCGTGTGGAGGACGTAGATGTAGTGGTCCTCCTCCCAGTCCGGCGACACCGCGACACCCAGCACGCCGTCCTCGGCCCCGGTGGTCACCGAGTCGGGGACGCTGCCCACGAGTGTCTTCTCGCCGTCCTGAGTGATCTTGAAGATCTTGAACGTCTCGCGCTCGCTGATCAGTGCGGAGCCGTCCGGCAGCCAGCTCAGGCCCCACGGCGTGGTCCACTCGGTCGAAACGGTCCGAACGTCGCCCGGTTCCGTCTGCGCGTGGCTGCCGGCCATGCGTTCCCCGTGCGGTGCGGGCGGGCCGGCGACGCCGGGGCCGGCGAAGCCCACCAGCAGGCCCGCGACCATGATCCCGACGGTGCTCGTCGAGCGGAGCGACGGTCTTCTCGCAGGCTTCCGGCGAGTCGGAAGAGTCGACACGGGCATCCTCCATGCAAGCTCGGCAGCGATCACCGGGAGCGTAGGCCCGCGTTGTGTGACGGTGCGTCGGACCACTCCGGCGGGTCACTCGGCCGGCCCGCCCCCAGTTGCCCTACCTCAGGTGCCTGCCGAAGCTGCGGTGGGGGACGCCACCGTCATCCGAAAGGCAGGACAACCCATGACGGCCACACCCGAGGAAACGACGACCGGCCCTGAGCGGGCAACGCGCGGCGAAGTACCTGCGTACATCGAGGAAGCGGCCTGGCACCGGCCCGAGTACGTGGTCGTGGAGACCGCACTCGAGGTCACTGCCTACTCCCTGGCCTCCCGCTAGCGTCGCCGACGACATGCTGCTCAAGGTGCTGGGCACCGCAGCAGGCGGTGGCGTACCGCAGTGGAACTGTGCCTGCCGCGAATGCGCCGGAGCACGGACGCACCCGCGGCGACGCCGCCGCCACGCCGCACTCGCCGTGCAGGTGGCCGAGGGCCGGTGGTACCTCGTCAACGCGACCCCGGACATCGGCGAACAGATCGAGGACTGTCCCGAACTGCACCCCGGCCCCGGGCATCGCCGGACACCGGTGGCCGGAGTCGTGCTGACCGATGCCGAACTCGACCACACACTCGGCATCGCCCGGCTTCGGGAAGCCGAACAACTGGAAGTGATCGCGACCGCCGCCGTACGCGAAGCGCTGCGAGGCCGCCGGCAACTGGACTCCCTTCTCGCCCCGTACACCGAACTGAGCTGGCGCGACCTCCCGACGGAGGGCTTGGCCCAGCCGCTGGCCGCGGGCTCCGCGGTCCACATCAGCGCCGTTCCCCTCTCCGCCAAACGGCCTCGCTACGCCGCGACGGACCCGGCAGGAGCCGATGCCCCTGGCGACTGGGTGACAGCGCTGAGGCTCACCGACCGCGCCACCGGCCGGACCGCCGTCTACGCACCCGCGCTCGGCACATGGCCGCAGGCGCTGGAGGAAGCCGTGGCGGAAGCGGACTGTGTCATCGTCGACGGCACCTTCTGGGACGACGACGAGCCCCGGCGCGCGAACTTCTCGACCCGCGGCGCGACGGCCATGGGCCACCTGCCGATCGACGGGCCGAACGGCACGGCACGGCGGCTCGCCTCCCTGCCCGCGCGCCGCCTGTACACGCACCTCAACAACACGAATCCGCTGATCGACCCCGCCGCGCCACAGCACAAGACGCTGGCCCGGCTGGGCATCGAAGTGGCCGCCGACGGAATGGAGATCGTGCTGTGACCGTCGTGGAAGTGGAGACGGAACGGCCATGGAGCCGCTCGGAGTTCGAGGAGCGGCTGCGGGCGGTGGCAGAGCAGCGCTACCACGACCGCCACCCCTTCAACGTGCGTATGCACGAGGGGACGCTGAGCCCCGCCGAGGTACGGCGCTGGATCACCAACCGCTTCCACTACCAGCAGCACATCCCGGTCAAGGACGCGCTGATCACCGCGAAGCTCGAGACGCCGGAACTCCGGCGCATGTGGATCCGCCGCATAGAGGACCACGACGGACGCGAGGGCGACGAAGGCGGCATCGAGCGGTGGCTGCGGTTGGGTGAGGCGGCCGGCCTGGACCGGACGGGCCTGCTGTCCGGCAGCGGCGTGCTGCCCGGGGTACGCCTCGCGGTCGAGGGGTACGTCAACTTCTGCCGGCTGCGGCCGGCGCTGGAGGCCGTCGCCGCCTCGCTCACCGAACTGTCCGCCCCGGATCTCATGCGGCGGCGCATCGACGCCTTCGAACGGCACTACCCGTGGATCGAGGCCGAAGGGCTCGCCTACTTCCGCGCACGCGTCAGTCAGGGCCGGCGGGACAGCGGCGAGGCGATGGGCCTGGTGCTGCGCTGGGCCCGTGACCGGGCCGGACAGGAGCGCGCGGTCGCGGCACTCGCGTTCAAGTGCGACGTGCTCTGGACCCTGCTCGACGCCGTGGATCACGCCGGTGCGGAGGGGCTGCGATGACCGCGGCCCCTGCCCAGCAGGTGGACCGGCGATGGCGCCCGGTACTCGCCCCCGCTGTCGTGCTGCGGCACGACCGGGTACGCGGCGCCGACCTGCTGGTGATGCCCGAACGCGTCGTGGTGCTGCAGGGGCACGCCGGTGACATCCTGCGGCTGTGCGACCGCGGGCTCGAGGTCCGCGGGATCGTCGACGCCTTGCAAACCCGCTTCCCCGGCGCGCCGGTGGCCACCGACGTTCCCGCGTTCCTTCGGCGGCTGCGCGACGAGGGCTGGCTGCGATGACCGGTGTGCCGCCCCCCTGGGCGCTGCTCGCTGAGCTGACCCACGCCTGCCCGCTGCGCTGCCCGTACTGTTCCAATCCGCTGGAGCTGACCCGCCGGTCCCGTGAACTGTCGACGGTGCAGTGGCGGGACGTCATGCGGCAGGCGGGGGACCTGGGAGTCGTGCAGACGCATCTGTCCGGCGGGGAACCCCTGTTGCGGCCCGACCTGGAAGCGATCGTGCGCGCCGCGGAGGCGGCCGGCATCCACACCCAGCTGGTCACCAGTGGGCTGGGCCTCGACGAGGCGCGGATGGCCGCACTCGTGGAAGCGGGACTTCGCAGCGTCCAGCTGTCGGTCCAGCACGCCGACCCGTCGGCCTCCGAACGGATCGCAGGGCGCTGCTCGTTCGAGGCGAAGGAGCAGGCCGCGGGGCTGGTGCGGACGGCAGGACTGCCGCTCGGCGTCAACGTCGTGCTGCACCGCGACAACCTCGACGCCATCGACGGGATCGTGGAACTGGCGCTGTCCTGGGGCGCGGACCGTATCGAACTGGCCAACACCCAGTTCTACGGCTGGGCCCTGCTCAACCGCGCGGCACTCATGCCCAGTCGCGCCCAACTGTCGCGTGCGTCGGAGGCGGTTCGGCGGTGGCGTGAGCGACTGGCCGGGCGAACGGAGCTGGTGTGGGTCGTTCCTGATTACGTCGAGGGTGTCGCGAAGCCGTGTATGGGGGGCTGGGGCGCCGTCTCGCTCACCGTCACACCCGACGGAACCGTGCTGCCCTGCCCGGCGGCGGCGACACTGCCGGGACTCGACCCGCCGCATGTCGGTGACCGGACGCTTGCCTGGATCTGGGAACACTCCGCCGCCTTCAACCGGTACAGGGGCACCGACTGGATGGGCGAACCGTGCCGCGCCTGTCCGCGACGCGACGAGGACTTCGGCGGCTGCCGCTGCCAGGCGTACGCGATCACCGGCGACGCCGCCCGTTCCGACCCCGCATGCCGGCTGTCACCCGACCACGGCCTCATCCAGGCCGCGGCCCTGGCCGACGGGGAAGCGACTGGCCCCGTGTACCGCGGGCCGGGAGCGCTGCGCGACCGGTCGGGGCCGGAGGGGACAATGACCAGGGCCTGACCTCTGTGCGAAGGTCAGGCCCTGATCGTCGAACGCGGAGTACGGGACCGTACCGACTCCGTGCCCGGGCTGTGCAGTTGAAGCCGCCCGACGGTGCGAGGCTGGCGCGACAGGACGTTCGCGCCGCCGGGCGGGTCTTGGTGGGGTCGTCGGACGGAGTCCGGCGACGGGAAGGGGACCGCGGCGGGACGATTGGCCGTACCGGTGCCGTCCTTCAGGTCAGAACGGGTCCGGAACGCCTTCACCACCGCACTGGCATCGTACGACCGCCGCGGTCCTCACTTCCGCCCGCCCGGAGGACCACCCCTCATCCGGGCCCGCCGAGCGGGCGCACGCCCCGGGGCCGACGTTCCGTCAGCCCCCGGGCGCGGCTCTGGTGTCAGTCCTCGCGCAGAGCGCGGACCGCCTCCTCCACGCGCTTGCCGTACTCGGGGTCGGCGGCGTGGAAGTGGGCCAGGTTCTTCTCGACCACGTCGTCGCGCGTGACCTGGGACAGACCGCCCGCGATGTTCGCGATCAGACGCCCCTTCTCGTCGTCCGACATCAGGCGGTACAGCTCACCGGCCTGGAAGAAGTCGTCGTCCTTGACGTGGGCCGGCGCGGCATGGGTGCCGACCCAGCCGGTGACGGCGAGCGGAGCGGAGAGCGCGGCGTCGGTCTGGGCCGGACCCGAGTAGGAGTTGGGCTCGTAGTTCTTGTCGTGGCGCGAGCCGTTGCGGGTGGCCATCAGGCCGTCCCGGCCGTAGTTGTCTGCGGCGGCGGCCTTGGGCGCGTTCACCGGCAGCTGGGTGTGGTTGACGCCGAGGCGGTAGCGGTGGGCGTCGGCGTAGGCGAACAGCCGGCCCTGGAGCATCTTGTCCGGCGAAGGGCCGATGCCGGGAACGAAGTTGTTCGGCGAGAACGCTGCCTGCTCGACCTCCGCGAACACATTGTCCGGGTTGCGGTCGAGGACAAGGCGGCCCACCCGCTGCAGCGGGTAGTCGGCGTGCGGCCACACCTTGGTCAGGTCGAACGGGTTGAAGCGGTAGTCGGCCGCCTCTGCCGCCGGCATGATCTGCACGTACAGGGTCCAGGACGGGTTCACGCCGCGCTCGATGGCCTGCAGCAGGTCCGTCTGGTGCGAGTTGGCGTCCTTGCCGACCAGTTCCGCGGCCTGCTCGGACGACAGGGAGCGCACACCCTGGTTCGTCTTGAAGTGGTACTTCACGAAGAAGGCCTCGCCGGCCTCGTTGGTCCACTGGTAGGTGTGGGAGCCGTAGCCGTTCATGTGACGGTACGAGGCGGGGATGCCGCGGTCGCCCATCAGCCAGGTCACCTGGTGCGTCGCCTCGGGGGCGTGCGCCCAGAAGTCCCAGACGTTGTCCGGCTCCTGCTTGCCCGTGAACGGGTCACGCTTCTGGGAGTGGATGAAGTCGGGGAACTTGATGGGGTCCTTGATGAAGAACACCGGGGTGTTGTTCCCGACGAGGTCGTAGTTGCCCTCTTCGGTGTAGAACTTCACCGCGAAACCGCGGGGGTCGCGGACCGCGTCCGCGCCGCCGAGGGAGTCGGCGACGGTGGAGAAGCGCAGGAACGTCTCGGTCCGCTTGCCGACCTCGGAGAGGAAGTCGGCCTTGGTGTACCCGGTGACGTCGTCGGTCACCTCGAAGTACCCGTACGCGCCGGAGCCGCGGGCGTGCACCACGCGCTCCGGGATGCGCTCACGGTTGAAGCGCGCGAGCTTCTCCAGCAGGTGCTGGTCCTGGAGGAGGATGGGGCCACCGACGCCGGCGGTGGCGGAGTTCTGATTGTCGGCGACGGGGGCGCCGGACTCGGTCGTAAGCACGCGCTTCGACATCGTGACCTTCCGTACGGGAGCTGCACTGAGTGACGGTTCGTGGAGCGTAAGGACGAGCCGAACGAAACGTCAACAGTTTGTTGAAAACAAAGGGTGGTGTTCCGGTCGGTGCCGACGCCTGGGCGCGACAGGACAGGTGTCAGCGCCGACACCGACCGGAAGTCGGGGGCCGTGTCGGACCAGGGCAGAGGCCCTGGGCGGTTGCCCGGTGTGGTCAGACCTGCTGGCCGGAGAGGCGTTCGACGGAGCGCAGCAGCGCCGAGTGGTCCAGACCGCCGTCGCCCTGGGCGCGCAGCGAGGCGACCAGCTGGGCGACGACCGAGCCGACGGGCAGCGCGGCGCCGACGTTGCGGGCGGCGTCGGTGACGATGCCCATGTCCTTGTGGTGCAGGTCGATCCGGAAGCCGGGCTTGAAGTCCCGGTTCAGGAAGTTGTCCTTCTTGCGGGTCAGTACGGTCGAACCGGCCAGACCGCCGTTGAGGACGTCGAGCGCGGCCTGCAGGTTCACCCCGGACTTCTCCAGGAAGACCACGGCCTCCGCGCACGCCTGGATGTTGACGGCGACGATCAGCTGGTTGGCGGCCTTGACCGTCTGGCCGGAGCCGTGCGGGCCGCAGAGCACGATGGTCTTGCCGAGGGCCTCGAGGATGGGCTTCGCGGTGTCGAAGTCGGCCTGCTCGCCACCGACCATGATCGAGAGCACGGCCTCGATCGCGCCGGCCTCGCCGCCGGACACGGGAGCGTCGAGCACCCGGATGCCCTTGTCGGTGGCGTTCTTGGCCAGGTCGACGGAGGTCTGCGGGGTGATCGAGGACATGTCGATCAGCAGCGCGCCCTGCTTGGCGTTCTCGAGGATGCCGTCGGGGCCGTAGGCGATGGCCTCGACCTGCGGGGAGGCGGGGACCATGGTGATGACCACGTCGGCGTCCTTGACGGCTTCCGCGATCGAGCCGGCCGCGGTACCACCGGCGGCGGAGAGTCGGTCGAGCTTGTCCTGCTCCAGGGTGAAGCCGGTGACGGAGTAGCCCGCCTTCAACAGGTTCTCGGACATGGGGGAGCCCATGATGCCGAGACCGATCCACGCGACCTTGGGGAGAGTGCTCATGGTGAGGGTGCCTTCCTAAAAGCTTTGGTACGTCAGCTCGTCAGCTCGTCAGGGGGATCGACCGGTCAGCGGGCCGCGCGGGCCTCGGCCGGCAGCCAGCCGAAGGAGTCCGCGCTCGGGCGGTCGCCGGCCTTGTACTCCAGGCCGACCCAGCCCTCGTAACCGGCCTTCTTCAGCTCGTCGAGCAGCTGCTCCAGCGCGAGCGAGCCGGTGCCCGGCGCGCCGCGGCCCGGGTTGTCGGCGATCTGGACGTGACCGGTCTTGTCGGCGTATGCCGCGATGACCTGGGAGACGTCCTCGTCGTTCATGGACAGGTGGTAGATGTCCAGGAGGAACTTGGCGTTGCCGAGGCCGGTCGCGGCGTTGACCTTGTCGACGACCTCGATCGCGGCCGGGGCGCTCACCAGCGGATACAGCGGCGACTCCGGCTTGTTCAGGGTCTCGACCAGCAGGATCGCGCCGACGCGGTCGGCCGCACGGGCCGCGAGGACCAGGTTCTCCAGGGCGAGGGTGTCCTGGATCTGGGGGGCGACGCCGTCCACGCGGTTGCCGTACAGCGCGTTGAGCGCCTTGCAGCCCACAGCGGCGGCGAAGCCGGCCGCCACCTCGATGTTGTCGCGGAAGCGGTCGGACTCCGCGCCCGGCACGGAGAGCGCGCCGCGGTCGGGGCCGGGCAGCTGCCCGGCGTAGAAGTTGAGGCCCACCAGCTGGGTGCCGGCGTCGTCGAGCGCCTTCTCGAGGGCGTCGAGCTCCGCCTGCGGCGGGGTGGGGGTCTCGATCCACGGCCACCACAGCTCGACCGCGGTGAAGCCGGCCGCGGCGGCGGCCGCGGGGCGCTCCAGCAGCGGGAGTTCCGTGAAGAGGATCGAGAGGTTCACGTCGAAGCGGTGGTCGCTGTATCCCATGGGGTTTGCGCCCCTTCCGTATTGCGGAAGTCTCTTTCTGTCTGACGGAATAATCTCCGGGCGGGGTGAGGGCTGTCAAGAGCGACCACAAAAAAGCGCCCCCCGAGCGGGCCGTCGGAAGGCGGGTCAGGCCTTCCTCCGTCCCAGCTCGGGAGGCGTGCGGGGGGTCGGGGGCGTCCCCCCGCGTCTTGGGGGGCGGTCCTCAGAGCGCGTCGACGGCACTCACCTTCCAGCCGCCGGACGTACGCATCATCGTCATCCGGACCCGGTTCAGATCGACCCGCGAACCGGTGACCTGTGTACTGGTGGTGACCTGGTTGACGAACAGCAGCACCACGGCCCGGTCGGGGGACACGGACACCACCGAAGCGGCGGGCGCGCCGCCGCCCGGGGGCGCGACCACGCTCGCCTTGACGACCCCGCGGTACTTCTTCGCGGTGGGCCCCACCACCTTGCTCGTGGTCCTGCCGTACTCCTCCGCGAAGGCGCCGGTCAGATGGCCGCGCGCCGCGGCGAAGTCCGCCTCAAGCCTGCGGTGGTCGTACGACAGCACCACCGGCGCCGCCTTCCTCGCCGCCGCGACCGCCTGCGCCCGGGCCGCGTCGGTACGCCGCCCCTCGGCGTACTCCCACCCCAGCACGCCCGCGGCGGTCAGCCCGAGGACCAACAGGACGGCGAGCAGGCCGCACAGCCGCGCCCGTCGCCGGCGCCGGCGGCGCTCCGGAAGGAGCGCCGCGGCCTCCTCGGCCAGCACGACAGGCCCCACATGCTGGTTCTCGTCCCGGCGGGCCTGCGACGCGTCGTCGGGGGCCTCGAGCCGCCGGGGAGCCGGGCCGCGCGGCGTATCGAGCACGGCGGAACCGCCCGAGGCCGGCCGGAGGCGGTCCGACCGCTTGGCGGCCGCACGCGTGGCCGCCGACATCGTGCGACGGCCGGGAGAGGTGGAGCCACGGCCCCGGGTGGTCGGGTTCGCCACGGTCTTGCTCCTCACTGCTGGTGGTACGGGTGTGCGCTCGGGTGTGCCGCCCGCCGGGTCAGCCGACGAACTCGACATCGGACGTCAGCCAGCGGCCCTTCTCGAGCACGAGGTCGAGTTGCAGCCGGTAGGTACGGGACTGCCCTTCCGGCGCGGCCTTGTTCGTCACCTTGCTGTCGGCGACGACCAGCACCCGTGCCGAGCGCTCGTCGGCCCGCGCTATCCCCGCCTCGAGCACCTGCCCCTCGGAGACGGACCTGTTGGCGGCGACCAGCTTGGTCAACTCGCCGGTCTGCGCGGCGAACTGCTCCTTGAAGTCGCCGGTCGCGCCCTTCAGCACGTTCGCGCTGTCACGGGCGTAGTGCCGGTAGTCCAGCGACGTGAAGTTCAGCGCGGACTGGCGGGCGGCGGCCAGGATGTCCTGGTGCCGGCGGACCTCCGCCCGTTGCTCGTACACCTGGAGACACAGCCAGCCGCTGAGCGCCGTCACGGCGACGGTCGCCACGGCCAGCGTCACCGCCGTCGCCCTGCCGCGCCCCGCCGCGGTGGCGAGCCTGCCGCCGAGCCGCCGCAGCGGAATCACCGTGCGCGAGAGGACACCGCCCGCGCTCATGCCATCGGTCCCACGAGCAGCCATTGCCACGAGTCCTTTCCGAACGTGCTCTGTTCTCCGCCCGTCGAGCCGATCTCGAGGAGCGTGCCGCCCGGCCCGGCGAGGGTGCCGGTCTCCGGGTCGTAGGGGGTGACGTGTGCCGCCTGCCGTGCGCCGCCGGACCTCGAGGGGCCCGGCGCGTTCTGGGCGCCGCGCACGGACGTACCGCTGCCACGCGGCTCGGTGCAGCGCGCCTCACGGTTGGCGGGTCGCTGCGAGGTGTCCGCCGGGTCGCGCCGCTGGGTGCCGTAACCCTGACGGCACGGCGGCGGGTCGTCGGCGTTCACGACCATGCCGAAGTGGGTGGTGCCGTCGCCGGGGATCACGGTGTAGCTGCCGGCGACGATCACCGGGAACGTCACCAGCGCCTGCTCCACACCGGGCAGGCGCGCCACGGTGACCTGGCCGCCACTGATCAGGTTGGAGAGCAGCACCGGCAGATGGGTCTCGTTGGACTTCAGCAGCGAGTCGACCTCCTGCGCCGCCGGGGCGGTGTTGCCGACCAACCGCCTCAGATCGCCGTCGCGTGCCTTCAGTTCCGCGGTCAGCGCGGCCAGGTCGCGGGAGAAGGACTTGATTGCCGACCCCTTGTCGCTCTGGGTCTTCAGCACCACCCGCGAGTCCTCGATGAGCGAGGTCGTCTCCGGAAGGTTCTTCGAGGCCGACTCGACCAGCAGGTTCCCGGAGTCCACCAGCCTGCTCAGGTGCGGCCCGGTGCCGGCGAACGCCTTGCCGAGTTCGTCGACCGTGACCCGCAGATCGTCCTTGCCGACCGAGTTGACCAGCCGGTCCAGGCTGAGGACGAGCGCCGTCGTGGGCAACGGCACCCTGGTGTCTGCGCGCGGGATCTTGCTGCCCTCGCCCAGGTACGGGCCGCCGGAGCGGCGCGGCTGGAGGTCGACGTACTGCTCGCCGACCGCGGAACGGTTCGCCACCACGGCCAGCGTGTCCGCCGGTATCCGGGTCCCGTCCTCGATGTCCAGTGCCACGGAGACACCGTCCGTGCCGACGAGCCGCAGCTCACCGACCCGGCCCACCGGAATGCCCCGGTAGGTGACCTCGGCGCCCTGGAAGATGCCGCCGGAGTCGGCGAAGTCGGCCCGCACGGTGTATCCGCGGTCCAGCAGGCTGTCCACCAGGCCGGTGTAGCGGGCGCCGACGTACGAGCACCCCACCGCGGTGACCGCGGCGAAGGCGATCAACTGGGCCCTGACCGTACGTGTGATCACGGCTGCATCCCCTTCAGCATCAGTTCGGCCAGTGCCAGGTCGATCCCCGCGGGCAGCCGGCGTCCGGCGCCGTCCCCGTGGGCGACCTGGCTGCCGGTGCACACCGGCGGACACAGCGGTCCGTCGCCGCCGGGGGGCGGGGGAGCGCTCGGTGTCGGTGCGCCGGGAACCTCCGGGGGCGCGGTCGGCAGAGGCGCTTTCGGCAGGCCGGGCACCCCGGGCAGGTCGGGGGTGCCGGGAACCTCCGGCAGCTCGGGTTCCTCCGGGCCCGGCCCGGGCGGTTCCTCCGCGAGGTTGCCGTAGACACTCGCGAGGTCCAGATCCGCGGTGATCTTGAGGTTGACGTAGTCGCCCTTGATGGCGCCGGTCACGTTCCTGGGGAACGGATAGGTCGTCAGGAGCTCCAGCGAGTTGGGGAGATCGCTGCCGGCCTTGTTCAGCTGTTGCAGGATCGGTTGCAGGCTCTTGAGGTTGGCCACCGTGTCCGCGCGGGAGGTGTTGATCACCTTGGTGCCCGTCTTCCCGAGATCCGAGAGCGAGGTCAGCATCGCCGTCAGATCGCGGCGCTGGTCGGCCAGGACCTTCAGCGCGCCGGGCACCGTGTCCACGGCCTGCGCGATCGTCTTCTTCTCCGCGGCCAGCCGCTCCGCCAGCCGATCAATGCCCTTGAGCGCCCGGACGATTTCCTTGCGCTGCTTGTCGAGGCCGCCGATGAACGTGTCCAGTTCGCCGAGCAGGTCCTTGACCCGGTTCTCCCTGCCCTCCAGCGCCTTGTTCAGCTCCACGGTGATCGTCTTGAGCTGCGCCACACCGCCGCCGTTCAGCAGCGCGGAAAGGGCGGAGAGCACCTCTTCGATCTCCGGGTTGCGGCCGGTGCGCGACAGCGGGATGCGCGCGCCGTCGGTGAGCCGCCCACTGGCCTCGATGCCGACCGGTGGGGAGAGGGCCACGTACTTCTCACCGAGCATGCTCGTCTGCCGCAGCTCGGCGACGGCGTTGCCGGGCAGCTTCACATCGTCCGCGATACGCAGGCGTACCCGGGCGTGCCAGCCGACCAGTTCCACCTTCTCGACCGCGCCCACGGTGACGTTGTTGACCTTCACCGCCGATTGCGGGACCAGGTCGAGGACGTCCCTGAAGTCGGCGGTCACGTGGTAGGCGTTGCCGTCGGCGGCCGCGCCGCCGGGCAGGCTCACGTCGTACAGGCCGTTGAAGTCGCAGCCTGTGAGCAGCACGGAGCCCATGGCGGTGGCCAGGGCCACGGCCCGGTGCCTGCGGGGTGCGCTCATGCGCGTGCCTCCAGTATTCCGCCGAGCGTCCGGTCGACCTCGCCGGTGCCCGGCACCGGGCCGGCGTGCGGCACCTCTGGCAGCGAGTCGAACAGCTTCTGCAGCTCCGCGCAGTCGGGGTTCTTGCCCCCCGCGTCACCGGTGGTCTTCAGCAGCGAACACAGCAGTGCCGCCGGGTCCTGCGGATGGTCGGGGTTGTTGCGGGTGTCGAGGGTGCCGGAGGACGGGTTGTAGGCGTTCTGGAGATTGGAGAGGCCGGTGGGCGCGACCTCCAGCAGCTCCGCCAGCGCCGCCCGCTGGGTGACCAGCACCTTGGTGACCTTGCTGAGTCCCTCCACGTCCTCGGTCAGCGCCGTCTTGTTGTTCTTCACGAACCTCGAGACGTCGCCGAGCGCCACTCCCAGATGCTTGAGGGCCGCCGCGAGGTCCTTGCGCTCCCCGGCGAGTTGGTCGGCGACCGCGGCGAGACTGTCGTTGAACGACCGCACGCTCTTGTCGTCGGCGGCGAGCGCCGCGGTGAACACCTGAAGATTGCGTACGGTGCCGAACAGGTCGTCCCGGCCGTCGGACAACGTGGTGACCGCGAGGGACAGGTCTTCCACCGTCCGGTGCATCTGTTCGCCCTGGCCGTCGAGATTGGCGGCGCTCACCCCCAGCAGCCGTGCGAGCGATCCGTCCTTGTTGGCGCCCTTCGGACCGAGCGCCTCGGCCGTCGTGTGCAGGCTGTCGAAGACCCGGTCCAGCTCCACCGGCACGGCCGTGCGGCTCTGAGGGATCACCGCCCCCTCGCGCATCACGGGCCCGCCTTGGTACACCGGCAGCATCTGTACGTAACGGTCGCTCACCACCGAGGAGTTGATGATGGCGGCCTGGGCGTCCGCGGGGATCTTGCGCCCGGGCTCGTACTCGAGCTCCACGCGCACCCGGCCGCCCTCCGGGACGATCTCGGTGACCTCGCCGACGCGTACGCCGAGCACCCGCACGTCGGATCCCGGGTAGATGCCAACCGTGCGCGGGAAGTACGCGGTGACGCGGACCGGTTCCTCGCGCGGCCACAGCACGACCGCGGCGCAGACAAGCAGCGCCGCGACGGCGGCGACGGCCGTCAGCCTGGCCGTACGGCCTTTCGGATCGAAGCGGATGCGGCCCTTCATCGTGAGCCTCCTGTCCGGGGAACCACCGGAGCGGCGACCATGTTCTGGATGTAGCTGTCGAACCAGCGGCCGTTGCCGAGGGTGTTGGTGAAGACCCGCACATAGGGGGCGAGCAGCGCGACGCTGCGGTCGAGGCTCGCCTGGTTGCGCTCCAGCATCCGCACCACCTGGTTCAGCCCTCTCAGTGCCGGGCCGATCTCCTTCTCGTTGTCCTCGACCAGGCCGGAGAGCTGGATGCCGAGTGCGGCCGAGCTCTTGAGCAGCGCGTGGATCGCCGCCCGGCGCCGCGTGATCTCCTTGAACAGCGCGTCGCCGTCCTTGACCAGGGTGGTGAATTCACCGGAGCGCTCGGAGAGGATCTTGGTGACCGAGTTGGCGTGCTTCAGCAGCTCCCGGAGGTCCTCGTCACGCGAGGCCACCGTCTTCGAGATCCTCGACAGGCCCTTGATGGAGGCGCGTACCTCCTCCGGCGAGTCCTCGAAGGTCGTCGAGATGGTGTCCAACGCCTTGGCCAACTGCTCCGTGTCGACCTTTTCGCTGGTGGTCGTCAGATCGCTGAAGGCCTGGACGACGTCGTACGCCGGGGTGGTGCGCTCCAGCGGGATCTCGCTGCCGGGCCGCAGCTGTCCGGACCCCTTCGGCTGGAGGGCCAGGTACTTCGCGCCCAGGATCGTCTTGATCCGGATGGCCGCGCCGGTCCTCGTGCCGAACTTCGGCTCGCCCTTGATCTTGAAGGTGACCTTCACATGGTCGCCGTCGAGGTCGACCTCGTCGACCTTGCCGACCTTGACCCCGGCGATGCGCACCTCGTCACCCGGCTTGAGCCCGCCGGCCTCCGAGAACGCCGCGCTGTACGTCTCGCCGTTGCCGATCACCGGCAGGCTGTCCGCGTTGAACGCGGCGGTCGTCAGCAGGGCGAGCGTGGTGATGCCGACCGCCCCGATCACGACAGGGTTGCGGTCCCGGAAGGGTGTGCGGGGAAGGAGACGTATCTTCATCCGCCGCACCTCGCCCGTGCCACGTGCAGCTCCGGAGTGATCACCTCTCGGGTCTTCGGCAGCACGATCCGGCCGTCGAAGTCGCAGAGGTAGAAGTTGAACCAGGAACCGTACGAGGCGGTCCCCGTCAGCTTGTTGAGCTTGTTCGGCAGCCGCTTCAGCACGCCCTCCACGGTCTTCTCGTTGTCGTTCAGCGTCTTGGTCAGGTCCCTCAGCTCCGCGATGTCGCCCTTCAACGGCGGCCGGGCGTCTTCGAGCAGACCGGAGGTCGCCTCGGTCAGCGCGCCGATGTTCTCCAGCGAGGAGCCGATCGGCTTGCGGTCGGCGGACAGGCCGGAGATCAGCCGCTGGAGCTGTTTGAGCAGTCCGGAGAAGCGGGCGCCGCGCTTGTCGAGGGTCTGCAGCGTGGTGTTGAGGTTGTCGATCACCGACCCGATCAGCTCGTCCCGGTCGGCGAGGGTCGTGGTCAGGGACGCGGTGTGCGCGAGCAGGCTGTTGACCGTGCCGCCCTCGCCCTGCAACGTCTTGATGATCTCGGTGGCGAGCTGGTTGACGTCCTTCGGGCTGAGCGCGGCGAACAGCGGCTTGAAGCCGCCGAGCAGCGCGTTCAGGTCGAGCGCCGGCTGGGTCCGGGCCAGCGGGATCGTGGCACCGGGCTTCAGCCGGGTGCCGTCGCCCGCGCCCTCGGTCAGGGCGACGTAACGCTGACCGACCAGGCTCCGGTAGCGGATGACCGCTCCGGTGCTGGTCAGCAGCGGCCGGTCGCGGGTGACGGTGAACGTCACCTCGGCCAGCGTGCGGTCCTTGATACGGATGGCTTCGACCTCGCCGACGCGCACTCCCGCGACGCGGATGTCGTCGCCCTCCTCCAGGCTGGTGACATCGCTGAACACCGCACGGTAGGTGTGCTCCGGGGCGAAGGAGATGTTGACGATCGTCGCGGCGAGCAGTGTCGTCGCCAGGATCGTCACCGCGGCGAAGAGAAGGAACTTCACCAGCGGTGCCGCGGTCGCGGTGGCTCGGGACGCCTTCATGCCACACTCACCGCCGTCCCGCGTGCCATGGGTCCGAACAGCAGCGTCGCCACCGCGGGAACCCGGTCGGCGGGCACCCCGAGGACCGGTGCGACCAGCGAGCCCACGGCCCGCTGCTCGGCAGCCGTCGCGGAGACCGGGCCGGCTCCGGGCGGGCCGCCGGCAACGACATCCTTCGTACCGTCGTCGAGCTTGGTGTGTCCCGCCGGCACGGAAGGGCCGGGGATGCCTCTGCAGTCGGGGCCGGAGCGCTCGGCATAGCGCGGTTCCTCACCGGGTCGGTACGCGGGTCGCGGGTGGACGAATTCGAGGGTGATGCGCATCTCGCCGCCCGCGAACGCCTTCTCGGACTCCCTGCTCTGGCGCTCGAGGCCTTCCAGCAGGCAGGGGTACTCGGGCGAATAGCGGGCGAACAGGTCGAGGGTCGGGCGGGAGACACGGCCCAGGGTGATCAGCCGCTCGCCGTTGTCGTCGAAGAACTTCTCCGCCGTGCCGGCGACCTTCGCCGTTCCCGTCAGGGCGGCGGCCAGCTGCTCGCGCTTCTCCACAATGGTGCGGCTCGTGGTGACCGAGTTGCGCAGGATGTTCATCAGGTCCGGTGCCGCGTCGCCGTAGACCTCGGCGACATCGGCGAAGCGGGAGATGTCCTCCTGAAGGGAGGGCATATGGGGGTTGAGCTCACGCAGATAGCGCTCCAGCCGTACGAGGTTGTCGCCGATGCGGTCGCCACGTCCCTCCAACGCGGTGGAGAACGCGTGCAGCGTGGCGTTGAGATCGGCGGGCCGCACCGTGCGCAGCAGCGGCAGCAGGTCGTTCATCAGGTGCTGCACCTCGATGCCGGCCCGGGTGCGGTCCTGGGTGATGACGTCCCCGGCCCGTATGTGCCGGCCCGAGGAGCCGCCGGGTACCACCAGGTCGACGAACTTCTCGCCGAACAGCGTCTTCGGCAGCAGCCGGGCGTGCACATCGGCCGGGATGCGCGCCACATGCTCCGGCTTCAGTGCGATGTCGAGCGTGGCCTTCTCCCCGTCGGCCCGCACCTCGCGCACCTCGCCGACGAGCAGTCCGCGCAGCTTGACGTCGGCCCTCGGGTCGAGCTGGTTGCCCAGTGTGTCCGCCTCCAGCGTGACGCGCACGACCGACGTGAACACCTGCTGGTACGTGGCCACCGACAGCGACAGCAGCAGCGCGATGACGGCGAGGAACACCAGCCCGTACAGCCGCAGTCGGCCGGCGTGCGCCGCGGCGCTTCCGTCTCTGCTCATCGGCCCCTACCCCGCTATCCGTACGGTCGTGTTGGCGCCCCAGATCGCCAGGCTGAGGAAGAAGTCGAGAATGTTGATCGCCACGATCGAGGTGCGCACGGCACGGCCCACGGCGACCCCGACACCGGCCGGGCCGCCGCTCGCGTAGTAGCCGTAGTAGCAGTGCACCAGGATGATCACGACGGCGAAGACGATCACCTTGCCGAAGGACCACAGGACGTCGACCGGCGGCAGGTACTGCTCGAAGTAGTGGTCGTAGGTGCCGGCCGACTGCCCGTAGTAGCCGGTGGTGATCGTGCGGGCCGCGAAGTACGAGGACAGCAGGCCCACCACGTACAGCGGGATCACCGCGACGAAGCCGGCGATCATCCGTGTCGTCACCAGGAACGGCAGCGAGGGGACGCCCATCACCTCGAGCGCGTCGGTCTCCTCGCTGATCCGCATGGCGCCCAGCTGCGCGGTGAACCCGGCGCCGACCGTCGCGGACAGCGCCAGGCCCGCCACCAGCGGCGCGATCTCCCGGGTGTTGAAGTACGCGGAGAGGAACGCCACGAAGTTCGACGTACCGAGCTGGTTGAGCGCCGCGTAGCCCTGGAGGCCGACCTCGGTACCGGTGAAGAACGACAGGAACGCGATCACCCCGACGGTCCCGCCGACGACGGCGAGCGCGCCGCGCCCGAAGCTCACCTCCGCGAGCAGCCGCAGGATCTCCTTCTTGTAGCGGCGCAGCGTCCGGCCGGTCCACGCCAGTGAACGGCCGTAGAAGACCAGCTGCCTGCCCAGCTCCTCGAGCTGCGGCGGCAACAGACGATTCATCAGCGGCATCGCTCAGCCCCTCTGCGGAACGATCTGGAAGTACACGGCGGTCATCACGAAGTTCGTCACGAACAGCAACATGAAGGTGATGACCACCGACTGGTTCACCGCGTCGCCGACCCCCTTCGGGCCGCCCTTCGCGGTCAGCCCCTTGTACGAGGCGACGATTGCCGCGATCGCCCCGAACACCAGGGCTTTCAGCTCGGCCGCCCACAGGTCGGAGAGCTGGGCGAGTGTGGTGAACGAGGCCAGATAGGCGCCCGGGGTGCCGTTCTGCAGCACCACGTTGAAGAAGTAGCCGCCGGCCACCCCGACCACCGAGACGAGGCCGTTGAGCAGCACCGCCACGAGCATGGTGGCCAGCACCCTCGGTACGACCAACCGGTGGATCGGGTCGATGCCCAGAACCTGCATCGCGTCGATCTCCTCGCGGATCTTCCGCGCTCCGAGATCCGCGCAGATCGCCGTGCCGCCCGCGCCCGCGATCAGCAGCGCGGTCACGATCGGCGATGCCTCCCGCAGCACCGCGAGGACCGACGCCGCGCCCGAGAACGACTGCGCGCCCAGCTGCCTCGTCAGAGAGCCGATCTGCAACGCGATCACCGCTCCGAACGGGATCGACACCAGCGCAGTCGGCAGGATCGTCACACTCGCGACGAACCATGCCTGCTGGATGAACTCCCTGACCTGGAAGGGCCGCTTGGGGATCGTGCGCAGCACGTCCAACCCCATGGCGAACAGGCTGCCGGACTGCCGCAGCGCCCCGACGGGCGACAGGCTCATGCGTCGCCCGCCCCTCCGCGCACCGACGCGCGCAACCGTCGCAGCGCCTCGCGGTCCGCGATCTCCGCCCATCGGGGCGGCCGTTCGATGCCCTCGGTCGGCAGCAGCCGCGGCGTCAGCTCGAGGACGCCCGGTACGGCGGCGTCCGCCGACTCACCGAGTTGCGCGAGCTCCTGCTCGACCTGGGCGGCGTCCTTCTCCTCCGCCATGCCGATCGGCCCCTGCATCCGCCCGTTGAGGAACTGCCGCACCACGGGCTCTTCGCTGGTCAGCAACTGCTCCCGCGGGCCGAACATCACCAGCTCGCGGCGGAACAGCAGCCCGATGTTGTCCGGGACCTGGCGGGCGGAGGCGATGTCGTGGGTGACGATGAGGAACGTGGCGTCGATCTGCGCGTTGAGATCGACGATCAGCTGGTTGAGATACGCCACACGCACCGGATCGAGACCCGAGTCCGGCTCGTCGAACAGGATGATCTCCGGGTCGAGCACCAGGGCCCGCGCCAGTCCGGCCCGCTTGCGCATACCGCCGGATATCTCGCCGGGCAGTTTGTCCTCTGCGCCGATCAGACCGACCATGTCCATCTTCTCGAGCACGATCCGGCGGATCTCGCCCTCCGGCTTGCGGGTGTGCTCGCGCAGCGGGAAGGCGATGTTGTCGTAGAGGTTCATGGAACCGAACAGCGCGCCGTCCTGGAACAGCACGCCGAACAGCTTCCGGACCTCGTAGAGCTCGTGCTCGCGCAGCGTCGTGATGTCCTGCCCGGCGATCCGGATCGACCCGCGCTCGGGCCGCAGCAGCCCCACAAGCGTCTTCAGGAACACGGACTTGCCGGTCCCGGAGGGCCCCAGCATGACGGAGACCTCCCCGGCGGGCAGCGTCAGGGAGACGTCCTGCCAGATGACCTGGCGCCCGAAGGACTTGGTGAGTCCCTCCACGCAGATCTCGACACCCATCCGGTACACCCTTCAGCCGTGGAGCGGTCCGACACCTGCTCTACGGGGAGGCGAGGGGCGTCCGTCGCGACGAGGCGAAGTTTTTTTCGACGGGGTTTCGTGGGGGTGTCGGCGGGAGCGGGTGCGGGGGCGCCTGACGGCGGGCCGTTTCCCCTACGCTCCCCTACGGCCCGGCGGTGTGGGGGGACCCTCCACTTTCCGGAACCGGGGAGAGCCCCGGACCCCACCGGGCTCCGCCCGGACCCGGCACCGCGCTCCGCGCGTTCCGGGGGCTCTGCCCCCTACGCCTGGCGGCGTGGCGGGGGGACCCCACCGGACCCCCGCGCCCCAATTTCCCCATACGGCTTGGCGGCCGTGGGAGGTGGCCCCGGCCGGGCTGATTCCGCGGAGCGAAATCCAGCCCGCCCAACGCTTGAGGGCACCGCGCGAAGCGCGGTACGGGCCCGGGCGGAGCCCGGTTCGGGAAGTGGGGGTCCCCCACGGCCGCCGGGCCGTAGGGCCGTAGGGGAGGGTAGGGGAACAGCCCGCGCAGTGGTTACGGCTGTGTCGGGAGAGGCGGCACGGTCGGCGGGACCGGCACGGGCGGGACCGGCGCCGACGGGATCGGCACAGTCGGAACCGACGGCGCCACGGTCGGTATCGACGCCGACGGAACCGGTGGCAGCGAAGACACCAGATCCTCCGCCGCCTCCGGCACCGGCAGCCCCGACACCGGCGGCGTCGACAGGGGCAGCGCAGGCAGCGGCACGCCGGGCAGTTCCGGCAGCGGCAGGCCCCGCTCTCCGGACGGGCGGGCCCCGCCCGGCGCGTCCTGGGTGGGGGCGGCCGACGGGGCGGCGTTCCCCGGCGCACCCGTACGGCCGGGTTCCGGTGCCCCGGACCCGGCCGCCTCCGTGACCGCCGGCGCCGCGGGGCTCGGCCGGGGGGTGTCGCCGTCATGGACGTACGGCAGGACCAGGCCCGCGACCGCGAGCGTCACCGCCGTCGAGGCGAGCGCCACCGCCTGGGCGTTGCCCCCGCTGCCCGGCCTGCCCCGGCCGCACAGCCACAGCACCAGCCCGAGCGTCGCCGCCAGAGAGTTGCGCAGGGTGCGGCGGGCGCGTGCCAGCAGGGACTCGACGGTGCGGTAGCTCAGGCCCATCTTCGTGGCGACCTGCCCGACGTCCAAGTCCTCCGCCTTCAGCCAGAGGGCCTCGGCCTGCCGGGCGGGCAGTTCCGAGCTGCGTACGGCGAGCCAGTTCGCCTCCGCCCGGTCGCAGACCGCCTCCTCGACGGGGACCGGGCCCGGGGGGTGCAGCCTCGGGCTGCTGCGTACCTGATCCTCCCGGTGGACCTGGCGGTGGCGGTCCACGCACAGCCGCATGGTCACCGTCGTCAGCCAGGCGCCCAGCCGTTCGTCGTCGAGGTCCGGGCGCTCCGCGGCTCGCAGCATCGCCTCGTGCACGGCGTCCTCGGCGTCCTCGGCGCTCACCGACCGGCGGCGGGCCACCTTGAGCAGGTCCTCGCGGTGACCCCAGGCACGCTGCCAGCGTTCCTGGGACTCCCTGCCCGGCCCGTCGGGCTGGGCAGGCTGCATGTCTGTAGCCATGAGGGCCCCTTCGCTCACACCGCCGGTCGCGTCCCTGCCCCGGCGGGTGGCGACATTACCGCCCGGTATCCGGGATTGTGGAGGGGCCTGCGTCCATCGAGTCCGTTCCGTTGCTGGTCAGTCCGCCGGAGCCGCCTGGCAGCAGGCCGTCGCCGGGCGGCTGCACGTCCGGGAGCGGCAGCAACGGCTCCGCCGGTTCATGGCTGCCGGCCGGCGCGGTGCTGCTCGGGCGCGGAGAGGGCGAGGAGGAGGGCCGGGCGGTCGGCCGGGTCGCGGCCGGTGCCGCCGTGGGCGACGGGGCCGCCGCGGGGCGCGGCCCGGCGGTGCGCCGCGGCTCCGGAGCGGCCGGGACGGACCGGGCGGGCCCGGCGGACGGGCCGCCGTTGTCCGGCACCACCCGGTGGCCGCCGAGGTAGTACGCGTACCAGGCCAGCACCGTCCGCAGGTAAGCCACGGAGTGGTTGTAGCCCAGGACGGCGCGCTCCAGGCCGGCCCGCTCCGACAGGTCCCGCCCTCCGGCACACAGGTACCGCCCGGCCGCGAGCGCCGCGTCGAAGATGTTCCCCGGGTCGGCACGGCCGTCGCCGTTGCCGTCGGCTCCCCAGTGCGCCCAGGTGGAGGGGATGAACTGCATGGGCCCCACGGCACGGTCGTACACCGTGTCCCCGTCGTACGCCCCGCCGTCGCTGTCCCTGATCAGCGCGAAGCCGTTGCCGTCCAGCCGCGGGCCGAGGATCGGAGAGAGCGAGGTGCCGTCGGGCAGGACCCGTCCGCCACGCGCCTGCCCGGACTCGACCTGGCCGATCGCGGCGAGCAGTTGCAGCCGCAGGCCGCAGGCCGGAGCGCTGCGCGCGAGCGAGGCCTCGGCGGCCCGGTAGGCGGCGAACACCGTAGCCGGGAGCGCCCCGGCCGCCGGAGCGGTGAAGACCCCCGGCGCCCGGACGTCCGCCGGCCCGGGCGTCCGCAGCGGCGGCAGTTCGGTGCGGTACACGCTGTCGCCGGAGACGGTCCCTCCCGTCGGCAGCGACTGCCGCTGCCCGGCCGGGACGGCGGTCCCGGGCCCTTGCGAGGCGGTGAGCGCCGCGACCGCCATGGCGGCTGCCGCCGTCGCCTTGACACCTCTGGCTACGCGTCCTGTCATGATGCAGACCCCTCCCTGTGCCACCGGTCCGGACGGAACCGGGACCGGCGTGGCTCTCGTCGTCTGCTCTACGCGGGACCGCCGCCGGTCCGTCGCGCCGCGACGCGCGTTCTCGTCCGGCGCCGGTGGAGGGGGAGCGGGCCAAGGCCTACGGGGCAGGCCCTAACGTGGAGGCATGGTGCGACTGAGAGTGGAGTTCACGACGGAGCCGTTCGACCTGGACGAGCCACCGCCGCACGCCGTGGCGGTGCGCGAGGTCGTGCAGGGCGCGGATCTGGACGCGGTGGACGTCGGACCGTTCGGCAACACCGCGGAGGGCGGCGCGGAGCAGGTGCTCGGCGCCGTCGACGCGTTGCTGCGCAAGGCGCTGGAGAACGGCGCGACCCGGGTCTCCCTCCAGGTCAACGTGGTGGAGGGCCAGGAATGACGGCGCTCGACCACGCGCTCGCCCAAGCGGTGAAGCCCCTCGTCGACGCCATGGGAGGAGTGTTGATCGAGCCCGGCGAGGCAGCGGAGGACGACGTCGTACTCAGCTGGGAGGGCGAGGAGGTCCTCGCGGTGCGCCTTCCGCAGCTCGCGGACTCGCTCGACCACATCCTCGCGGCGCTCGAGCGGCATCACGGCCGGCCCCTCGCCGAACTGGACCGTAAGACCAAGCAGTCGATCGTCCGGACGCTGGAGTCGCGCGGTGCGTTCTCCGTGCGGCACGGCGTGGAGACGGTCGCGGGTGCCCTCGGCGTCAGCCGCTTCACCGTCTACAACTACCTGAACCGGGACAAGAGTCCGTCAGGCGGCTGACGCCCCGCCGTCCGACATCGCACAGCACAGCGCCGGCCTCGATGAGTGCCGAGGCCGGCGCTGTGCCGTATGGAGGGGTCAGGAACCGCTGTCCGCGGCTGCGAAGCCGGACAGGCTGTCCGCCGACGGCAGGTATGCGGATCCCGGGAAGTCTCTGGCCTGGGGGAGGCCGCTGACGACGGGGAGTTCCCCGGCCGTCGCCGGAGGCTGCAGCACGGGGAGTTCGTCGGCCGCGGGCTATTCCGCCGCAGGCGGTTCGGCCGCGGGAACTTCGCCGGTCGCCGGGAGGTTCGCCGCGGGGGCGTCGCCGAGGCTCGGCAGGCTGCCGACGACGCCGTCGAGGATGCCGGTCACCAGGCCCAGAGTGCCGGTGACCGTGCCGAGGAGGCCCCCGAGCAGGTCGCCGAGGGCTGTGGTGACCCTCCGAGGGGGTCGTCCGCTGCGGCTTCTGCCACCACGGGCGGGGCGTGCGCGGGGGTGGCGAGGGCCACGGCGCCCAGGCTGAGGAGAGCGCTTGCAGCCGTACAGGCGGCGAAGTGACCAACACCTTTCATGTGCTTGCTCCTGGCCAAACCCGACATCGTTGTCGGTAGTACGTGCAACCGGAGGCGATGCTCCAGTCGAATGGGGACATGTCCGACACTGAGTCGTACGGGAACGGACGTCTCCACGTGCTGCTGCAACGGTGTCGGGTGCCGCGACCCGGCCCGCGAAAGGTGCGCAGGCCTTTGAGGCGGGGCCCCCGAGCGCAGACCGGGCGCCGCTTTTGTGACCGCAAGTTTTCAACAAAGTGTTGACGTCGCGTTGCCGGAGGGCGTTAGCTATCCGCAGCCCGTCCGACGCACCACGATGAAACAAGCCACGGAGGCTCCCGTGACTGCACTTCCGAACCCGGGCCTCGCCCGGTTCAACGCCTCCGAGGACAGTGCGGCCCTGGCCGCGCTGCACGAGGTGTGTGCCAGCTCGGCGTGGGGGAGCAAACTTCTCGCCCAGCGACCGTACGCCACCACCGAGGCCCTCTTCGAGGCCAGCGACGCCGCCATGGCCGAACTGACCGCCGAGGACCTGGCCGAGGCGATGGCGGGGCACCCGCCGATCGGCCGGCCCAAGCCCGGGGACCCGACCTCCTCCCGCGAACAGAGCGGGATGGCCGGTGCCTCCGAGGCCCTCAAGGCCGAAATGCTCGAGCTGAACCTTGCCTACCAGGACAAGTTCGGCCATGTCTTCCTGATCTGCGCGACCGGGCGTACCGGTGAGCAGATGCGGGACGCCGTACGCGAGCGGATCGGCAACTCGCCCGAACAGGAGCGGGAGATCGTCCGCGCCGAACTGGGCAAGATCAACCGCATCCGTCTGACCCGTCTCGCAGAGCCCGCAGAGGAACACAGCGCATGAGCACGGAAACCACGGCCTCGGTGTCCACGCACATCCTGGACACCAGCGTCGGACGCCCCGCCGAGGGCGTCGCCATCTCACTGTCCGCCCGTAGTGGCGCCAAGGACCAGTGGACGGCGCTCGGCGGTTCGAAGACCGACGCGGACGGGCGCTGCAAGGACCTGCCGGCCCTGCCGGAAGGCACGACACACGTACGTCTCGACTTCGAGACCGAGACGTACTTCGAGAACAAGCAAGCCGATGCGCAGCAGGACGCCCCCGCGAATCGGGACAGCGGTGCATCCGGTGTGTTCTTCCCGGAAGTGGCGATCACCTTCGCCGTCGTACCGGGCGAGCACTACCACGTACCGCTGCTGCTCAACCCGTTCGGCTACTCCGTTTACCGAGGGAGCTAGCAGACATGCCCACGATTCTCGGCCAGAACCAGTACGGCAAAGCAGAGAACCGAGTCGTCAAGATCACGCGGGACGGCGACACCCACCACATCAAGGACCTGAACGTCTCCGTCGCCCTCTCCGGCGACATGGACGACGTTCACTACTCCGGCTCCAACGCCAACGTCCTGCCGACCGACACCACCAAGAACACGGTGTTCGCGTTCGCCAAGGAGTACGGCATCGAGTCCGCCGAGCAGTTCGGGATCCACCTCGCCCGCCACTTCGTGACGAGCCAGGAGCCGATCCACCGGGCGCGCATCCGCATCGAGGAGTACTCCTGGGAGCGCATCGCGACCTCGGACAACAGCTCCAAGTTCATCGGCTCCGACGAGGTCAACCACTCCTTCGCCCGCAAGGGCCAGGAGCTGCGCACCGCCCAGATCACCTTCGACGGTGAGAAGTGGCAGGTCATCTCCGGCCTCAAGGACCTCACCGTCATGAACTCCACCAACTCGGAGTTCTGGGGCTACGTCAAGGACAAGTACACGACGCTCCAGGAGGCGTACGACCGCATCCTGTGCACCGATGTCTCCGCCGCCTGGCGCTACAACTGGACCAGCGACGAAGACCGGATGCCCAACTGGGAGAAGTCGTACGCGCAGGCCAAGAAGCACATCCTGCAGGCGTTCGCCGAGACGTACTCGCTCTCGCTCCAGCAGACCCTGTACCAAATGGGTTCGCGGGTCATCAACAGCCGCAGCGAGATCGATGAGATCCGCTTCTCCCTGCCGAACAACCACCACTTCCTGGTGGACCTCGAGCCGTTCGGCCTCAAGAACGACAACGAGGTCTACTTCGCGGCCGACCGTCCGTACGGCCTCATCGAGGCCACCGTCCTCCGGGACGGCGTCGAGCCGCAGATCCCGGTCGACATGACCAACCTCTGACGCGGTACCGGCCCGCCCCCGTCCGCCCGCAGCCGGGCGGGGGCATGCCGGACCGGAGGGAAGAACCATGGCACAGCCTGCAACGGAGCCGGCGGAAGTCTCCCAAGGCCCCCGCTCCGCACCGCTCGTCGTCCACCCCGTGGACGAGCAGCTCCCCCTCGCTCGGCTCGTTCCCGCCCTCGGCGAGATCTGCGACCGCCGCGGCGACGGGCGGACCAGCACCCGCGGACTGCGCACCGACGGCATCGCCACCCTCCTCGGACCCGTCTTCGGCGGCTTCCCGACCTCCGCGTTGAACGTGGGCGTGGTGTCCCTCACCCGGGTCGGCAGCCGCTACGTCGTCGCCGTCGCAGGCGGCGCCCTGCTGATCCTCGGCGCGTTCCCGGTCATCGGAGCGGTCGTCTCCCTCGTCCCGATGCCCGTGCTCGGCGGCGCCGGTGTCGTCCTGTTCGGCTCGATCGCCGTCAGCGGCATCCGCACCCTCTCCGAGGCCGGACTCGACGACAGCTCGAACATCGTCCTGGTGGCCGTCGCGCTCGGTGCGGGGATCATCCCGCTCGCCGCTCCCTCCTTCTACGCGGACTTCCCCGCATGGGCACAGACGGTGCTCGGCTCCGGCATCAGCGCCGGAGCGCTCGCTGCGGTGTCGCTCAACCTGTTCTTCCACCATCTCGGCACCCGCAGCCGCACGGCTGTGGCACTCAAAACCACCTAGGGTCCTGCCGTGCCCACCACGCCGCATCCCGAGAGAGAAGAAGGAAGCACCATGGCATCTTCGGCAGCCCCCGAGGGCGCGACCCCGCGCATCGTCATCGAGAACTGTGCGATCGCCACCGTCGACGCCAACGACACCGAATACGCCTCGGGCCACGTCGTCGTCGCGGGCAACAGGATCGAGTCCGTCGGTGCCGGCCAGGCCCCCCAGGGACTGACGAACGTCGTGCGCCGCATCGACGGCACCGGCCACCTCGTGACGCCGGGTCTTGTCAACACGCACCACCACTTCTACCAGTGGATCACCCGCGGCCTCGCCACCGACCACAACCTCTTCAACTGGCTGGTGGCGCTCTACCCGACCTGGGCGCGCATCGACGAGCCGATGGTCCGCGCCGCGGCCCAGGGCTCGCTCGCGATGATGGCCCGCGGCGGTGTCACCACCGCCATGGACCACCACTACGTCTACCCGCAGGGCTCGGGCGATCTGTCCGGCGCGGCCATCGGCGCCGCCCGCGAGATGGGCGTACGGTTCACCCTCGCCCGCGGCTCCATGGACCGCAGCGAGAAGGACGGCGGCCTGCCGCCGGACTTCGCGGTGGAGACTCTCGAGGGCGCCCTCGCCGCCACGGAGGAGACCGTCAAGCAGCACCACGACGCCTCCTTCGACGCCATGACGCAGGTCGCCGTCGCGCCGTGCTCCCCGTTCTCCGTCTCCACCGAACTGCTCAAGCAGGGCGCCGAGTTGGCACGCCGTCTCGGGGTGCGCCTGCACACCCACGGCTCGGAGACCGTCGAGGAGGAGCAGTTCTGCAAGGAGCTCTTCGGCCTCGGCCCGACCGACTACTTCGAGTCGACCGGCTGGCTCGGCGAGGACGTGTGGATGGCGCACTGCGTCCACATGAACGACTCCGACATCGAGGCGTTCGCCCGCACGCGCACCGGCGTCGCGCACTGCCCCTCCTCCAACGCGCGACTGGCCGCCGGCATCGCCCGTGTCCCCGACATGCTCAAGGCCGGCGTGCCGGTGGGCCTCGGCGTCGACGGCACCGCGTCCAACGAGTCCGGCGAGCTGCACACCGAACTGCGCAACGCCCTGCTGATCAACCGGCTCGGCGCCCACCGCGAGGCGGCGCTCAATGCCCGCCAGGCGCTGCGGCTCGGTACGTACGGCGGCGCGCAGGTCCTCGGCCGCGCCGAGCAGATCGGCTCGCTCGAGCCGGGCAAGCTCGCCGACCTGGTGCTGTGGAAGCTGGACACACTCGCGCACTCCTCCATCGCCGACCCGGTCGTCGCGCTCGTCTTCGGCGCGGCCGCGCCGGTGACGCTCTCCCTCGTCGACGGCAAGCCCGTCGTCGAGGCGAACCACCTCACCAGGGTGGACGAGGACGCCATCGCCCGCTCCACGCGGGACGAGGCACAGCGCCTCGCGCGGATCGCCGCGCAGGGCTGACCCAAGGAAGTCCGGCCGGGGGGGACGGCCCCCGGCCGGCGGCCGTGGACCCGAGCGGGGTCCACGGCAACTGTCACCGGGGGGTGCGTACAACAGAGAGTGCGTGCTCCCCGGTGGTGGTGACTCGCGCCTCCGGGCGCGGGGCACCGACCGCACCACCGGTTCGGGCGACCCGGTACGTGCACATGCACCACCCGCACCACCTCCTTGACACCACATGTCACGCAAGACGTGTTACCCGACCGGAGGCACCGCCGTGGCCGCGCACAATCCGACCGCCGATGCAGCAGACCGGAAGCATCCGGTCGACGAGACACTGCCCCCCTTCAAGATGTTCACCAGCGGCCTGCAACATGTGGCCGCCATGTACGCGGGAGTGGTGGCCCCGCCCATGATCGTGGGGCCCGCCGTGGGCCTCGACGCCAAGGACACCGCGTTCCTGATGGGCGCGAGCCTGTTCACCGCAGGCATAGCCACCCTGCTCCAGACCCTCGGCTTCTGGCGCGTCGGCGCCCGGCTGCCGTTCGTCAACGGCGTCTCCTTCGCCGGCGTGACCCCGATGGTCGCCATCGGCAGGGACCGGGGCTACGACGGGATCGCCGTCATCTTCGGCGCGATCATCGTCGCCAGCGTGTTGGGCTTCGTGCTCACCCCGTACTTCTCCAAACTGGTCCGGTTCTTCCCGCCCGTCGTCACCGGCACGGTCATCACCCTGATCGGTGTGTCCCTGCTCCCCGTCGCCTTCAACTGGTCCCAGGGCGGCAACTCCACGGCCGACGACTACGGTTCCATGACGAACGTCGGCATGGCCGCCCTCACGTTCGTGATCGTGCTGGCGCTGCGGAAACTGCTGCGGGGCTTCCTCCAGCAGATCGCCATCCTGCTCGGCCTCGTCGTGGGCACGATTGTCGCCGTCCCGCTGGGCATGACCACCCTCGACGCGATCAAGGACGCCGGGATCGTCGGCTTCCCGACCCCGTTCCACTTCGGCGCACCGCAGTTCGAGATCGCCGCGATCGTGTCCATGTGCATCGTGATGCTGGTCTGCATGACCGAGTCCACCGCCGACATGCTCGCGCTCGGCAGGATCGTCGACCGCCCGGCCGACGAGCGCACCATCGAGGGCGGCTTGCGCGCCGACACCCTCGGCTCTGCCATCAGCCCACTGTTCAACGGGTTCATGTGCAGCGCCTTCGCCCAGAACATCGGGCTGGTCGCCATGACGAAGGTCCGCAGCCGGTTCGTCGTCGCCGCGGGCGGCGGCATCCTGATCCTGCTCGGCCTCTGCCCGGTCGCCGCCTCCGTCATCGCACTCGTGCCGCTGCCCGTCCTCGGCGGCGCCGGCATCGTGCTCTTCGGTTCGGTCGCGGCCAGCGGGATCCAGACGTTGGCCACAGCCGCGTTGGAGAAGGGCGAGAACGCGCTGATCGTCGCCGCCGCCGTCGGAATCGGCCTGATCCCGATCGCCGCGCCGGAGTTCTACCACGCCTTTCCCGAGGACGCGCTTGTCGTCCTGGACTCGGGCATCTCGACGGGGTGCATTGTGGCGATCCTGCTGAACCTCGCGTTCAACCACTTCGGCAGGAAGGGAAGCGAGCAGGAGGACTCCCTGTCCCCGCAGAGCGGAGCCGCGGCTTCCGAGCCGGCCGCCGTCCACTGACACCGTCCGCCGCTGGGTGAGGCCGCGCGGCCCCACCCAGGGGCGGGCGGCTCAGGCGGTGTTGTTCGCCAGCGCGACGAGCCGGGTGATGGAGCCGTTGAACTTGTTGCGGTCCACGTCGCCCGCGACGCCGCCGACGCGGCCGGTCGCCGTGTACTGCCAGAAGGTCCACGTGGGGAACCCGTTCGGGACGTTGGGGCTGCTGACGCCCCAGTGGGCGATCCACAGGGGCGCCTTGGCGGACATCCCGGTCCAGTTGCCGGTGCAGGTGTTCCACCAGCTCGCGGTCGTGTAGATGACGACGTCCCGGCTGGTGCGCGCTTTGTACGTGGTGTAGAAGTCGTTGATCCAGGTGCGCATCTGGGTCGTCGACAGCCCGTAGCACA
The DNA here is from genome assembly GCF_044763255.1 of Streptomyces sp. NPDC096176. NCBI lineage: Bacteria > Bacillati > Actinomycetota > Actinomycetes > Kitasatosporales > Streptomycetaceae > Streptomyces > Streptomyces sp. NPDC096176. The sequence goes on along the minus strand of NZ_JBIWFV010000016.1, from coordinate 6,365 downwards.
TGGCGCCGGACGGGTTGTGTTCGATGTCGAGGACGCCGGGCAGTGTCTTGTTGTCGCGGGACCAGGCACCGCCGTTGGAGGCGAAGTAGTTGGCCTGCGTCGCCCCGTTCGATGCGTTCGGGCGGGCGAAGTGATAGGCCCCGCGGACCAGGCCGGCGTTGTACGCGTCCGTGTAGTTCGTGCCGAAGCGGGAGTCCTTGAAACTGGTGCCCTCGGTGGCCTTGATGTAGGCGAAGTCGATCCCGGCGCCCTTCACCGAGCTCCAATTGATCGCGCCCTGCCAGTGGGAGACGTCGATTCCCTGGACGCCGCTGGTCTCCAGGGGGCCGAGCACACCGCCGCTGTCCGAGGCGTGGGGCTGCTCGAGACGGGTGCCCGCGCCCATCCACGCCTGGCCGGGCTTGACGGGCTGGTCGGCCGGGGGCGGCGCGGCGACGGCCGGACCCGTGCTCGTGAGGAGGAGGGCACCGGCTGAGACCAGGGTGCCGATGAGTGTGGCGGTCTTCGATCTTGCACGACGCGCGAATCCGGCTCGGGACACAGGCATGACTGCCTCCTGGCAGGTGGGGGACCGGCGGACGGGTGTGCGCCGACGACTTCACGGTGGGACACAAAGTCATGGACACGTCACATGAGTAGGCCAGTGTGACGCCGGGGCGTAAAGAGGTGGTGGAAAGTCCCTGTGGCCCAGACCTGTGGCGATTCGCCCGAGCTGGGACAACGCCCGGAACAGCGCGGCAAGTTTCAGCGGCCGGGGCCCGTTTTCCCTACTCGATGCGGTAACTGTCCCCGTAGACCCGCCACCGCAGAGGCAGTTCGAGGTCGAACTTTCCCTCCCGGACGAACACCCGCTGCGCCGTCTCTACCCGGCTCGTGTCGGAGTGCGACGGCTCCCGGCGGATCGCCTCCACCCGGGCGTCAAGGAACGCGTCCAGATACGCCGCCTCGTCGCCGCCCTCCGACGGCGGCTCGGCCTCGCGCAACGCCTTCTCGCGCAGCGCACGGAAGCCGACCGACCCCCGGGACGCGTCCGCGCCGTGCATCACATACGCGTCGAAGTAGATGAACTGCCCGAGCGCGCCTAGGCCGTCGCTCTCGCCCTGCCGCACCGCGGGCGTGAGGTACTGCCGGTCCCGCTCGGCGTCCTGCGCAGCGCGGAACGCCGGATCCGACGCCGCCGCCCGCGCCCACGCCTTGGTGAACGCCGGGCCGAGGCCCCGGTGCGAGTCGCTGCCGACGACGGCGCGCAGAGCCGGGAGGTAGGGCGCGAGAGCGTTGCCGGGCCGGTCCTTCGTGTAGCGCTCGATGACCGCCAACATGTCGCCGGTGCCCGAGCAGAAGCCGATGATGCCGGCGGTGTAGCCGCGGCCGTCGCCGATGTCCTCGATGTACCGGTACTGCGCCCGCCAGTCGAGGGAGGAGTTCTCCGCGCTGGAGACGAGCCGCATGGCGATGTCCCTCTTCGCCGGATCGTCGAGCCCGCCGCCGTCACGGGCGCCGTCTCGGGCGCAGGCGGTGCACGCGGCGACAGCGACCACGAGCGCGAGCAGTACGCGCAGCACGGACTTCACGGACTTCACGGCGGATCCCCCTCCCGGGGGGCATGGTCAGACCCCCGGCCACATCATCAGATTACTGAACAGCTCCGCCTGTTCGATCGCGTCGTCCAGCGCATGGTGCGTATGCCGCCGCCGCGACAGCAGCTCCCGCGGCATCGTCCCCTTCGACACCGCCCGCAGCGGCACCCCCGCCTTCGTCGCGTACAACGTCTTCATGTCCATGCATCCGGAGTGCCCGAACGGGCTCGAGCCGGTGAACCGCACCTGGTACCAGTACAGGAACATCCAGTCGTACGGCGCCGGATAGCCGCACATCACCGGCTGCGCACCCCCGTGCGCCGCGCGCATCTCCTCCACCCAGGCGCCGAACTGCGCCATGGCGACCGCCGGTTCGCAGCCCTCGGCCACGAGGCGGTCCCGGTCGAGGCCGCTCACCGCGAGCGCCTGCGGGTCGAAGTCTTCGCTGACGGGCCGAAGCTCACGGTAGAAGGTGTGCTCCTCCGGATCGGCCGGCTCGTACCCCGCGCCGTCCTGGCGGCCGGCCACCGCCGCGCCGAAGCTGAGCATCGAGAACGGGCCGGGGACCGGCCCGTCGGCCTCGACGTCGACCGAGATGTACAGGCTGGGCTTCACACTGCGTGTCATGACCGGAGCATCGCACCGACGCCCGCCCGCGATCATCCGGTTTCCCGCCCGGCGTCCGGGCCGGCTCAATCCCCCGGACGCCGGTCGGGCCGCCGCCCGCTGTCCGTGCGGGCGGGGTCGGCTCAGCCGGCCGGATGCCAGTCGGGCCGCCGCCCGCTGAACCCGACCACCCGGTCCAGCAGCGACGCGTCGTCCGGCACGGCCACCGGCGGGCCGAAGATCCCGTCGCGCAGCGAGTCGTCATCCGTCGGCCGCACGATCTCGTACGACACCGCCGCACTCGCCTCACCGGGGTCGTACGCCTGCCCCGTCGCCCGGGCCAGGTCCCAGCCGTGGATCACCAGCTCGTTCAGCGCGACGCGGCCGGCGATGTCCGCCGGCAGGTCCACGCCACCGGCCCGGGTCATGCCCTGCCAGGCCTCCGGACGCCGCCAGGCCTCCGCGAGCTCGTTCAGCCGTACCGGAATTCTGGCGCGCCAGCCGTCCTCGAGGACCGGAAGCGCCGCATCGGGGGACGTGTCGGTCGTCGGCCCGAGAGCCTTGCGTGCCGCGTCCCGGAAGGCGAGGCAGAGCCCGTCGACATGGGCCAGCAGTTCCCGCACGGCGTACTCGGGGCAGGGCGTCGGATCCCCCAGCCGCTCGTCGCCGATCGCTTCGAGCAGCCCGGTCACGGCCCGGGCGGCGGGAGTGAAGTCGGGCAGGGAAGTGGTGTCGGAAGTGTTCATACAGTGCAGACCGGTCGCCGCGGAGGAACTCATCGCCCCGCGGGTAATCCGTACTCGCTCGATCGGGCTAACCCCCGGCCCGGAAGGATCTCGGGCGCCGCCCACCCTCATACGCTCACCAGGTGACTCGTACGAACGCCCTGAACACCGGCCGCGACGACTTCCTCACCTGGGCGACCGAGGAAAGAGGTGTCGCCCTGCCCGCACGCACCACGGACGCGGTGCTGACGATGCTCGCGCTGCGCGGCGCCGACCGCCGGGCCGGTGTGCCGGAGCCGACGCCCGCGCTGCTGCGGCAGGTACTGCACGAGGACCTGCCGCAGCTGCTGTGCGCCGGCGACGACGAGCTGGACGCCGTACCGGACATCCTCACCCTCCTCGCCGACCGGGTCCGCGCCGCCGGCCGACTCAACGCCAAGCGTCACGCACGGCTGCTCGCCGCCGTCGAGGACGCCGTGCCCGGCTTCCGCCGCGCCATGGCCGACCCCGCGAACCTGACCTGGCACCGCTGGTACGCGTCGCTGCTGACCGCCGACGGAGTCGACCCGGACGACGCCGACGCGGTGGGGGCGTGGCTCGACGCCCACGAGAGCGCCCCGCACGCCGACCGGCCGGTCCTGCCCGAGCCGCTGCACCGCTCCGACCTCGCCGACCGGACATTCGCCGTACGGGCCCGGCTCGGCGAGGCGCTGCTCGCCGCGTTCGCCCGCGACACCCGCGAGACCTCCCCGGCCGGTCCGCTGCTGCCCACGCCGCCGCTGGACGCCGACCGTCCCGACGAAGCGCTCGCCGACGAACTGGAGCGCATCGCCGCCGCGGTGACCGACCGCTGGACCGCGGCAGGTCTCGCGGAGGCGTTCGCCGCCCGGCACGCGGTCCTCGCACCCGGACCGGAGACGATGCCGCACGTCGCGCTCGCCGACCGCATGCTCGACGAGCACCTCGACTACTACGGCGACTCGTCGATCCCCCTGCCACCTCCACCGGCCGTCCCCGCGCCCGACGAGATCCGGGGCCTGCTGCACGCCGCCCCGCTGCCCGCGTCCCTCGCGGCCGGGACCTTCGACGACGAGCTGCGCGAAGTCTCCGAACGCTGCGGCCTGCCCGGTACCGCCACCGCCGTGTGGACCGACGGCACCCCACAGGAACTCGTCGAACTGGCCGCCGACATTCTGGCTGCCCAGGCCGAACGGCTGCCGCTGGTCACCGGCCCGCAGGAGGCGTACTCGTTCGACGCCGCGCACATCCTCTACTCGCTGTACGAACGCGGCAGCACCCCCGACTCGGTCGCCCGAAAGGTCGCCGACGCGAAGGCCGACGGCCTGCCGCCCGAACTGGAGGACGCCCCGACGCCCGTACCGGGCCACGCCCCCGACGCCTACGAGACCCCGTCGCCCGAGGAGTTGTCCGTACTGCTCGGCATGCCCGGCCGTACGGAGGCCGACCGCGCCGAACTCGACGCACCGGCGCGGGGTCTGGCGGCGCTCATCGACCAACTGGCCGCGACGGGCTGCGTCTTCCGCACAGGCGACACCTACGGTCTCACCCCGCTCGGCGCCGCCGTCATGCGCCACGTGCTCACCGCCGGCCATGCCGCCGCCCCCGACCAGGACACCGTAGCGGGCTGGAACGCGGCCGAGACCGTCGCCGCCACCCGCCACTGGCCCCCCCGGCTCGCCGCCGCCGCGCTCGCAGCGTGGGCCGCACGCCGCGGCGGCACGGACGAGGCCTGGCGCACGCTGCTCGACGCCGTCTCCGAGGCCAAGGCCGACGACGTCGACGCCGCCCGTACGTCCGAGTACTTCGCCCGCCTCGACCTCGCCGCCGTCCCCGGCACCGTGCTGCGCGCCGCGCTCGGCGATCCGGTGATCGGCGCCGCCGCCCGCAGACTGCTCATGGCCCGAGGAGAGTCCGTGCCCGAGGACACGGTCCCGCTCACCGCGCGCGCCGCGGTGCTGGTCGAGGAGCTGGACCAGCGCTGGATCGACGACATGCTCGCCTACGTGAAGCGCCTCCACGACGCCGGCGAGCCCGGCGTCCCGGACGTGGCCGACATCCCGCCGACGAGCCTGCTCCCCGCCTTCGACGCGGCGGCAGCGACGTGGCCGGGCGGCGCCACGGCCCTTGCCGACGCCCTGGCGCAGGCCGACCCCAACACGTCGTTCCGCATTCTGAATACCCTGCACGGCCACCATCCGGACCGCACGGTGGCGGACGCGGCGGCGCACGCGAACAAGACGGCGCAGCGGTCGACGTCCCGGAGCCGCCGCTGAGGCGGCGGCGGCCGGCATTGCTGATGGGGCCGTTCCGTCGCCCGGCCGGGGTCAGCGCCGGCGGTGGTGGCCCAACAGCCGCGCCTGCTCACTCTTCAGGCGGGCGAAGCGGTCGCGGGTGTACTCCCTGAGGGCCCGGCCCGGAAAGTGGATCACGGACAGGTGCTCCTCGAAGTCGCCCTCGTCCCATCGGGCCGCCGTGATCTCGTAACCGGAGACGTGGGCGCACAGTTCCAGCAGCACGGGAGGCATCTCCTCCTCGATGAGGAGGTCCGCCTTGGTGACGACCACGTCGCGCATCGCCCGGATGTTGGGTATGAACACCGTCGTGGCCCATGTGCGCCACCGGGCAAGCTCCTGCTCGGTGGGCGGGATTTCGTGACGGAACGGATCACGCCCGTCCGGCCGGGCGTAGGTGGCGGCAAAGGTGTCGTAGACACGGCTGTTGGCCTCCATCCCTCTTCTTCGGAGGGAATCCCCGCCTTCAGGCGGGGAAGGAATCCGATCCTGAGCGCTGCGGCGCGGAGTGCCGCAGCATCGCTTCAGAGTGCTCTGCGACGATAGCCGCGCTCAGTTCGGCCGCTTCTGGTTCTCAATGTAGTCCTTGACCACCTGGAGCGGCGCGCCGCCGCAGCTTCCTGCGAAGTAGGAGCCGGACCAGAAGCGACCGTGCATGGTGGCCTGGTTGACGCGGCCGGTGAACTCGGCTCGCAGGTACCGCGAGCTGACGCCCTTGAGGCTGTTGACCAGGCTGGAGAGAGCGACTTTCGGCGGGTAGTGCACGAGCAGGTGGACGTGGTCCTCTTCGCCGTTGAACTCGGTCAGGTCCGCTCCGAAGTCGGTGCATACGTTTCGCATGATCTCTTCGCAGCGTGTCAGCATCTCGTCGTTGAAGACGTTGCGCCGGTATTTGGTGAGGAACACCAAGTGTGCGTGAAGGTTGTAGACTACGTGACGGCCGCGCCGTATGTCGGGGTTTGGTTCCCAGCGTGGTGACATGCACCAAGTTTAGTGCGGTCGGCGGAATCGACGCGGAGGGGGGCTGGATGATCCGTGCGTACACGTTCTTCATGCGGCCCACCGTCCGTCAGGAACAGGCCCTTCGCGAGATGCTGCGGGATCACTGCTCCCTCTACAACGGTGCGTTGCAGGAACGCCGGGAC
>NZ_JBIWFV010000015.1:0-150620 GCF_044763255.1 Streptomyces sp. NPDC096176 | reverse complement strand
TGCACGGTCGCTTCTGGTCCGGCTCCTACTTCGCAGGAAGCTGCGGCGGCGCGCCGCTCCAGGTGGTCAAGGACTACATTGAGAACCAGAAGCGGTTGTGACCGCGCTTCCGTGATGGCTACGCCTTGGCAATGAGATCGGCTCGACAGGGGGTATGCGGCCACCCATCGACTAGGGCGCCTCGTTTGGATCTCGGAGTCCTGGTGTGTGATCGCGTCCGTTTGTGGCCCTGTTCGCCGGTTGGGCAATGTAGATCCAATCGAAGCCGTCGTATCCCTGGGTGTCGAGATGCTGTGCTCGGCTGAGCCCGGCGCGTATTGCCACGCGCTGGGAAGCAACGTTGGCTGGTCGAACGCGGGCGATCAGCGGGAGGTCGGGCAGGTGACGGGATGCCCAGGTGGCAACTGCGGCTGCGGCTTCACCGGCGAAGCCCTGGCCCCAGGCCGAGGTGGCGAAACGGTAAAAGAGGTTCAGGACCGGGGCCCCGAGCAGTTCCATGGGCTTGATTCCGCAGAATCCGAGCTGCTGAGCGGAGCCGTGGTGCCGGACAACCCAATACCCGTATCCGTACTGCTGCCACTGGTCGTCCCAACGCTGGTAGAGCGCCTCTGCTTCCTCAAACCGGGCGAGTGCATCGGACGGGTTGTGGGTACAGGTCTCAGGATCACGGTGGACGGCGAAGATCGCGTCGACATCGGCTGCGGTTGGGCGTCTCAGCAGGAGCCGGGCGGTCGTCAGCTCCACGGCTGCTGGGCTCCGGTCTCTCATGTCAAGACCTCATCACCGGTGCGGAAGATTCGGTTCAGGTGGTGGCCCAGGACTGTGGTCGCGGACTCCGGGCTGCGCTGGCCGACGAGGATGCCGGTGCCGAGTCCCGCAGACATGGCAAGCAGGCCGGCTGCCTCCAACCGCGCGTCCACACCGGGCTCAAGCAGTGCCGCTTCCTGCGCCTGCCGAAGGAGTTCGGTCAGGGCATCTTCGGCGGCATCAGGGTTCTTGATGAAGGGCTGAGCTGCGAGCGCCGGGTCGTTCACGGCCAGAACCGCGTAGGAAGTGTAGAGGTGGTGGAAGGTGCGGCTCTCGTCGTCCGTCGGCAGCGCCGCCATCAGCAGCGCCTCGACCATCGCGCGCGGACCAGGACTGTCCCCGGCGGCCCGTACACGGGCGGAGACCCGCTCCCCGAATCTCTCCGCCAGAAGCTCCAGCCCGAAGAACAGCAACTTTTCCTTGGTCTGGAAGTAGTACTGCACCAGCCGCAGCGATACGCCCGCCTCCGCTGCCACATCGCGCATCCCGACGGCATGCAGCCCGCGTCGGCCGGCGACCCGGACGAGTGCCTCGGCGATCTCCGTGCGCCGTTCTGCGTGGTCTACGCGCTTGGGCATCGGCCGGTTCTCCGCTCGTCGTTCCTGCTACGGCTCTCACACGGCCTTTCATGATACAGCTGTACCAACTCCGTGGTACGTTCGTATCACAAAACCGAGACGCCGGAGGTGGCCATGCCCGAGACCGCTGCCCGAACCCAGGCCGATGTCGGCCGTTATGTGAGCGATGCCTGGCGGGAGCGTTACTTCACGGCCTGCGATGCGGTCTACGCACTGGGAGCGCCCGCGCTCGCGGAAGAGGACGTGGAAACGTCCTTCGGCACCACGCACGTCTACCGCTATGGCACCGCGAACGAGGCTGTCCGATCCCGCACCCCCGTCGTCCTGGTGCACGGGGCGGGCTCCTGCTCCGCCATGTGGTACCCGAACACCGCCGCCCTCAGCGCGGACCGCCCGGTCTTCGCGATCGACACCCCGGGTGATCCCGGCCGCAGCGTGCAGCGCGAACCCATCCACCAGCCCGAACATGCTGCGCAATGGCTGGATGAGACGCTCGCCGGGCTCGGGCTCGACCGCGTCCACCTCGTGGGCGCCTCGTACGGTGGCTGGCTTGCCCTGAACCAGGCGCACCGCAGGCCCAATCGCCTGGCCTCGGTCACCTTGCTCGACCCCGGCGGCCTGGAGAAGGTGGGGCTGCGCTTCTTCGTCTGGCTCTTCGCCGGTCTCTTCGCGACCTTCGCGCCCAAGGCGCTCCGCCCGCGGCTGGCGGCCTGGCTGGAACAGCCGGTCCTCGTCGTGCCGGAACTGCGCACGATGATCAGAACAGCGGTGCGCGCCTACCGCATACGCCGCCCGGCGCCGCTTCCCCTGTCCGAGGAGGAGCTGTCCACCATCCGGACTCCGCTCTATCTGGTACTCGGCAAGCGAAGCCTCCTCGTGCACCCGCAGCAGCAAGTGGAACGTGTGCCGCGCCTGGTCCCCGGCGCCCGAGCCGAGATCATCTCCAACACGGGCCACGGGCCATGGATTGACCATGCGGAGGAAACCAACCGCAGGATGCTGGACTTCATGGCCTCCGTCGACCGACAACCGCCCACGCCGACGGGCCAGGCCCGTGCCGAGGGACAGCCCGGCCAGAGCCTGGGCCGGTAGCGCCCGGACTGCAGGACCGTTCCACCAGGGGATCCCTCCGTCATGCGAGTGGAGACGCTTGAGGACCTCCTTTTGCCGGGCCCGAACCTCATGGTGCGGCAGCTCACGACCATCGATGGCAACTTGGTGCTCGACGCGGCCGGATGCGGGCCGCCGGGCAGCTGTCCGCAGTGCACGCATCCCGCCACGCGGGTTCACAGCCGATATTGGCGTCAATATCCGAGTTACCCATCGGCGGGCGGGGGTTGATCGTCCGTCTGCACGTGCGTCGGTTCTTCTGTGATCAGATCCAGTGCCCACGCCGGACATTCGTGGAACAGGTGGCGGGCCTGACCGAAGCACGTCGCCGTTCTTCACCGGCGGCACGGTCGGCGATGAGGGCGGTGGCGACGGAACTCGGTGGGCGCCCGGGCCAGCGTCTGTGCGCGAAGCTGCGGCTCCCGGGCCGACGGACTGCTTTGCTGAGTCAGCTGGTCGCCCCGCCCGTGCCGGCCCAGGCACCGCGGATACTGGGCATCGATGAGTTCGCGTTCCGTAAAGGGCGGACCTACGGCACGGTCCTCGTCGACGTCGAGAGCTCCAGGCCCGTAGACGTCCTGCCTGACCGCGAGACCGGCTCGGTTGCCGCTTGGCTCCAGGAGCACCCCGGCGCCGAGATCGTGTGCCGTGACCGTCTGATGGCCTTCACCAAGGCCATCAGACAGGCGGCACCCGGCACTCTCGAAGTCGCCGATCGCTGGCACCTTCTCCAAAACCTCTCGACGGCCGTAGAGAAGACGTGCCGCCGACACCGCGCATGCTTGCGCCGACACGCCACCACGGAAGCAGGACCGCCGTCGGCTGCCCCAGCGACTCCCCTCCTGGATCGCGTGCGCCAACGCCACAGAGACGTCAACGAATTGGCCGCCACGGGGCTGTCCCTCAGCGCCATCGGCCGCCGCCTGCAACTGGACCGCAAGACGGTACGGCGCTACCGGCACAGTGGGCTTGACGACCTCCTCGCCTCGGCACGCGACCGGGGCGCAGGTGTACTCGACCCGTTCGCCGACTACGTGCAGCACCGCTTCAAGGCCGGTTGTACGAGTTCCATGCAGCTCTACCGCGAGTTGCTTGCGCTCGGCTACACCGGTGGCTACCACGTCGTGAACCGCTATGTGAGAACCATCAGGAAGGGCGTAGCCATCCCCACCCAAGCGACGATGTCCAGCCCTCGCACCATCACCTCATGGATCATGCGCCCGCAGGACACACTCCGCCCCGCGGATACCGCACAACTGGAAACCATACGGAACGCCTGCCCGGAGATCGCCGCCGCCTGTCATCTCGCACGGGAGTTCACGACCATGGTCCGTCACCGCCAAGGCAACCTTCTCCGAGACTGGATCCAGAAAGCTGAGCTGAGCGGCCCCGAGGCCATCGGCGTCTTCGCCAACTCCGTCCGCCAGGACCTCCCGGCCGTCACCGCTGGTCTCACCCTTTCCTACAGCTCCGGCATCGTTGAGGGCCACGTGAACAGAATCAAGACGATCAAGCGCCAGATGTACGGCCGAGCCTCCTTCACCCTGCTCAGAGCCCGCATACTCCTCCAGCCGTAGTCGTCACGGAAGCGCGGTCACAACCCCAGAAGCGGCCGAACTGAGCGCGGCTATCGTCGCAGAGCACTCTGAAGCGATGCTGCGGCGCTCCGCGCCGCAGCGCTCAGGATCGGATTCCTTCCCCGCCTGAAGGCGGGGATTCCCTCCGAAGAAGAGGGATGGAGATACAGCACGCGCTCGAAGGCAGCATGGCGGCGAACAGCCTGCCGCCCGGGACCAGGATGGGTGAGCAATTCCGGGCAGCGGCAACTGAATCCGCGTTGAAAGCCATCCGGAATCTCCCCAACAAGCAGGTTGAACACCGCACGGTGAACGAGTTCTCCACGTTCGTGTGTCCGGCCCATCGCGCAAGGATGTGATCCGGCACGCCCTTGTTGGCCCGGTACGTGAGGCACGACGAACGAGCCCGACGTTTACGTCGGTCGTGCGTCGGGGTGCGCGGGGTCCCGGGCCCGCGTGGCAGGACGCAACGGCCCGTCATGCCGCGGCGGCCACCGGCGTGCAGCGCTCGGCCTCGTCCAGCAACTCGATCAGCGAGGTGCGGGCCCGGGAGACCCGGGAACGCACCGTGCCCACCGGGCAGTCGCTGACGCCGGCCGCCTCCGCGTAGGGAAGCCCCACCAACTGGGTGAGGACGAAAGCCTCCCGGCGGTCGTCCGGCAGCGTGTCCAGCAGCTCCGCGAGGGCGATGCCGTCGTCGAAGCCGGGCAGGTCGCGCGGCTGGACACGCTCGGCGGCCGACTGCCAGTCGTCCATGTCCGCCAGTCGGGGACGGGAGGAGCTGTAGCGGATGCTGTCGATCACCGCGCGGCGGGCGATGGACAGCAGCCAGGTGCGCGCCGAGGAACGGCCCTCGAAGCGGTGCAGGCTGCCCAGGGCCCGCAGGAACGTGTCCTGGGTCAGGTCGTCGGCATTCTGGGGGTCGGCACCGAGGAACGTCACGTAGCAGCGGACGTCTCGGTGCAGGGCGCGGACGAAGAGGTCGACGGCATCGGGGTCGCCACTGCGGGCGGCGAGTGCCCAGGCAGTGATCGAGTCGTCTCTCGACCCCTCCTTCGACTCATCTCTCAATTCATCGCGCGTTGCGGACAGGACAGGAGTGAGCACCTGGTGTCTCTCCTTCTCGGGAATCCGGGGAACCCGTGTCAGGGCCGGCGCAGCGCAAGGAAGCGGGCGGCACGGCGCAGACCGGTGAAGGGATGGACGGCCGGCGCGGGAGTGCGCGGCCGATGCCCGAGGCAGAGAGCCGACGGCTCCTCGTCCTGCGTGGACGGCCTCGGGAAACCGGCTGTCGTCAGGCGACAGCGGTCCCCGCGGGCGGTCCCCGAGAAGTGATCGCGTGGGTGAGGAGGAGCTGCCGCAATGCCCGGTCCGAACGGCCCCGGCGGGTGCGCACACGCGGGCGGTGCGGCGGTGCGGGCAGCCGGAGGATCAGCCGCAGCGGGGCGACGAGCCAACCGGTGAGCGCCCGCAGGATGCGGAAGGCGGCGCGCTCGCCGTGGCCGAGCCACAGGCCGCACAGCAGCGCGGCGAGCAGGTGGGCGGCGAGCATGCCGGTCGGGGACATGCCGCCCATGCCGTGGTTTAGAGAATGCGCGGCCCCCATGTGGTCCATAGACCCCATGGCACCCATCGCGTGGCCCATGGAAGCCATGGAACCTGTCGAGGCCATGGAGTCCATCGAGGCCATGGACGTGGACATGGCGTCATGCTCCGTGCCCGCGCCCGACGGCGAACCGCACAGCAGGTAACCCAGCCACCGCCGGACGAGCGACCCGCCACCGGACGGTTCCGGGTGTGCGACGGCCTGGGCGAGGGAGAACGACGAGTGGAGTACGGCCTGGGCGGCGACCGTGAAGGAACCGACCATCACCGGCCCTCGCTCCCGGCCGGCCGGCCACCAGGCCGTGCCGCCGGTCAGGGCCGCTCCGGCGGCCATGGCCCACCAGGGCACCGCGGTCCCGGACATCATGACGTGCCCCAGGGAGGTGAGCAGCACGCAGGCGGCCGCGAACACAGCGGCCCTGAGCGTGCGAGAACACCACCCAACAGTCATGGCCGCTCATCCTCGCAGTCCGGGTCTCACGCGTCACGAGAGGGTACGCACATTGCCCTGCAGCCTGACTCAACCGAGCACTTGTGATACATGCCACAGCAATGGGTGGGAACTCACGGGGTGTTCGTGCCGACTCCTGCCGAGGGCCCGGGAAGTGCCGCCGGGTGGAGCGGAGTTGAGGAGAGTGCCGGTGACGGAGGAGCAGGCGGAGCAGAGTGAGAACCAGGCCACCTCCGGGAGTCGCCCCGCCCGGGGGCCCACTGCCTTGACCGCGCTGCTGACGTGCGCCATGGCCTTCTCGATGATGCAGCTGTTCCTGCTCGGCGCCCTCGGCCCGCGGCTCGTGGACGACTTGGATGTGTCGCCCACCGTGCTCGGCCTGACCACCACCGTCGGCTTCGGGGCCGCCTCCGTGCTGTCACCGGTCGGCGGGCGCGTGGTGGACCGTCTGGGCCCGCGGCGCTGCCTGGTCGCGCTGCTGCTGGTGTCGGCGGCGGCCCTGGCGTTGATCGGGTCGGCGCCGGGAGCCGGGTTCCTGCTGGCGGCGGTCGCGCTGGGCGGACTGCCGCAGGCGCTGGCAAACCCCGCCACGAACAAGACGATCCTGGCGGCCGTTCCCGCCGAGCGCCGTGGCTCGGTGACCGGGATGAAGCAGTCGGGCGTGCAGCTGGGCGCGTTCGCCGCGGGACTGCCGCTGGCCGCGCTGGCCGGGATCGCCGGCTGGCGGGGCGCGGTGTGGGCGGCCGCCGCGACGGCGGCGCTGGCCGCGGTCTGGGCGGCCCGTACGCTGCCCGCCGATCCGCCCCCGAAGTACGCGCCGGCCTCCTGGATCCCCCGGGGCACCATCGCCTGGCTGGCCGGCTTCTCGCTGCTGCTGGGCTGCGGCATCGCCTCCGTGAACACCTACCTCGCCCTGTACGGCGCGCGGCGGCTCGAACTCGGCCCGACGGCGGCCGCCGCCCTGGTGGCGGTGCTGGGCGTCGCGGGAATCGCCGGGCGGGTCGGCTGGTCCAAGGTCGCCGGGCTGCCGGGGCGGGCACGGTGGCTGCCGGGTGGGCTGGCGGCCGGGGCGGTGGGGGCGGCGCTGCTGCTCGCGGCCTCGGCGTACGCGCATCCGCTGGTGTGGGTCGCGGCGCCGGCCGTGGGCGTCTTCGCGGTCGCCGCGAACGCGGTCTCCATGGTCCTGGTGATGCAGCGTGCCGCGCCCGGCCGGGCCGGCCGGGACTCGGCCCTGGTCTCGGCCGGCTTCTTCGCCGGTTTCGCGATCGGTCCCCCGCTGTTCGGTCTGCTGGCCGCAGCTGGGCGCTACGGGACGGGATGGATGCTGGTGGCGGGTGAGTTCGCGGGCGCGGGCCTGGTGGCGCTGGTGTGGGCGGCGCGGGAGCGGCGATCGGCCCTACGGCCATGAGCACGGCGCCTGCGGCCAAAGACCCCATGGATACGACTGCTGCCGTCCCCGACTGGGCCGGCCCCGCGCTGGCGTCCGTACTCGGCCGGGTGGCCGTCACCCGGACCGAAGTCGGCGACCGCTTCCCGCTCTTCGCAGACCCCGGCAGCGGCAGGTGGACGACGACCGGGCGGGGCTCGTGGACGGGCGGCTTCTGGGCAGGACTGTTGTGGCTCCGCGCCCGGCATACGGGGAAGGAGACCGACCGCGAGGCCGCCATGCGGTGTACAGGCCGGCTCACCGATTGGGTGGACGCCGACACAGTCACCCGCGGACTGATCCTCTGGTACGGCACCGCGCTCGCCGACACACCGAAGGCCGCCGCTCTGCGCGTGCGGGCTGCCCACGCCTGCCGGGACGCCTACGACGCCGAACTCGGCCTGGTCCCTTGGGGCTCGGCGTTCGGCGGAGCCCGTCTCCTGGCGCGCGTGGACGGGGTTCCCGGCATGGTGTCGCTGCTGGCCTTGGCCGACTCGCAGGCGGCAGAGTCCCATCTGCGCCGCCACCTCGAACTCTGCCTCGGCGCGAGCACCTTCTGCTGGTCCTGGCGCTACGAGCGGCCCGCCGGCTGGGCTCCCTGCGACGATCCACCGCCCGGATGGAGTCGCGGTCGCGCCTGGCTGCTGCTCGCTGTCGCCGATGCCGCGCACCGTCTCGGTGCCGACGATCTGGCGACAGCCGCAAGCCACTTGCTCCAGGGGCCGACTGTGCCGCCGGCCGATGAGGCACACACCGAAGGCCCTCTCGACACCTCCGCCGCCGCCATCACCGCGGTGGCCCTGCTCAAGCTGGGCCACCGCGACCAGGCTGTCGCCCTGCTCGGCGAACTCGTCAGCTCCCATGTCACGGACGACGGCCGCCTCCTGAACGGCTGCTACGACCTCGCCTCCGGGACGGCGACGCGACACGAGTTGATCTGGGGCGACTTCTTCCTGGCGTACGCACTCGCCGCGCTCACCGGACTCGTGGACGTGCACGACGCTTAGGTGGTGCCCAGGACCCGGCGCGCGACCGACGTGATGTGCAGCTCGTCCGGGCCGTCGAGGATCCGGGCAGCCCTGCCGGAGCGGAACAGGGCCGGCAGCGCGGTGTCCGGACCCAGGCCCGCGGCCCCGTACACCTGGATCGCCGCGTCCGCCACCTGCTGGAGGGTGCGGGCGGCGGCCACCTTGGCCAGGCCCACCTCCACATGGGCGTCGAGGCCGGCGTCCAGGCGGGCCACGGCCTCGTACACGAGCGGACGGGTCGTGCGCAGGGCGAGCAGTGACTCGAAGACGTGGCGCTGGACGAGTTGGAGATCGCCGAGCCGGCCGCGGGAGCGGGTACGGGTCACTGCGCGCTCGCGCATCAGGTCGAAGGCCCGCGCCGCCTGCCCCAGCCAGCGCAGGCAGCGCAGGGTACGGCCGAGTTGGAGTCGTTCACTCGCAACGGCCAGGGCCTTGCCACGCTCGCCGATCAGGTGGTCGCCGTCGACCACGACCTCGTCCAGGGCGATCTCCCACTGCCCGCTCGCCCCGAACACCGGCAGCTCCCGCACCACGCGGAAGCCGGGTGAGCCGGTCGGCACCAGGAGCAGCGACAGCCCTTCCCTGTCCGCCGGTTCGCCGTCGGTGCGGGCGAGGACCGTGACCAGGTCGGCGCCGGCCGCCCCGCTGGTGAACCACTTCCGCCCACTCACCCGCCAGGTGCCGTCCTCCTCCGGCACGGCGCGGGTGGCGGTGAGGAATAGATCCGTACCGGGCGTCTCCGGCTCCGTCATCGCGTAGCAGGCCCGTGTCTCTCCGGCGACCATGCGCTCGGCGTACCGGTCACGTACGCCGGGGCTGCCGTGGCGCCACAGCATCAGCGTGTCGAGCAGCGGTGCCGAGCCGAGGGCGGCCGGTCCGTGGTCGCTGGCTCCCTCGGCCTCGGCGACGTGTGCGTACGAGCGCAGGGGCAGCTCCTGGCCGCCGAGTTCCGAAGGCAGGGGGAGCGCCCACAGTCCCTCGGCCTTCGCCTCCCGCTGGAGTCCGTGCAGAAGTATGGCGGCCTCCGGTCCGCCGGCGTCCAACACCGGCTCACACGGAATCACCCGGTCGCGTACGAATGACGCGACGCGCTCTTTCAACTCTGCGGTGTGCTCGGGGCATTGGGGCGCTCCGGTGATGTTCTCCATGCGGACTTCCTCACTTTTCTCCGGGGCACGGGAACCCCGGCCGTCGACCGTCCGACTCCCTCTTCCGTGGAACTGGTCGGGGGCGAGGGCCCCCGGGTTCCCGCACGTCAGGAAAGGAGAGGCATGGCAACTCCAGCCACACCGGCCATCGCGCGGACGTCCGGACCGCTAGACGGGCTCCGCTTCGAGGGGTCAGGTCCACCGGGTGCGTCGGACGCGCTGGTCGCGGAGCATCTGCGGCTGCTCGGCGCCCGGCCTGACGGCGGTTCGGGGGGCCGGTTCACCGTCACCGGGCGCGACTTCGGCGAGATCACCGCCCGCACCACCTGGGGCGAGACGGCAGCCGACGAGGCCACCGCCCAGGCGGCCACCGGCATCATGGCGGTGCACGGCCGCCGCGACGGCGCCGCGCGCGGCCTCGCGGTCGACTACGCCGCCACGGCCACCGGCGTCCTCGCCGTGCAGGGCCTGCTGGCCGGGCTCCTGGCGCGGACACGCGGAGCCGGGCGCATCACGCAGGTCGAGGTGAGCGCCGAGCGGGCCGGTCTGCTCACGGTCTCCCAGTACCTGGCCGCCACCGGCGCAGAGGAGGGCGAGGCCGCCGAACTCGCCCCGGGAGGGCCGCCGTTCACGTCCGCCGACGGAACGGTCTTCGAGCTGGAGACGCTCGACCCGGGGGTGTGGGCGGGCTTCTGGCGCGCCCTGGACGCCCCCGCCGAGGCGATCCGCCGGGGGTGGCGGCCCTTCCAGTTCCGGTACGCCACGGCCTGCGCACCCTTCCCTCAGGCGCTGCACGAGGCGGTGCGGGTAAGCACCTGGGCGCGGATACAGCACGCCGCCGACGTGTCCGGCGCCGATGTGTGCCCACTGCGCTCACTCGCCGAACGGGCGGCCGAGTACGACGGAGCGGCCCCCTGGGAGCTGACCCCGCACGACAACGCCGCGTACTCCCCCGCACGGGCCCCCGACAGCCTGCCTCTCGCCGGATTCACCGTCCTGGAGGCCGGCCGCCGTATTCAGGCCCCGCTCGCCGCTCACGTCCTCGGACTGCTGGGGGCGGAGGTGATCCGGATCGAGCCGCCGGGCGGCGACCCCTTGCGCGGTATGCCACCCGCCTGCTCGGGCATCTCGGCCCGGTGGCTGGCGCTGAACCGGGGCAAGAAGGCCGTCGAGGTGGACATCAAGTCCCCCCTGGACCGGGGTCAGTTGCGCGAGATGGCCGCCGACGCCGATGTGTTTCTGCACAACTGGGCGCCCGGCAAGGCCGCCCAGCTCGGCCTCGACCACGAGCACCTGGCCGCCGTCAACCCCGCGCTCGTCTACGCGTACACCAGCGGCTGGGCCGACCGGCTGCCCGACGCCCCCATGGGCACCGACTTCATGGTCCAGGCCCGTACCGGGGTGGGTGAGGCCGTCCGCCCCGCCGACGAACCGCCCGCACCGTCCCTGATGACCCTGCTCGACGTGCTGGGAGGACTGCTGGGAGCCGAGGCGGTCCTGGCGGGGCTGCTGCTGCGCGAGCGGACCGGGCACGGGGTGCGCGTGGACTCGTCCCTGCTCGGTGCCGCCGACGTACTCACCGCGCCTGCCCGGGCCCGGGTGGTGCAGGGGCTCGACCCGCGTCAGCCGGCCGGGTTCCGCCGCCCGCTGCGCACCGCCGACGGCTGGATCGCCCTCCCGGACCACGCTGCGATCCCCTACGACCTAAGCGAACTGCCCACGGATCAGGCACTGGACCGGCTGCGCGACCGTGGCCTTGCCGCCGTCCCGGTCGTCACCGGCCTCGCCGATCTCCTCTCCTCCGGCTCGATCAGCCGCGACCCCCACGGCGCCCCCGCCGTCCCGACCCCTTGGAGCTTCGCATGACCGTGGACCTGCACGACCTGCTTCCCGCCGAACTGCGCCGCGCCTGGGCCCTCGACGGCACCTGCCCCGACCTGGACCTGTACAGCCTCTTCCGCGCCCGCCAGATCGCCGACCTGCACCGCACCGCGATCCTCGACGCCAAGGGCAAACTCTGTTACACCGCCCTCGACCGCAAGGTGCGATGTCTGGCGGCCGGGCTGTCCGGGCTCGGCATACGCGCCGGTGACGTGGTCGGCATACAACTCCCCAACGGACGGGGCGCCGTCATCGCCGACCTCGCACTGGCCGCCCTCGGCGTGATCGCGCTGCCCTTCCCGGTGGGCCGGGGCGAGCGCGAGGCGGCCTCGCTGCTGCGCAGAGCGGAGGCGGTCGCCGTCATCGCCGCCACCGAGCACCGCGGCAACCACCATGCCGCCGGCCTCTCCGCACTGACCGGCGAACTGCCCGCCCTGCGCACGGTGATCGCCGCCGGGCCCGGTACGGCCCCCGAAGGCACCGTCGCCCTCTCCGCACTCCTGCGCACCGACCCGAAGTCCTTCACCGCGGCCCGCCCCGACCCCGACTGCGCCGCCCGCATCCTCGTCTCCTCCGGATCCGAGGCCGAGCCGAAGATGGTGGCGTACTCGCACAACGCCCTGGCCGGCGGCCGCGGCAACTTCCTCGCCTCCCTCATCCCCGACGACGAGCCGCCGCGCTGCCTGTTCCTGGTACCGCTGGCCTCCGCCTTCGGCAGCAACGGCACCGCCGTCACCCTCGCCCGGCACGGCGGAACGCTCGTCCTGCTCGACCACTTCACCCCCGAGGCGGCCCTGGCAGCGCTCGCCGAGCACGAACCCACCCACGTCCTGGGCGTACCGACCATGATCCGCATGATGCTGGACCGCATCGCGGAGGCCGGCCGACCGGCGTTCACTCCTCCGACGGCCGTCGTCGTCGGCGGCTCACCGCTGGACGAGGCCACCGCCGAGGAAGCCCGTCGGGTCTTCGGCTGCCCGGTCGTGAACCTCTACGGCTCGGCAGACGGCGTCAACTGCCACACCGGACTGGGCGACGACCCCTTGCGCGGCGCAGGGCCCGGTGTCCTCGCCGGCCACCCCGACCCGCGCGTGGCCGACATACGCATCGCCGTCCCCGGCACCCCCACGCTGCAGGAGGCGCCGAAGGGCTCCGTGGGCGAGATCGTCGCCCGCGGCCCCATGACCCCGCTGTGCTACGTCGCCGCCCCCGACCTCGACGCCCTCTATCGCACCGCCGACGGCTGGGTGCGCACCGGCGACCTCGGTGTCATCGAGGAGGACGGGAACCTGCGGATCGTCGGCCGCCTGAAGGACGTCGTCATCCGGGGTGGCGCCAACATCAGCCCGGCCGAGGTGGAGATCGAACTCGCCACGCATCCGCTCGTCCGGGACGTGGTGTGTGTCGGCGTACCCGATGTGCTGATGGGCGAGCGGCTCGCGGCCTGCGTCGTCGCGCGCGGCCAGGCGCCCACGCTGGAGGAGTTGTCCGCACACCTGGGCGGGCGCGGCCTGGAGCGGCGCAAGCACCCCGAACGGCTGCTGGTCCTTGGGGAGTTGCCGCTGACCCCCGCAGGCAAGCCGGACCGAGCGCTGCTGCAGGAGCGGTGCGGGGCGGTGGCGCAGGAGTCCGTGGCGCAGGCTGTCTGATCCGTGCGGCACGCGTACTCGCATGTGAGAGGGGCCGCCCGGAAGTCTCCTGGCGGCCCCGCACTCGTGTCAGGAAGAGCCGTTCGTCATGAGGCCATCGCCTTCTCGATCGTCTGCGCCGCGTTCTTGTAGACCGAAAGCAGATCCAGGTCCCTGCCCGGGTAGTTGACGATCTCCACCTGCTTCGCCCCGGAGTCCGGCAGCACCTTGCCCGTCGTCATGTGCACGTTGTTGAAGACGTACGCGGGCTTCTTCTTCGACAGGTCGGACAGCTGCTTGGCGGTCACGGCCTGAGGACCGTACGTACCGCTGACCTCCGCGCCCGTCATCTTCGCCGACCACACGGAGAAGACCTGTGCGACGACCGCCGGCGCCTTGCCCTCCGGCCACGCCCCCTTCAGGTCCTTCTGCAGCGTGCCGTACTCGGTCTTGAAGGACGTGTTCCACTTCGCGGCGGCGTCCTCGGTGCCGAACAGCTTGCCCAGACGGGTGACTTCGGCGCTCGCCTTGTCGGCGTCGTTGTCGAGGTTGACCTCGACCAGTTTCGCGTCCGACCCGGCGGCCTCCTTGATCTTCTCCGCGTACGGCTCGAAGGGGGCGTAGAGCACGAAGTCGGCGCCCGCTATGGCGGTGAGGTCGGACGGCTTGGGGTCGTAGTCGGGGGCGTGCTGCGCGGACGACGGCACGATGACCTGCACGTCCTCGGCACCGGCGGCCTTGGCGAAGGCACCCTCCCAGGTGGTGGTGGCCACGACGACGGGAGCGTCGTCGTTCTTCTTCCCGCTCGTACTCGTGTTCGCGCTGTCTGCCTTGTCGGAACCGCACGCGGTGGCGGTCAGGACGAGCGCCGTACTCAGGCTCAGTGCGAAGGCGGAAGGGACACGGGCGATGCGGACGCGGATGCGCGCCATGAGCTGATTCTCCGTTCGGGGATGAGATGGACGGCCAGGACGACGATCCCGGCCGTAAGGACGAGCACGGGCCCTGGCGGCCAGTCGAGTTTCAGCGCGACGAGGAACCCGGTGAGGTTCACGACGACACCGATGCCGACCGCCCATGCGGTGATGGACTTCAGGGAGGTGCCCAGCCGCCGCGCGGCCAGCGCGGGCAGCAGGGTCAGCGCGTCGACGAGCAGCGCGCCGGTCAGTTTGATGGCCCCGGCCACGGAGACCGCGACCAGGACGAGGAGCAGGAGCGTGAGCAGGTCGACGCGTACCCCGGAGGAGAGGGCGAGTTCGCGGTCGTAGAGCAGGAGGGCGAGGTCGCGGCGCCGCCACCAGAACAGGGCCGGTACGACGACGGCCAGTACGCCCAGCAGCCACAGGTCGGCCGTGCCCACGGACAGGATGGATCCCCACAGCAGCGCGAACGCACCCTGAGCGTTGACTCCGGAGACGGCCAGGACCAGGAGCGCGGCGGCGATCGCCAGACTCATCAGCAGGCCCATCGCACCTGACAGGCCGTCCGGTGTGCGCGCGAGGGGCGCGACACCGGCCCCGGCGAGGGCGCAGGCGACAAGCGCGCACAGCATGGGGTCGAGCCCGGTCAGCAGCCCGATCGCGATGCCCAGCAGGGCGACGTGCATCATCGCGAACCGCACCGGCATGATGTCGAGTCCGACGATCACGACGCCGATCACGGGAAGGCCGATCGCGGCCAGCAGCAGGGCGGCACCGGCCCGTTGGACGGGTATGAGCTGGAGCAGCGGTCCGAGATCGGTGGCGGCGAGGCTGTTCACCGGACCTCCCTCAGCCGGCCGGCGGCCATCTCCAGCACCCGGTCGCAGCGGTCGGCCAGCGCCCGGTCGTGCGTGACGACCACGACGGTCACCGGTAGGGACAGCAGGACGTCGGCGGCTTCTTCCTGCCCGGCGAAGTCGAGGGCGGCGGTTGGCTCGTCGGCCAGCAGCACCCCGGCCCCGGCGGCGACGCAGCCGACCGCACGGGCCAGATACATGCGCTGGAGCTGCCCCCCGGACAACGTGTGCAGGGGACGCCCGGTCAACGCCCCGACGCCCAGCTTCTCCGCCGCCTCCACAGCTTCGGCCCGCGCCCGGCTGCTGGCCAGCAACTCGCGCGCCAGCAGCGGGAACCGGCCCACGGCGGGCTTCTGCGGAATCCAGGCACACGCCCGGCGCCGCCACGCCCACTCGGCCGCCGTCCCGGTGCCCCGGCCACCGACCAGGATCTGCCCGCCGGCCTGACGGTGCAGGCCCAGCACCGCACGGATCAGCGTGGTCTTGCCCGACCCGTTGGTGCCGGTCAGTGCGACCCGCTCGCCCGCCTCGATGTCGAGATCCACACCGCGCACAGCCTCGACACGGCCGTGCCGGCAGGCGACTTCACACATCCGCACATCCAGACCGTCCATCCCACCTCCTGCTCGTTCCCCAAGAGGAGTCGGAGAGTGAGGGCGGTGAGTTCCCGGCGAACCAGGCGAATTCACGAACGCCTTTGCCGCATCGTCCCGGCGCGTCCGCCGCTGCCGCCGAACGCGAGCCGATCCATGCTCGCCGGGACGGCTCCCGCCCCCTACCGGGACCACAGCCGGGGCCCGCGCCGGATCGCCCGGCACGTCGCCCTGGTCGAGCAGGCCACCGGCAGCCAGCTGCGGGTCGCCGACGTCGTCGGCCTCGGCCGCACCCCCTCCCGGGACCGTTGGCGCGGCCTCGACGCCACTGACCGGGCCGTCGTCGCCACCGCCCTCACCCGGACCGGGCTCGCCGAACTCGCCGACCGGCACTGGAAGTCACTGTCCGGCGGCGAACGCCGGCGCACCCACATCGCCCGCGCCCTGGCCCAGCGCCCCTGGCACAGGACAACCTGGTCGCCGCGGGGCCGCCCGCGGACGTCCTGACCCCGCCCGACCGCCGGACGTCTTCGAGATCGACGCCGACATCGGCCTCGACGGCCTGGGCGACCTCGCGGTCTCCTCCCGCGGCACCGCACCGCGGAACGGCCCCGCCCGCCCACACGCGACCGCAGAGCCGCCCAGCAACCCGCTTTCGACGGCCGCCCGGCCTTTCACCGGGCGGTCATGGCCGAACGAGCCTGGGCCGTACCGGCAGCCGGCGGCAGCATCCTGAATCAGTGGCCCGCCATCGCCGCCGGCGTCCCACCGGACCTGCCCGAGCACGTCCACGCCCTGGCCTTCGACCTTCCTGGACGACCGCGAAGTCTTCGCCGTCTACTACGTCATGTGCCGCCGCTGCCGGGTGGGCTGCCCAGAGGAACCGGCTACGGTTGAGCCGCTCCAGCGGTGCGGCCTGGCCGCCGCCGGCCTCGCCGCGATACGCGCGGACCGGCCCGGCCTGCAGTGGCACATACTTGGACAACACTTCGTCAGCTCTCGGCCGTTCTGGGCCGCTGTCGGCTGCGACGTGCCTGGTCAATATCGGCCCCGTCCCCTGTGTGGGCATCTTCCGCACTGGTAAGTCTGCACTTGGAGCGCTGGCTCACCTGTCATGCCTTGGTGGAGGTAGGGGGCTGGAAGTCTGGAATCGCCTGCAGCGCCAGGTAGCAGGCTCATAATCCGCGGACCGCGGTCTTCACACCTCATGTCGGCACAAGTGCAAGGTCGACGCTTCGTCCACGAGCCGTGCCAGCGCTGCCGTGTACTCGCTGGGGCCGCTCAGTCGGGCGAGGATCTTGTGCGCGTCCGTGCGAAATGAGGTCAGGTCCTCCTCGAGGCGGCGGACGTTGGCGGGCGCCAGGAGCAGAGCGCCGAGCTCGTCTCGCGCCTGGACGGACCCGCTGGCGGCAGCGTGCAGATCGAGGACGCGTTCGGTGACCTCGGGCGGCCCGGCCTCCAAGGCGCAGGCCAGCAGATAGGTGACCGTGCCGTTGGACAGGTCTTCGTTGCGGCCGGTGAGTATGTCCTCCTGGTCGTTGAACAACTGCCAGAGGATGCCGAACACGGACCCGAACTCGCGCCACAGGGTGGTCCGCTCGGGAGCGGCTCCGGACAGGGCCGCCGCCATGGCCGTGATCATCGCGAAGGGTGCGCTCGATTTGCCTCGGTAGATGTCGAGGACCGTCTTCCGGGTGGCGTTCGCGGCGTCGCCCCGCAGGTCGGCGAGCTGTCCCTCTGCCGCGGCGGCGGCGCAGCGCAGGGCCTCCGCGGTCAGCGTCCCGCGTACCGTCTCGGGAGTTG
Source organism: Streptomyces sp. NPDC096176 (assembly GCF_044763255.1). Taxonomy (NCBI): domain Bacteria; kingdom Bacillati; phylum Actinomycetota; class Actinomycetes; order Kitasatosporales; family Streptomycetaceae; genus Streptomyces; species Streptomyces sp. NPDC096176. The sequence goes on along the minus strand of NZ_JBIWFV010000015.1, from coordinate 133,208 downwards.
GGAGCGATCGAAGTATCTCGAGGGGCAGGACGTGGCCGGCGACGACGGACGCAAGCAGCGCCTCATGCGGGTGGGGGGTCGCGCCTTGGGCGGCGTCGGTGACGGTCCGCTTCGCGCCGACCATGCCGGTGTCGGCCAGGTCGTCGAGATAGCAGGCGGAGGTCCACCACAGCACGTGCACCGCGGCCAGCGGGACAGCGGGGCGGGGATCGCCTGTCTCCGCGCCGTGCACAAGCAGCGGGAGGACTGACAAGGGATGCCTCAGCTTCTGGTGCCGCAAGAGACCGGCGACAGCGGACTTCACCTCGCTGCCCGAGGAGGCGAGCTTGTCCAGTGCGGCGTCCGTCTCCATGTCGATGTCCGCTGCGAACACCCGGTGCAGTTCCGTGTACGACAGGGAATCCACCTGACGACCTCCGTCCTCGTGACGCCGCCGGCATCACGATTTGCGTTGCCCCACGCGAGATCGGCACAACCGCTCGCCTGCGCGGAGCAGTTGAAGTGCAGCAGCGTCCCTACTGCTGTCCAGCGCGGACGCTACCCCACGCCTGGCTTCTTACTAAGGCCTGCCCAGGTGGATGGAGGCCGTGCCAGTGGCGGTCCAGCCCACGGCGGCCGCGACTCCTGCCGATCACGGCCGTACGCCGGCTGGAGGGCGGGGACGACGGCGCCTCACGGCGAGCGGACCGAGCGGGTAGCGATCGTGAGCGGAAAGACCTGTCGTTTTCCCGATCGGGTCTCACGACCGGGCGGGGCCGCCCTCCTCGTCGACGAAGAAGCTGTCGTGCCTGACCAGGAAATCGGCGAACTCCTGCCCACCGCGTGCCGCCATCTCAGCGACTTGCTCGAAGTACTCCTCCCTCGGCGCCCCGGGCGAGAAGATCATCAGCATGGAGGCGGGATCGTCCGACTCGTTCTTGAAGGCGTGCACCCCGCCGACGGGCACGTAGAGGAAGTCGCCGGGACCGCCGGTGACCCACCGGTCCCCGTCGTACAGACGGACCTTGCCGGACAGGACGAAGAACGACTCGGAGATCGACCGGTGGAAGTGCGTGCTGGGCCCCGGAGACCTCGGCCCCATGTCGACCCGGTAGAGGCCGAACTCACCGCCGGTGGAGGCGTGGGTAGCCAGATAGTGGGTGCGGTTGCCGCCCGGCGAGACCAGTTCCGGCTCGGTGTCCGCCGGCCTGAACACCGCGTTGATCTTCCCGTTCTCGCCGAGGTAGCGGGGCTGCGGGTAGGACATCGGTGATCCTCCTGTTGGTGGTCCGGTTCTGCCATTCTGGAGTTCACCGTGGGGGAGCACATCCGACCGTGGACGGAGGAAGGCCGGGACGAGAGCGCCCGGCCCGGCTCGGCCCCCGGACCTACATCCGGCTCCAGGTCCGCCGCTCCCAGGGCCGGTACCGGCACATCACTCTTGCCATGGCCGCCACGCATGTTCCTGGTGGTCGGTGAGGCTGCGTGGTGGAGAGGTGTGGGGGCCCGTTCGGGGTGAGCCGGCCGGGTGAGGTTTCGGCTGGTCACCGTGTCTACCGGCAGGGGGATGGATCTTTCGCTCAGGATCACACGGGGTGGAGTGTCCCGTGATGACGCACCCGTGTCATGTGGGCGGGCAGGGCGTCGCCCCAACTGGCCTGGGTGACAGCAACCCCGGCGGCCGCCCGGTGCCGTGTGAGAAGACGGAGAGACGATGATGTCAGAGCGTGTGACCAGGACTATGCGGTGACTGGCCCGGTGCGGCGCGCATTGGCGCTGGTTGTGGCGATGGTGGCCGGGTTGGCTCTCGGACTGCTCCCCGGTACCGCGTGGGCCGCGGCCCCGACATTTGCTCCCAAGGTCGACTATCCCACCGGCGACGGCCCGCTCTGGGTGGCGGTGGGTGATCTCGACGGTGACGGTGACCAGGACCTGGCCACCGCCAACCAGAACGCGGACACAGTGTCGGTGCTGCTGAACAATGGCGACGGAACCTTCGCCGCCAGGACCGACTACCCCACCGGCGACGTCCCGGTCTCGGTGGCGGTGGGTGACCTCGACGGTGACGGTGACCAGGACCTGGCCACCGCCAACTAGAACGCGGACACAGTGTCGGTGCTGCTGAACACCGGCGACGGAACCTTCGCCGCCAGGACCGACTACCCCACCGGCGACTTCCCCAACGCGGTGGCGGTGGGGGATCTCGACGGTGACGGCGACCAGGACCTGGTTACTGCCAACGGCGGTGCGGACACGGTGTCGGTGCTGCTGAACAATGGCGACGGGACCTTCGCTGCCAGCACCGACTACCCCACCGGCGACGGCCCGAACTCGGTGGCGGTGGGTGACCTCGACGGTGACGGCGACCTGGACCTGGCCACCGCCAACCAGAACGCGAGCACGGTGTCGGTGCTGCTGAACAATGGCGACGGAACCTTCGCCGCCAGGACCGACTATTCCACCGGCACCACCACGGTCTCGGCGGCGGTGGGTGATTTCGATGGTGACGGTGACCTGGACCTGGCCACCGCCAACCAATTCGCGGACACGGTGTCGGTGCTGCTGAACAACGGCGACGGAACCTTCGCCGCCAGGACCGACTACCCCACCGGCGACGCCCCGAACTCGGTGGCGGTGGGTGACCTCGACGGTGACGGCAACCTGGACCTGGCCACCGCCAACTTCGGGGCGGGCACGGTGTCGGTGCTGCCGGGCAATGGCGATGGCACATTCGCTGCCGGGACCGACTACCCCACCGGCGCCGGCTCGGCATCAGTGGCGGTGGGCGACTTCAACGGCGGCCTGCCGGACCTGGCCACGGCCAACTTCTTCGCGGACACGGTGTCGGTGCTGCTCAACACCCCCGCTCCGACGGCCCCGGTGATCACCAGTCCGGCGGACGGATCCACGATCAACGACACCACCCCGACCTTCACCGGAACCAGCGGACCCGGTGACACCGTCACGGTCACCGACGAGAACGACAACGTGATCTGCACCGCCACGGTGGACGAATCGGGGAACTGGTCCTGCACGGCGACCACGCCGATCCCCGAAGGGGAGCACACCTTCACCCCGACCGCCACCAACGCCCAGGGCAGCACCACCGGTACGTCGGTGACGGTGACCATCGAAGGGCTGGCTCCGACGGCCCCGGTGATCACCAGTCCGGCAGACGGATCCACGATCAGGGACTGCCCTGGACGTCCCGACAAGCACCCCGACGCCATGGAGGCCGCAGGGCGGGGCTGCACAGTGACGTTCATCGGAACCGGCGGACCCGGTGACACCGTCACCGTCACCGTCACCGACGAGGACGCCAACGTGATCTGCACCGCCACCGTCGATACCGACGGAAGGTGGAAATGCACCTCCACCACGCCGATTCCCAGAGGGGACCACACCTTCACCCCCACCGCCACCAACGCCCAGGGCAGCACCACCGGTGCGTCGGTGACAGTGACCATCGACCCACGACACAAGCCAGGCAAACCGCACAAGCCCCACCCCAAGGTGCACGCCATGCAGACCCCGGCCGGGCGGTGACCGGCGTCCACCACCCGGGAACCTGCAGGACGGCCGCCGCCACGAGACCGGAGGAACAGCGGCGCACGACCAGAGCGCGCCCCGAGGACAACATGAGCCTGCTGGCCCCGGGTCTGACGTCGGCCTTCAAGACCACACCGTGGTCTTGAAGGCCGATGGGCGTTGTCCGAGGAGGGGTTCGCGCAGCGGCAGGACACGGTGATCACCGAGGTTCTGCTTGTCGGCCCCGGGCTGGCCGAGGATCCGTACGGGGCGGCGCCGGTCATGCGGTGGCGGGATGTCCGCGAGCGGGAACGGAATCTGGGGGCGTGGCCGGTGAAGGCCGAGCAAGACCGGCCGCACTGGAACTGAACGCCGTTGGAAAGTATCGGTCCGCTCCGGTTTGGCATGAAGCCGGATCAGGTGGCGGCCGCGTTGGACGAGGCACTGGCCGCCCGCTACGGCCGGTATTCCTTCGGTCCGTGCGAGGGCCCCGGGGAGTGGATCCTGCACGACGACTGGTTCGATACGGTCGGCGTGACTGCTCAAACAGGCTCCGGCGTTCACGCCGAACAAGGGCACCCCGCGGGTGGGTCAAGCGAGGGCTGAGCGGGCTGCGGCCAGGAAGGCACTGTGAGCGGTGGCGTGCTGGTGGGCATGGGCGGCACGGGCGAGGGATGCTTCGAGCGCTTCACCGCACTGCGGGAACGCACGCCCGCTGCGGCGAACGAGGCGTGCGCCGTGGCGGCCGCCATGCTCACCAGCGACAGGCCCTGAACGCATTCCCTACGCCCGCCGCCCTCCAGGAACACCCCAGGGCACCAAGCCCGGGGAACGACCGTACGGCGAAGGAGTCGGCCAAGATGCCGACCGTCCTGCAGCCCTCCGTCTCGGGCCGCGCTCGAGTCTGGGCGGTGGTGCCGTGTCCTGGCGCGACCCAACCCCGAGATCAAACACCATCGCAGGGGTAAGTAAGACAGCGGGCACACCGACCACAGCGCCTCGTCCTCGAGTCGCCCGATCACCGCAAGCGAACGGTGCCCATCCTCACCGCCCAGGGCGAAATGGTGCTCCAGCAGGCGCGCGAACGGTTCGCGGACCTGAACCCGGCGATCCGGCCCGCACTCACGGCCTACGACCCACGCACGGTGGCCATGGCGGTCGCGCTCTTCGGGAGCCAGGCGGTGAGACACGTCGACGAGAGGATCCTGGACGACTGGTACGCGCCAGTGACCTACGTGGACGGCCCCGGAGACTGAGCTGCGGCACCGTTCCAGCAGGGCTCGAGCGGCGAACCGTGATGCTCGAAGCAACGGTCCAGAGAGCGAACCAGTCGGGGGCGTCGGCGAGGAACGCGCGGGTGTGTGCCCAGGCCACAGAGCGTGGACATCACGAAGGACCTGGCTGTCACCTGAGGAGGCGGCCGGCTGCGTCGACCTGCGTGCCGGCTTCTTCGTCGAGCCGGTCGACGAGGATCATGGCCACGTCGTCTGTGAGGCGGCCCTCGGTGTGGCGGAGCAATTGCTTGTGCAGTTCGCCCAGGAACTCCGGTCGGGCGAGGCCGTGCGCCGCTTCCATGGCCTCGGGCAGGCGGAAGAAGTCGTTGCCGGGGCTGCGGGCCTCGATCACGCCGTCGGTGTAGAGCAGCAGACGGTCGCCCGGTAGGAACGGATAGGTCTCGGGCTTTTCGGGAGGGCCGGTGATGAGGTCTTCCAAGCCAAGCGGTGGCCGTGGTGAGGTGGGCGTCAGCGCCTGGGCTCTGCCCTGGCGCAGCACCAGCGGGGGCGGATGGCCACGGTTGATCAGTTGCACGACGGGTTTGTCGGGCACCTGGGCGATGAGCGCGGTGACGAATCCCTCCATCAGAGCTTCCTGATTGAACGCGCCCGGCACGGCAGCCTCCCGGCGCAGCGCGGCCGAGCAATGGTTCATGACCTCCACCAGCTCGTCCTCGTAGTGCGCGGCCTCTCGGAACGCGCCCAGCGCCACCGCGACCGCGCGAATGGCATTCAGCCCCTTGCCGCGAACGTCGCCCACGATCATGCGGACGCCGTAGGGGGTATGCACCGCCTCGTACAGATCACCGCCGACCTGCGCCCCGGTTCCAGCCACGAGGCACAGGCTCGCGGCCCGCACCGGACCCATCCGGGTGGGGACAGGGCGCAGGATGACCTCCTGTGCTGCCACGGCGATCCGGCGCACCTGGTCGAGCTCGCTCTGTCGGCGCGTACGCACCGCGTTGCTCAGGATGACACTGGCCACGGAGACCACGAGCAGACCCAGGAAGTTGCCGTAGACCTGCGGAGTACCCCACGCCTGGTTGTAGGTGGCGGTCGTCACGCTGACGGCCAGAGCGACGGCTGCCGCGCATAGGGTGCCTGTCGGCCCCATCGTCAGCGCGGCCAGCGCCGGCGTGGCGATGAGGAGGGGGCCGGTGACCAGATCGTGTATGGGCGAGAGCTCGATGCCCAGCACTGCCAGTGCGAGCGCGAAGGGCAGACTCTGCGCGAGCATGAAGAGGCCCTGGCTGTGTCTGCCCCCTGGTCGAGGAGGCGGGCGGAAGAGCGACCGCATGGGTACAGCCTGCCTCGCTGAGGGCCTTGTGTCCTCCCAGGAAACCGGTGGCCCGTGGCCGACAGACTTCGGTGCTGTCACGGTCCTGAAGCGCTGAGATCCGCCAACTCAGGCAATCACCCGGCAGCTGAAGCACTCCTTACCTTGTTGGCGGGTTGCTTCCGGTCCTTCGTACGATCGGGAGACCCAGGGGCCTGGGTGTGGCTGAAAGCGCTCATGCCGTACGTGTGGCTTTGACTGATAGGCCGCCCAGTGCCCCGCGACGACACGGCCACTCATTGGGATGAGCGAACAGAGATCGCTTCGTAAGGACACGTCGGCGTGGTCGTCTGCAGGGACCAGTCAACCGATCGGCGAGGGAGGCTCGGGTGCCCGAGCTCTGGGCGGGGACGGATGCCGGCAAGGCCGCGCACCACTGCACGGTGATCGACACGGACGGAACGAAGGTGCTTTCGCGCCGAGTACCGAACAACGAGGCTGAGCTGCTGGAGCTGATAGGCGACGTCCTTGCACTGGCCGAGGACGACCCGGTGACCTGGGCAGTCGATCTGAACGCGGGTGGAGCCGCCCTGCTGATCGCTTTGCTCACCAGTCACGGTCAACGGCTTCTCTACATTCCTGGCCGCACCGTTCACCATGCCTCCCACAGCTACCGAGGGGACGGCAAGACCGATGCCAAGGACGCTTACGTCATAGCCGACCAGGCACGGATGCGCCGGGACCTGCAGCCCCTGCAGGACTGGGACGAGATCGCGGTGGACCTGAAGATCCTCACTGCTCGCCGCTATGACCTGGCGGCCGACCGCACGCGGGCCATCAACCGCCTGCGGGCTCAGCTGCTGGAGTACTTCCCCGCTCTGGAGCCGGCGTTCGACTACGCCGCGTCCAAAGGCGCCCTCACTCTGCTGACCGGCTACCAGACGCCAGCAGCCCTGCGCCGGATCGGTGCGAGCCGGCTGACGAGTTGGTTGAAGAACCGCAAGGTTCGCGGCGCCCAGGCCCTGGCGGACGCTGCAGCGGCCGCGGCGCAGGCCCAGCACACCGCTGTCGCCGGGGAGGCCACGGCCGCAGCTGTGGTCTGCACTCTGGCCAAGGCCGTGCTGGCGCTGGACGAGGAGATCAACGGCATCGACCTGCAGATCGCGGCCCGCTTCCGTGAGCATCGCGACGCGGAAGTGATCGTCAGCATGCCCGGAATGGGTCCGTTGCTGGGGGCGGAGTTCATTGCCTGCACCGGAGGGGACATGGACGCCTTCGGCAGCACGGGACGGCTTGCCGGAGTCGCCGGTCTCGCGCCGGTCCCACGGGACTCAGGCCGGATCAGCGGAAACATGCGCCGACCACATCGCTATCACCGCCGGCTCCTGCGCGTCTTCTACCTCTCGGCCCAGATCGCCGCGCGCTTCTGCCCTACATCGCAGACGTTCTACGACCGCAAGAGGAACGAGGGCAAGAGTCACAAGCAGGCGATTCTTGCACTCGCTCGCCGTCGGCTCGACGTCCTATGGGCTCTCATCCGGGATCAACGGCACTGGACCCCCGAGCCACCCCAGCCGGCTTGACAAGGACGATTGGGAATCAGTCACACCTGTGACCAAGCGCCCAACGGGGCCCGCTCGGCCAACTACAACGCGTGACTGCAGGACGCGGACGTGGCGTCGAGGTGCCAGCACCTACCGCGCACTCGGCGGCACTTCTGGCCGCAGGGGCCGCTGGCCCTCCTCGCCAGGTCAGACGTCACTGGTCGCCGGAGCGGCGGGGTGCTGTCATGGGTAGGGAAGACGCGTTGACAAGTCGGCAGGGCCGCGGAGGCCGACGCGCCGCGCGTCGTCCGCCCAGGCGGTCCGACTGCGGCCGCCCCGTCGCAGAACGGAGGAGGCCGACGCCATGCTGCACCGCCGCACGGTCGGTGACGTGATGACCGATGAGGTCGTCACCCTCCGCCCCGACACGCCGGTCCAGGAGGTCGTCGGCCTGCTGGACGCAAATGACATCGCCTCGGCCCCGGTCGTCGACGACGACGGCGCCCCCGTCGGCGTCGTGTCCGCGTCCGACCTGCTGCGGCACGAGACCGGCATGCCCGATCCGCAGGGGCGGGACGGGAACGACGAGGGCTCCTGGGGCAAGGCCCGGGCCCGGACCACGGGCGCGCTCATGAGCAGCCCCGTCATCACGGCCCGGGCCGACTGGACGATCACCCGGGCCGCGCGGGAACTCCGCAGGCGGCACGTCAAGCAGCTGCCGGTGGTCGGCGACGACGGGTTCCTCACCGGCATCGTCAGCCGCAGCGACCTGCTCGACGCCTTCATCCGCTCCGACGCCGAGATCCGCGGCGAGGTCGAGCAGGACGTCCTGGGACGCATCCTCGGCCTGGACGAGGGCACCGTCGCGGTCGACGTCCGGGACGGGGCCGTCACCCTGCGGGGTCACGTCCCGGAACCACGTCTCGTCCCGGTGGTGGTGGGCCTCTGCCAGGGCGTCGACGGTGTCGTCGCCGTGGACGCCCACCTCGCCGCCGCCGGGGCAGGCTAGTACGGGTGTGTCAATTTAACGGCTGATCTTGGTTGTTGAAGGTCAGTTGTTGCTCGGGGTAAGGCGGCCTTCGAAGGCGATCTGGAAGGCGTTCAGGGGCGCCTTCCAACGCATGGTCCACCGCTTGCGGCCCTTGCCGGTCGGGTCCAGGCTCATCAGCGCCATGTAGATGCACTTCAAAGCTGCGGCTTCGTTGGGGAAGTGCCCGCGGGCTCGGACGGCCCTGCGGATGCGGGCGTTGACGCTCTCGATCGCGTTCGTGCTGCAGATGACCTTGCGTATCTCGACGTCGAAGGAGAGGAAGGGCACGAACTCGGCCCAGGCGTCCGACCACAGCTTCACGATCGCCGGATACTTCCCTCCCCAGGACTCCTGGAACTCCAGGAACCGCTCCGTCGCCGCGTCCTCGCTGGGTGCGGTGTAGACGGGCTTGAGTGCCTTGGCGACTTTGTCCCAGTCCTGACGGGCGGCGTAACGGAACGAATTGCGCAGCAGGTGAACCACGCACGTCTGGACAATCGTGCGAGGCCAGAGGGTTTCCACGGCCTCGGGAAGGCCCTTGAGCCCGTCGCAGACGAGCATGAGCACGTCGTCCAGGCCGCGGTTCTTCAGCTCGGTGAACACGTGCAGCCAGTACTTGGCGCCCTCGCCGCCGTCGCCGGCCCAGATGCCGAGAATGTCGCGGGTGCCGTCCACGGTCACCGCCATCACCACGTAGACCGGACGGTTCGCGACCTTTCCGTCCCTGATCTTCACGTTGATGGCGTCCACGAACAGGACGGGGTAGACGCGGTCGAGGGGCCGATTCTGCCATTCGGCCATGCCGTCCATGACCTTGTCGGTGATGGTCTGTTTGGACACCTCCGCTCCGTAGACCTCGGCGAGATGAGCGGAGATCTCCCCGTGAGTGAGGCCCTTCGCGGACAAGGAGAGCACCATCTCGTCGACGCCGGTCAGACGACGCTGCCGCTTCTTGACGATCTGCGGCTCGAAGCTGCCGGCGGTATCGCGCGGCACCCTCACCTCGACCGGGCCGACATCGGTCAGCACCGTCTTCGCCCGGGTCCCGTTGGGGCTGTTGCCGTTGTTCTTCCCGGCCGGATCGTGCTTCTCGTAGCCGACGTGGTCAGTGATCTCGCCCTCCAGGGCGGACTCCAGCACCCGCTTGGTCAGCTGCTGCAACAGCCCGCCCTCGCCGGTCAGTTGCAGCCCCTCGTTGCGGGCACGGTCAACCAGCATCGCAACGAGCTGCTCGTCCGACACCGCACTCGTCGGTGCCTGAACCACCTGCTCGGCCTGCTCGTTCTCCACGGCGGTCTCCGTCATCAGACGCATCTCCTTGATCATCAGATCCGCCGTTGATTAGACACTCCCGTACCTGGCAGCCTGGTTCATCCGGCACATCGAACCGGACATCCCCGGGCGACTGGCAGCCATCCAGGTACGCGAGACCGGCAGCAGCTGGGCCCGCTTCGAGGTGGCGCAGCGATGAGGACGACTGACGGCGAGAGCCACCTGCTCGCAAGCGCGCCGACGGCCGACGTCTCGCTGATCACGGCTGAGTGCTTCGGGGACACGCAGCCGACGTTCCAAGGCGAAGGCCCCAGCTGCGGCGTACCGGCCCTGTTCATCCGCTTGTCGCGGTGCAACCTGACATGCGGCTGGTGTGACACCAAGTACACCTGGGACTGGCAGCAGTTCGATCCCCGCAAGGAGTCCACGCGCCGACCCGTAGAGCATCTGATTGCGTGGGCGCTTGCCTCTGATGTTGAGCTGGTCGTCGTCACCGGCGGCGAGCCGCTGCTTCAGCAGCCGGCGCTGATCCCGCTGGTGCGCGGGCTGCTGGACGGCGGCAAGCGGGTCGAGTTCGAGACCAACGGAACCATGGTCCCCGACCCTGCGCTCCTGGTCGACGGCGTCCGCTTCAACGTGTCCCCAAAGCTCAGCAACTCGGGTGTCGCCACGGACAAGAGGATCGTGCCCTCCGCACTGGACGCCTTCGCGGCGAGCGGGCGCGCGGTGTTCAAGTTCGTCTCCCGCACGGTGGCGGAGCTGGACGAGATCGAAGCCTTGATCGACCGCTACGGTGCGTCAGAAGGGACCGGCGCGCCAGGTCAGTACCGTACGAGTGCCCGATCAGCACAGCTCTGGGCACGTCCCATGCGTCGAGCAACTCGACGAGATCATCGACATGCCGGGCGAAGGAATGGCGCCCCGCCACGGGGACCGGCCCGTGCCACGCTGGTCGTACCGGTACACAGGCGCGATGTCCGCGACCATGGGGCGACATCGCCCAGATCATCCGGCAGACCCGGACCGCCGTGGAGCATGACCACGGCCGGCCGCCGAGCCGTGTCCCCCAGCGCCATCCAACGTAACTGCGCCTCGTCGGTCATCGACGTGAGGCCCTGCGTCTCCATCAAGGTCACCGCGGAGAACCTACCGGTGTCACTGAGGCTCCGCCAAAGGTTGAAGAGCAAGCTCAGCGCTACCGAGACGCGGCCTCGACCAGACCCGGGCATCTCACCGGACGCCACCCGCGGAGGACCGGGATGACGCGGTCTGATGCGGTGAAGCCCCGGCGGCTCCGCTGGTGCGGGGCCGCCGGGGCTCGGTCACCCTCCGTCGGCGGGAGCCTTTCGGACGATGCCGTTGTTCAGCCAGGCGCGCACCGCTCCGCCGTCGTCGACGACCAGATAGTCGTCGCGGCCGTCACCGTTGATGTCGGCGAGCTCGACCTGGTCGCCCGAGGCGCCGACTCCCGTGGCGATGTGGCCCTTGTTGATCCACGCGGCGCCGGACTGGCCATGGTTGTTCTGCCAGGCCCGCACGTTGCCCTGGGCATCGACGACGAGGTAGTCGTCGCGGCAGTGACGCCGGACGTGACTTCCTGCGGAAGGCAGCCGCTGCTGCTCCGGTGAGTCCTGGGAGGCCGTCGGCAGGTGGCTGGAGGGCACCCGCAACAGGCCGTGGCCGTCGTCGGTCGCCGGATCGCCCAGGGCTGGCAGCAGGCAGGTCTCCAGCGATCGGAGAAGTTGTCGCTCGCTTGGACCCGAAGGCACCGCTGCCAGGTGATGCGTACGCACCGCAGCAGGCTGGGGTGCGTACGCATCACCTGGCAGCTTGAACGGGGCGCGCTACATGGAAATTGCATCGCCGCGAGTTGAACTGCGAGGTCTCAACTGCCGTCGACGTAGGCGCGAGCGGCGACCATCACGTCCTTGAAGTGTCCGTCCGCGATGCACTGCGCTGGCGTCTCGTCCTTCAGTTGCGGATTCATTCCGATCATCCAGGCGCGCGCCGTGTAGATGTCCTCCGCGTGCTGGATGAGTTGAAACGTCTGTAGGGCAGCGCGGAGGCGTTCTTCTGCGTCCTGACGCGGCTGAGCCTCGCCGGCTGCCCACTTTCCCACCTGCCGGGGATCGCTGATCTTCGCAATACGTGCGGTGATGCGCTGTCCCAGATGCTCCTGCAGGAAGCGAGCGATGTCCTGGACGCGCATGCGTGTGGTGGTGACGTGCGCGATCTCGGCCAGGTCATTGCTGCGGGGCAACTGGGCACCGTCGCGTCGTTCTTCCAGGTGCTGCTGCAGCCTGCGGGTGATAGCGATGATGGCAGCGACATCCGTCTTCTCGGCGAGGTCCTTGCTCGGCCGATCCATGGTCCTGGTCATAGGAGTCTCCCTCGTTGCCTCGGCTGCGCGCATGCACGTGCTGTCGCGTGCCAGACGACGGGTGATTGGAGGTGAGGCGCGGGAGTGGTCGCGGGGCTGCAGAGGCAGCATCACGATGCGACGCATGTTCCACGCGCGCAGAACACTTCTCTTGTACTGCACCCGCGGGGAAGCGTTACCACGACGGGCGAGGTGTTACAGCAGTTAGTCCCAGCGCTTGCCGGTCGGTCCTGATCCGGTGCGCGTGGGTTGCCAGTGTGCCGCTGAGGCGCAGATGCCTCTTGAGAGTCGTAGCCGTGCCGCCGATGGGAGGGCTGGCTCTGCTGCGACGATGTACAGCGCTCCGGGTAATGCGCTGGTCTCCCCGATTACGATCATGGCCCCTCTTCTCTCGTTACATAAAGTCTACCCATTAACAGCGCACAACTCTACTTCTTTGGCTGCCTTTTCACTTGTCTGACTAACCGTCAAGTCGAGGCGCTCGCTGGCGTATCTGGCTCCCACCTGTAATGACGGTCGCCGTCGACACTCGGTTCGGCGGAGCCGTCCAGTGAGGCGAGGGTGGTTCGCCCCTCCCAGGAGCTACCGTTTCGAGTGGTTTTTCGAGTGGTTTTCCGGTGGGCTCGACGGGGTGTCAGGTCGTCGTAAGTGCTCAGTCCACCTGCAGGTGGTAGTCGTCCGCCACCCGGAGCAGTGCTTCGTCGTCAAGGAAGACCAAGCTGGACGAGAGGATGGTCATTGCCACGTCGTTGTACACGGCCCAGCACTGGTGCATACCGAAGCGTGACCGGTAGGCGATGCCATGGATGAGGCGACCACCCTGCTCATCCCGCTGGGAGATCGCCCAGGCGGAGATGGCCCGAGTGATCTTGCGGTTGAAGCCCTGAATGTGCTCGCGCGCCAGTTGCTCGACGGCGTTGCCGTCCAGCACCCTTCGGAGCTGGCGTTCCATGGAGAGCGCTTTGAGAGTCTGCTCGTCGTCGACATCCAGGAACTGGGCGTCCTTCGGCAGTTCTAAGCGGACCAGCATGTGACGGGATGTCCACTTGGGCGGCAGGCGGCCCGGTGCGTCCTTGCCCTCGCTGCCCCAGTCCTCCTGCGCCGTGGACAGCCAGTCGGGATGGGGGCGAAGAGGAGCCAGTGCCTCTGCGAAGCACCCCTCCTGTTCGGTGGCGCAGTACAGGGTTCCGTAGCCGACGAGACTCCAGGCATTGCCGGCCGAGCTGTCGGCATCCTCGCGGCGTATCTGCTCGTACGTGACCGGGACTCTCTTGCCGAGCCGCCACACACCTTGTTCGGGTGCCTGTATGAGTTGGACCTTCGAAGAGTCGGTCGGCGTCACGAACTGCTCCTATCGATGCGAGGGTGCTCACCGACCGTCACACGAGATCTGACCGGCGGGGGGCCGGGAAGCTGTCGAGTCCCCTGCGGGACTTGCTCGGCGTAGGCCCTGGGACTGGCCCGCAGCTTCCGTCTCCAGGAGGCCAGAGCTGCACTGCCCGAAGGCATAGGTGGGTCAAGACGATCATTCTTGTATCTCGTTCATTCGACTGCGACCGTCTCGATTACGGATCTGGGGGCGCACGAGGGCTTTGAGGGGGCGCATAAGGACTGAACACCGGCCTCAGAGGTTCCGCAGGTCGAGCTTGGAGACGATGACGCCTGGGCTTCCGGCCACGACGAGAGTGACGTGGCCATCGGAGACCGGATGGGCTGAGAGAGTGTGGACCGAGCCGGCTGTGGCGAGTTGCAGCAGGCAGCGGCCTCCGTCAGCGTCCCAGATGCGCAGAGTCCCGTCGTTCGATGCACTGGCGACGAACGATCCGAGGCCGTCGGTGGACCATGCGGCGACTGCTGTGACGGGTGCGGAGTGCCGTGCCGTTGGTCCTTGCAGGGGCTGGCCTGTGAGCAGATCCCACAGCCGGATGGTGCCGTCGTCGCCGGCGCTCACGAGATACGGCGGCAGCCCGCCCTCCGGTCGAGCGTTGACGGCGATGGTCCTTACGACACCTTGGTCGCAACGCAGTTCGGCTTCCGGCTTGTTGGCGTCCATATCCCACAGGCGCACGACGCCGTCCGAGCCTCCGGAAGCGATCCAGTCATGGTGCTGATCTGACGCAGCCGCAACGGCCTGCACAGGCAGTTCGTGGTGGCGCCATGCGCGGAGGTGCTGCGGCGGGCTCGCCAGGTCCCACAGGACGACACGGTGGTCACGACCGCCGCTGACGAGGATGCGTCGCCCCTCGCTGGTGAGACACGAAGCCAGGCTGACCACGGGTTGGCTGTGCCCCTTGAGTCTGAATACCGGCTCTGCTGCTCCTGACGGGTCCCAGCGGCGAATACTTCCGTCGGATGCGGCCCACAGCAGCATGCGGCCGGAGCGAGTCGAAACCCACGTCATGGCCTTCGCACCATCGCTGCTCCACTCCCGCACCAACCGGCCCCGTGCGGTGTCCCACAGAGCCACCCGCTCCGCGTCGGCGACTGCGAGCAGCGGCTTGTCGGTATCGCTCATGTCCGCGGCGGCGTGTGTCTCGGTATGCGAGGCATCGGCAGGGCGCTTCAGGGCGTCGCGCAGAGCGGTCTGGTCCCACGTTCGGACCGTACGGTCGCGCGCGGATGAGAGCAGCGTGTCTCGGCCGGCTGTGGTCAGGCGCGTCAGAGCGGTGATCGCGCCGGAGTGTCCGGTCAGCCGCCGGGGCGGCTGCGCCGTACGCGAGACATCCCACAGCAGGATCACGTCACCTTGTGAGGCCGCCAGGACATGTCGCCCGTCGACCACGAGGGCCGTAAGAGCGCGGACAGCAGCGCCGGGTTCGCCGAAGCACGTCTGCTCCCCCGTCGTCACGTCACACAAAAGGACGCTGCCGTCGGAGTGCCCGGTGACGACTTTTCCGGGCATGCGCGCTGCTATGAGGACGCGTACTTCAGCGGCCGGCAGCTGCCAGCGGTACACCAGCCGGCTGTTGACCATGTCCCACACGCTGAGGACTTCGGCCGCTGTCACCATGAGCCGGGTCCCGTCCTGAGTGACGCACGTCGTGACGCAGGTCCGGCCGTCATGAGCTTCGACCGGGGGCAGTGCAGAAGAGCCCGCTGCATTGGCCCAGTGAGTGACCGTCCCGTCGCCCTTGACCACCAGGACCCCGTACGCGCCAGGGGTAGGAAGGGCCGTGATGTCGTCCACCCAAATGGTTCCTGGGCTGCCGATCTGGTCCGTGAGCAGACCGGTGCGCGCGTCCCACGTGCGTGCCGTGCCGTCGGTGCTTCCCGATACGAGCAGGGGGCCGGCAGGCGTGGGGACGCTGGTCAGACCCGTGACGCTTCCTCCCTCATGTGCGTGGATCCGCTCACCTGTCGCCCTTCCCGTGGCCAGGTCGACGAGTTCGACGCCGCCTTGCTCGTCCCCCAGTGCGACGAGTGGGCCGACGCCGGGTTCCTCGAGGACTGTCATGGCTGCAACAGGATGGTCGACGATCGCAAGGATCGGGGCAGGTGGCCGCCACTGCGACCAAACAGCGGTGAGTCTCGATCCTGGAAGCCCAGGCGTACTTGGCAGGCGCCCCAGGGGCACGCCTGGGTGGTGCATCGCGGTGTATGCGAGGTGGAGGCTGGTGAGCCGCCCGTCCGGCTCTGCGTGCTGCAGGTAGGGCTCGACAGCAGCCCATGCGTTGAGCCAGGCGCGGGGGCCCGACGATCTGGAGGTGGTGAGGAGTCCTCGAATGCCGCCGCTCGATTCCCAGGCGAGGACCTGTGCGGGCACGTAGGTGTCGTCGAGGACTCCGCCCAGCGCGGCATGGTCGGCGAGATGACGCCGCACATAGGGTGGCGGCGGGTGGCCTGGTGAGGGGCGGACGACGGCTGACAATGCCGCAGTGATCGAGGCGTGGACGGCCTGCTCTTCGTGGAGGTTCTCTCCGGGAGTGTGCTGCTCTTTCTCCGCGGGGCGGCCTCCGGGTAAGTCGTTCTCGGACGGCCAGCAGCGCAGGACACTCCTCAGCACGTCGTGAGCTGGTCGGTAGACGATGCGCTCGTCCTCGACGTCGTGACTGAGGTATCCCGACAATCTGCCATGCAGAAGCGCGTCGATCTTCAGGTCGGCGCTCTCGAGGGTGGCCCCGTGCACCGCGGCGGCGACTGCCGGCCACACCTCGCCCCATGCCAGGCCTCGTCCGCGGGCGAACGCCGTCGCCCTGAGCAGTGCGAGCGCCTCTCCTGGGGCGAACTGCCCGGTCGCCGTGGCAGCATCGAGGTCTGCGCGCAGCAGCCCGGCCGTACCGGTGGCGAGCTGATTCCACCAGCTCAGCCGGCCCAGCAGTTCTGGTCCTTCTGCGCGCAGCTGTGCGGCGGCACGCTGTGCATCGAGGAATGACGGCTGGACCTTCCTCGCCACCTGCAGGGAAGCAGCGGCCGCGGTTTGTGGATCCCAGCCGTCCACATCGTCCAGCAGTGCCTGGACGTAGAGAGCGATGTCGTTCTCTACCCCGTCTTCGTCGGTCCGCACCTCTGAGGCACCGGTAAAGGTGGCATGGAGGGCGGCAAGCAGCCCTTGTTCACGTCCCTTCGCCGAAGAGGGTCCCGCCGGCCGCGAGCTTCGGACCCCCAGCAGCAGCCTCAGACCGGGGCACTGGGCTCGCCTGGCAGCTGAGTTGCGCTGAGGCGGTACCGCTGGGTTCAGGTCCGCCGGTTGCGCCAGCCCTGCCAGCGGTGCCAGAACATCGCTCACGCACCGCGCGGGGCTCAGGGCTTCGTCGAGGGCGTCGACGACGATGGTGACAGAGGAAAGTGATGCGATGTGTGTACGGAGGGCGTCGCGCCACTGCCGGACATCGTCCGCTGCTTGGGGTGGCACCACGCCGACCCCGTGGCATAGCTGCTTGAGGAGACTCAACGAGCTGTGGTTTCGGGCATTCACTGCCACGGTGACCACCCCCGGGGGCACGGCATCTGCAGCAGCACCTGCGGCCTGGGCGTAGTGGGGCGACGTCCGGAACGCCGGGTCGCTCAGTGTCACGACACGGCCGAGCACCGCCGTCTTCCCCGTCGCCGCCATGCCCGTGACGATCAGCACTCCGGGAGGTCCGTGCAGGAAGGCGGTCACAGCGCTGTTGGCCGCGGTCCGGCCGGAGAAGTACCAGCCGGGATCCTGCGCGTGAGGGCGACCGCTGGCTTTCTCCATCCAGTGGCTCTGCTCGGGGGAGAGTGTCGACAACGGCTCGGCAGTCCCCTGTACGGCAGCCGATGAGGGAGGGTAACCAGGGTTCGGCAGGGCGGTCGTTGGCACGCTGCGACTTGGTGACAGCAGAGCCTCAGGGCACGTGATCTGCCGTCCGTACTCTTTGTTGACGGCAGCAACCGCATGTTCCAGAGCATCGAGGAAGTCCGCCATGGACAGGTATGGGGTGGTGATGCCGCCGGCGCGGCACAGCCACGTGTACGCCTCCTTGAGGACGAGCGCGAACTCCTTCCCCAGGACGGCGGTGCGGTCTCCGGTCGTGGCGAGGACGTTCAGTCGTCCCGGGCTCCTCGTCGCCGCGAGATCCTTCCTGGCCTTGTGGATCTCCTCGCCGACGCTCGCCGCTTCGCACATGTTGACGATCACAAGAACGTCTGTGGAGTGGGAGTCCAGAGCCGCCAGAACCACGTCTGCCGAAGGTAACGCTGTCGCCAGCGGCCGCTGTCTGTCTGTCTCGCGCAGCAGCAGGTAGTGCCGCGAGCCGGCCATGCCGTGACCGGTGAGGAACACCACCAGAGGCACGTCGGGCTCCGTCTCGCGGACTCCCGCCTGCTCCAGAAAGAGTTCCACGTCGTGACGGGACGCCGGCTCACGCGTCTCCACCACCTCGAAGCCCCGCCCGGAAGCACCCCACCACGCCTTGACCGCTTCCAGCTGCTCGTCAATCGCCTCGTGGAAGGCCCGCTTGCCGTCCTCCACTGCAAGGATGACCAGCAGACCCGGCGGCTGCTCCCGCATCTGCGAGCGTGCAGCAGCCTGCGCTGCCTCACGACCGGAATCGTCGATCTCAACCTGCTCCCCCGCCATGGTCCCTATTGTTCAGCTTCATGGACCGCACGAAGCCCCAATCGCACAGATTGCGCAAGGCAGCCGAGAAGCCCTTATCCGACCGGACTACGCAGGATGCAGTGGTGGTGGTTCCCGGCATCATGGGCAGCGAACTGAGAGACGCCGCCACCGGCAAGCATCTCTGGGGACTCGCCACATCCTCCTGGTACGTAAAGGCCTGGACACACCCCGAGGGCCTGAAGGCTCTGCACCTGACCGATGACGAACTCGAAGGAAAGACCGGCCGTATCCGGGCCACTGGGTTGCTCACATCGACGGCTTGGACACCCCACTTGCGTGGAGCCGAGCCCTACACCGATCTCATAGCCCGGATCGAGAAGTGCGTTGCCCACAAGGCCGCCATCCTGGCCTTCGCTTACGACTGGCGACTTCCCGTAGCCACCAACGCCCGGCTCCTCGCCGACGCCGCGCGCCGCCACCTCTCCGCCTGGCGGGAACATCCAGCGCACATCAAGGCATGTGCGCACCGGGTTGACCAGCGCCCCGCCCGCCTCGTTTTCGTCGCTCATTCCATGGGGGGCCTTGTCACCCGAGGTGCTCTGAACGGCCCCTTCGACAGCAATCTCAAGGACGACACCCGCGGTGTCATCACACTCGGCACCCCGTTCCACGGGGCCGTGAAGGCCGCAGTCATCCTCAACACCGGCCGTGAAGCCCCTGTACCCCTTCCGCGTCACAAGCTCCGCTCCCTGTGCGCCACCATGCCGGGACTGCACGACCTCCTGCCCCAGTACAGGTGCGTCCGGGACGGCGACGACATCCGGCACCTGACCCCCAGCGACGTCAGCGCACTCGGCGGGAGTGCCGAACTGGCGCAGAACGCACTCGACTTCCATAAGAGCCAGAGCCACACCGACCTGCCCGACCACCGATCGGTCGTCGGCATCAGCCATCCCACCTGGCAGAACCTCAGCATGGACAGCGGCACCGTCACGCCTCACTTCGACGGAGGCAGGCAGAACACCGACGGGTCCTTCATCCGGGACAGGCACAACAGACTGCGTTACTTCGCAGTGCACGGGGACGAGACCGTCTACCAGGAATCTGCCGAGGTCACCGAACTGGTAACCCCCCTTCCGTATCAACACGGAGGTCTCGCGAAGGAGGAAAGCGCCCTCGACGCCGTGGAGGAGATCATCCGGCGCGATACGCACATGGGCCCGCCACAGGGCGAGTTCGGCTGCGGCCTCCTCCTTCCCGACGTGGTGGAAGCCGGCGTCCCCTGGAGCCTTCAGGTGACCGAGGTGGACTCTCTCGTGGGCCTCGTCTGCCACATCCGCAACCTCGACGACCCCACCGACGCACAGAACCCCGCCCTCGGCTGGATGGACGGCGCCATCGGCACTCAGGTCGTGGTGCCCGCGCCCGGGCTGTACCGAGTGGAAATCAGCACACTCGACGGGTTCACCATCAGCCAGGTCGTGATGGCCACAGAACCAGAACTCACCCTGTCCGAGTCCGATAGCCGGCATGCCCCATGAACCAGTCAGTGGCCTGATCCGACACGGAAGACCTGGTTGCGCGCACCACAAGGCTTGAGAACGGATCCGGCGACTGCTGCCGGATCCGCCGTGTGGTGGTCGACGGGCCGCCTCAGACACGGGCAGCGGCCCGCCCCGGCCGCCGTCAGACCGCGCCGCACCCCCACCCCCGGTCAACGAAGGTGCTGCGCACACGCATCACTCGCGGCGCAGGCGCTTGACGGTGGCCTCGCCGTCCAGGAGCGCGGCGACGACGTCCCCGTGGTCGGCGAAGTCCTGGCGTCGGACGGTGACGATGTCGCCGTCGCAGATGGCGGCCTCGATCATGCTGTCGCCGACGACTGTGTGATCGACTCGCCCGCAAGGCCTTCGGGAACAACGCCTCCGACCGACAACGCGCGACCGAGATCTACAGCCGTTTCAGGACGCTGGCAGACGCCTACGGCGAACGCCTTCAACTGATCATCGCCGACAACGACCCTCCACCGATCACCAGTGATTCCTTCGGCAAGGTGGAGTTCGACTACGAGAACCCATGGTGCCCGGCGTCGACCATCCCGGTCCCGATCACGTCGTCCGCATCGAGAACCAATCGGAGAGCTAGCCGGTCCCCCGGCGGCGGCCGCCCCGGATTTCGTGTTTCCGCCTCAACAGCCGCCGTACCCAAGCGAGACAGCGAGGCTAAGCGCCGCAGCCGGGAGCCTCCTCAGGTTTGGCGTTCCATGGCTCCGGACTGACCATGCGTACAGAGGTCAAGGACTGCTCCCAGCCCGCGGACCGGCGGAGCGGGCCTCCGCCGGCGCGTATCCACGTCCTTCCCTCGGAGTCCATGAACTCCAGTCGCAGTCGATCGAGATCGACGTCGTTGACCGTCACACGCGGCACTGCCTCCGACATGGACATCTCGAGCAGAGCCGGTGGAATGTCGATCTTCTGACAAGGCGGCACGGCCTGCAGGTCCCACCAGACGCTCGGCTGCTCCAGCGACAGGCGCATGGCGATGACGCGGTTGCTGCCATTGAGCACGGTGATCATCGTCGGCGTCCGGTAGAAGGACACCATCTTCGCGTCCACCTGCTCGGCCTCCTCGGTGGTCCTCAACTCCGCCCGGATACCGAGGACCAGACCGCCGAGTGCCGCGAGGACGGTGAGAGCGGCCGTCACGGCCCGTCCTGTCTGGACGAGAGCGGACTCGGAGGATCCGGCAGAGGGCGTGGGCCGGCCCAGCTCGGGGGAAGGCCGCTGCTGCGCGTCATCGGCGGGCGGCTCGGCCCCACCCCGGCCGGTGTCACGGTCAGCGTCACCGTGATCGGCGGCTGAGCCGGCACCGGTGCCAGCGGCGTCGCCGGCTCCACTGCTCTCGCCCGTGCCGTCGCTCTCGTCGGCGCCCCCGTTGCCGTCGTGTCCCGTGCCCGCGGGCAGCTCCCCGGTGGCTGAGCCACTGTCTGCCCGCGCTCCTCGGATGTCCCGCCCGTCACACTCGGCGCCGGCAGCAGCGAGCGGCCGGGCCCTGGACGCGGCGGCCTCGTCCCCGATCCCTGAGTCGGCGTCTTGGTCGTCTCTTTCAGACATGCCTGATTGCTGTCCCGGCTGTCCGGCGCGCATGCCGACAGGCCAGGAAGGTCTTCGTCCGGCGCCCGAACGATTCGTACACGGCGATGGCGACCGCCGCCCCTCATCCCGCTTTTTTCAGGGCGGCGGCGAGACCCGCGAGGAGGGGGCGTGAGGTGGGTGGCGGCAGGGGCTGGTGCGGGTGGGACGGCGGCGTGGGCGCGGCCGCCGTATGCGGGCCGGCCGAGGTCGTCGTTCCAGGGTCGGCGAGGCAGGCAGGGCGATCACGCCGTACGGCCCTCCCACGCCCGCGGTCAGGGAGTGCGCCCACGAGGAGAGCGAGGGTGCGCCCCGGTTCCCTCCGCTCGGGTGTTCCTGGCCAGGAACAGCCGCGCGGGGTGACGCCGGTTCGGCGGGTGGGTCAGACCGCCTGGCCGACCGGGCGGACGACGACGGAGTTGATGTCGACGCCGGCGGGCTGGCACACGGCCCACACCACCGAGTCGGCGATCTGGTCGGCGGTGAGGTTGATGCCGCCCTGGGGAGCGCCACCCGCGGCGTCCCAGAAGCCGGTCTCCACCCGCCCCGGGGCGACCAGGGTGACGCCGACGCCGTCGGCGGTGACCATGCGGCGGGTGTTCTCGGCGAGACCGGTGACCGCCCACTTGGTGGCGCCGTAGATGTTGCCGGGCGTGTAGACGACTCCTGCGACGCTGCCGATCAGCACGACCCGGCCGCGCGTCTCCTTGAGCGCGGGCAGCGCGTAGTGGATGAGGAGGGCAGGGCCGAGCACGTTGGTGAGGACCATGTCGCGCCACCCGGCCGGGTCGCCGTCGGCGAGCGAGTCGTGCGTGGCGTACCCGGCGTTGGCGACGACCGTGTCGATGCGGCCGTATGCGTCCAGGGTCGCCTGCACGGTGGCCTCGACGGAGGCGTGGTCGCCGGCGTCGCCGGGGAGGGTGAGGAGGGTGCCGGGCTTGGCGTCGGTCTCCTCGGCGAAGCGCTGCAGTCGTTCGGCGTTGCGGCCGGTGACGGCGACGCGGTGCCCCTCGGCGAGAAGCTTGCGGGCGGTGGCCGCGCCGATGCCGCTGGATCCGCCCGTGATGAGGGCTACGGAGGCGGTGGCTTCGTCGGTCATGAAGTGGTGCTCCTGCTCTGCGAGTTCTGAGGTACGGCACATAGTCTGGTGGACGGCAGGGGTCTTCGTGTCAGGCGGTGTTCGCGCGCGGCAGCTTGCCCGCGATGCGGATGGGGAGCCGCTCCGGACCCCGGCTGATGGAACTGTCCGCGACCCAGGTCAGGGTCTCGGGCGGCACCGTGCACGCGAGGTCCGGTATGCGGCGCAGCAATGTCTCGAAGGCGATACGTCCTTCGAGGGCCAGCGGCGCCCCGGCGCAGAAGTGCCGGCCGTGGCCGAAGGTCATGTGACGGTTGGGCGAGCGGGTGATGTCGAAGCGGTCGGGGTCGTCGAAGACGGCGGGGTCGCGGTTGGCGGCGGAGACCGAGAGGTGGAGGAAGCTGCCTTCGGGCACGGTCTGTCCGCCGAGCATGACGTCGCGGGCGGCGGTGCGCAGCGTGCCGCGGTCGACGGCGCAGCCGATGGGGGGCGCGCCGGGGGCCGATGCGTTCGCTCAGTGACTGTCCTGCGGTGGAGGCGAGAAAGACGGAGAACACGACCGCTCCCGTGACGGCGAGGTTGTGCACGTCGAGGGTCCGGGCCGCTTCAGCGGGGGAAGTCTCTTCGGCCGCTCGACGGTCTCGGGAAGGAAGTGGATGATCACGGCGGCGATGGCGACCAACCGATGTGGACCCAGAAGACGAGTTCGAGCGGGCGCACCGCGTACTGGGCGAGGATCCCGGACAGCAGCGGTCCACAGCCGAGACCGCCCATGTTCGCCGCGGTGGCCGCGAAACCGGCACGGGCCCGCTGTCCCGGTCCGGCGAGTTCCATGACCGCGGCGGTCGCCGCTCCGCTGAGCAGTCCGGCCGCGAATCCGGAGAGCAGCCGCCCCGCGAAGAGCAGTGGGAGGCCGGTTTCCAGCAGAAAGCATCCGGCGCTGGCGGCGGACAGGGCCATGGCGCAGAACAGGACGGGCCGGCGCCCGACTTCGTCGGAGTAGTTTCCGCCCACGAGCAGCACCGCGATCACGGCGACGGCGTACACGGCGAAGACCACGGTCACCATCAGCTCGGAGAGGCCGATCTTCTCCTGGTAGAGCCGTACAGCGGCGTGGGCAGGGTCGTGCCGGCCACGCCGATGGTGAACACCAGGGCTGCCGCAGCGTAGCCGGGACGGCGGCCCTCACCTTTGCGGACGATCATGTGGATCACCTTACGAGCGCCGGGGCGCGGGCGGCCGAACGTTGCGGCGTCGCGAGTGCGGCGTCGGGGGTGCGGCCCGTAGTTGTCACGTCGGCGTCCTCGGCCTCCTTGACCACCGCGTGCGCCGCCTTGGCCAAAAACAGGCACTTCAGGGGGCGTGCAGACGGACACGAACGGGTGGTGTCGGTGTGGGCCGACGGTCGTTAGGAGAGGGACGAAAAGGAGATCCGCCATGCCCACAGGACCGGCACACCAACCTACGGCTGAGCTCGACGCCCGCTACAGTTCCGCGCTCAATCCTCGCCCGGGTGCTGCGGGTGTCACCGCCACCGAGTGGGCGGAGGCTCTACGGCACTTGGAGGCCGCCGAGATCTTCTGGGTGTCCACAGTGCGGCCCGACGGTCGGCTGCATGTCACGCCCGTGATCGCCGCGTGGCACGACGGGGCGTTGTACTTCTCCACCGGCCCGGAGGAGCAGAAGGCGAAGAACCTCACTCATGATGCGCACTGCGCCCTGACCACCGGGGGGAATGCGCTGACCGAAGGGTTCGACATCGTCGTCGAGGGCAAGGCGGAGCCGGTTACTGACCCGGCGGTGCTGGAGGACGTGATCGCCGCCCACGAGGCGAAGTACGGGCGGCACATCACCTCGCCCGAGGGCACGTTCCACGGGATCGGGGACACGTTCCGGACAGGGGGCGCGGTGGTGTTCGCGGTGGCGCCGACCACGGCGTACGGCTTCGGTCGGGACAACGGGGTCTACACCCATACGCGGTGGGTGTTCTGAGCGGCGGGGCTCATCTGGGGCCCGGCGCAGCTGCCGGCCCCGATCGCCCCCGCGCCCTGCACGGCAGAACTCGGGGGCCTGATCCGCATGCCGTCCTGAGGCACGGACGCTTTGCCGAACGGCTACGTGGCGGTCCACCGGCCCAGGTCGGTCCGGTAGGCAGGGGTGCCCCTCGTCACTGGCCCACCCTTCCGTCGACGCACTCACGCAGCAGGTCGGCGTGCCCGCAGTGACGGGCGTACTCCTCGATCCGGTGCACCATCAGCTCCCGGATCGAGGTGTTGTCCTTCCCCACCCGCTCACCCGGATCGGGGTGTTCGGCCAGCGCGGCGTCGGTCGCCGCCTGCTCACGTTCCAGATCGGAGTACGCGGCGTCGACCATGGCCTGCTCGGCGACAGCTTCGTCGAAGTCCGCGTCACGCCGGCCGTACAGCTTCGGCAGGGGGTCGCCGTCGGTGATCCAGTTGCGCCAGTCCCGCTCCACCTCGGCGAGGTGCCGGACCAGGCCGAGCAACGACATCGTCGACGGCGGAACGGACCGACGGGCCAGCTGCTCCGCGTCCAGGCCCTCGCACTTCATCCGCAGGGTCATGCGGTAGCCCGTCAGAAAGTCCTGCAGCGTGGCAAGCTCGCCGTCCGGACTGACAGCTTCCTTGTTGCGGGGGTCGTCGTCCGGGTCTGCCCACATGTCGGGGTAGACGGTTGCCCGGGTCCATCGTGCGGGTTGATCACTCATACGGTGCATGGTGATCTGCCACAGCCCTCGTCCGCTACGGAATTGTTCATCCGACGGGTCGCTTTGTGCGAACGCCTCGGTGAACATGCGGGGCCTTGAAGCGTCGCGGGGCTCGGCGGACGGGTCACAGCCAGGTTTCGCGCTGTTGTTGCAGTCCGTCGAGGATCAGGTCGAGTCCGATGTCGAACTCCGCGGCGTACGTGTAGCCGGGTTTCATGGCGTGGTGGGTGATCATCTCGGTGAGGTGAGGGAACTCGTCGCCGGGCATCTGCTGCAGGATCGAGTCGGCCAGGTCCTCGATGCCGGCGGACGGTTCGAACGGGAGACTCAGCTCCTGCAGGGTGAATCCGTAGATGTAGCTGTCGAGTACGGAGAACGCGTGCGCGGCGCCGGCGATGGTGAAGCCGCCCGCTCGTAGGCAGCCGATGACCGCGTCGTGGTGGCGCAGTGTCGCGGGGCCGGGGTTGCTGCGGGAGTCCATGAGGCCGATCGCCCACGGGTGGCGGATCAGCGCGTCGCGCGTCGATACGGCTCGTCGTCGCATCGCCGCCCGCCAGGCGAGGTCCGTGGGCGGACGTTCGATCTCACTGAAAAGGAGGTCGACCATGCCGTCGAGGATCGCTTCCTTGTTACGGACGTGGTGGTAGAGCGACATGGCTTCGACGCCGAGCCGGTCGGCGAGTTTGCGCATCGTGAGCGCGCCGGTGCCCGCCTCGTCCGCGAGCGCGAGCGCCGTGCGCAGGACCATGTCCTTGCTGAGGGTTCGGCGGCGGGGGGCCGGCGTGCGGGCGGGCTCGGTGGCCACGGGCTCCTCCTCGGGTGGACTTCGCAGGTTGACAACCTTACTTCGTAAGGCACACCCTTACAGCGTAAGGACGGGGCGGGAAGAGGGAGGGCGAAGGTCATGGAACAGATCAGCTCGGAGGAGTCCCGAAGAACGGGCCCGCGCAAGAAGATGTGCATCGTGGGTGCGTCCGGGAAGCTCGGGCGGTACATGGTGCGGCACGCACTGGACCGAGGCTACGAAGTGGTGGGCGTGTGCCGGGAGCAGAGCGTCGGCAAGCTCGCCGAGTTCGAGGAGCGGATCACGGTGGTCCCCGCCGCGACCGACGACCGTGCGGCCGTCGCACGGGCGGTGGACGGGTGCCAGGCCGTACTCACGGTGCTGGCCCCGTGGGGGATGAAGCACTACTCCTCCGGCACGGCCCGGGCCGTGCTCGACGCGGCGCCTGCGGGGGCCCGGCTGGTGTTCTCCTGCGGCTGGCACATCACCCGCGACGGGAAGGACGTCTACACGCGGAAGCTCAAGGCGTTCGTGGCCGTTTTCGGGCGGCTGGCCAGACTGGCTCGTGTGGCCGACCTGGACGACCAGGTGCAGGCGTGCCGGAGGATCTTCGCCAGCAACACCGACTGGACGGTCGTCCGCGGCAGCGCCCTGGAGGAGGGCGAGAGCCAGGGCCTGCCGGTATGGAGCCGGCATGTCGGCGACCCGGTCCTCGCGAGCAACCTGACCCGTCGCGTGGACTTCGCGCTCTTCATGGTCGCCGCGGCGGAGGACGACACCCTCGTCCGGAAGGCCCCGGCCATCGTCGGCCGGCTGACCCCGTCGGCCGTCGCCCACGCACGCACGAAGGGTGCGGCGTGATCCGCACTCGGTGAGGCTGCGGGCGCGGTGCCCACCGTTGAACCCCGAATCGCGCCACGGGCGACTGTTGCCCCACCGCTGGGTCCACCGGCGTGCGACGCAGGCGGGCGCCACGGGCGTGAGGCCCCGGGAGCGTCATGGGGTGGCGTTGCCGCCGCGGCCGAGACTGTCGAGGAACTGTCGTTGGCCGTCCAGGAATCCGTCCGCGAAGAGCGAGCGGGGAGCGAAGAGCGCGGTGATCGTGATCTTGAGATCCGACTGTTCGACGGACTGCTTGAGCAGCGAATGGGTCGCGTCCGGGTAGCGCGTGACCGTCAAGGCACCGCCCGCGTCCAGCACCTTGCGGTAGACGCGTTCCGTGTCGGCGGTGTCCACGTTGAGGTCATGGCCCGCGAGGGTCAGCAGCACCGGGACGTGGCGCAGGGCGCGGAGGTCTCGCGTGGCGTCCGCGGTGTGGTTCTTGGAGATGAAGCCCCAGCGATCGGCGGTCATGCCGTCCGCGTCGCCGCCCCTCGCCCTGACGTACTCCTCGAAGGTGGCGCGGCGTTCCAGCAGCCGGCGGGTGGTGTCGCTCCTGGCGATCTCGGCGCGGGTGCGGGCGGCCGACGCGCCGTCGGCGCGCAGCTCGGCGAGGAGGTTGTAGCGGCCTTGCCGGAACCAGTTGATCGCGGGTGAGACGGCGATGACGAAGCCGACGGGCGTCTTGGCGGCGACCTTCGGCAGGACCCAGCCCGCCTGGCTGGCGCCCCAGAGCCCGATCCGGTCGCCGTCGATGTCCGGGCGGGTGCGCGCCCAGGCGATGGCGGCGGCTGCCTCGTCGGCCCGGTCGTCCATGGACTGCTCGAGCCAGTTGCCGGGGGCGCCCGCGACGCCGGGCTTGTCCCAGGACAGGGAGGCGTATCCGGCCTTGGCGTTCGCCTCCCACATGGGCTTGTAACCGTCGTCGTGGGTGGCGCCGATGGGGCCGTCGCCGTGGATGTACACGACCAGGCCGTGGGGTTCGCGGCCGTCCTTGGGGGTGGCCAGTACGCCGCTCAGTACGTGGCCGCCGTGGCGGATCGAGACCCGCTGCTCGTCCATCTCGTAGGAGTTCTGCCACACGACCACACCGGCGAGACCGGTTGCCACGACCAGGACCATGACGAGTGACCACGCGGTGATGCGGAGCCGGCGCCGTCGGGGCCGAATATTCGGACTCATGAGATCTGACCGCCTCTGCTCGGGTTCCCATAAAACTATCATTTCTAGAACGATCGTCGCATGGATGATAGATTTGATCGAGACGACAGCGCGAAGGGGGCACTGCATGGGACTGGACGAGACCGGCGCCGCTACGGGGCCGGTGACGGTCCGGCGGGGCGTTCCGGCCGGAGCCGAGCGGCGGGCGGCCGAGCTGTACTGGGACGCCTTCGGCCGCAAACTCGGCCCCGCCCTGAACCCGCCGGACAAGGCGGTGGCCTTTATCGCCGCCCACCTGAACGCCGATCGGGCGGTGTGCGCGCTCCTCGACGGGCAGCTCATCGGGCTCGCCGGCTACCAGCTCGGCGGCCGGGCCCTCACCGGGGGATCGGCCTCCGCCGTGCTGCGTACGTACGGACACCTGCGAGGACTGCACCGACTCCTGCTCCTCGCCCTGTTCGAACGCCACCCGGCCGCCGGGCAACTCGTCATGGACGGCATCGCGGTGGACCCGGGCCTACGCGGCCACGGCGTCGGGAGCCTGCTCCTCGAGGAAGTGGCCGCCGTCGCGGCGGAGCAGGACTGCCGGGAGATCAGACTGGACGTGATCGACACCAATCCGCGCGCCAGAGCCCTCTACGAGCGGCGTGGCTTTATGGCCGTACGGACCGAGCACACCCCCTACCTGCGCGGGCTGCTGGGGTTCGGCGCGGTGACCAGCATGCGCCGCCCTGTCGAGGCGAACGGACCGAGAGGACTGCGCACACCATGACCGACCGCGTCGAGATCCCCACCCGCATGCTCGTCCACGCGCTGATCCGCGAGGACGGCACCGTCGACGCGGACGAGCTGTACACCGTCGCCAACACCCTGGGCATGAGCGACCAGCAGGTGCGGCTGTGCGTCAAACGCCTCGTGGCCGAAGGCCGGTTCACCCACGAGGGCCGGGGCCGCAAGGCGCAGCTGCACGCGACCCCGGACACCGTACGTGCCCTCGCCCCCAACGCGGACTTCCTCCGGCACGCGTTCGACCAGGACGCGGGGCTCGCGCCCTGGGACGGTGTCTGGCACCTGGCCGCCTTCGCGGTGCCCGAATCGGAGCGCACGTCCCGCGACCTGCTGCGCGAGGCGCTCGTCCGCCTCGGCGGCGCCCCGCTCCAGGGCGGGCTGTACGTGTGCGCCAACGCCTGGGAACCGTACGTCGAGGAAGCGGCCCACCGCCTCGGCGCCCATGGCGGGCTCACCCTCCTCACTTCGACGGATCTGCGCAGGGGCGACACCCGGGAGCCCGCCGAACTCGCCCGCCTGCTGTGGCCGTTGCAGGAGATCGCCGACCGCTACCACCGCCTCGGCCGCTTGGCCCGGCCCCGCCTCGACCGGCTCACGGACACTGCCGGACTCTCCCCGTCCGAACTCCTCACCATCGCGGTGGAGCTGGCCGCCGAACTCACCCGCGCCATGGAGCCCGACCCGCTGCTGCCGCCCGAGCTCCTCCCCCGGCCCTGGCCCGGCGCCGAGGCCCGGGAGATCGTCGCCCGAGGCTGGGCGGCCCTGCACGAACGAGAAGGCGGCGAAGCCCGCCCGGCCCTCTTCCGCCTCTACGCCGACATCACCCGAGGAGCGGCCACGCGCTGACTGAGCGCGGCGCAGGCCGACCGGACCCGCGTCGCGGTGAGCAGCACTGTCAGCGCAGTACGGCGTAGACGATGAGGTTGTCCACCGGGTGGCCTTCGCTGTCGAACCGCCCCGAGCAGGTGATCAGGCGCAGGGCGCGGTCGTCGGTCGCGCCGTAGACCCTGTCGGTGGGGAAGGAGTTCTTGCGGACGGTTTCCTTGGCGGTGACGGTGAAATGGGCGGTACGGCCGGCGGCGTCGCGGACGGCGATGTCCGCGCCCTTGGCGACCTTGGCCAGGTCGTGGAAGACGGCCTTGCCGTAGCGGGTGTCGTTGTGGCCGATGATCACGGCGGGTCCGGGCTCGCCGGGGACGGCTGCTCCGGTGTACCAGCCTGCGGTCATGCCCGTTTCGGCGGGCGGGACCTGGACGGTGCCGTCTTCGTTGAGGCCGAGTCGCATCAGGGCGCTGTCCACGCCGATCGATGCGATGGTCACGCGCGCGGGTCCGGCGGAGTTCGCCGACGTGGGCGGGGGTGCTGAGCCGGTAGGTGGTGGGGTGGCGCGGGTGTCCGGGACGGTCGCCGTCGTGCCGGCGGAGTCGGCAGGGTCGGCCGAGCAGCCGGCCAGGCCGAGGCAGCCGATGGCGGCGACCGCGGCCAAGGGGCGGGCCCACCACGTCTGTTGGTGCGTGTGCGGCATGAACTCTCCAGGTCTCCGGACGTGTTCGGCACGGGGGCGGCGCCGCCCGAAGGCGGCGCCGCTGTGTTCGGGCGTGGGGTGTCAGCCGTTGTTGCGGCGGCGGACCACGAGGGTGACGGTGCCCGCGACCAGGGCGAGACCGGCGGCCGTTCCGGCCAGGGTCACGGCGTTGCTGCCGCCGGTGGCGGTCCCGGCCGGCTGCTCGCCGGCGTCGACGCCGCCGCGCGGTGTCTCCTTCGCCTCCCTGTCCTTCGCCTCGGTCGGCTCGGAGGGTGCGGGGGTCTTCTGGGCAGCCTCGCGGGGCTCGACCGTCGGGGCGGGGCTGGGGCTGGTGTCGGCGAAGGCGGCGGTCGACGACAGGGCAAGCGATCCGGCCGCGACGGTGGCGAGAGCGAGGGCTCGCAGGGACAGACGGTGGGACATGTGGGTGGCTCCGTTCCAGCTGGGTAGGCCTTGCGGCCTTGATGGCACTCGCCATGCTGGCGTGGAGTTGTGAGGAACCTGTCAGAACGCTGTCGTCATCGCATCAGGCTTCACGACTGCTGTCCCCCGGCCCGTCGGCCGGGATCCGCAGGGTGAAGACGGAACCCTTCCCCTCGGTACTCACCGCGTGCACCGTGCCGCCGTGCGCCTCGGCGAGTTTCCGTACGATCGCGAGCCCGAGTCCGCTGCCGCCGGTCCGCCGGCTGCGGGACTTCTCCGCACGCCAGAACCGGTCGAAGACGTGAGGAAGGTCCTCGGGCGACAGTCCTTCGCCGGTGTCGCTCACATCGATCACCACCGTCCCCACTCCCCCGCGGGCGCGCAGGGTGACGCTGCCGCCGGCCGGGGTGTGGCGTACGGCGTTGGAGAGGAGGTTGCCGACCGCTTGGCGCAGCCTGACCGGGTCCGCGGTCAACTCCCCCGGCAGGTCCGCCGGAGCCGGAACCACGGTCAGCGTGACGCCCGCCGTCTCGGCCAGGCCTTGGTGTGCTGCCGCGACCTGGCCGAGGAGGTCGTGGATCCGGACCGGTTCGGGGTGCAGACGCAGCGCGCCGGCGTCCGCTTCCGCCAGGTCCTGGAGGTCGTCGATGATGTGCTGCAACTGGACCGCTTCTTCCAGCAGGGACGAGACGAAGGCGCCGTCGACGTCGGCGACGCCGTCCTGTGCTCCCTCCAGCCAGCCGCGGATGTTGCTCAGCGGGGTGCGCAGTTCGTGGGCGACATCGCTGACCAGCGCCTTGCGTTGTCCTTCCATGCGCGCGCGGTGGGCCGACATGTCGTTGAAGGCGGCGGCCAGCCGCCCGACCTCGTTGACGGCGCCGGCCGGTACCGGGACGGGGGCGGCGTCGGAGTATCCGCCGTCCTTCATGCGCTGTGCCGCGCCGGTGAGCGCGAGCAGCGGGCGTACGACCCGGGCGGCG
Organism: Streptomyces sp. NPDC096176; assembly: GCF_044763255.1. NCBI lineage: Bacteria > Bacillati > Actinomycetota > Actinomycetes > Kitasatosporales > Streptomycetaceae > Streptomyces > Streptomyces sp. NPDC096176. Next base: position 101,422 of record NZ_JBIWFV010000015.1, on the reverse strand, counting down.
GCCAGCACGGACGCCCCGACGGTGAGTGCGAGGACGAGCGCGGCGGCGCCGGCGATCCTGGCGGTGTTCGCGGGTGACAGGTCGAAACCGGGGACGGTGGTGGAGTCGGGATCGCCGATGAACAGCAGGGCGGGTGAGGCGACATACGCGCTGAGCTGTTCGCTGCGCGCGGTGGTGACGCAGGACGCCACGGCGCGGTCGTCGGCGTCGCTGCCGGGCCCGGCGGGCGCCGGGGTCTCGGCCTGGGCGGGGGCCACGGTCGGGGCGGGCGCCGGCACGGCGTCCTCGGTGATCCGGGCGAACCGGTCCTCGCCCGGCAGCGCCGCGGCCCTGGGGCTGCGCCAGGAAAGGCCCAGGGTCAGCTTGACGGGTTCGCGGCCCTGTCGGCTCAGGCACGCGTCGGTGAGCTTGTTGAGCGCGGCCAGCGCCTTGGCCTCGGTCGCGGTGGGTTCGTCCAGTTCCTGGGCGACACACGCGGTGGTGGACTGGACGCGTTCGAAGTCGTCACCCAGGACCTCGATGCGCGGACGCCCGCTGGGGCCGGCGACGATGTCCGAGCCGATGCCGTACCCGCGCAGGCAGTCGGCCGTCCGTTCCGCGATCCTCCGCAGTCCGGCGCGTTCGGATTCCGGCAGCCGGAAGGGGCCGACGGCGCGCGGGTCGATGCGGTCCGCGCCGGCCTCGGAACTGTCACCGGACACGGGAGCCAGGGCGGTGTCCGAGGAGAGCGGGTCCACGATCGCGGAGGCCCGGGGCGGCAGTCGCGGTGGCGAAGCCCCGGTTGCGGAGTCGGTGATCGGCTGCCGTTCCTCGGTGGTCAGGGCGACGCGCCTGCCGGTCTGGCGCGCCAGGTCACGTACGGTCGCCTCGACTCCGTCCCACCGGCGATGAGTTGCCGCGTAGCCGAGGAGGGTGTGGTAGATCCGGGCGTCGTCGGTGAGGTTCTGGCCCTGCTCCTGCTTGATGGCGCCGGAGGTGGTCTGCACGGCGAGCCACGCGGTGGCGCCGACCGAGCAGACGGCGACGAGGGCGGAGACGGCGAGCAGCCGGCCGAGGAGGCTCTTGCGGAGCGGCAGCCGCTCGCCTCGTCCCGGGCGGGACACGGCAGGGCCGCGGCGGAACACGCGAGGCCTAGGACGGGACACGGGAGGCGCTCGGGTCGGTCAGTTTGTAGCCGACGCCGAAGACCGTGAGCAGCCGGGCGGGCCGGTGGGGCGCGGCCTCGATCTTCTTGCGCAGGTTCATGATGTGCATGTCGACGGTGCGGAGGCTGATGTAGCGGTCGAAGCCGTGCAGTTGCGCCAGCAGCCGCTGGCGGGTGAACACCCGGTCGGGTTCGGTCGCCATCGCCAGGAGGATGCGGAACTCGCCGGGCGTGCAGTCGACCGGGGTGCCGTCGACGCTCACCTCGTGCCGGTCCGGGTCCACGACGAGGGTGCCCACCGACAGGGCGGAGGGTGCTGCCGCATCGCCCACGACAGCGAGCCGCGGGCGGCGCAGCAGCGTGCGGACCCTGGCCATCAGCTCACGCGGGCTGTACGGCTTGGTCATGTAGTCGTCGGCGCCCAGGTCCAGGCCGAGCAGGAGATCGTCCTCGGTGGAGCGGGCCGTCAGCATGAGCACCGGCAGCTCGCGGGCCTCGGCGCGCAGCACGCGCAGGACATCCAGGCCGTCGGCCCGCGGCATCATCACATCGAGGACGAGCAGGTCGGGTGCGCGGTGACGGACCGATTCGATGGCGGCGCGACCGTCGCGAACGACCGTGACCGTGTGGTCCTCCCGTTCCAGGTAACGGCGGACCAACTCGGCCTGCTTCTCGTCGTCTTCCGCGACCATGACATGTGCGCACACGCGCTCGATCCTATGCGGGTGCGCGGCCTGCCCGGCCAAGGGCCGCCCAACGGAGCCGCGCCGCCCTCCAAGCCGCTCGTTCAGTGGTCCGACGTGGCCGGCATCTCCAGCGTCTGCTTGATCACGCGTGCTTCCTGGTCGACCATCTCGGTGAGGGGGGCCGCGAGGTCGTCCGGCGTCACATCGGTGATCCATACGAACCGACTGCGTTCCTTGCCCTCGGCGAAGACCTGCATCGAACAGCTACCCCACGACGCTTACGTGGGAGCAGGAGAAGGTCCCGGCCCTGCTGTGGACGACCCACGCGGGCCAGGAGACCGGCAACGCGCTGGCCGACGTCCTCTTCGGCGACGTCAACCCGTCCGGCAGACTCACCCAGACCTGGTACCGGTCGGTGGCGGACCTGCCCTCCATCCTCGAGTACGACAACATCAAGCACGACCGCACGTACCAGTACTTCACCGGCGAGGTGCTCTACCCCTTCGGGCACGGCCTTCGTACACCTCCTTCCGCTACGGCCGTCCGCGCGTCGTCCGCGGCGGCGTCGAGGTCGCGGTCACCAATACCGGGCGCCGCACCGGCGCCGAGGTCGTGCAGCTCTACACCCGGCAGCGCGACTCGCGGGTCAAGCAGCCGCTGAAGAAGCTGCAGGCGTTCCGGAAGGTGGTGCTGCGGCCCGGCCGGACGCGGACCGTGACACTGCCGCTGTCCCGCGCCGACCTGTCGCACTGGGACGTCACCCGCTCCCGGTGGGGGGTGGAGAGCAGCGCGTACGAGGTCATGGTCGGCTCATCGGCGGGCGACATCCGCGGCCGGACGACGCTGGACGTACGCGGCGAGACCGTGCCGCCGCGCGACCTGTCGCGGACGACGCGGGCGGAGAACTTCGACGACTACGAAGGCGTGCGGCTGGTCGACGAGTCCAAGGCGCGCGGCACCGCGGTGGGCGCCGAGTCCTCGAGCGCCTGGCTGCTGTTCGCCCACGCGGACCTGCGCGCGGGGCGCGCCGGCTCACGGCGCGGGTGGCGAAGGAGTCGTCGGGCGCCGGCACGCTCGAGGTCCGCCTCGGCGCGCCGGACGGCCGCCTGGCCGGGACCGCGACGGTCGAGAGCACCGGCTCGCGCTACGCCTACGCGGACGTCACGGCGCCGCTGCAGGGCGCCGCCCGGCGCCAGGCCTGGTCCTCGGCGAGGGCTTGCGGCTGAGCACCTTCTCACTGCGCTGACAGGAGACCACTTCATGCGACACCGGATCCTCGCGGTCCTGGTGGCGCTCGCGGCGGTGTTCGCGGTGGCCCCGGCCACCGCGACGCCGTCACCCGGCGCCGACCGGCAGCCCGCGCACAGCGTCTCGGCGACCGCTACCCCCTGAAGATCGACGGCGAGCACACCTTCATCCGCGGCGCCAATTTCCACTGCTTCCGCCTGCCCTCGCCCGAGACTGGCGGGACGTGCTGGAGAAGTACAAGGCGGCGGGCTGCACTTCGAGATGTCGAAGGGCCGTGAATGGCACTACGGCCCAGGTCGCCGAGCCCCCTGCTGAGTCGTGGCCCCGGCGGGCCTCGTGCTGCGCTGGACGGTCCAACCTGGTTTGCACGAACCCGGAGCGAATCTGATCGTGACCCCATGAACAAACCCAAGGTGGTGGTGCGGCCACCGGACGACCGTGGCCTGCGCGAGGTCACCATGGGCGGCAGGACGGTGGGCAGCGCCTGGTCACTGCGAGGGTTGCGAAAGATTCTCCGCCGCCTCGTGCACCCGGAGAACGTGGATGTGGAAGACCGGTCACTCATCGTCTGGCTCGGCGGAGACAGCGGGACGTGGCCCGCCCGCCCATGGCGGACGCGCCTGATCATCACGTTCATGATGGCCGGACTGCTGGGCTCCATGGTGCTGCTCTTCGCCGTCGGGATGCCGGACGCCATCGGGGCCCTGACCTTCGCGGGGCGTGTCACCGGGTTCCTGTTCGCCATCGCGGGGGCCTCACAGGGCGTCGCCGCACTGGCGGTTCTCGATTACTGGGGCAAGCGCCGGCTGAAACTTTCTGGAGCAGTGATCCTCCTCGGCGCGTTCATCGCACTGCTCACCAATGGACTGTTGCTGGCCATGTGGCTTGAGGAGAAAGAGTTCACGTGGTACTTACTGACGTACCTCCCGCTCTTCTGCTGGTCCGTGTGGGCAATCCAGTTGCTTTTCAGAGAAAAAGCATGGAGAGGGATTCCCTACCCCAAACAGTTCGCGGCCGGAGTGACAGCAACGACGCTTCTGGCCGCCTTCAACCTGACCTACTCCGCGATCTACCAACCGACATCCGCTACGGTCCTGCTCGACCTTGAAGTGAAATTCGGGACGCCGCAACCGGATGTGAAGCAACCGATCATCCATCTCCCCGTGACCTACCGGGCCAAGAATTCCGGGAAGGTTCCGGCTTACATCACGAGCGATGGTTACGGGATCTATGGGGTCACCCTGAAGTACGCGGAAGACGGTAGCGGACTCCTGAATTGGAGAAGGACCATCGACGCCACGTCGGACGACTCGACAGTAGGGCGCTACGTAAAATCGCCCACCCGGGAGACGATCAGTGCCGCACGATTCTACGGACCCGGCAACTGGCTCGAGCCCGGCGAGCAATACGTCAAGGAAAGAGTTGTCCAACTGCCCAAGACAGCCACGTACGACGTGATCGAAGCCGACTTGACCATGACCATCTTGCGCAAGGATCGCGGGAGAATCGATGACGAATTCGCAGTCCCGCACTATTCCTGGCGCGCCGACGACAGGCAGTTCCACTGCCCTCCCCTCGAATGTGACGATCGCATCGTCAACCGCGGCAGAGTCCTTCACAACAACAACATGATCAATGTGACTCGTAAGCCCCGATTCGTCGTCTCCTACTACGGATGGACCGGATCCAGCGCCGACTTCGATTCATTCATCCTGTCACACAATCCCCGAGAAGCCCTTTACTTCGGGGAGGAGGCGGCGGATGAGGATGAGCGAGAAAGGAAAAGATACGGCGCCGCTCTGGCCAAGACCATGGCCGCAATCCCCTTTGCACAGCTTTTGAAAGAAAGCGGCACCTAGCTCGTCCGCGGCGGCGAGGCGCGCCGGAGACGGGCGCGGCCGGACCGATTGACGACGACACGTTTCAGCGCTCGGACACTTGCCCGTTCAATCAGCTGCGCACCCCGTCCGGCCCCGCCCGCCGGTCACGCGCATGCTTTCCACCGCCCTTGCAAGACGTCCGGAGACCTTGGTCGATCAGATGTGCAGTGGCCGCGTTGCAGGACGCGCCGTACGGGTAAAGAGTGGAAATAGGATCGCTTATGCACTGCTGAGCCGAAGATCTCATGTGGGAGCCGTGCTCGCTCTCAAGGTGCCGGTCCGCCACGGACAAGCCGACACAATGAAGCGCATCAGGATGCGAATCATGGCCACAGTCGCCCGGCGTAACCTCTTCCGCATGGTCGGAGCATCAGCCCTGGCCGCCTCGCTCGCGCTGCCGGCCGGAATGGCGAGTGCCGCGGCAACGCCTCGCATCGACAACGGGAAGCCGACGGCAGCGCCGGTCCAGTCAACGCCTCCTCCCCCGACGCCACCCCCAGCGCCGCCACCTCCCCCGACGCCGCCGCCTCCGCCGTCTCCTTCCCCGCCACCCCCGCCGCCGCCCCCGCCGCCTCCGAAATCGGACGACACCACCACACCGGACGACACCACCACCCAGGGAGAGACGCCGGGCCCTGACGGGCCGTCAGACTCCGAGCAATCGCACTCTGACCGATCGGTGTCCGAACAGCTGGCGCAGCAGAACGAAGAGCTTGAAACGGCAGCGGTGAATATGAACGAGGCGGGGCGAAAGGCCCCTGAGGAACTCGCGCCGGCCGTGGAGCAGCTGACCGCCACGCTCCAGGCGGTGAAGGATCCGAAGACGCCACCGCAAGAGCGGGAAGAGGTCACCGAGATCGCCCAGCGGGTGATTTCCGCACTGGCGGTGATCGGTGACCCTGAATCACGTCGTGAGCTTCGAGAAGAGCTGACTGTGATCGTGCTGCAGGTGGCTTCCGCGGTGCATCGCAGCCTCGACCCGCATGTGCCGCCCGAGTTGCGGACTACCGCCATCTCGACCATGGCGCGGGCGAGTTCGGCTCTGGGCGTGATCGGTGCCCCTGAGACGCCCCCCGAGCTCCGGAGGGAGCTGATCCTGATCATGAAGCCGTTGACCGCCACCCTGGCCTCGGACAGCCCCGGTGCGAAGAACCCCTCGAACAGCCCCGGTGCGAGGAACCAGCCGGCGAGGCCGACACAGGATGTGGCCGGAGCGGTAGAAACGATCAGCGACCCGAAGACGCCTCCGGAGCAACGGCTCAAGCTCGCGAAGATCACAGCTCAGGCCGCCTCGTCGCTACCGAAGCTGGGGGATCCCGCGGGATCGCGGGATGATCGGGCAAAGGCTCGGCAGGTCTTTCGTCAGCAGACCGCCGAGATGAAGAAGCGGAAGGAGAAAGCCGTTTCCGCCCAAGGCATGCCGGACGCACCGCTCGATGAGGCAGCCGAAGTCTGCACCAATGCCATATTCACGGCCGTCTCCGACCGTGCTCTCGGACGGAGCCTGAAGGACCTCCTTCCCTCGGAGTGGCAAATCGAAGGGGTGCGGGACTTCTGGAAAGCACAAGAAGGGGAGGACGACTTCCTCGATGTCATCGCGCGACTGCGGAACGGCGATGACGCCGGTGCGCCGTTCGACGTGGGGAAGCTCACCACTCGTCTCGCGCAACTCGTACCGGCGAACGAACTGTTCGGGGCGCTCGGTGCTCCGGGGCTCCATTGCCTGCAGGCCGCCTGGCATCTCGACAGGGCAGGGATCGCGGCGGGTACCTGGGTCGAGATGGCTCTGGAGAAGAAGGGGAACGGCTAGGGCGGCCGCGCGGGCTCGCCTTCGGCACCGTTCTGCCCGCCGAACTGCGGCCCTGTTGACGAGCCGGGGGCAACCGGAACCGGCCGTCAGGTGGGCGAGCGGACCCCTACGGGTTCGCGGTGGAGACGACGTAGACCCAGGGCTTGCCCGGTTCGGTCAGATCGACCGTGATGTCCTGGCTCGGCCTCGGGTCCTTCTGCGTGTGCACGGTGCCCGCCCACGCCCGGCCCTCGAGACCGAAGTTCCAGCCCGCCACCCCGGAGTCGCGGTCGCTGATGGTGACCTTGCCGTCCTCGAGCGCGGCCCGGCTCGTGCCCACGCCCTCGAGGAACGTGTCCAGTCCCTTCTCGGAGGTGCGGAACTGCACGTACAGGCGGCTGGTCTTCCAGTTGCTCGTCTCGTAGTAGGCGACCCGCCGGGCGCCCTCGGGGATGGGCACCTCGAAGATGCGGCGCTTCATCAGGGAGGGCCAGAAGTCGCGCAGCCCGTCCGCGGCGGACTCCGCCTCCTTGTCCCGGCCGCTGGCGCGGCTCTGCTCGGCGGAGATCACCCCGTAGCCGGCCGGGATGCCGATGAGCAGAACGATGACGATCGCGGTGATCCAACGGCGCACGATCATGTGCCGCCGGCTCTCGGGGGCCGGGGGCGGGGTCGGGGTGGTCTGGCGGGTTGTCAGCGTGGTCATGACGGCGGTTCCTGGGTCGGACGGGCGGAGCTCGGGTTGCGCAGGGCCTGGGCGTAGCGCTCGTAGCGTTCGTGGCGTTCCACCCGGCGGCGGTTGGCCCGGCGGAAGCGGCGGGCGACGAGCCGGGCGAGGTCGGCCGCGCCGACCATACCGGCTTCCGGGCCGAGCTGGGCCTTGGCGATGCGCGCCTCGGGACGGTAGCCGCGGCCGGTCAGATGGCGCCGGAAGGCGTCCCTGGCGGGGCCGATCAGCAGGTCGTCGGCGGCGCTGACGCCGCCTCCGATCACGAAGCAGGACGGGTCGAGTGCGGCGGCGAGGTTGGCGATGCCGACGCCGAGCCACTGGCCGATGTCCTGGAACAGCTCGATGCACATCGCGTCGCCCTCGCGGGCGAGTTCGGTGATCAGCGGTCCGGTGATGTCGCGGACGTTGCCGCCGACCCGGTCGATGATGTTGTAGGCGACCGGCGAGTCGGCGGCGGCCAGCTCGCGGGCCTCGCGGACCAGGGCGTTGCCGGAGCTGTACTGCTCCCAGCAACCGCGGTTGCCGCAGGGGCAGCGGTGGCCGCCCGGCACGACCTGCATATGGCCGAACTCGCCGGCGACGCCGAACTTGCCCCGCTTGACCTGGCCGTCCTCGAGGATCGCGCCACCGATACCGGTGCCCAGCGTGATCATCACGATGTGGTCCTCGCCGCGCCCGGCGCCGAAACGCCATTCCGCCCAGGCGGCGGTGTTGGCGTCGTTGTCGACCAGGACCGGTACCGCGAGACGGGCGGAGAGCGCGTCGCGCAGGGGCTCGTTGCGCCAGGCGAGGTGGGGGGCGAACAGGACCTTGGAGCGCTCGGCGTCGACCCAGCCGGCCGCGCCGATGCCCACCGCGTGCACGTCGTGGCGGTCGGAGAGGTCGAGGACCAGCTCGCAGATGGTGTCCTCGACGACCTTCGGGCTCTTGGACTTGTCCGGGGTCTCGGTACGGATCTTCTCCAGGATGACCCCGTCGGCGTCGACGACGCCCGCCATCACCTTGGTGCCGCCGATGTCGATGCCGACGGTGGGCACCCGCGGCGCGCTGAGGTGCGAGCGCCGCTCCCGCGTGCCGACGGTCTTGAGGACGGTCGCGCGTGCGGTGCCTCGGTTCGTGAAGTCGCGGTACGTACTCAAGTCGTCCCTGCGGGTCGTGGTGGCCGGTCCGGATCCCGGGGCGGGTGGGGTCCGCCCCCTCGATGCTAGTAGGCGGCGCTCACCGTTCCTGACGCGTACACCTAGTCGGCGGGCCGTTCCTTGTCGACGGGATGGCCGCCGAGGTGGGTCGGTACGGGGGCTCGCTCGAGCTCGTGGCGCAGGTCCTCCAGCTCGCTGCCACCCGCCATCTGCCGGGTGAGCTCATCGAGTGTGACGGATTCCTTGGTGTGGCTCGCCGCCATGACACCACGCTTCAGCAGCACGAAACGGTCCCCGACCAGATAGGCGTGATGCGGGTTGTGGGTGATGAGCACCACGCCGAGACCAGCGTCCCGTGCGGCGGCCACGTACTTCAGCACCACGCCGGACTGCTTCACTCCGAGCGCGGCGGTCGGCTCGTCGAGCACCAGTACCTTGGCGCCGAAGTACACGGCCCGTGCAATCGCCACGCACTGGCGCTCCCCGCCGGACAGGGTTCCGATGGGCTGGTCGACGTCGCGCAGGTCGATGCCCATCCGCAGCAGCTCCGCGCGGCTCGTCTCGCGCATGGTCTCCACGTCGAGCCGCTTGAAGGGGCCTGTGCCCTTGGTGGGCTCGGAGCCGAGGAAGAAGTTGCGCCACACCGGCATCAGCGGGACGACGGCGAGGTCCTGGTAGACGGTGGCGATGCCCCGGTCCAGCGCCTCGCGGGGTCCGGAGAGGACGGTTTCCTCGCCCTCGATACGGAGCGTGCCCGCGTCGTGCCGGTGCAGCCCGGCGATGATCTTGATCAGGGTCGACTTGCCGGCGCCGTTGTCGCCGAGGACACAGGTGATCTCCCCGGCGTGCGCCTCGAGCGAGACACCTTCGAGGGCCCGGATGTTGCCGTAGTACTTACTGACGTCGTCGAGCTCGACAAGGGCACTCATTTAGGTCGTCGCCTCCGCACGCTTGCGTACCCATGCGTTGAGCAGGGTGGCCAGGAGGAGCATGGCTCCGAGGAAGAACTTGAACCAGTCCGGGTTCCACTCCGCGTAGACGATGCCCTTGCTGGTCATGCCGAAGATCAGGGCGCCGACGGCAGAGCCGATCGCGGAGCCGTAGCCGCCGGTGATCAGACAGCCGCCGATGACCGCGGCGATGATGTACGTCAGCTCGTTGCCGACGCCTTCGCCGGACTGCACCACGTCGAACGAGAACAGCAGATGTTGGCCGGACACCCAGGCGGCGAAGGCCACGCCCATGTACAGGAAGATCTTGGTCCTGTTGACGGGGACGCCGACCGCGCGGGCCGCGTCCGCGCCGCCGCCCACCGCGAAGATCCAGTTGCCGAAGCGGGTGCGCAGCAGGATCCAGGTGGCGAGCGCGATCAGCACGAACCACCACACGATGGTCGCCTTGATCGTCGTGCCGCCGACCGCGAACTCGGCGAAGACCTTCCTGGCGGAGGTGAAGCCCTCCATGTCCCCGATGGACCTGGTGGACACCGTGCCGCTGATGAGCTTGGTGAGGCCGAGATTGAGGCCCGTGAGCATCAGGAACGTACCGAGCGTGATGATGAAGCTGGGCAGTTTCGTACGGGTCAGCATGAAGCCGTTGAACGCGCCGAGCCCGAGGGTGACCAGCAGAGACACGAGAGCTCCGACCCAGACGTTGGCCGTCATCTGGTAGCTGAACATCGAGGAGATCAGCGCCGAGCTGGTCACCATCACACCGGCGGACAGGTCGAACTCCCCGCCGATCATCAGCAGCGCCACCGGCACCGCCATGATGCCGAGGGTGGAGGCCGCGTACAGGACGGTCGCGAGGCTTGACGTCTGGAGGAAGGCGTCCGCGAAGACCGAGAAGAAGACGAAGACCGCCAGCGCGCCGACGACGGAGCCGAGCTCGGGCCGGCCCATCAGCTTGCGCAGCGGCGAGGCGCGCAGCAGCCGCTCGTCGGTCATCTCCGGCGCCTTGCCGGGTGTGGCAGGTGGTGCGGCCTGGGTCATCGGGTCCCACGCTCCGTGTATTCCTCGAGTTCGGCGGCGTCCTTCTTGGTGATGATCTGGGGTCCGGTCAGTACGGGCCGCCCGCCGCCGAGGACGTCGGCGTTGTACTTGTACAGCCACAGCAGGTCCACGGCCTGGTAGCCCTGGAGGTAGGGCTGCTGGTCGACGGCGAAGCCCAGCGCGCCTTCCTGCAGTGCCCCGGCGACCTTGGCGTTGAGGTCGAAGGTGTTGATCTCGGCCTTCGACTCCGCGGTCTTCTTCGCCTGGACAGCTGCGTCGGCGAACGGCGCGCCGAGGGTGACGACGGAGTCGATGGACCGGTCGGCCTGGAGCTTCGCCTCGATGGACGCCTGGACGTCGGGCATGTTGGTGCCGTCGACGTACAGGTTCTTCATCTCGCCGCCGAAGGTCTTCTTCGCACCGGCGCAGCGCTGCTCGTGGCCGACGTTGCCCTGCTCGTGCAGGACGCACAGCGCCTTCTGCCTGCCGCGGGCGTCGAGCTCCTCGCCGACCGCCTCGCCTGCGATCGTCTCGTCCTGGCCGATGTGGGTGAGTGCGCCGAAGGCCTTGGACTGCTCGGAGCCGGAGTTCACCGTGATCACGGGGATGCCGGCCTTGCGGGCCTTGGCGACGGCCGCCTTCATGGCGTCGGGCTTGGCGAGGGTGACGATCAGCGCGTCGACCTTCTTGGAGATGTAGGAGTCGACGAGCTGCGCCTGCTGCTGCCCCTCGTCGCTGTGGGCGTAGAGCAGGTTGATGTTGTCCTTGGCGGCGGCCTGCTTGGCGCCGTTCTGCACGATGTCCCAGAAGGTGTCGCCGTCGCCGGAGTGGGTGACCATGGCGAAGGTCCAGCGGGGTGTGTTCACCGCGGCCTTGCCCGCCGCGGCCTGTGCCTTGCGGGCGTCCTCCGCGCGCTTGCCGCCTGTGCTGCTGCATCCCATGAGGGAGGCCCCGAGTACCGCCGCCAGCACCGCGCCGAGCGCGCGTACCCCTGTCCTTGCCCTTGCCACGACGTGGTGCCCTTCTTGCCGTACTCGCTGTGCTGCCTGGTGCGGCCGGCCCCGGGATCTACCCGGCCCGGCCGCCCAAGTATCGGACATGGCTGGTGGCGGGGTCGGCAGCGGGGGCCGCCCGGCCGCGCAGGGGACCCTCCCGGCGCCCGTCGCAGGACAGGTCATCGTGTTCCGTCGGCCGTGAGCTTCTCCAGCGCGGGGACGTCCTTCTCCGTGACCAGCGCCGGGCCGGTGAGGATCGGCTTGCCGCCGCCGATGACGTTGCCGTTGACCTTGTTGAGCCACAGCTCGTCGACGGCGAGATAGCCCTGGAGGTAGGGCTGCTGGTCGACGGCGAAGGCGATCTCCTTGGCCTTGAGCCGCGCGACCACCTCGGCGTTGAGGTCGAAGGTGCTGATCTGCGCGGCCGAGCCCGCGCCCTCCTTCGCCTTCACCGACGCGGCGGCGAAGGGAGCGCCCAGCGTGACCACGGCGTCGATGTCCTTGGCGCCCTGCAGCTTCGCCTCGACGGACGAGGTGGTGGCGGGCATGTTGGTGCCCTCGACGTTGAGGTTCTCCACCGTGCCCTCGAAGGTCTTCTTGACGCCGGCGCAGCGCGCTTCGAGGGAGACGTTGCCCTGCTCGTGGATGACGCAGAGCGCCTTCTTCTTCCCCTGCTCGTTGAGCTCCTCGCCGACGGCCTCGCCGGCGACCGACTCGTCCTGGCCGATGTGGCTGAGGGCGCCGAGGTTCTTGGAGAAGTCCGCTCCGGAGTTGACGGTGACGACGGGGATGCCGGCCGCGACGGCCTTCTTGACGACGTCGCCCATCGCTTCCGGCTTGGCGAGGGTGACGACGATCCCGTCGACCTTCTGGTCGATGTACGTCTGGACCAGCTGCGCCTGCTCCTTGCCCTCGGGGCTCGCCGCGTAGAGGAAGTCGACGTTGTCCTTGCGGGCGGCGACCTTGGCGCCGCTCTGGACGATGTCCCAGAAGGTGTCGCCCTGGCCGGAGTGCGTCACCATGGCGATCTTCATCCGGGGCGTCTTCGCGGCCTCGCCGGCCGCGCCGTCCCCGGACGACTTCTCCTTGGCGTCCTTGCCGCCGGAACTGCTGCATCCGGCGACGACGACCAGGGCACATGCGGCGAGCAGGGCTGCTGCCGTGCGGGTGGTTCGCATGGTGGGTCCGCCTTCTCTCCCGGCCGCCCGGTTGCGGCTGGGTGCGTTTCTACGGCGACCCCGCGAGCCCGTCAAGACTTTGTCCGAACATTCTTACGCGGTGGGTCGGCGCCCCGTCCGCGTCCGTCCGTTTCCGTCCTCGTCCGTCCCTCTCAAGGGCGGACGAGCTCAAGGGCGGACGAGCAGCTGGAACTCGAAGGCGTAGCGCGAGGCGCGGTAGACGTGGGAACCGAACTCGACGGCGCGGCCCGTGTCGTCGAAGGTGGCGCGCTCCATCGTCAGCAGCGGCGCTCCGTCCGGCTCACCCAGCAGCTCGGCCTCCTCGGCCGTCGCGGCGCGGGCGCCGACGGACTGGCGGGCACTGTGCAGGGTGATGCCCGCGGCGCGCATCATCCGGTACAGGCCGGTGGCCTCGAGCCGCTCGGTGTCGCAGTCCAGCAGGCCCGCGGGCAGATGGTTGCGCAGCCGGGCCATCGGCTCGCCGTGGGCGTACCGCAGCCGTTCGATCAGCCGGACCTCGCTGTCCTCCGGCACACGGAGCGCGGCGGCGACCTCCGCGCTCGCGGGTTCGACGACGTTGCGGAGCACGACCGTCGCGGGCCGCTGTCCGGCCGCCTCCAGGTCGTCGTAGAGGCTGCTGAGTTCCAGCGGGCGCCTGACCTGGCTGTGCACGACCTGGGTGCCGACGCCGCGGCGGCGCACCAGCAGCCCCTTGTCGACGAGCAGCTGGATGGCCTGGCGGACGGTCGGCCGGGACAGGCCGAGGCGACCCGCCAGCTCTATCTCGTTGCCGAGCAGGCTGCCCGGGGTGAGAGTCCCCCGCTCGATGGCCGATTCCAGCTGCTGCGAGACCTGGAAATAGAGCGGGACCGGGCTGGTCCGGTCCACGCTCAACTGGAGCGACAGGGACGGTTCCGTCTCGTGTCTGGGCTGCTTGGGCACGTGGGCGAGCGTAGTCGCACGCCATGTTGACGGGAAGTCGTGAGGTTCGATTGTCAGGACAAAGTCTTGACAGCATGGCGGCCCCACGTCCACCTTTGGGCCATGCGCATCGGACTCATCGGGACGGGACGTATCGGCAGCTTTCACGCGGGCGTGCTCAGCCGCCATCGTGAGGTGGGTTCGCTGGTCGTGGCGGACACCGACGCGGCCCGGGCCGCGGCCGTGGCGGACCGTTGCGGTGCCACCGCCGCCCCGAGTGCGAACGAGATCTTCACCTGGGGCGTGGACGCGGTGGTGATCGCCTCCGCGACCGCCGCGCACGCCGAACTGATCGCCCGCGCTGCGCGCGCGGGGCTTCCGGCGTTCTGTGAGAAGCCGATCGCCCTGGACCTGCCGGGCACGCGCCAGGCGCTGCACGCGGTCGAGGAGGCGGGCACCGAGCTCCAGCTGGGTTTCATGCGGCGCTTCGACGCCGGTTACACGGCGGCCCGGGAACTGGTCCGCTCCGGCCGGCTCGGCCGGCTGCACACCGTACGGGCCATCACCTCCGACCCGGCGCCGCCGCCCGCCGCGTATCTGCCGTTGTCCGGCGGGCTGTACCGGGACTGCCTGGTCCATGACTTCGACATCCTGCGGTGGGTCACCGGCCGCGAGATCACCGAGGTGTACGCGACCGGCTCCGACGCGGGACCCGCCATGTTCCGCGAGGCGGGAGACGTCGACACGGCCGCCGCGCTGCTCACACTCGACGACGGGACGCTGGCCACGGCGACCGCGACCCGCTGCAACGGCGCGGGCTACGACGTGCGGATGGAGCTGGCCGGCGAGCTGGACCAGGTGGCGGTCGGGCTCGACGACCGTACGCCCATCAGCTCCACCGAGCCGCACGGCCTGCCGCCCGTCGACAAGCCGTGGCCGGGCTTCCTCGAACGGTTCGCACCGGCGTACGAAGCGGAACTGGACGCATTCGTACGCCTGGTCCTCGGCGAGGCGGAGAATCCCTGCGACGGGCGCGAGGCGCTGACCGCGCTGCGGGTCGCGGAGGCGTGCGAGCGCTCGCGCAGGGAGCACAGGCCGGTCGGCCTGGACGAGATCCCGGCACAGTGACGCCCGCGACGTGGCCGCCGGCCGCCTCCGCGCGCCGCACTACCAGCGCACCGGCAGCCGCTCCGGCCCACGGATGAGCATGCCGGTCCGCCACGCCAGTGCGGCCGGGTGCGCGTCCAGCGCGAGGTCCGGGCATCGCTCCAGGAGCGCACGGACGGCGATGCGCGCCTCCAGGCGGGCCAGCGGCGCGCCCAGGCAGTAGTGGATGCCGTGCCCGAAGGCCAGATGCCCTCGGGTGTCCCTGCGGATGTCGAACCGGTCCGGGTCGGGGAAGCGCGCCGGATCGCGGTCGGCGTCGGCTATCGCGATGAGCACCAGCCGGCCGCCGCCCGGGACGGTGGTGTCGCCGATCTGGTACGGCGTCGTGGTGAAGCGGTACGTCGGGGTCTCGACGGGGCCGTCGTAGCGGAGCATCTCCTCCACCGCGCCGTCCATCAGCGACAAGTCGGAGCGCAGGGCGGCGAGTTGGTCGGGGTGGGTGAGCAGGGCGAGCACGCCGTTGGCGATGAGGTTGACGGTGGTCTCGTGTCCGGCGACCAGCAGCAGCCAGGCCATGCCGAGCAGTTCGTCGCCGGCGAGCCGGTCGTCGCTGCCCTCGTCGGACCCGTGGATCAGCGCGCTCATCAGGTCGTCGCCGGGCTGTTCCCGCTTCTCGGCCAACAGCTCGATCAGGTACTGGGTCAGCCGGCCGGCGGCCTCCTCCCGTGCTGCGCGGTCGGTCGACGCGAGGGCGGTGTTGGACCACGTACGGAAGGAGTCCTGCGCCAGGAACGGCACGCCGAGCAGTTCGCAGATGACGGCCATCGGCAGCGGGAACGCCAGCGCGTCGACCAGATCCGTCCGGCCTGCGGGGAGCATCCGGTCCAGCAGTTCGTCGGTGATCTGCTGGACGCGCGGGGCGAGTTGCTCGACCCGCCGCATGGTGAACTCGCGGGCCACGAGCTTGCGCAGCCGGGTGTGCAGGGGCGGGTCGGCGCTGAGCATGGTGATGCCCGAGGAGAGCTGGGCGATGCCGAGCTCCGGCGAGACGTTGCGCCACTCCTTCGACAGCGAGTTGTCGGCCAGTGCGGCTCTTCCCGCTTCGTAGCCGACGACCAGCCATGCGTTGTGCCCTTCGGGCAACCGAACGTGGTGCACCGGGCCGTGGGCGCGTAACTCGGCGTAGACGGGATAAGGGTCGCGGGTGAAGCCCTCGCCGAGCGCGGCGAGATCCACCAGGGCTCCTTCGGTCGTCAAGTCGTCTCCCTCTCGGTCGTCTGCCTCTTGGCCGTCACGATTGTGCGGACAGCACGGTGCCCTGCGCGACGGCGCAGAGGGTTTCGTCCCCGTCCGCGCCCACGGTGAACAGGTCGCAGCGGACCACCGCCTGGCGCCGCCCGCTGTGCACGACGGCGGCACGGGCGACGAGGGCCCGCCCGGTGGCGGGCCGCACGTACTGCACGGAGAAGCCCCCGGTCAGAACGGCCGGGCCGAGGGCGGACCCGGCGGCGAAAGTGATCGCGTTGTCGGCGGCGTAGGCGATGACGCCTCCGTGGAGGAACCCGTTCTGCTGGCGCAGGTCGTCACGGGCAACCACCTCGAGCACCGCCTGCCCTCCCCCGAACGCGGCGATCCGCGCCCCGAGCAGCCTGCTGAAGGGCTGGCTGTCAAGGACCTTGCGGGCGGAGTCGAGATCAAGTCCGTTCACAGGAGGCCTCCTTGAGGTCGGCGATCCAGGCTCTGGTCCTCGAAGGAGCAGTCGCCCTTCGGCTTCGTGGCCGCGTCGTACCAGCGCCCGCCTCAGCCTACGTCGGCCCGTCCTCGTCGAGCAGCCCGGCGTCGTGGGCCAACAACGCGATCTGCACCCGGTTGTTGAGGTCCAGCTTGGCCAGCACCCGGGACACGTGCGTCTTGACGGTGGCCACGCTCATGAACAGCGCCGCCGCGATCTCCGCGTTGGACAGGCCGCGGCCGACGGCGAGCGCGACCTCGCGCTCGCGGTCGGCGAGCAGACCGAGGCGGCGGACGGCGGCGGGACGGCGGGCGTCGGTTCCGTTGCCCGCGACGTGCGTGATCAGCTGGCGGGTGACGGCCGGCGACAGCACCGGGTCGCCCGCGGCCACCTTCCGTACCGCCGCGACGATCTCCGCCGGCGGGGTGTCCTTCAACACGAAGCCGGCCGCGCCCGCCCGCATCGCCCGGAGCACCTGCTCGTCGGCGTGGAAGGTGGTCAGGACGACGACCTCGGGCGCGTCGGGGCGGCGGCGCAGCGTCTCGGTGGCGGTCAGACCGTCCACGACCGGCATACGGATGTCCATCAGCACCACGTCGGGCGCGTGCCGGTCGACGAGCTCCGGTACCTCGGAGCCGTCGGCGCCCTCCCCGACGATGTCAATGTCGTCGGCGCCTCCGAGCATGAGGGCAAGGCCCGCCCGTACGAGCGGGTCGTCGTCGACGACGATCAGCCTGACAGTCATGAGGGCCACGGTAGCCAGGCCCGGACCAGGAAGCCGCCGTCCCCCCGCGCCCCGTGCTCCAGCCGGCCGCCCGCGAGTGTGGCGCGCTCGGTCAGTCCGATCAGCCCCTGTCCGGAACCAGGCACCTCCTCCACCGGCTCCACGGGCGCCGGATTGCCGACCTCAACGGTCAGGCCGTCCCCCGGCCCGCCGCGTACGGTGACGGTGACCTCGGCGCCGGGCGCGTGCTTCCGCGCGTTGGTCAGGCCCTCCTGGGCGATGCGGTACACGGTGCGGCCGGTGGCGGCGGGCGCCGTGCCGGGGTCGTCGATGCGGTTGTCGACGGTGACCTTCATACCGGCCTGCCGGGATTCGGCGACCAGTGCCTCGAGCGTGGCGAGGGTCGGCTGCGGCCGGTCGGGCCCGTCGGACTCCCCCGGCGTACGCAGCACGCCGATGATCTCGCGCAGATCCTGCAGCGCCTCGTGGGCGCTGTCGCGGATCACTCCGGCGGCTCTGCCGACCTCGGCCGGAGGCGCGTCCGGCCGGAACTCGAGCGCGCCGGCGTGCACGGACAGCAGCGTGAGCCGGTGCGCGAGCACGTCGTGCATCTCCCGGGCGATGGCCTCGCGGGCCAGCCGCTGCGCCTGCTCGGCGCGCAGGGCGGCCTCCGACTCGGCGCGCCGGGCCCGCTCGCGCAGCGCGATGACCAGCTGCCGGCGGGCGCGCACGAGCATGCCCCAGCCGACCGTCAGCAGCACCATGACGGTCCCCGCGACGGTGGAGGCGAGGAACGACATACCGGGGTCGGGCCGCAGGACGGCCTGTACGATCCCGGCCGCGATCGCCAGGAGACCGACGATCGCGACGGGCCGGAAGGTGCGGTGCACGGCGAGGCTGAACAGGCCGACCATGAGCGCCCCGCCGGCGGCCGGCGCGATCGCGGCGAGGACGACCGGGCCCGTGGCCAGCCCGACCGGCACCCGCCGCCTGGCCCACAGCGCGCAGCACGCCGCGGCGCCGAGGAGCTGGTCGGCGACGATGACGATTTCGGAGTTGCCCGCCTTGGCGCTCGCGTCCGCGGCGACGAGACCGATGAGCGCCGCGGCGACGAACAGGACGGTGTCGACGATCCAGTCGCGCACGGTCCGTCGCGGCCTGGAGCTGCCCCGGTCGCCGGGTCGGTCGGGATCGGGAGGATCGGACATGGCCGAGGGCAGCAGCCATGGGTACTCCGTACGCGTCATGTCGACAAAGTTACGCAGGCCGGGGCGGGGATGCGGGCGTCCGGTCGCGGGAAGCTACCAAAGTCGCGGAGCTCGATACTTTCGGCGTCCGCCGGTCTCCCGAAGCCCGACGCGCGTGGGCGGTCCTTCGCGCGAGGCTCCGTGCATGAAGAAGTTTCTCGAGACCGCCGGGTTCCTGCTGTTCCTCTGGGGCGTGGCCGGTGTCATCCATGAGCTCACCGGCTGGTTCAAACTCCGGGGAGTCGTACGGCGGTTGGACTTCCTCGACGGTTACGAGCTCTACGCGAGCATCGTGCTGGGTGTGCTCGGCGTGGTCATCATGGTGGCGGCCGACCGGCTGGGGCGGCAGAGCCGGTGACGGCGGCCGCGGAAGCGTGGTCGCCCCGGGTCCCGGCCTCGGCGACACAGGGCCGAGGAGTTTCTCGCCGATGAGTTTCTCCGCGATGCGCAGTCAGAGATCATGGTTGGTGCGCGACAGCCGCGAGTACGGTCGCAGCGTGCGCCGGCCGGACCTGCCGAGAACCGGATACGAGATACCGAGGAACCCGCGATGCGTACTCTGATCAGCACTGCCTTCATCTCGCTCGACGGCGTCGTGGAGGCCCCGGGCGGCGAGCCCGGCTACCGGAACTCCGGATGGACCTTCAAGGACGTCGAGTTCCTGCCCGAGGCGTTCGAGATCAAGGGCCAGGAGCAGAAGGAAGCCACCGCGATGCTGCTGGGCCGCGTCAGCTACGAGGCGTTCAGCCCCGTGTGGCCCGACATGGAGGACTTCGCCGACTACAAGGTGATGCCGAAGTACGTCGTCTCCACCGCACTCACCGAGGACGACCTGGTGTCGAACTGGGGCGAGACCACGATTTTGCGCTCGCTCGACGACGTCGCCGCGCTGAAGGAAACCGAAGGCGGCCCGATCATCGTCCACGGCAGCGCCGCCCTGAACCAGAGCCTTTCGGACGCCGGCCTGATCGACCGCTACCACCTGCTCGTCTTCCCGCTCCTGCTCGGCGCGGGCAAGCGTCTGTTCAGCGTCACGGACAAGGACACCCAGCAGCTGAAGCTGGTCGAGCACGAGGCGTACGCCAACGGCCTGCAGAAGAACGTGTTCGACGTCGTCCGCTGACACGGTGCCCTCAGGCGCGAGGCGCGGGCAGGGCACGGCGCCCGCACTCGCCCGGCGCGGTGCGGGCTACTTCTTGGTGCTCCGGTCCACGGCCTCGCCGAGGCGTGCGATGTCCGCCACGTGCTCGCTCCTCCGGGCTCGCACCGCGCCGATCGTGAACAGCATCGCGCCGACGACGGCGACCGGCACGGACACCCCCAGCGCAGCGACCGCCTTTTCAGCCTCGTAGGGCGACGCCTGCAGCACGCCGCACCACACCTACAGCACCGCCGCGATCGTGAGCAGGGCGACGCTCCACCCCTGTATCCGTCTCCGAGCGGATGCGGAAGTTCATGTCGTACACGTCGTAGCGCAGGGCGTTCGAACCTCATGCCCCTCCCGGCAAGCTTTGCCGGGAGGGGCCTGGCAGCCGCGGATTTCGGCGGCACGACGCCCCCATGCCGTGCCGGCGAGGACCAGCGCCGCGCCCACGAGGCCGAGTGCGCCGAGGTGTTCGCCGCCGATGGCGATACCGGCCGCCGCCGCCCACAGGGGCTCGGTGCCGAGGAGCAGGCTGACACGGGAGGGCGAGGTACGGCGTACCGCCCACATCTGCACGAAGAACGCGAACAGCGTGCAGAACACCGACAGGAACACCAGGCCGGCCCATTCACGCGGCCCGAAGCCGACCGCCACGGCCCACGGGGCCGCCCCGCCACCGGGCAGGACGGCCAATGCGGCGAACACCGCGACAGCCGCGCCCAGTTGGACGGTCGTCAGGGAGAGGGAGTCCGCGCCGCGCACCGCCTTGGTCCTGGCCATCACCAGTACATGGACGGTTCGGACCACGGCGGCGAGGAGCATCAGGAAGTCGCCGAACGAGGGGGCGGTGAAACCGGCGCCCTGGGTCAGCAGCACGACGCCGCCGACGGAGAGGACCGCCGCGGCGACGAACGAGGCCGAGGGCCGCCGCCCGGTCATCGCCGCCTCCGCGAGCGGAGTGAAGATCATGGTGAGGCTGATGATGAGCCCGGCGTTGGTGGCGGACGTGTGGACGACGCCGTACGTCTCGAGCAGGAAGACGCCGCTGAGGATGAGTCCGAGCAGCCCCGCCCCCCGCCATTGGGCCGCTGTCAGCGCCAGTAGCCTGCGCCGGCCCACGACGACGAGCACGGGCAGAACGAGCGCGAAGCGCAGAACGAGAACGGCGACGACGGTGTGGGCAGTGGTGATGCCCTTCGCCGCGAGGTAACTGGCGCCCCATACGACGGCGACGAGCAGCACCGGCAGATCGGTGAGCCAGGCCCGACGGGGTGCGAGGGCGGGCGCGGGTACGGCGATCGACGTCACCTGGTCTCCAACCGGTACGACGGGCGGTGGAGACGTCGGCGGCTCGCACGCGGGAGCGATCACCGTACCGGCGGCGGACGCGTGGCCGCTACACGTTTCCCTCAGGCGTAGCTGCCGTACGTGGGCCGTCCGGCGAGCTCGTAGGTGTGGATCGCCGCGCCGGTGCTCGTGGTCCGCGCCTCGACATGCGTGAAGGCTGTGGGCGTCGCGCCGTCCGCGAAGAAGCGCAGACCTTTGCCGAGCACGACGGGGAAGACGATCAGGTGCAGCGTGTCGATGAGGTCGTGCGCCATCAGACTCTGGGCGAGCGCCCCGCTGCCGTGCATCTGGAGCTCACCGCCGGTGCGCTCCTTCAGCGCCGTGACCTCCTGGACGAGGTCACCGCCGATGATCGTCGTGCCGTTCCAGTCGGCCGACTCCAGGGTCTTCGAGGCGACGTACTTGGGCAGGGAGTTGAGCTTGGAGGCGACGGGGTCGGCGGGGTCGGTCTGCTTCGGCCAGTATCCGGCGAAGATCTCGTAGGTCCGGCGGCCGAGCAGGAAGGCGCCGACCCGGCCGAAGACCTCGTCGACGAACGTGCCGAAGTCCTCGTCGCCGTAGGGCACGGACCAGCCACCGAGGTCGAACCCGCCGCGGGTGTCCTCCTCGGGGCCGCCGGGGGCCTGGTAGACGCCGTCGAGGGTGAGGAACTGGGTGAGGCTGAGCTTTGCCATGGGACTCCCCTTCTCACTGCTCGTCACATTGCATGACGCTTCCTGCGAGTGTCACAGCTGAGACCGCTCCGCCTCCGGGAACTCATCGGCATGGCGAACGCGAAGTCCGATCACCGCCGGCATTCGACCCTCCGGCCCGCTGTCATTGAAGACGCAACCAATCACGCAACCCATCACGGTTTCGGAGGCTTCGATGAACGGCACAGTGGCTCTGGTGACCGGCGGCAGCCGCGGGATCGGCGCGGCGACCGCTCTGCGGCTGGCCAGGGAGGGCGCCGATGTCGCGATCACCTATGTCGCGGGCAAGGAGGCCGCCCAGGAGGTCGTGCGGCAGATCGAGGCGGCGGGGCGGCGCGCCGTCGCGCTGCGTGCCGACTCGGCGGACACGACGGAGGCCGCCGACGCGGTGGTGCTCGCCGCGGAGGCCCTGGGCGGGCTCGACATACTCGTCAACAACGCGGGTGTGGGCATCCTCGGGCCCATGGAGGGCATCACGGTCGCCGATGTGGACCGGGTGCTCGCCGTGAACGTGCGGGGTGCCTACCTCGCGTCCCGGGCGGCCGCCTCCCTCATGGGGCGCGGCTCACGCATCATCACGATCGGCACATGCATGACGCAGCACGTGCCCGGCCCCGGCGGCACCCTCTACGCGATGAGCAAGTCGGCGCTGATCGGCCTGACGAAGGCGCTGGCAAGGGAGTTGGGCGAGCGGGGCATCACGGCGAACATCGTCCACCCGGGTCCGGTCGACACGGACATGAACCCGGCGGACGGCCCGTACGCGGACCCGCAGAAGGCGGCCTCGCCACCGGCCGTTTCGCCGACCCCGACGAGATCGCGTCCATGGTCGCCTATCTGGCCGGTGGCGAGGCCGCCTACATCACGGGGGCGGAATTCTCCGTCGACGGCGGCCACGCGGCCTGAGTCAGGCCCGCGGGCAAGTCGGGCACCCGCGAGAGGTGCCGCGCCGCACGAAGCGGGCACGTGCCCGACCCGGCCCAGCCGCCGGGCCGGGTATGCGCCTGTGCCCGCCACACCGCCTGAGGCGCGCATGTGCGTGGGGCGCACCGTTGCTGTCGGCCGGTGCGCCCCACGCGGGAGGGAGGGTGTCGTACCTCCCCGTTCAGTGACGGCTCGTCAGCCGCCGAGCTCCTGGTGGCGGGCGGTGAGCCGCCCCGCACCCTGTTCGGTCAGGGAACCGAAGAGCCGCAGGCGGGAGATGCCGCCGTCGGGGTAGATGTCGATCCGCACATGGGTGCCCACGGCCGGGGTGTCCAGCACGAACCGGTGGTTGGTGTCGGGCTGGAGACGCGTGCGTGGCAGGACCTCGCGCCACTCGCCCTCCGCCCCGTCCCGTACGGACAGCGCCGCCCAGCCGGCGCTGTTGCCCTTGAGGTACGCGGTGTCGATTTCGACGGCCCGGATCTCGGACTGCTCGACCAGCTGGTAGCGGATCCAGTCGTTGCCCTTGTCGCGGCGCCGGCGGGTCTCCCAGCCGTCGTCCATCTTGCGGGAGCGGCCCGGCTGGATGGTGTTGGTGGCCGGGGAGTAGAAGCGGTCGGAAGCGTCCTCGACCTGGCCGCCGTTCTCGAGTGCCACGCAGTCGAAGGTGCCGAGGGCACTGAGCCAGACGGGGTCGGGGGCGACCTCGCCGTAGACGCGGAGACGGGCGATGCCGCCGTCGGGGTGCTGGTTGACGCGCAGGTGCGTGAAGCGCTGCTCGACGTCGACGGCGAAGCCGTTGGCGGCGTGGCCTCCGACGGCTGTGCGCGGGACGAGCGTCGTCCACTTCACGTCGCCGGCGAGCAGCTCCTGCGGCGACGGCGATCCGGCGACCGACGTGCCGTCGATGGAGACGGCCTGCGGGTAGTTGCCGCGGAAGTGCGCGGTGTCGACGACGACGCCGCGTACGACGCCGGGCGCGCCGAGCCGTACAAGCGCCCAGTCGTGGTCCTCGTCGGTGGGGTGGGGCTGCTCCGCGGAGACACCGCGGCGGCGGCGGGTCTCCCAGCCGTCCATGATCTTGCCCTTGTGGCCGAAGTGTTCGGGGTCGAACTCGGCGGGCTCGGGCTTCAACAGGTTCTCGCGCTCCGCGAAGAACTCGTCGTTGGCGGCGACGACGCCGGCGCCGAGGCGGCGGTCGGCGAGGTCGGCGAGGTGGGTGAAGGGGAAGTCGGCGGTGCGGTAGTCGGCGTACGGCTCGCCGCCGCCGTACGGGCCGGCGTCACCGGTGAAGGAGGGGATGGAGGATGCAGACACGGTTCAGTTGTTCCTTTCGAGCAGCCGGCCCGTCGGCGCGGCCAGGTTGCCGTTCTCCACGATCCGCTCGCCGCGCAGCCACGTCGATCTGACGACTCCGTGGAGCGTCCTGCCCGCGTAGGCGGTCACCTGGTTGCGATGGTGCAGTTCCGCGGGGTCGACGGTGAAGGTCTCGTGGGGGGCGAGGACCGCGAAGTCGGCGTCGCGGCCGACCTCGATGGCGCCTTTCCGGCTCAGGCCCGCGAGCTCGGCGGGGGCGGTGGCCATCCAGCGGACGACGTCGTCGAGGGTGTGGCCGCGCGTGCGGGCCTCGGTCCAGATCGCGGGCAGGCCCAGTTGGAGCGAGGAGATGCCGCCCCAGGCGGATGCGAAGTCCGGGGTCTTGAGGTCGGTGGTGCAGGGAGAGTGGTCGGAGACGATGCAGTCGATCGTGCCGTCTGCGAGGCCCTGCCAGAGCGCGTCCTGGTTGGCGGCCTCGCGGATGGGCGGGCAGCACTTGAACTCGGTGGCGCCGTCCGGGACTTCCTCCGCGGTGAGGGTGAGGAAGTGCGGGCAGGACTCGACGCTGATCGAGACGCCCTCGCGCTTGGCGGCGGCGATCAGCGGCAGCGCGTCACTGGAGGAGAGGTGCAGGACATGGACGCGCGCGCCGAGCCGCTTGGCGTGCGAGATCAGGCTCTCGATCGCGGTGTTCTCGGCGTCGCGGGGCCGCGAGGCGAGGAAGTCGGCGTACTTGGGCCCGCTCTGCTGGGGTGCGGACGCCAGGTGGCGCGGGTCCTCCGCGTGCACGATCAGCAGTCCGCCGAACCCGGAGATCTCGGCCATGGAGCGGGCGAGCTGTTCCTGGTCGAGCTCGGGGAACTCCTCGACGCCCGACGGCGACAGGAAGCACTTGAAGCCGAAGACCCCGGCGTCGTACAGCGGCCGCAGATCCTTGACGTTGGAGGGGATCGCGCCGCCCCAGAAGCCGACGTCGATGTGCGCCTTGCTGCGGGCGACATCCTGCTTGGTGGCGAGGTGGTCGACCGTGGTGGTCGGCGGGAGGGAGTTGAGCGGCATGTCGAGCAGAGTGGTGATGCCGCCGGCCGCGGCCGCGCGGGTGGCGGTCCAGAAGCCCTCCCACTCGGTGCGGCCGGGGTCGTTCACATGGACGTGTGTGTCGACGAGTCCGGGGAGGAGCACGTCGTCCCCGAAGTCCTCGAGCCGGGCGCGGGCCGGCACGTCCGCGTCGTACGGACCCACCGCGGCGATCCGCCCGCCGGCGACGGCGACCGTCGCGGCACGCGTCCCCTCGGGGGTGACCACGCGCGTCGAGCGCAGCACCAGGTCCACTTGCACGTCGTCCATGCCGTCCAGGTCGTCCACGTCGGACACCCGCTCCCCTCACTTCCACTGCTCAACGGAAATTCAACGAACTGTTGAAGAAGTCTTCACCTCCCGCCGTTGCCCGTCAAGACCCGCCCGAGCCGATGAGTCCGTCTTGTACGTTTCCACAAAGTGGAAGTAGAATTCCATTGCCGCGGGGGTCGCTTCACCCAGGAGACGACCCGCGCACTACCGCAGACACAGGGACAAACACGCCCTGACCGGCCAGGACGTCACCTGACGGACGAGGTGCTCGGCATACTCGCCCGGTAGGCTGCTGCCTTGCCCTGCCTGCCCGAAAGGACCGCCGACGTGCCGACGTCCAGCGCCAGCGCCACCGACGCAGCCAAGCCCGCCGCCAGCGGCGGTGTGCAGTCCCTTGAGCGGGCCTTCGACCTGCTCGAACGAATGGCCGACGCCGGTGGCGAGGTCGGCCTCAGCGAGCTCTCCGCCAGCAGCGGTCTCCCCCTTCCCACCATCCACCGGCTGATGCGCACGCTGGTCGCCTGCGGCTACGTACGCCAGCAGCCCAACCGCCGCTATGCGCTCGGGCCCCGCCTGATCCGCCTCGGCGAGTCGTCCTCCCGCCTTCTCGGCACCTGGGCACGCCCCTACCTCGCCCGCCTCGTCGAGGAGACCGGCGAGACCGCCAACATGGCGCTGCTCGACGGCGACGAGATCGTCTACGTGGCCCAGGTTCCCTCGAAGCACTCGATGCGCATGTTCACCGAGGTCGGCCGCCGGGTGCTGCCGCACTCCACCGGCGTCGGCAAGGCACTGCTCGCGCACACTCCGGCGGAGGAGGTACGCGCGCTGCTGGCCAGGACCGGCATGCCGGCCGCGACCGAGAAGACGATCACCACGCCCGAAGGCTTCCTCGACGCCCTCGAGCAGGTCCGCCGTACCGGCTACGCGGTCGACGACAACGAGCAGGAGATAGGGGTCCGCTGCCTGGCGGTCCCGGTGCCCGACTCCCCCACGGCCGCGGCCGTCTCGATCTCCGGCCCGGCGGGCCGCGTCACGGAGTCGGCGACGGAGAAGATCGTCCCGATCCTCCAGGAGGTCGCCCGCGACCTGTCGGCGGCGCTGGCGAACACGGGCACGCAGGGCTGACGCGGGTCGCCTGGCGCCTCTCGTATGGATCCCGCCGGGCTGACGGGCCCTGGCACCGCGCCTCTCCCCGGTAGCCCTTCGGGCACGGGAGGTACCCCAGCGTCGTCGTCGGTCGGCATGGCTCCGCCATGCGGTACGCCCAAACTCCGCCTTGGATCCGTCCCCTGGGCCCTGCCGGGCCCGGGGGCCTCATGCACCAAAGCCTCCCCTACGCCCTTCGGGCATGGGGGAACCCACTCACTGATCCGGCCTGATCCAAACGAAGACCTCAGTGCGGGGGGGGTGCCCCGCCCCGGACCCGAGCCGCGCTCGCGCGGCGTTTCGGGGGCTCGCCCCCTGCGCCGGGCGGCGCGGGGGGCGAGCCCTGCGGAGCTCCATGCCCCACATGCCGGCGCCGGCAGGTGGGCGCGGCCATGGCACGGCGGACGCGGAGGCACCTCGACGGGCTTGACCGGCACGACGCCCCCGACGGGCGGGCGGCGAGCCCGCCCGGACACACGGCGCCCGGTCGCGGCGCCGGGCGGCCCGGACACCCCGGAACCCGCACGGCGGCGTCGGCTCGTCGGTGCGGCTGACGGTCAGTACGGCGGACGGTCAGCGCGGCCCGACACACCGCCCGCGGCGACGCCCATGCATGGATGCCGCCCCCTCCAGCCCGCCGGGAGCCTCACGCGCCGCGCTGGGGCGGGATCTCGCCGAAGAGGTCCACCGCGGCGCGGACCTGCATGAGGGCGGGCGAGAGTGCGCTCACCGATCCGATCGCGCCGGCGATCAGCAGCAGGGAGCGGCGCATCCGTGGAATCTCCGGATTGCCCGCGGCCACCATCGCCGCCAGCACGGCCAGTTCGTCCTCTGCGATTCCCCGGTCGCTGAACTCGACCGGGTGTCCCGCCAGTTCTCGGCGGAGGCGGGCGACGGCAGCTCGTAACTCCGCCGCTCTCGGATCCTCGCCGCTCCCTGCCACCCGCGTCTGCCCCACGCTCCGCAACAAAGCCCAGCCCCCTCACACGTCCCTGTCCCCGCCCGACGCACCGCGGCGGGGAACCCACCGCGGGGTGCGGGCCAGTAAACGCCATGCGGCCCGCGAGGCGCCAGCGTGGGGACAAGAATTCAGTCGGTGGGCTGAACGGAGTCGATCGCTCCGCGCCAGAGCGTCACATCGAGCGAGATGTAGTGGCTGGGGTCGTTCGCGGGCGACTTCCCCTGGAACGTCACCAGGCCCACGTTTCCGGACTCGCTCAGAACACAGAACTTCGCGCCCTTCGAGAGGTTGTCGACCTCGAACTGTGTGGCGAAGCGGGTCTCGCTGCGGCATGTCGCCAGGTCGGCGGTCTGGCCGGTGCGGAGCAGCACGAGCTT
The DNA here is from genome assembly GCF_044763255.1 of Streptomyces sp. NPDC096176. Lineage (NCBI taxonomy): Bacteria > Bacillati > Actinomycetota > Actinomycetes > Kitasatosporales > Streptomycetaceae > Streptomyces > Streptomyces sp. NPDC096176. The sequence goes on along the minus strand of NZ_JBIWFV010000015.1, from coordinate 73,650 downwards.
GGCGTTCCTCGCCTCGATCGTGCTGATGAGGTGCTCGTACTCGAAGTCCAGGCTGCCGCCGTCCTCGGACGAGACCGGCTTGATCGGATCGTGGCCGAGGTTGATGCCGTAGTCGTCCGTCACGTCGAGGCCGGTGAACGTCTCGGGCGTCGGATCCGGCACCGGCTCGTTCGGCGGCGCGTCCACGCTGTCGCCGCTTGCGTCGTCGCCCGACGGCGTGGTGTCCGGCGTGGAGCCCTGCTTGTCGTTGCCGGTCTCGCCCTGCCCCTGGCTCTGCTTGTCCTTGCCCTTGTCGCCGTCGGACAGCGCGAGATAGGCTCCGCCGCCCACGGCGCCGCCCAGCACCAACGTAGCCGCGACGGCGATCGCGAGGTTGCGCGCCGTCTTCTTCTTGGGAGCGGCGGCAGGCGCGACAGGTCCGGTGCCGTACGGCACGGGACCACTGTGCTGCGGATGGCCGGCCGTCTGCGGATAGCCGTATCCCGTCGGCGTCTGCGGTGCGGCCGCCTGGGGGTAGCCGTACGTCGGCTGCACGTGCGCCGGGGTCTGTCCTTGCGGGTACGCGGGCTGCGTGGCTTGGTACGGCCCGGGACCGAAACCGGGCGGCGGGGTCGACGGCGCCGCGTGCGCGGTGGGCATATGTGTGGGTGCCGCGGCCGGGTTCGTCGCGGCCGGCGGCTGCCCCGCGGGCGGCGTCGCGGGTGGGGCGGGCGCGGCCTTGCGGGTGGTGATCTCGGCGGCCACCACGCTCGGCAGCCACTCCTCCGGGCGGCGCAGCACCGTTTCGCCGTTGGCGGTCTGACAGATGTTCAGGATGTCGGCGACCGAGGGCCGTCCGTCCGGCTCCTTGACCATGCAGCGTGTCACCAACTCGCGCAGCTGCTCGGGGAGTTCGCTGAGGTCGGGCTCCTCGTGCACGATCCGGTAGAGCACACCGTGCGACGTACCCTCGCCGAACGCCGCCCGGCCGGTGGCCGCGTACGCGGCGATCTGGCCGAGCGCGAAGATGTCGGTGGCGGCGGTGACATGGCTGCCGGCCGCCTGCTCGGGCGCCATGAAGGAGGGCGTTCCGATGGTGACGCCGCTGCTGGTGAGCGACGTGGCGTCGGCGGCGCGGGCGATGCCGAAGTCGATGACGCGCGGCCCGTCGGCGGCGAGCAGGACGTTGGCCGGCTTGAGGTCGCGGTGGACGATGCCCGCCCCGTGGATGACATGCAGCGCCTCCGCGACACCGGCGACCAGCAGCAGCACGGTCTCCACGGGCAGCTTGCCGTGCGTGGCCACGGCGTCCGCGAGGGAGGGGCCGGGGACGTAGGCGGTGGCGAGCCAGGGCTGTTCGGCCTCGGCGTCGGCGTCGATGACCGGTGCGGTGAACAGGCCCTGCACCCGCTGGGCGGCCTGCACTTCCTGTGCGAACCGGCGGCGGAACTCTGCGTCCTGGGCGAAGTCGGGTCGGATCACCTTGATCGCGACGGCCCGGCCACCGGGCGTGTAGGACAGATAGACCTTGCCCATACCGCCGGCTCCGAGGCGAGCGGCGAGCTTGTATCCGGCGACGTTCTTCGGATCGTCCTCGCCCAGTGGCTGAAAGACCGTTCCCTGCTGTGCGCGGCCACTCATCGACTCTTGTCCCCCATGGCGAACCTCATTATTGATGGTGCACCTTATCCAAGGTCGCACCCAGCTCTCCACGTCGGACGACGTGCGCTGTGCGGGTGGTTGCAGATTGGCGTGGACAACCCTCGTCCGGGCGCAGCGAGACAACCACGTTCGGCCGTGCATTCGCCCGCTTATGGGATAGGGAGTCCCCATGCCATCACCCCGGAACCTTGCGACCCGTCAGAAGCCGGTCGTCGCCGGATTGTTGCTCGCGGCGGGCGGCGGGCGGCGGCTCGGCGGCCGGCCCAAGGCGCTGCTGGAGCACCACGGCAGGCCGCTCGTCGAGCACGCCGTGCGGACGTTGCGGGAGGGCGGCTGCGACCCGGTGCATGTGGTGCTGGGCGCGGCGGCGGACCGGGTACGCGAGGAGGCGGAGCTGTCGGGGTGCATGGTGCGGGACAACCCGGAGTGGGAGGAGGGGATGGGCTCCTCCCTGCGGGTGGGTCTCGCGTCGCTCGGCTCCGCGGACGCCGCCCTGGTCCTCCTCGTGGACCAGCCGGGCATCGGCGCCGAGGCGGTGGCGCGGGTCCGTGCGGCGTACCGGTCGCGCTCGTCGTTGGCGGCGGCGGCCTTCGGGGGGCGGCGCGGACATCCGGTGCTCTTCGGCGCGGACCGCTGGGCGGACGTCTCGGCGACCGCGACGGGCGACCGGGGCGCCCGCGCTTATCTGAAGGCGCATGCCGACGCGATCACGCTGGTGGAGTGCGGCGACGTCGCCGAGGAGTACGACATCGACACGCCCGACGATCTGCGACACCTTCGGTGAACGGTGTGGCACGGTGCGCCATGTTCTGTCGACTCGGAGAATCTCGACATCAACAAACTATTGAACTTCCACCATGCGGTAACTACTATCCACTGTTCAGAAGCGCCTAACCATGCGAACGGCGCCCCACGGCCGTACCTCGGAGCCAAGGCACTGAGTGCCGTTCACTGGCGTCCCGGCGGCCGCACGGCGCCGCGAGGCATCACCCGTGAAGCTCGCTGAAGGAAGTGACAGCTCATGTCCGCACCAGCGCCGTCCTCGTCGGCCATCGTCGAAGCCGAGCCCCTGCCCCGGCAGGAAGAGGTCCTCACCGAGGCGGCCCTCGCGTTCCTCGCGGAGCTGCACAGGCGTTTCACCCCACGCCGTGACGAGCTGCTCGCCCGCCGGGCCGAGCGCCGCGCCGAGATCGCCCGCACCTCCACGCTGGACTTCCTCCCGGAGACCGCGGCGATCCGCGCGGACGACTCCTGGAAGGTCGCCCCCGCCCCGGCGGCCCTCGACGACCGCCGCGTGGAGATCACCGGACCCACCGACCGCAAGATGACCATCAACGCCCTGAACTCGGGCGCCAGGGTCTGGCTCGCCGACTTCGAGGACGCGTCCGCTCCCACCTGGGAGAACGTCGTCCTCGGCCAGCTCAACCTCATCGACGCGTACGAGCGCCGGATCGACTTCACCGACCCGAAGTCGGGCAGGTCGTACGCTCTCAAGCCTGCTGGGGAACTCGCGACCGTCGTGATGCGCCCCCGCGGCTGGCACCTCGCGGAGCGCCACCTCACCGTGGACGGCACCCCCGTCCCCGGTGCCCTGGTGGACTTCGGCCTGTACTTCTTCCACAACGCCAAGCGCCTGCTCGACCTCGGCAAGGGGCCGTACTTCTACCTGCCGAAGACGGAGTCGCACCTCGAGGCCCGTCTGTGGAACGACACCTTCGTCTTCGCCCAGGACTACGTCGGCATCCCCCAGGGCACGGTCCGCGCCACCGTCCTGATCGAGACGATCACGGCCGCCTACGAGATGGAGGAGATCCTCTACGAGCTCCGCGACCACGCCTCCGGCCTGAACGCCGGCCGCTGGGACTACCTCTTCTCCATCGTCAAGAACTTCCGTGACGGCGGCGAGAAGTTCGTGCTCCCGGACCGCAACGCGGTGACGATGACGGCCCCGTTCATGCGCGCGTACACCGAACTCCTCGTCCGCACCTGCCACAAGCGCGGCGCCCACGCGATCGGCGGCATGGCAGCCTTCATCCCGTCCCGCCGCGACGCCGAGGTCAACCGCGTGGCGTTCGAGAAGGTCAAGGCCGACAAGGACCGTGAGGCCGGCGACGGCTTCGACGGCTCCTGGGTCGCCCACCCGGACCTGGTCCCCATCGCGATGAACTCCTTCGACGCGGTCCTCGGCGACAAGCCCAACCAGAAGGACCGCCTGCGCGAAGACGTCTCGGTCGCGGCGGGCGACCTGATCGCCATCGACTCCCTCGACGCCAGGCCCACCTACGAGGGCCTGCGCAACGCCGTCCAGGTCGGCACCCGCTACATCGAGGCCTGGCTGCGCGGCCTTGGCGCGGTCGCCATCTTCAACCTCATGGAGGACGCCGCGACGGCGGAGATCTCCCGCTCCCAGATCTGGCAGTGGATCAACGCGGGCGTCGTCTTCGAGAACGGCGAACGCGCCACCCCGGACCTCGTGAAGAAGGTCGCGGCAGAGGAACTGGCCGCGATCCGCGAGGAGCTCGGCGAGGAGGCGTTCGCGTCCGGCAACTGGCAACAGGCGCACGACCTGCTGCTGAAGGTGGCACTCGACGAGAAGTACGAGGACTTCCTCACGCTGCCCGCGTACGAGCAACTGGTCGGCTGACCCGGCCTTCCGGCTTAGCACCGCCCCCGGTACCGCACAGCACCGGGGGCGGCGCGCTGCGCGGGCCGGGTCGTCGCGGCCCGCCCCGCCGGTCAGGGGGCCAGCGCCGTGACCATGTCGGCGGCGGCCAGCAGTCGTACGCGGGAGGCGTCCAGGCGCAGCGGGTGCAGGGCCAACACCTCGCCGCCGTCCGCCGCTTCGATGTCCCCGCGGAGCAGGTACGCCAGCTCGGGCCGGGCACCCGGCTCGTACGTGCCCGTGTCGGTGTTCGTCCCGTCGGTGTCCGGTGAGCCGATACGTGCGGCGAAGGCGGCCACGTCCTCGTCGTCCCGCCGCCGGTAGGCGCTCCGCGAGCCGTCCGTGTGCCGCACGACGACCGTGGACGCCCGCGCCGCCGACTGCCACACCGCCAGCTCGCCGAGGCCGACCCGGGCGCCGGATGCGAACAGTTCCGTCAGCCGGTGCGCGAGCGTGGCCAGCGCGTCGGCGTGCCGCCACACGGCGTGCTGAGTGCCGGTGACGCCCTTGACGACGTCCAGCCACCGCATGGTCCTGGCCTGCATGTCGAGGACGAGCGGTACACAGGCACGGTTGCTGCCGGTCAGGTCGAAGCGCTGCTCGACGGAGCGGGGCTCGAACACCGGGCCGGCGTTGCCGGGACCGTCCCGCAGCATGAGCCCGGCGAAGGCCTCCGCCAGGTCACCGAAGGGCACGTTGTTGTACGAGTACACAACGGCGACCACATAGCGCACCCCTGCGGCGTCGAGCCGGTCCAGGTCGAGATCGACGAACTCGCTCGCGCCGAGCGGGGGCGGCGCGTCCTGAAGGTCTCCCGAGTGCACGGCGGCAGCGGTGGCGAACCTCAGCCGGGTGTAGTCGCAGACCCCGATGTGCCGCCAGTCCGCGTCGAACATCGCGGCGGAGAGGTCCAGGTCGGTGCGCCCCGAGTCGGCGCTCTCCATCCAGTGCAGGAACAGGCGCAGCGTCCTGCCGTCCGGCACTGCCAGTTCGCTGCCGCGGGGCAGCGTCACCAGGGCGCGGGACGCGGTCCGTTCGGCGAACGGCGCGATCACCCCGTCCAGCGTCGCGTCGACCACCGCGGTCGCCACGGGTGCGGCGCGACCGGCCCGGCGCAGGATCTCCCCCGTCAGGACGTCGACCACCGGCCGCACCAGGGCGTGCGGCAGCGCGTCCCGGTGATCGTCGGTCACATGGGCCTTCGCGGACGCGCCCTTCGGGAAGAAGACCCGCACCGTGTGGTCCCGCGTGCGGGTACGGATCGCGCCGAGCGCGGACAGCACGACCGCCGGTGCGACCCGTGCGACGGTTCGCTCCACTGCGGCCACCACCGCCGCAGGGCCGTCCTTGTCATCCCCGGCAGCGGCGAGGCGCATCAGATGGTCGAGGCGGCGGACGAGTTCGCCGGGGCGCCGTTCGAGCAGGGTGAGCGCGGTGGCGAGTTCGCCGTCGGCGAGGGCGGCTTCGACCTGGCCGCCCCAGCCGCGGGCCGTGACCGCCGGCCCATCGGCGTCGATGCCGTCGACCGTCGCGGCGGCGGCGCGCAGGGCGGCGGACAGGCGGTCGTCGCCGAGCCGTGTGCCGCGCAGTACCGCGAAGGCGAGGGCGGCGCGCGGGAAGCGGTCCGTGTGCTCGAAGGGGTGCAGGAGCTCCGCCGCATGGATCCAGGCACGCCGGTGCCGCCGCATGTCCTGGGCGGCCTGCCCGGGGTCGAGCGCGTCGAGGACGGACAGCAGGGCGCGGCGCAGGGGCCGGGCGACGGGAGCGAACCGCGGAATCTCCACGAGCCCGGCGTCACCGCCGGAGCGCAGCACCAGCACACGCAGCACGTCGGTGGCGGTGTTGACGAGCCCGGCCACGACGGGAAGCGTGTCCGGCAGAGCCGCCGGTTCGGCGAGCAGCCAGGTGACGAGGCGCGCCTTCGACTCACGGCCCGGCACGGTGGTGGGCAGCCGGCCGAGGTCGTCGCGGGAGCGTGCGTCGAGCAGCGCATCCAGGTCGTCCGCGTCCTGCGGGGACAGCGCACCGGTGCGGGCGAGCAACACGTCCAGTTCACGTGCGGCGTCGGCCTGGCTGTCGGCGAAGTCTCCGCCGTACGTCAGCAGACGCAGCCGCTGGGGCGGCCCACCACGCCCGGACAGCGTGCGGCGCGGACGCCGGGGGCGCAGGAAGGGATCCGCGGGGTCGATGCGCCGTTCGCACACGGGGCAGGCCGAGAAGTCCGCGCCGTCGAAGCAGGCGCCGCACACGAGATGGGCGCAGGGCGCGACGGGAACGACGGAGTCCACCGTGCCGCACAGGACGCACGGCTGCTCCGGGCGCTGGAAGAGCACGCTGAGCACCCGCTCGACGTAATGCCCGTAGGTGTCGTGCGGCGTGCTGTCGGGGAAGTCGCGCAGCAGCGGCTCATGCGGCCGGTCCGCGCCCAGGGCACGGTCGATGTCATGGAGCAGCGCCCGACCGACACTCCCGAGGGCACGCGCGTCGAGCGCGGCGAACGCGGCGCGCAGCGCCGGGGCCACCAGGTAGCCGCGGTCGGCGAGGTCGGCTTCGATCAGCGCCGCACCCCGCTCACCGGCCGGATCGGCCACGGCGGCCGGCAGGTAGACCGCGTCCCGGCGTTCGAGGAGCACGGCGGCGAGGCTGCGCGGACGGGCGGCAGTTGCTTCGCGGACGGTGACGATGCTGCTGGACATGTGTGGCTCTCCCCCTCCCCGGACGACCGGGTGATGCGCGGGGCGGGAAGTGAGCACGCTGTTTCATCAGAAGAAGGTGAGAAGGAAGCACACTCGAGAGCCGCCCCGCGCACGACGAACCTAACAGGGGGAGGGCGGCTGATCATGTGGTTTTCAGGGGCATGCGTCTCTCTGTCGGCTCCCACCGGTCCGCGGCGTCCGGCGGCGGTCGCGGCGTCCGGCGGCCTGCGGGAGGGCAGTTACGCCCGAGCCGCCACCGGGACGCCCCGATCCTTCGACTGCGCATGAACCATCCGGTGAGCACCGACGGGACAATGCCGCAAGTGTGCGGGCTGTTTGGGGCCCACCCCGAGCTCCGCATCCGTCGGTCAGCGTGGTTCTCGGATACCGTCGATGATGCGGGTCCAGTTGTCGCCGCCGTGTCCGTCCTCGATCGCGCGCCGGTAGTGGTCCTGGATGGCCAGGGGGAGCGCGAGGTCGAGGCCGAGAGACGTGCTTGTCTCGACGATGTGGTCGGCCGTCGCGCCCATCATGGTGACGGTGCTGAGGTCGCCGGGGTGCTCTCCGGCATCCAGTCCGGCGCCCAGGGTCGTTTCGCCGGCCCTCAGCATGTCGCCGATCGAGTCCGTGAGGGCGAGCAACTCCGGTAGTACTTCCTGGGCCTTCATGCCCGCGGTGCCCAGCATTGCGGTGGCATGCATCAGCCCGGACAGGGTGGTGAGGAACACCGCGAGGTTGGCTTGGTACATCATCTGCGCGAGGCCCGGGTCCTCGCCGAGATACTTCGGTGCGCCGAGCAGCTCCAACGCCGCCCGGTGGCGATTCACGGCCTCCTCGGGGCCGCTGTAGTAGATGTAGGCCGCCTCCGTGCCGACCATGGGCGCCGGCGCCATGACGCCGCCGGTGAGGAAGGCGGCGTCGTGGCCTGCTGCCCACGTTGCTGCCTCGCGGGTGCGGTCGGGAGTGTCCGAGCTGAGGTTGACAAGCGTCCGGCCGGCGAGCGATCCGGTGGCGCTGCCGAGGATGTCGTACATCGCCTGGTAGTCGGTGAGGCTGAGGATGACCAACTCGCCCGCTTCGACCGCCTCGCGCGGTGTCGCCGCGAGCGTCGCTCCGTCGGCGACGACGCCGTCGGCCCGGGAGGCCGTGCGGTTCCAGACGGTGACCTGGTGGCCACGGGCGAGGAGGGTCCGGGTCATGGCCTGTCCCATCGGGCCCAGCCCGATCACGGTGACAGCGCTGCCCTGCGAGGTGTCGTGCTTCTGTCGTTCGTTCACACCCCCATGCTCGGAGAGTGCCACTATTCTCGGAAGTACCCACTAATTACTGCGGTACTTACCTTTTCGTAAGGGGCGATCAGTGATGGCAAACGCGCCGAGGTGCGGGCCTTACATCTGCGGCATCGACGCCGCGCTCGACGTGGTGAGCGGCAAGTGGAAGGGGCTGATCCTCTGGGAACTCGACACCCATCGCGTACGCCGCTTCGCCGAGCTCCGCCGCGGTCTGCCGGGCGTCAGCGAGAAGATGCTGACTCAGCATCTGCGCGAGATGGAGGCAGACGGCCTCGTGCACCGGAAGGTCTATGCCGAGGTGCCGCCACGGGTCGAGTACTCCCTGACCGAGCACGGGCACACGCTCAACAAAGCGCTCGAACCGCTCGGCGCCTGGGGGACCGAGCGGATCCGTCGCGATGGCTCTGAGGTGGTCGAGGTGGCCGAGGTGGCCGAGCCCTCACACCGCTAGCTGCGGACGGGGTGCGTGGGAACTCACCGCCGGTCCTTGAGACCGGAGCACTCGGCGGCCGGACCGCACGCCGGACGCACTGCACGCGCCGCGGCCGACCAGGCGCGGGAGGGCGCGGCGGCGTCGAGGCCGGCCCGGTCAGCGGGTCCGCGCGCGGAAGGTACGGCGGTAGGTGTCCGGGGGAACACCGACCGTACGGTTGAAGTGGCGGCGCAGCGTCGTGGCGGTACCCATGCCGGTGGCGGCTGCGATGGTGTCGACGCTGTCGTCGGCTTTCTCCAGCAGTTCCTGGGCGCGGCGGATCCGCTGGGTCAGCAGCCATTGCAGCGGGGTGGTGCCGGTCGCCGCTCTGAAGTGGCGGGTCAGGTGGCGCGAGCTCATCCGTGCCCGGCGGGCCAGGTCCTCGACTGTCAGCGCCTGGTCGAGCCGTTCGAGGATCCAGGGGAACAGTGCGGCGAGCGGGTGGTCGTCCTGGGCGGGCACCGGGGTGGTGACGAACTGGGCCTGGCCGCCCGCCCGGTGCGGTGGTACGACGAGGCGTCGGGCGACGGCGTTGGCGATCGACGAGCCGTGGTCGAGGCGGACGAGGTGCAGGCAGAGGTCCAGCGCGGCGGCCTTGCCGGCGGAGGTGAGCACGCTGCCGTTGTCCACGTAGAGCACGTCCGGGTCGACCTGCACCCGGGGGTGGCGGGCCGCCAGGGCATCGGTGTGCGCCCAGTGCGTGGTTGCGCGCTTCCCGTCGAGCAGGCCGGCGGCGGCCAGCACGAACACGCCCGTACAGAGGGAGACCACACGCGCCCCCGCCTCGTGGGCCGCGCGCACCGCGTCGATCAAGTCGGCGGGGGGATCCTCGTCGACGTCGGCCCATCCGGGGACGATCACGGTATCGGCGTGCCGGAGCCGGTCGAGCCCGGAGTCGGGCTCGAGCAGGAATCGGCCGACCGGCAGGGCGACCGGCCCGCAGACGGTGACGTCGTACCAGGGGACCGTTACACCGGCCGGGGCGGCGGCGAACACCTCGTACGCCAGGGACAGTTCGAAGTGCAGCATCCCGTCGGTGACGGCCAGCGCGACAGTACCCATGTCGGGAATTGTACGGGTCATGTCGTTCCAGACACTCACGGTCGGGGGCTCGCCCCCGACAGGATGTGCGCAGTCGATCATTCGAGCACGGGGAGAGGTCATGGGATCAGGGCAGACGATTGCGGTGTTCGGCGCGTACGGGCACACCGGGCGTTTCGTGGTGGCGGAGCTGCGGGAGCGCGGGTTCGTACCGGTTCTCTCCGGCCGCGACGCCGGCAAGCTGCAGGAATTGGCGGCATCCTGTCCCGGACTCGAGGCCCGGCCCGCGTCGGTCGACGATCCGGCCTCGCTCGACCGCGCGCTGGCCGGGGCGGCAACGGTGATCAACTGTGCCGGTCCCTTCGCGGCGACTGCCGCGCCCGTGATCGAGGCGGCCCTGCGGGCCGGGATCCCGTATGTGGACGTGGCGGCCGAAATCGAGGCCAACGCCGACACGTTCGCGGACTTCACGGAACGCGCCCGCGCCGCAGGAGCGGTGGTCGTCCCCGCAATGGCCTTCTTCGGCGCCCTCGGCGACCTGCTGACCACCGCGGCGATGGGCGACTGGACGTCGGCCGACGAGGCGCACGTCGCGTACGGGCTGAGCAGTTGGCAGCCCACCGGCGGGACGCGGTCCGCGGGCGCGGTCTCACGGCAGCGGCGGGGCGGCGCACGTGTCGTGTACAGGAACGGGCGGCTGGACTACCGCCAGGACGACGCGGCGACCCTCGAGTGGCCCTTCCCCGACCCGTTGGGCCCCAAGGAGGTCGTCGGGGAGTTCACGATGGCCGACGTCGTCACCATCCCCAGCCATCTGCCCATCCCCGAAGTGCGCACCTACATGACGGTCGAGGCGGCCAGGGAGGTGTCGGCCCCGGACACGCCGACTCCCACGGCGGTGGACGAGCAAGGGCGGTCCGCGCAGACCTTCCTCGTCGATGTCGTCGTGCGCTCCGGCGGCACCGAACGGCGCGCCGTGGCGAGCGGCCGGGACATCTACGCCGTCACCGCGCCGCTCGTGGTGGAAGCGGTCGACCGCATCCTCACGGGACGGACCAGGACGGTCGGCGTCGCCTCCGCCGGCGAGATCTTCGACGCGCCCGACTTCCTCCGCGCGCTGTCCTCACACATCGCCGTATCAACGCACTGAAAGATTGCGTCACTTCCCGCCTCCGGGGCGCGTGGACGGCGCGGCACCCGCCGCCTCCCGGTCGCCGGATGGGGAGGAACCGCGAGACGGGCGGCGGGAGGATGTCGGTGGGCAGCGGGAGTCCCGCCGACATCAGCATCGCCGGCCAGTACACGGCGTGGAAGCGGATGACGCCTTGCCCACCGCATGGAAGCGCCGGTCGCTCCCCGTCCACCACCGGTCGAACGCCGCGTCCGCCGTGCCGTATCCGAGGCTGGTCACGTAGTTGGCGAGAGCGTCCCACGGACGAGGGCCGCCGTGGCACCGCACCACTGGCCAGGGTGCAGTGAGCACCGTGAGGGACGTGTCCGTCTCGTCGGTGCCGATCGAGCACATGCTGCTCCTTCGGGCGGAGTCCGGCGAAGGCCGCTTTGTGCCGGCCGGGTTGCGCCCGCGAACGCCGGCTCGAGCGGCCGCTCGAAAACCAGTGGAACAGCGCTGTTGTGCGCCATTACCGTGCTGCCGAACCAATTCGTCTGGTCAAGGACGTGCCGTTGTACACCCTGTGAGACCTCCCGAGCGCTGAATCGTCGCGCGTCGCGCATGTGCGCCGCGCTCCTTTTTGCTGCGGACTTCTCACTGAAACCGGTGTACTTCTGTGCTCGCAACCTGGGTAGTTGTGCCCACCTGCCTGCCGCTCGTTCTCCGCCGTTGCCGCGCGTGCGCGTCCGAGCGCTTCCGGGCAAGCGGTAAATTTCGCGTCAACGCACATCACAAGCTCATCGACGCCTGGCTCCTCGCGCTCTGCACCGCTTGCGGGGAAACGGCAAAGCGCACGGTTATGGAGCGGTTGAATGTGCGCTCCGTACGACCTGAGCTGCTGGACCGGCTGCATGACAACGACCCTGGCCTGACGTCTGAGCTGCTCCAGGATCCGGTCGTACGGCGCCGTAATCGCATCACCCTCGACTGGGACAACGCCTGGCGCCTCGACACCGGCGGATCGGATCACCTGGGCCGCGAGGTGATCGACGTCTCGGCCCGCAGCGCGGATCCATGTCCGGCCGGCCCGGCAGGCCGGCCACCAGACGGCGGGCCTCCGTCAGTCGACGACGACCTTGCACCACACCGAGGACGCCTTGGCTTCTTCGACGGCCGCCTGCACGAGGTCCGCTTCACTCACGTCACGCCCGAAGCCCGGAATGAAGCGGCCCGGAACGAGATCCACTTTCGATGAACCCTAGAGCAGAACGAGGGAGTCTCCGGCCCGCACCTGGCCTGGTGACACGACCGTGGCAAGCCCGTCCAACCGCATGTCGTGCGCTTTCGTGATGGCCCGCAATACCAGCGGCGAGTGGGGGAGGTCCTGCTGAGCCTCGTTGGTCATCACACATCGCTCACTCGATCGCACGAACTCAATGCACACCGCGTCGCCGATCCGCGCCTTGCTCCCGAACCACTCGTCCTCCACGAACGGCGGGGTGCCTGGTGGTGTGCGTACCAGGAGGTTCGGCCGGAAGCGTCGCTCATCCACGGGAACATCGGGTACCGCCGAACGCACCCAGTCAAGGGTGGCCGTGGTCAACACGCTGACAGGCAGCTGGTCGAAGTGCGAGATTGCCCCCTCGCGGACTACCTCGACGTCCTCGCGACCGAGGTAGCGACGAAGGTAGGCACTCGGATCCGGTACCACTGCGCCTCGCGGGTCCAGCAGTTCAGGTTCACCGACGTCGTCCGCGTAGCGGGAACGCAGATGCAGCAGGCCCGGCATCCTGCGGAACCGACGAGTGTTCTTCCCCGAGCCGAACTTGCCCTGAGCGTCGCGCACCGCGAAGAGACGGTCGCCGACAAACCCCCTCGCCTCTACCTCCGCGCGGTGGAGCGACTCGCCCCCTGTCGACTTGATCGGATACCGCCAGATCCGTTCGATCACGCCTGCCTCGGTCATCATCCGGGTGAGGCTACAAGAGCGAGGACGTACTTACTTTCGATACACGCCCCAGTGGGGCCGCCTCAGAGGTCCTGGATACGGCGGAAGGGCCCGTCAGCTTCCAGCTCGAACGCGACCTCCAGCAGCGTGCGTTCGGCGCCCGGGCGGCCGGAGAACATGACGCCGATGGGCAGTCCGTCCGTCGTCGCGCTCGTGGCCGGCACCGAGATCGCCGGGGTCCCGACGACGTTGTTGATCGGTGTGAACGCGACGTACTCAAGGAGCCGTTCGATCAGCGTCGGGTAAGGGACGCCCGGGTTGAGGTGGCCGATCGGCGGCGTGGTGTGGGCGAGCACCGGGGAGAGGACGAGGTCGAGCCCGCGGAACGCCGCCGCGTACGCCTCCCGCGTACGCTTCAGCCGCCGCAGCACGCCCGGCGTGCGCTGCCAGCTCTTCAGGTACGTCTCGCGCAGTCCCCGGCTGAGGCCGTCCATGCGGCGCCGGTCGAAGTCCGTGCCGAGGGTGCGGCCGGTGACGCCGATCAGGAACGACACCAGCCCCCAGTAGGTGAGGAAGTCCTCGGTGAAGCGGGGATCGATCGCCAACTCCACCGGCTGCACGGTGTGGCCGAGCCGCACGAGCGTCGCCACCGTCTCCGTGACGGCCGCCCGGGTGGCTGCGTCGGATTGGACACCGTTCGGCGAGTCCAGCAGGAACCCGACACGCAACCGCCGCTCCGAGGGGCCTTCGACCAGGCCCACGGGCGGCAGCTTCGGGTTGCGCCAGTGGGTCTCGGCGGCGGCGAGGAACGCCGCGCTGTCCCGCACGGAACGGCTCACGATGCCGTCGGTGACGATGTCGATCGGAAGCTGACGGCCCTGCGCGTTCGGCACGACCCGGCCGCGGGTCGGCTTCAGCCCGACGAGTCCGCAGCAGGCGGCGGGGATGCGGATCGAGCCACCACCGTCGTTGGCGTGCGCGATCGGCACCGCCCCCGCCGCGACGAGCGCCGCGCTGCCGCCCGACGACCCGCCCGACGAGTGGCCGGTGTGCCACGGGTTGCGGACCGGCTCGGCGTCCTCGTACTCCGTGGTGGGGCTGAAGCCGAACTCGGGCAGCCGGGTCTTGCCGAGGACCGTGACGCCGCTGCTCAGGAACTGCCGGGCGAACGGCGCGTGCCGCCGCGCGGCCCGCGGCTCGAACGCGGCGCTGCCGTGTCCGGTGGGCAGCCCCAGGTAGTCGGTGTTGTCCTTGACGAAGGTCGGCACCCCGGCGAAAGCGGCGCCCGCCCCGGAGCCGATCGCCGGAACGTCGATGTGCACCTGGACGGCGTTGAGCCGGGCCTCCACCTCGCTGACGCGCGCCGCAGCGTCCCGAGCGACCTCTTCGGCACCGACCTCCCGCCGCCGGATCGCCTCGGCGAGCCCGACGGCGTCGTGCTCGCCGAGGGCGTCGTCCCGGAAGGCGTGCACCGTGGTCCGTTCCTCGGACGTCGTCACCGCTACCTCCGCAACCGAGCACCTGGACAGTTGGCCGCCATCATTCCTTACCGGTGAGTAGCACGCGAGGGTTTCGCGTCGGCGGAGGCGCCAACTGAGGCGTGATCGTCTGCCGTTGATCACCACCGCTCGGGCGGAAATCCTTCCCTGCAGGTCCACTGCGGGCGGCCCGAACACGCCGCATGCGCAAGGAGTTCTGGTCCCAACGGGAGCCGCAGCAGTGTGGGAAGCGAACGGCGAGGTGTCCGACAAGCTCGACGGCGACCGCTACCCGTGGACCGAGAGCGGTCAGCCTACGGCGGTCAGGGCGCGGTCGATGCGGCGGAGTACGTGCTTGTCCGTGATGTGCGCACGCAGCCTCTTCAGTTCGAGCCGGGCGTCCTCGCCGCCGATGCGCGCCAGTGCGGTCACGGCGGCCTCCGCGACCCTGACGGGGTTGCGGCCCAGAGCCGCCGCGCCGTCGAGGGTGGTCCGGACGAGCTGGGCCAGGCCGTCGCAGGTGTCCTCACTGGACGGCAGGAGCGACAGGAGCCAGGCGAGGGCCCGCAGGGAGTGGATGTTGTACGGGTCGTACGCGTTGGGGCCGTGCCAGCCCCGTAGCGGAACGCTCCGCTGTCGCCCCACCAGGCCGAACCACCGCAGAACATGGCGGCGGACCTGCTCCGGACCCGCCGCATCCAGGAGGCCCCGGCCAGTGCGGACCCAGGCTGCCGAGGGTCTGCTCGCGGAGACGGGGGCCCGGTGGGCGAGCAGTTGCTGCCAGGCCCCACCGCCGCGCACCGCGTCCTCGAGTGCCTGGTCCGCCCACGCGTCCCCCGGGTTGAGCACGGGGCCGGCGAAGCGGGTGAGCACGTCGCGCAATGCTGGCTCGTCGTGGTAGTCGAGGACGGTGCGTCGGAAGGCCGCAAGGACCGTCGGGCCGGGTGTCCGTCCGGCGGCGATCTCCGCGTCGGCGAGCTCCCACTCCCGATGGCCGGAGGCAACATACTCCCCAGCCACAACTGTCAGTTGGGCGCCGCTCGTCGGCCAGGAGGTCCGGGTCGAGATCGCGAACGACGCCCGTGGCCACGACGAGCAGCTCCGCCCGGAAGTAGGACAGATCCCGCTGGGCGATGTCACCGGTCCACTCGGCCTCGGGGTTGAGGTGCCATTGCGCCCAAGTGCGCGCCAGCTCCAGGCGGTCGCCGTCCGGCAGTTGCCGCAGCCGGGCCATGGCTTCCGGGCCTGGCCCGGTCATGGATCCGTTGCGCGCCGCCGCCTCCATCACGGCTCGGGCCAACCCGGACAGATCGCCGCGCTCGGCGAGTGCGCGTTGGCGCTCGGCCTGGGCCGGGAGTATGCCGGGGTCTGCCACCCATCTGCTCATGATGGTGAGCCTAGGAGCCGCCACCGACATCAAGGGGACGCTGCCCACGACCCGGGCACCCAGGACGGCGGCTCCGGCACTTTGCGTGGAACGGCGACCGGTACGTCGCGGGCGCCTCTCTGCCCCGCCAGCCGACCGGAAGCCTCTGCTGTACTGCCCGCCGGTCAGTACATGCCGTCGAGCAGCGGCTCACGACCACTGCGCCGGAGGTAGTGGCCGCGCCATCCCGCCGCCAGGGTGATCAGCGTCCAGCCTGCGACGCCGCCGACCAGACCGTCCAGGCGCCCCTCAGGGTCGACGTCCTCGGCACGCTCCATCGGGACCAGTCCCTCGGGATCGCGGACGACATCGATCCGATCACCCACGCTCAGGCCGGGATTGCTGCCGCGGTACCCGAGCGTCTCGTCCAGCTCGCCCTCGGGACCGGCGAGTGTGAACCGGTGATGGTTGCTCGACGTCCCCGCCGCGCTGTCCGCGGTGACGACAACGCTCTCGCGCACGCCACGCCGGTCGAGCGCGGCCTCGGGCGCGTACTGCACGGAGCCGACGAGGACGAACAGGGCGGGCAGGACGGACAGCAGCGCCAGCCACCACGCGTGGTGCAGCACGCGCAACACGATCATGAAGGCGAGGACGAAAACACAGCCGGTGACGATGGGCACGACATCGTGGCCCAAACTGGCGTACGCGATGGCGGTGTTGCCGGCGGCGACGCCCCAAGCCATCAGCAGCACGGCGACGGTCGCCAGCAACGACCGCCCCGCACTCCCTCGCCGGGGCTGCGGGGTCGGCGGTCCGGGGCGACCGGCCAAGGCGCCGGGGGCTGCTCCATTCATGGGCGCAGCATAGACGTTGGTGATACGGGGGCGCCCGGAGGGGCCGGGGCCGGCACGGGATGCGCAGGGTGCCCTGGGGGCTGGGTCCCCTGGAGAACCGACCTGGTGAGCGCCGGGTCCTCGTAACACCGGACTCGGGCCGTTGCCGCTGGCGTAC
Source organism: Streptomyces sp. NPDC096176 (assembly GCF_044763255.1). Lineage (NCBI taxonomy): Bacteria > Bacillati > Actinomycetota > Actinomycetes > Kitasatosporales > Streptomycetaceae > Streptomyces > Streptomyces sp. NPDC096176. The sequence continues at coordinate 56,929 of NZ_JBIWFV010000015.1, read as the reverse complement.
CTCAGCGGGAACAGCGTGCACTCTCGGGAGCGGCCACTCGGAGGCGGCCGCTCAACCCGTGGTCAACGCACCGCGCTGATGCGGTCCGGCCCGCCCTCCAGCCTTCCGAGGCGCTCCAGTTCCAGAAGGTCGGCGGCCAGGCAGTCGCGGATGTCCTTGCCCGTGCGCCGCCAACCGAAGTAGTCACCGGCCTGTTTGATCAGTTCGTCCTGTGACATGCCCGGGCACTCGAAGGCGAGCTCGCAGAGCGCGACGTACCGTTCGGACGGCGCGATGTGAGCGATCTTCCGTGGAGTGTCGCCGGCGAGGGGCGTGCGCGCCTTCAGTTCGGATCTGTTCGCAGTGTCGAAGCACGGCCCGTCCGCCGTGATCAGCCTCGATCGCACGAGGGTTGCCGCCACTGCGCGGACGTTGTCGCGGATACGGTTTCCGGCGCGGCCCACTCCCCATGCCTCTCTGGCGCGCAGCACGAGCAGATCCTCGTGGATCGGGCCCTCCACCTCGATGATCTGAGCCAGCAGCCGACGCAGTTGCGGCCGGGCTTCGGGCGTATGCAGCTCGTAGGGGGAGGAGACCGTCACAGAGGCGATGCGGTACTCGGCACTCCACTCCCGCTCCATGTCGGTGTCCACCCGGACGCGCTCCGGCTCGGCCGGTTCCACTGCCGCCTGCCGTGGCAAGGGAACGGTGACGACGGCACCGGCTGCCGCAGCGGCGGCGCTCACGGCGGAGGTCGTTGCTGGGGCCGACGCGTCACGAGGCTCTGCCGAGCGTGGCTCCCCCGTGCCCGCGATGAGCGGCCCCTGGGCGATGGCATGCTCGACCGCTTCACGCAGGCGCAGCTCCGCCCCTGCTCGGCCTCGGTACCAGTCAGTCCCCCAGATCCGGTACAACCGCCACCCCAACCCGTTCAACACCTGTTCCCGCAGCCGGTCCCGGTCGCGTGCCGCCTTCGACGAGTGGTACATCGCGCCGTCGCACTCGATGCCGAGCGCGTACGCCCCCGGCATCTCCGGGTGCCGGAGCCCGATGTCGATGCGGTATCCGGCGACGCCGACCTGCGGCTGGACTGTGTACCCCCAGCCGCGCAGCACTTCGAGGACGGATTCCTCGAAGGGGCTGTCGGGTTCGGCGTCGCCTTGGACGACGTCACGTGCCAGTACAGAGGGGCCGCTCTCCGCATACTCCAGGTAGCGCTTGAGGTACTGGACGCTCTCGTTGCTGCTGTCCGGCAGGCCGGTCCCTCGGAAGGAGGCGATGACCTCCATGCGGTAGCGGGCGCGGGTGACGGCGACGTTCAGGCGCCGCCAACCGCCACCCTTGTTGATCGGACCGAAGTTCAGCCCGAGCTTGCCGTGCTCGTCGGGCCCGTATCCGATGGACATGATCATCACGTCGCGCTCGTCGCCCTGGACGGATTCGAGGTTCTTGACGAAGAAGCCGTCGAGACGGTCGTCTGTGAAGCAGGGGTCCAGGTCCGGACGCGTCAACCGGGCCTGCTGCACGGCCAGATCGATGGCCGAGGCCTGCGCCTGGGAGAGCGCCACCACGCCCAGGGTGCGGCCGGGGCGAGTGTCGAAGTGGTGGATGACGCGCTGCGCCACGAAGTCGGCCTCGGCCCGGTTGTCCCTGCGTCCGCCCCGGTCGTACACGCCCTCCGCCTGGAGGAAGGCGACACCGACGTCGTTGCCCTCGTCCAGCGCACCGGGGAAGGTGATCATTGAGTTCTTGTAGAACTCGCGGTTGCTGAAGGTGATCAGGTTCTCGTGGCGGCTGCGGTAGTGCCAGCGCAGCGGCAGCTCGCGCAAGGAGCCCGCCTTGCACGCGTGGAGCAGGGACTCGAAGGAGTCGGGCACGTCCTCGTCGTACTCGTCACCGTCGTCCTCGGCCGCGGAGTCGAAGAACGACGTCGGCGGCAGCTGCTTCTCGTCGCCGGCGACGATCAGGGTGCGCCCGCGGTAAATGCAGTTGATCGCGTCTCCTGGGCGCACCTGTGACGCCTCGTCGAAGACGACGACGTCGAAGGCATAGTCGGCGGGAAGGAGTTGGCTGACGGTGAGCGGGCTCATCATGAAGCAGGGCTTGACCGGCTGCACGACCTCGCGAGTGCGGGCCAGCAGATCGCGCACGGGCATGTGTCTGGTCTTCTTCTCCGCCTCTCGGGTGATGACGGCGCCACCGCCGCTGCCGAACCGGCGCGGACGCCTCTTGTTGCACGCCTCGATCACCGCTCGGCCGGCCGCGGCGACCAGTCGGGTGTCCGCTTCCCGGAAGTTGGCGACCCGTGCGTCGAGGTCGTCGGATCGGGTGGTGCGCAGTCGTTCGTCGCTTGCGAGGATGCCGTCGGCCCAGGCGCGGAGCAGTGCCTGCTCGACCACGTCGGGCAGCAGTTCCGGGGAGAGCGCACGCTCGGCGGCGGTGGAGACGATGTCGTCTGCTCCGTGCCGGGCCAGGACCGTCAGTCCTTCCCGGTGGGCCTGCCATTCCTCGGGGCCTCTGCAGTCGTTGTCGAGAGTTCCGACGACCTGCTGCGCCTGGTCGAAGGTGCCGAGCAGAAGGGGAGACAGCTGGGTGCGGCGGGCCGCGTCGAAGAGTTCGACGACCGCCTCCGCCGAGGTGGACCAGCGTGCTGTACGCCGCGTGGTGATGTCGCACCAGTCGGCCAGTGCTCTGCGGACGTTGGCAGCGAGCAGCGCGGCCAGGCGGTCCCTGTCCGCTTCGTCAGCCAGCTGCTCCGCCGCCCGGTCGACTTGCTCCGCGTCACGGGTCAGGGCGGCGATCCGGTCGCCGGCGGCGAGGGCCGCGTCGAGCCGGTCCAGATCGGACTCCGTCCGGGGCGTGTAGTGCCCGAGGACGGCCTGATGCGTGTCGGCGAGGCGGGCGGTCTCGCCGGCCGCCGTGTGCCAGGCGAGGGCGTCACCGAGCCGGGCGGCTTGGGACTTGTGACAGGTCCCCGCCATGGAGAGTGCGGCGACAGCGGCTCGGTCCGACTTGAGCTGGGCGGAGAAGCGGGCCAGTAGCCCCTTGTGCTGGTCGGCGAAGCGCGCGGCCAGCTCCGGCAGTCCAGGCGCGCCGACGACCTGTTCCCCGAAGACGTCGTCGGCCGCGGCACGGGCCGCGCGCTCGGCGGCCAGGGCCCGGCGCATGTCGTCCGCCGCCGTGTGCGCGGCCCGCAGTCCGTCGGAGGAGAACCAGGCGGCGAGGGGGCGGTGTTCGGTCTCCGTAAGGTCGGCGAGCTCGCACAGGGCGAAGGCGGCTTCCGCGGTGTCCTGTTTCGGCATGCCGAACAGGTCCGCAAGCTGGGCCGTCTGGTCGGAGACGTCCTCGGGCAGTGCGGTGTCGGCGGACGCATCGGGCGGGTCGGGCAACCCCGCCCGCACGGCCCGCACCGTCTGCTGGAGTTCGCGCACCGAGCGGGGCTCGTCCCGGCCGGCGGCGAAGGGGCGGCGGGCTGCGGCAGCTGTGACCGCTTGGAGTGCCTCGGCGGCCTCGGTGACGGCCTGCTGCGGGGCGGAGCCGGTCAGCCCTCGCCAGGCGAAGGCCTCTCCCTCGGCTGCGGGCCGCCAAGCGCGGCTGACGGCATGGGCGGCGTGGACCGCTTCCTGGAGCGCGCCGGCACTCAGCTTCTGCGTCTTCCCGGCCTTGCCTGCGGAGAGGGCGAGTTGCGGCGTCTCCTCCTGTTCGAGGCGGACGAGACGTCCCAGTACATCGTGCAGGGTCCGGCCGAGTGGCTCGCGTACCTGGTTCATGGCCGCGGCGTAGGCGGACAGCTCCTCGCGGAGCCGCCGTGCGTGTTCGAGCTCGTGCTCCGCGGCGCCGGTCACGCGCGCCTCCGTGGTGAGCACGCGGGCGAGTTCGGTCGCCACGGCCTTCTTGCTGGTGTCGGCGCTGTGCAGGGCCAGGACGAAGTCTCCGAGGCCGACGCAACGCAGGCGGTTGCGGACCACGTCGAGGGCGGCCGCCTTCTCACTGACGAACAGCACGCTGCGCCCCGCGTGCATGAGGGCCGCGATCATGTTGGTGATCGTCTGGCTCTTGCCGGTGCCGGGCGGGCCGCTCATCACGAACGAACGCTGGTCGAGGGCTGCGGCGATGCACTGGCGCTGCGAGGCGTCGGCGTCCAGGACGAGGGGTGTGCGTTCCGGCAGTTGCACCTCGTCGATGCGGTCCGGATCGGGCGGTTCGAACCCGATCAGGTCGTCGGGGAGACCGGCGTCCGGGCCGAGGGCTACCGCCCGGACCAGCGGGTGCGCGAGGATGCGGGCCTCGTTCTGCTGGAGGTCCTGGTACATCGCCTCGCGGTGCGAGGCGAAGAGGCCCAGCACCAAGCGTTCGTCCACGGACCACTGCTTGAGCCCGGAGACCACTTTGCGCGCGGCCGTGAGGACGGCGGGCAGGTCGGCGGGGTCGCAGTCGGTGACGGGGGTCCAGTCGACTCCGAGGCGCTCCGCCTTCACGGCGAGGGCAGGGTTGTGGACGCGGTCCTGCCCTTCGGCCGGGTGCAGCCGGTAGGAGCGGCTGCTGTCCCGCCGGAGTTCGACGGGGACGAGGACCAGGGGCGCGAGGCTGCTCTCGTGGGCACCCTCCTCACGCCAGTCGAGCATGCCGACCCCGAGCCAGAGGACCCAGAGACCGTAGTCGTTGAACATCTGCCCGGACCTCTGCCTGAGCTGGTAGAGGGCGCTGCTCAGCGAAGCCTGCGTGGCTTTCTGGGTGACAATGCCGGGCCGGGGGTCCGCCGCCTTGCGGATGCTCATCCCTCCGCTGTCGCTCGCATCGTCGACCGGTGCGAAGTCGAGTCCCTTGGCAAGGCCCCCCAGCAGGACGGAAGCGGCTGGTGACGTGATCTCCAGGGTGGAGGTCCGTGTGTGCTTGAAGTTCAGCAGCCGGTTCCGTCCACCCATGTCCAGCAGGGAGTTGCGCCACCCGTCGAGGACCGCTTTCAACCGGTCGAGACCGGGGTCGTCCGAGGCTGCGCGTGCGGTGGCGGACTGATGGGGCATACGGCGGGGACCTCCTGGACCGAACGGGCAGGGGCAGCCGTCTTCACAGTTCCCCCCTGATGAGAATGTGACTATCAGGCAGAGTGGAGCGACGCACCGAACTCCCACACCCGATATGAATCTGTTGTGAAGGCTCGAACATTCGGTCAGAAGTGAACGTTTTCTCGCAACGGGCCGGCCTCCCGGGTCACCCGATACCTGCTCCGCGGACGGACACGGTCGACTACCGTGTGTCGGACACCTACACCACCCGAACGAGCTGGACGAGGACCCGCGTGCAGACCACCCCGCTGAGCCCAGAGGACCCCTCCGACCTGGGCGGATTCGAGCTCCTCGGCCGGATCGGGCACGGCGGCATGGGGCAGGTCTATCTGGGCGAGTCCCAGGGCGGCGAGCCGGCTGCCGTGAAGGTGATCAAGACGTCCGTGGTCGACTCAGAGGCCCGGCTGCGCTTTGCGCAGGAGATCGAGGTGCTCAAGACGGTCTGGGGCCCGCGCATCGCCGCCTTCCTCGACGCCGATCCCGAAGCGGAACGCCCGTGGCTCGCAACCGAGTACGTCGACGGCCCGGACCTCCGCAAGCACATCACGACGCACGGCCCCCTCCCCCACGTCCTCACCGCCTCCCTCGGCGCGATCCTCGCGGAAGCCCTGGCGGCCGTGCACAAACAGGGCCTGGTGCACAGGGACCTCAAGCCCGCGAACATCCTTCTCGGCCCCAACGGCCCCAAGATCATCGACTTCGGGCTCGCGGTGTTCACCGAGACCACGGCCACCCTCACCGCCCCGAACACCGTCATGGGCACCCCGGCCTGCATGTCCCCGGAGCAGGCGAACGGCATCAAGCCGCACGAGCCCCCGGTGGACGTGTACGCCCTCGGTGCCGTCCTGCTCTACGCGGCGACCGGCCACTACCCGTATCAGGCCGACAACATCCACGTCCTGTTCCACCAGATCACCGACCCGTCGAAGGAACCGGACCTATCGGGGGTGCACGCGGAGCTGCTTCCCCTGCTCACGGCGATGCTGGCTTACACGCCCGCCGAACGGCCGACGCTGGCCGAGGTGGTACAGCAGTGCCGGACCGTGATCGAGGCGCAGGGCATGAAGGTGGCCCAGGCCCGCCGGCGCCTGACGACGTTCACGGCACCGGGGCCGGGACAGCCGTCGCCGTCCGAGGCGCCGACGCTGCCCGTGCAGCAGGCGCCGCTTCCCACGCTCCCGCTGGACGTGCCACCGACCGTCGCCTGGACGCCCACGGTCGAGGTCGCGGAGCCTACCGCACCATCTCCGGCCGTGGTCCCGGAGCCGACCTCGCACGAGCCGGCCCCGAGGCCGCTGAAGCCGAAGCGGCCCGCAGCCCCCGCGCCTCTGCGCCACTCGGTGCTCGCACGCAAGGTGGCGCAGCAGCTGCGCGAGACGTACGCGCAGACCGCCGCGTTCTGACGCTCCTCACCGTCCGCTTCACCCCGCATTCACAGATCAGCCCCAGGAGACAGCGCCCGTGACCGTCGAACAGGAGCGCACGGACGTCCGTCCCACAACGAGTCCCGCCGAGGCGGCGCAGTACCCGCCCGGCGCGCAGATCGTCGTCCGCGACGAGGAGTGGCTCGTACGGAACGTCACCCGCACCGCGCACGACGGCGACCGGATCGAGGCGGTCGGCGTCTCGGAGTTCGTCCGCGACCAGGAGGCCGTGTTCTTCACAGCACTGGACGACGTGGAGCTGATGGACCCGCGCCGCACCAAGCTGATCGCGGACGGCTCGGCGAGCTTCCGCCGCGGCCGCCTCTTCCTGGAGGCCGTGCTCCGCAAGACCCCGCTCCCCCAGTCCGAGCGCGGTCTCGCCCTCGCCGACAGCTTCCTTCTCGACTCCCTCCCGTACCAGCACCGCCCGGCGCAGCTCGCGCTCTCGGGCGCGAACCTGCGCCCGCGCCTGCTGATCGCCGACGTCGTCGGCCTCGGCAAGACCCTGGAGATCGGGCTGACGCTGGCGGAGCTGATCCGGCGGGGACGCGGCGAGCGCATCCTCGTCGTCACCCCGCAGCACGTCCTGGAGCAGTTCCAGCACGAGCTGTGGACCCGGTTCGCGATCCCACTGATCCGCCTCGACTCGACGGGCATCGAGAAGGTTCAGCGGGAGATCCCGGCGGGCCGGAACCCGTTCACCTACTTCAAGCGGGTCATCGTCTCCATCGACACCCTGAAGAACACCGACCAGTACAAGCATCACCTGGAGCAGATCCGCTGGGACGCGGTCGTCATCGACGAGTCGCACAACCTGATCAACCGCGGTTCGCTGCGCAACCAGCTTGCCCAGCTCCTCGCCCCGCGCACGGACGCGCTGATCCTGGCCTCGGCCACCCCGCACAACGGGAACGCCCGCTCCTTCGCCGAACTGATCGCTCTGCTCGACCCGGCGGCGATCCACGACCCGGAGCACTACGACGCCGACGACATCAAGCACCTGTTCATCCGCCGGACGAAGGTCAGCCCCGAGGTCCGCGAGACGATGAAGGGCCAGTGGGCGGACCGCGGCCCGTCGGAGTCGGTGCACTGCGCGGCGACCCCGGCCGAGGAGAAGGTGTTCGAGGAGCTGGCCCGGGTGTGGCTCCCGGCGGACGGCACGTCGGTGAGCGAGGTGCCGCTGTTCCCGTACACGCTGCTGAAGTCGTTCCTGTCGTCGCACAAGGCGTTCCGGGCGACGGTGAACGCGCGGGTGAAGACGCTGGAGAAGAAGGACTTCGCCGACCCGGACGCACCGGAACGCGTCGCACTGGAACGACTGCGCGAGCTCACGGCCGGGATGACCGAGGCCGACTCGGCGAAGTTCGCGGCCCTGGTACAGCAGTTGAAGACCATCGGCGTCGGCCCGAAGTCCGACACCCGTGTCGTTGTCTTCTCCGAGCGCGTCCAGACCCTGGAGTGGCTGCGGGAGGCGGTGCCTGCGGCGCTCGGTTTCAAGGGCAAGGCGCTCGACGAGGCCGCGCGGGTGATGCACGGCGGGCTCTCCGACGAGCAGCAGATGCAGTGCGTCGAGGACTTCGGCCTCGGCGACACCCCCGTACGCATCCTCTTCACGGGTGACGTCGCCTCCGAGGGCGTCAACCTTCACCGCCAGTGCCACCAGTTGATCCACTACGACGTGCCCTGGTCGCTGATCCGCATCGAGCAGCGCAACGGCCGTATCGACCGCTACGGGCAGGCGCACCGGCCGCAGTTCCGCGCACTGATCCTCACCAGCGAGGTCGACGGTGCGAAGGACGACCGGACGGTGGCAGAACGCCTCCTGGAGCGCGAGGACGAGGCCCACCGCTCGCTGGGCACGGCGGAGGCGGTTAGCGGGCTGTACCGGGCCGAGGCCGAGGAGAAGTCCCTCGTCCAGGACCTGCTGCGGGGCCGCACGGTCGACGAGTCGCTTCAGCGGTCGGCCGAGGACGCCGCGGCGGCCACGGACGACTTCCTGGCGGACTTCTTCGCGGAGGTCGACGCCTTCGACGGCACCGAGGCGGCCCCTGCCGCGTCCGAAGGTCCCGCGGCACCGGCCGACGACGACGGTACGGGCCCGGCGCCCGCGCCCGCCGTCGTACCGCGCCTGTTCGCCGGGACGCGGGAGTTCGTCGACGAGGCGCTGCGCGAGGTGTTCCCGGACGCGCAGCGGCAGTTGGAGATGGACCGCGACGACGAGACGGGCCTGATGTCGTTCCGCCCGCCCGCGGACCTGGTCCACCGGATGAAGGCCCTGCCCCCGGACTACCGCCGCGAGCAGCGCCTCCACGAGCGGATGCTGGTGACGCTCAACCGCAAGCTGGCCAGCCTGTCGCTGGTCCGTGCCCGCGAGTCGTCCACGTCCAGCTGGCCCGACATCTCGCTGTTGACCGACCTCCACCCGGTGGTGGAGTGGCTGACGGACAAGGTTCTGGTCAACCTGGGCCGCCAGGAGGCCCCGGTCATCACGGCCGACGTCCCCGCGCCCACCTACCTTGTACAGGGCATCTACTCCAACGCGCTGGGCCGCCCGACCGTCGTGAAGTGGATGACCGTACGGGACGGCGTCGCCTCCGACGACATGGTCGACGCCTTGCGCCGGGCCGGTGTCGGCCCGACGATGGCCAACCCGCTGCACTCCCACGACCTCGACGCCCTCGCCGCCGGCATCCCGGACGCGCTGCGGGCGGCGGAGATGTTCCTCGACCAGCACAGCGACGACTGGGACCGGGCCCTGGAGCAGCCGATCGAGCAGTACCGGCAGCGCCTCGGCGACTGGGAGCAGATCGGTCTCGGCGGCACGACGAAGACCGACCTGACCCGGCTCGCCGACTCGCTGCTGACGACCGGACGCCCCATGCTCCGGATCCTCGCCGTCCTCGACGCGGCCTCGCACTGAACCGGGAGGTTTTGACCACCATGACGTACGACTCCCTGGTCAACCGCGGCGACTACTTCTCCGCGCACTACCTGGCCGAGGTCTTCCCGAAGGACCTCAAGTCGGGCCTGCTCGCGAAGTGGAAGGAACGCGAGGAGGAGGCGAAGGCGACAGCCGCTTCGGAGACGACCGCCGAGGACGCCGAGTCCGCTGCCGAGCCCGCCGCCGACGCGCTGCCCGTCACCCCGCGCCTGGGCCTGCGGGGGCTGCGCCGCCCGTACTTCACGTCCCGCGCGTACTTCGCCGACGCGGCCGGCGACGACACGGCGGACGGCGACGCCCTGACCTACGACCGGCCCGAGTGGCGCACCCGCGCGGCCGAGCTGAACGCCTCCGTGCTGCGCGCCTTCGGCTACGACGCCAAGCCGCAGACCCTCACCGTGCGACGCGCCGACACCCCGTACGAGGTGGAGGTCGCGCACGCCGAACCGGGCCTCGTCGCCCTCGACTGCGGCTGGGCCGCCGAACCGGACGCCGCCCTCGACCCGGACGGCTCCGGCCGGCTGCTCCACCCGCTGCGGCTCGACGGGCAGAACACCATCACGACCGGCTCCAAGCTGGCCTCCTTCCTCTTCGCGAGCGAGGACGCGCCCCGCTACGTGCTGCTCCTCGTGGGCGGCGTGATCGTTCTCGCCGACCGGGCGGCATGGGGCGAGGGCCGCTACCTGGCCGCCTCACTGGACACCGCGCTCAACCGCAACAACACCAAGGACGGCCAGGAACTCGACACCCTGGCCGCCCTGTTCGGCGCGGACTCGCTGCGCACCCCGGAGGAGGGCGGCGAGAACCCCCTTGCGGGCCTCGTCGACAAGTCGACCAAGCACGCGGTCGGCGTCTCGTCGGAACTGCGGGACGGGCTGCGCGAGTCGGTCGAGCTGATCGCCAACGAGGTGCTGGAACGCATCCGCTCGCAGGGCGTCCGGCCGGAGGAGGTCCGGGACCTGCCCGAGCTGGGGCGGCAGCTGACCCGCGAGTCGCTGCGCTACCTCTACCGGATCCTGTTCCTGCTGTACGCGGAGGCCCGCCCCGAACTGGGCATCCTGCCGTCGGACTATCCCGAGTACCACCAGGGCTACGGGCTCGGGCGGCTGGGTGAACTGGTCGCGGAGCGCGACCTGGTCGGCGAGAAGGCGCGCGAGGGCTTCTACCTGTACGAGTCGCTGGACCTGCTGTTCAGGAAGGTCCAGGACGGCTACCGGCCCCGGCGCACGCACGGGGCTGCGGCCTCGGAGACCGCGGCGGTCTCCGAAGACATCGGCCTGCGCTTCGAGCCGCTGCACTCCAAGCTCTTCGAGGGCGAGTCGATCCGCCTCATCGGCGCCCGGTCGGTGCAGGACCCCCGTCACGACGAGGACGAGACGGGCGAGCCCCGGTACCTGGACACGCGTCTGCGCAACGCCACGCTGTACCAGGTGCTGCGCAAGCTGATGCTCACCAAGGGCAGGAAGGGCGAACGCGGCGGCTTCATCTCGTACGCCCAGCTCGGCATCAACCAGCTCGGCGCGGTGTACGAGGGCCTGATGTCGTACTCGGGCTTCGTCGCGGGCGAGGAGCTGTACGAGGTCGCGAAGGGCGGCGACCCGAAGGACGGCTCCTGGCTCGTCCCGGCCTCGAAGGCCGACGAGTACGCGGACGCGGTCTTCGTACGGCGGCGTGACGACGAGACCGGCGAGGAGCGCCGGGTCCGGTACCGGCCGGGCGCGTTCGTGTACCGGCTGTCCGGGCGTGACCGGCAGACCTCGGCGTCGTACTACACGCCGGAGTCGCTGACGAAGGTGACCGTGCAGCTGGCACTCCAGCATCGGCTGGACCAGGACGGCACGAAGACCGAGGCGCGCGAGCTGCTGGAGTGGAAGATCTGCGAACCGGCCCTCGGGTCGGGCGCGTTCCTCAACGAGGCGATCAACCAGGTCGCGGCGGAGTACCTGCGGCGACGGCAGGAGGAGACCGGCGAGGCGATCGACACGGAGAAGTACCCGGTCGAACTCCAGAAGGTCAAGGCGTACATCGCGCTGCACAACTCGTACGGGGTCGACCTGAACGAGACCGCCGTGGAGCTGGCGGAGGTGTCCCTCTGGCTGAACACCATGCACCCGGGCATGGAGGCCCCGTGGTTCGGCCTGCACCTGCGGCGGGGCAACTCCCTGATCGGCGGGCGGCGTGAGATCTACGGCCCGGAGAAGCTGAAGAAGGGCGGCTGGCTGGGGACGACGCCGGAGCGCTTCCCGCTGACGGCTGCTTCGGACGGTCTCCCGGAGGGGTCCGTGCACCACTTCCTGCTGCCGGCGAAGGAGTGGGGCGCGGTCGCGGCCGAGAAGGAGGCGAAGGCGCTCGCGCCGGAGGACGCGAAGCGTCTGGCGGCGTGGAGGAAGGCCATCACCAAGTCGCCGAGTGCGAAGCAGACGGCGAGGCTCCAGGGGCTGGCGCGCAGGGCTGAGTACCTGTGGGGGCTGGTGTGCAGGCGACTCGAGATCTCGGAGCGGGACATCTCGCGCCGGATCGACGTCTGGGGCGCGGAGAGCGAGTGGCTGCGCCAGCCGGTGGAGGCGGTGCAGCGGGAGGACGTGCTCGCGGACCTGGAGGCCGTGGACACGCCGTACTGGCGGCTGAAGACGCTGATGGACGCGTGGTGCGCGCTCTGGTTCTGGCCGGTGCAGAAGGCGGGGCTGCTGGACGGGTCGGACGGCGCGTACGAGCGGGGCTCCGCTCCTGCTCTGGCCCCGGAGGTCGCTGCCGAGGACGAGGGTGTCCTGATGGCGTGGGAGGTCGACGCACTTCCGGGCTTCGGTGACGACGCCAAGCAGCTGTCGCTGACGCGGGAGGACGTGGACCGGCGTCGTACGCGGGGCGCGCGGAAGTCGGCGGGAGGCGCGCAGCGCCGGGAGGTCGTGCCGCTCGCGGGTCTGGACGACTGGCTGGAGTTCGCGGAGTCGTTGTTGGGGACGCAGGAGGTCCCGGCGGACTCGCTCATCTCGGAGTTCGAGTCCCTGAGCGAGCTGTCCCCGTACGAGGACGATCTGCCGGACTACATGGGCATGGACCGGGCGCATCACTTGGAATCGCGGTATCCGTGGGCGAGCGCTGCGCGGGATGTGGCGCTCCAGCAGGGCTTCTTCCACTGGGAGTTGGAGTTCGCTCAAGTCTTCGGGCGGGGCGGGTACGACTTGCAGGTGGGGAATCCGCCGTGGGTGAGGCCACGGTGGGAGGAGACCTTGGTTCTTGCGGAGCGCGAGCCCTGGTTCGCTCTAGCCGACCGTCCAAATGCGGCAGAGTGGCGCCTCCGCAAGGAGGACGCGTTGAAGACACCAACGGGCAGTCCAGGCTTCCTCCTCAAAGAGTTGGCTAACCATGCCGGGGCCGTCGCCGTGCTGGGCAGTCAGGCCACATACCCGCTCCTTTTCGGAACACAGGGCGACCTCTACCGCGCTTTCATGGCACGGGTGTGGCAGCACACTGCACCGCATGGCAGTGCGGGCATGATCCACCCCGACACTCACTTCAGCGGCGTACGTGAGGGTGCCGTCCGAGCCGCCACATATCGCCATCTCCGAGTTCATGCCCATTTTGTGAACTCGGCCAACTGGGCATTCGAAGACCTTTCCCGTTCTCAAGAGTTTGGGATGCACGTCTACGGCACATCACGGGACCCCGACTTCCTGCATGTCAGCCAACTCCGCGACGCTGACGCACTGCCCGCTTCATTGGCGCACGACGGGCAAGGGGAGATGCCCGGCATCAAGCACAACGGCTCATGGGATATCCGACCACACCGAGAGCGCGTTGTGCACGTCGACTTGACTCTGCTATCCAGTTGGCAAGCCCTGACGGGATCAGGAAGCAAGGCAGAGCAGACCTCTCTCTTGTACCCGGTCCTCGTGGGTGAGCAAGGAGCAATCGAGGCGTTGGCCGCCTTTCCTCACAGCCTCGCCGATTATCGCCCCGTGATCACTCGGGGATTCGAAGAAGCCGACGCCAAGAAAAGCGGGTTGATTCGCTGGGGCAACCAGACTGTCCCCGAACTCAAGGACGCCATTCTCCAAGGACCACATTTCGCTTGCGCGAACCCCTTTTACAAAGAGCCGATGATTCCTTGCCGAAACCAACGACATTGGGAAACGCTCGCCCCTACAGAACTGGCTAACAGTCATGTCCCCGTCAGCAATTATGTACGAGCCGCCGACGAGGCAGCTTACCTGGCGGCACAGGACACCTGGCTGGAGAAACCCTCCACGTCTTACTTCCGGTTGGCCTGGCGAAGGATGATCCCCTTCAACACCAGCCGTAGCCTGCAGGCCGCGCTCATTCCGCCCGGCCCTTCCCATATCGATGCCGTCAATTCCGTGGCCCTGAAGGACAATCGAGTAACCGCCCTCAGCGCAGGCTTCTGGGCCGCCCTCCCCCTTGATTACCTGCTCCGCATAACGGGCCGTTCCGACCTCCGCGTTGCTGAAGCCCGCAAGATGCCAGCGCCTGACCCGAGACACCCCCTTGCCCCCGCCCTGCTCCTGCGCACCCTGCGCCTGAATGCACTCACAACCCACTACGCGCCACTCTGGGCGGAGTTGTTCGATCTCCGATGGGACGGCTACGAAGATTGGGCGAACCCCCATTGGCCGCATCTGAAGCCTCTCGCTTCCGACATCAAACCGATGTGGGAGTACTCCACACCACTCCGGACCGAGCACGAGCGTCGAGCAGCCCTTGTTGAGCTTGATGCCCTTGTGTCGGTCTGGCTCGGCATTACTGCCGACCAGCTGGTCGCGATCTTCAGATCGCGTTTCCCGCAGCTCTACGACTACGAGATGGCAACCTACTTCGACGTCAACGGCCGAAAGATCGCAGCTGACTTCAACACCTACGGCCATGGCCAGACCAAGCAGGACTACCTCGACCTCCTGGCTCACCTGGAGAACCCCACCACGCCACCCCCCGACGGGTATACCGCGCCCTTCTACAAGGCCGATCGGGAGGCCGAGATGCGGGCCGCGCACGCCCACTTCCAGACGCGGCTCGACGCGGAGATCGCCGCCGGCCGCTGGTCCCCGCCAGAACTGGCCCGGGTGGATGCCTGACTCAAGGCAGCAGGGCGGTTCCCAAATACCTCGGGAACCGCCCCACGCCAAACCGACCTCGTACCTACACGGCACCGCTCCCCGCCACGAATCCAACGAAGCTGCTCCACGCCTGGACGGGAACCGAAATCATCGACACCGTGACGTCCTTGGAATCACGTACGTGGACAGCGCCGGGGCACGCCGCCATCTCGACACACTCTCCACCGTTGCCCGCGCTGTAGCTGCTCTTGATCCAGGTGACGGCTACCTCGACGCACTCGCCGCCCTCCTCGCTGCTGTAGCTGCTCTTGAACCAAGCAAGGGGCAGCGATTCCAGCGAGGCTCCGTCAACGCTCATCTTTTCTCAGCACCTTCTCGATGTACGCCAGTGATTCCTGCGGCGTGAGCGCCTGAGCGCGCAGAATCCCGTACTTGACCTCCAGGGCCCGCACTCTGTCCCGCTCCGTGTAGACACGGCTCAAGCTCTGCACCTCCACGTAGGCGATCCTGCGGCCTTCATGCGTCTCAAGCAAGGTGAAGGGACCGGCCAGCCCGGCGTTCTGCTCCCGGTTGAGCGGCATGACCTGTAGCTCAACTGTCGGTGTCTGGCCAACGAGTAGCATCGCTTCCAGCTGCCCCCGCAGCACTCCCCCACCGCCAATCGGTCGCTTCAGCACCGACTCGTCGATCACGAAGCTCATGAGAGGCGAGGGCCTTCTCGAGAACAGCTCCTGTCGAGCAAGTCGAGCCGTCACACGCTCCTCAATCACCTCGGGAGCCAACGGGGGCCGCATCTCGCCGAACACCGCCCGCGCATACTCCTCAGTCTGCAACAGCCCCGGCACTGCCTGGTTTGCGTACACGTGCAGTTCGACGGCCTCCGCCTCCAACTTGGCCGCGTCGCGGAAGAACGCCGGGAACTGCGCCCGCGCGACCTCCTCCTTCATCTCCTTCAACACACCCCGTGCCCCCAGCAGCTCATCCGCCTGGTCGATGAACGCCGGCTGCGGCACGCGCCGCCCCTGCTCGTAGCTCGCGATCGTCGACGCCGAGTAGCCCGTCATCGCCCCGAACGCCGCCCGGTCGTGCTCCGCCCACTCCCGGAACCGCTTCAACTGCCGCCCGAACACACCCAGGATGCCCGCCCCCGAGCCGTCCCCGTCCCCGCGCGCACCCCCGCCCGCATCCCCACTCCCCTGTCCGTACCCGTCACCATCACCGTGACCGACACCGAGCCGCTGCTCGTCCTCAATGGTCATCCGCACCACCACCTCCCGAGTGCAACGCCGTCAGCCGTCTCCCCGACACGCCTCACCCCGCGTACAGCCACCCGGCCCCCGCGTACACACCCGCCCCGTACCGCCTCACACCCCACCAAGCCCCGCCCGATCAACGGTACGCACCCCACACCCCCGTTCGCCTGGAGAACGCCCCCCGTTCCCCCGACCGGGCGATCCCCTAGCCCGCCGAGTTGAGCCCGCACAGGACTGACCCGCGAGCCGCCCAGCTGGGTAGGCTTGAGCCGTCGGCTTCCTCTCCAAGGACATGGGTCGACGTCGCTCCGAGCTCCGGACTGATCATTCGGGCTCTGCTCGGAACGCCTTCCCGGCGGGCGCTCTGATCAAGCACCTGCCGGGACAGGGCTATCGCCTGCTGCTCCGTGACGCCGTGTCGCGTCCACCGCTGCTGACATGGATGCGGCAGAGCCGCCCTTCTTGCAAGATCAAGAAGGCGACTGCCTTGACCGGCCGGCCTTCAGTTCACACGCAGGTCATCCCGAATCGTGCTCGACTCGGCTGCCAAGGCGTCGAGGTCCACGTCGCCGGCGTCGACTCCCGAGCGCATCACCTTGTTCACCTTCAGCACCGCGGACTCGTCCGCCCACGTACACGATGCCTCCAACGTGCTGAAGTCCACGTCCGGCGACGTCCTGGTCGTCACCCGGCAAGTCAGTGGTTCTCGCGAGCCGTTAGGGGTGATACTCCGCGGCCCCACCAGCGCCTGCGGGTCGTTGTCACGGCGGTCCAAGATTCGGAGGAGTTCGTCGCGGGCCGTCACCGGGCTCAGGACGGTGCCGGTGACTCCAGTCACCGAAAGGGAAATGTCGTTCGCATTCTCCCGGACGGGATCGTATGCGCCGAAGACGGCCGTCGGATCCTCCACCTGTCCGGCCATCAACTCGGCCAGCGTCACATCGGGATCGGCCGCATCGTGACTTCGCTTGTACTGGCCCCGAGCCAAGTCGTCCGGCGGAGTCTCCCGGTATCTCATCGGCCCGTCCGCCTGTGGCGCCGCTTCCCCCGCCGGCACCCCTGAGTCGTCGGCGGCGCCGCATCCCAGCGCCACTGCTCCGAGCAACGCAAGTACGGTCAGCCGCACGCTCTTGACCACAACGAACTCCATCCGGCCCCACCGCAGTTGTCGATCAAGGCAGCGTCGCAGACGAGCACCACTCATTCAACCTGGCCTCAGCCACCGCTCGCACCTCCGACGCAGGGGAGGTCCGGTGCCCATCCACGCCATTGCCCGCTTCATGACCCCGAGGGGCCGTGTCGGACGGCGGGCAGCGGGGTCCGCGTACCGTCCTCTTCGCACCTTCCCGCATGCGCACCAGCACCCGAGGTGGCCCGCGCCCCCGCCGCACCCAGCGGAATCCGGCCATCGAACTCATCGGTCCAGCCGGCTGGGCCGACACGAAGCATCGGCCGATCTTCACCGGTCAAGACCCCCACCACACCAACGCCCAACTGGGATCCCGTAGCCTGGTAACGCATCGATCTCGACACAGAAGAAGGCGCGGTTTCAGCCGTTCAACTGTCTCGTTTTGCAAAGCGTGAATGCACGTGAGGTATCCTCGTCCATCCACATTGCACGTACGGGGGAGGGCTCGTGGACAAGACGCCGAGCGAGATACTTGACATCAAGACGGCCGATCTCAAAAGGTCGGCGCCTGATTTCCATAAGCAGAGCGTGGCCTTGGGCAAGGCAGCACACACGCTTGCGACAAAACTCGCAGAGCTCGGAACTCCCTGGGGCGACGACGAACAGGGCACACAGTTCGGGGATGCCTACACGCCGCACGTCGAGAAGATCGAGAAGTCGACGGCGATCCTCGTCCAAGGCCTCGCGAGCATTCACACAGCAATGACCGACATGGCCGACGGCCACATTGAGAACGAGGCGCTCATCGCGGCGATGTTCCGCAAGGTGGTCACTCCGGACAGCCAGGCCGAACGGCGTGACCAGTGAGCGTTGAGGATGTCGCCAAAGACGTCCTCATGGAGATGGGCATGTGGTGGCCCGACGCCAACTCCGGCAGTCTGAGAGCCGCTGCCGGTCACTGGAGAGACTTCGCAGACGCCGTCGACGACGTCTGCCATGCGGCCAACCGGACCGCCACCACCCTGATCCACAACAACAAGGGCGAGGCGATAGACGCCTTCGAGGTGTTCTGGGGGCGGTATCACTCCGAGAGCGACAAGGGCTGGCTGGACGACCTCGCCAAGGGCTCTCGTCAGATGGCAAAGGCACTTGAGGAGTTCGCCGATGCCGTCGACGATGCGATACAGCAGTTGTGGACCCAGATCGGGATTGCCGCCGCAACGATCGCGGCAGGCGTGGGGCTGGCCGTCTTCACGTTCGGACTCTCCACCGCCGCATCGGCCGCCGCAGCGACGACCATCATCGAATTGGCGGCCGGACTCGGCATCACGGTCTCCACCACCGTCGCCAACATCGCCGCTGTGACACTCACCGGCGTCGTGTTCGGCGGCATCGAGTCCGTGACTGTAGAACTCGCTGTGGCCCAGCCGTTGAAAGTCGCGACCGGGATGCAGGACGGCTTGAGCTTGGCCGGCGTCGACGACGCACTGAAGTACGGTGCGGTCTTCGGCGGAGCGTTCGGAGCCGCCGGAGCAGGCGTGCGAGTGCTCGGCGAAGGCGATGGCGCGTTCAGGATGTTCGGCGGTGTTCCGCTGAACGTGAGAGGCCCGGCGCTGGCTGTGCCCAACGGCCAAGTGCCGCTTGGTCCGTATGCGCCGCTGATGCGCAACGGGCCGGGGGGTGGTGGCGGCCGTGGCCCAATGAGAACGCCACCGCCTTACGCCAAACCGCTCGACTCCATGGGAAGAGCGACGGGCGTCGATACAACCATCACCCGCTCGATGCTCGACACGGGCACGAAGGCCAGCCGACGTGTGAAGCCGCCGGGCTGGCTCGGCGACAGCGCTCAGCACACAAGAGGTCATCTCCTTGCGAGATCCCTCGGCGGCGACGGGGCCGCACATGAGAACATCGCAATCATCTACGAAAGAGCAAACAATGAGGTGATGCAGAAACTCGAGTCGCAGATCTACGACACCGTCAAGGCCGGGCACGATGTCAGATACACTGCTACGCCAGTTTACGCCGACCCAAGCGATATAATCCCCTCGGGCATCCATGTCACCGCAAAAGGCGGCGGCTTGGACATCGATCAAACCATTATCAACAAGTAGACTCGGTGCACTATGACGGATCTTGAGATGCTGGCCTCGCTTCCGGCAAGCGGCGACCCGGGAATGGTACACAATGACTGGGAAGCGGCGGAGAAGAGTCTCCGGGTCACCTTCCCATCATCATTCATGCGATTCCTCGACGTATTCGGCGGGGCGAAGTTCGATGACTTCCTGCGCGTCTATCGAGTCGGCGCCGACAACGAGAACGTCGATCTTGTCGCCAAGACTCTCAAAGCACGGCATACCATGGAAGTCACCCGCCCTCATATCCAGGAGCTGTTGAGCAGCCGAGGACTCCAAGTGGTGGATCTTATTTCCTGGGGTGGAACAGACAACGCGGACATGTGCTTCCTGCTCCCGCATGCAGACCCGAAGAAGTGGGCAGTCCTGACGGTGATCGGACGCGGGCAGGAGTACGACCTGTTCGAGGGCGGCCCGGAGAGCTACCTCCTCCAGGTGATGCGTCGCGACTTCGTGAGTGATGTTTTTCCCGAGGATTTCCCTGACGACTTCCCTGGATACGAGCGTCATCCTGACATTTGATCGTCGCAGCGGTCTGGGGAAGCCCCGGACCGTGAACGCTGATGCCCTCAGAACTCCGGCAGCCCAGGCAGTCCACATCGCTGTCCCTTGACCGGGTCCTGCGGAAGGCGCAACGGAACGACCATGATCAAGCGAGTAGGGTTCTTTTGCGAATTCGCGCCCCCGGACGCGGACCCTTCCGCCCCGTCCATCCATGACGCGGTTCGACCGTTCGGGCTGAACGACGAATCCGGCCTTCTGACGTACCTCGCCTCAGGGACCGAGATCTTCAGCGCGATGGGGGCGGAACGCGACGCGATCACCGGTGACGAGTGGATCCCCGGAGCCGGTTCCCTGGTCACGGACGGCACATGGATGTGGCCGGTCGAGCTGCGCCACTACGTGGAGCGGTACCACGCCGAGCTGCCGGAGGACTTCATGGCAGACGTCCGCGCCGCCCGGTACACCGCAGCGCCGGTGACACGTCAGCGCACCGAGGAGATCATCGTGGAGGTCTTCGGACGGTCGTCGTTCGCGGCCCAGGCTACCGAGGGGCCGGGGGCCGACGGCTTCTTCACCTGGTACCTGTCGGATCTGACGCCCCAAAGTTGTGCGCGGATGCTCGACAGCCTCGAAACCGCCGGCTGAAGACACGCCATTCCCTCACGGGGGACATCTCTCTCTCCGTCAAGGGTGAGGGAGGCAGCGGCTCGCGCCCCGTGCGCGACGGAAGGCCCACCGCCGAGGTCCTGGCAGATCCAGCGGCCGGGGAGGTCACCCTCCACCTGTGGTTCGCATCGGACACCTTCACGACGGTCGGTGTCCGCAGGCTGAAGGGCACGACGGCAGCTGTCGTCCACTCCCTCGTCGGCCTTCAGGAGTCGGAACGCGAGCAGGTGGTGGCGGCGCTCGTGCGGTCTCTCGATCAACTCCGCGATCACTGCCTGGGCTTCGTGCTCGACCGGGCCGGGCGCGGTCCGCTCGCCGCCTGGGACGCTGTGGTTTGCGACGGCGCGGCGCCGAGCGTTGCGCTGCCCGACAGCATCGCCGTCGACACGTCCCGGTCCGCTCCACTGTCAGCGTTCGGCAACATGCCCTCCGGTACGCCTTACGGCCACCTCACCGCGCCGGACGAGCTGCGCGTGGCCACGGCGTCCGGCGACTGGACAGCGGCGGTGTGGGATGTGGCCACCGGCCGCCGTATCGACACGCTGAAAGGTCACGAAGGGCGTGTACGGGCGGTGGCGTGGTCCCGGACGGGCGTCACATCGCCACCGGCTCCGACGACCGCACGGTGCGTGTCTGGTCCGCGGCGACCTTCGAGGAGGTCGGCGTCGTCGGTGTCCACCAGGACAAGGTCACTTCGGTCGCATGGTCCCGGGACAGTGCGCGGCTGCTCACGGCTTCGTTCGACGGGACGGCCCGCGTGTGGGCGGCCGAGCCGGACTTCGACCGGCTCGAAGCACACGCCCGGGGGCGGGTGTTCCGGACACTCGACGAGGAGGAACGGCATCAGCACATGCTGCCGTCGGCGACGCCGTAGCGTCAGCGGGTCGGCGCGTAGCTCTCCTCGACGGTGCGCTGCTCGGTGTGCAGCAGGTAGTCGTCGGGGTCGAGACCCATCGCCTTGCGTGCCGGTGACGCCCAGTAGAGCGCGTTGCGCTCCTCGCAGGTCTCGGGGCCCTCGTAAGAGATCAGCCAGAGGAACTGATTCTGCTCACGGTCGACCCACGCGCCGCCGATGTCGAATCCCAGCTCCAGGCGGAGCGGGACGATTTCCTCGCGCCACCTTTCGGCCCACTCGTCGAGGAGTCCGTCGCGGACGGTGTAGGTGCGCAGCTGGGTGGTCCGGGCCATGCGGGGATCCTCCTGGAGCACGCATCGGTGTGTAGCGCCAAGACTACGCGGGCGGCTGCCCATGATCCCGTGCAGGAGGGACCACCCGGTGGGCTGCCCTCGGCAGACCGATCCAGATGCCTCCGTCCAGGGTGGCGAGCGGGGCCGCACCTGTGATCGAACGAGCGGCCGCAGTGCGGAGCGTGAAAGCGGAACTTGAACGTGACCGCCAAAAGTGGTGCAGAGTATGCGAGTTCACAGTCCAGGAGGTCGCCCGGCTCCTCGGCAAGCAGGTGGATCCGACCGTCGGATCGCCTTACACCCGCCACGGTCGCGTGAGGCGCTGAGCGCGAGTCCATCGCCGCCTGCCACGCAATTGGTCAGAGAACCTTGGGATCGCGCCAAGCTGGTTCGGCCTACCCAGGAAGCGTTCACCAGTTCGATATATCTGGGAGTGACCAGGTGCTCCGGCACCCAGCCGGCACCAAGCAACTCGGGGGTTCACCATGCGAATACCGTGGTCCCGTCATGCCCGTGGACGGACACTCGCACTTCTGACCATCGCGGCCCTGCTGCCCACAGCAGCGCCGTCCTCAGCGGCTTCCGCCGGTGGCGACGACCTGCGCGTCGAGACGTACGTACTGCCTTCGGGGGCTTCGAAACCCTCGTTGGAGGAGGGGCGCAGCGGGCGCGCAAGGGAGGTCCTGCGTCGCCTGACGCGCGAGATGCAGTCCGATGCCCGACTGCCCGCCGAGACGGTGGGCCCGGCCGCTTCGTACGCACCGCTGGCGAAGCAGCCGTCCGCCACCGCGCCTGCACCTGAGCCGCAGAATCGCTCGACCGCCCGCCTCGCGCCGCTCGCCACCTATCCGGAGCCGGCCCGCACCATGACGTACGACGAGTGCCGGAACGGCCTCGGCAGCACGCAGAAGTTCTTCATCAAGTCCCGGTTCGCCGTCTGCTCAGGTGCGACGTTCCTGCAGACATGGTTGCGGAACAACCGCCCCGTCGGCGAGAGCATGTTCAACGTCCGGGTCGTGGGCACGATTGCAAAGAACAGCCGCGAGATCACGTTCACGTACTACTACACCGAGATGCAGTCGACCGGCTCGACCGCGACGGCAGCCATGCGGATCGAGACGAAGGGCGCGATTCCGAAGAGCTGGCCCTCCAACGTTCGTTACACCCACAGTGGCACCATGCCGGGCACCAAGACGTTCGACGAACTCAAGCGGCAGCGGACGTACACGCACAAGGTGAACGCCAAGCCGGGCCAAGGCAGCAGCGGCAGCACGGACCTGGTGTTCGCCGTGTACGAACCGGTCATCACCATCACCCCGCCGCCCGGTTGGAAACTGGGCGGCGCGCTCACCGGCAAGCTGTTCATGCTCGCCCCGCGCTGGGACGCCGCCACCTACCTGGCGAACTCGACCGGCGGCGGGAATCCCTCACGGAAGGGCGCGGCTACCTTCAGCTACCTGCCCACCCTGACGTACAGCGCGAAGGCGGGGGCGGAGGAGAGGGCCGTCGCCGAGCACATCCGGACCGCGTTCACCAAACCGCTCGAGACCAAGCCGTACATGTCGGCCAAGAACGTGCCGGGCCAGGAGGCGAAAGCACCGCTGCACCGCCTGGTGGAGAAGACCAGGAAGGAGGACAACCGTAAGGCCGCCGTCAAGCAGTGCAAGCGGTACTGGGGGGACGGATACTCCTTGGGCGGCATACGGGAATGCGACGAGTACCCGTTTGCCACTACATACGAGGGCGCGGCGCAGGCCGACCACGATTCCGAGGCCAAGAAGTTCAACTTCTCCGTCCTGCCGATCGACAAGACGGAGAACGGTGCCGGAGGCAGTCTCCTGCTCGGGTTCTACGCGAAGAACCGGCTCGTCGACGGACTGCAGGACGGGTTCCTGGTGAAGATCACTTCGTGATCGACGGGGCGGGGACTGCCGAGGTCCCCGCCCTCGACGCGTCGTCCGCGCTACGCGGCGCGCCAGAACCGCACCAGGTAGCGCTCCACCCCCTCAGCGGTGCCGGTTTCCGCGGACAGTCGCTCGGCCTCGGCCCGGCCGACGCTGTACACCTGTACCTGCCATGTGCCGCCGCTGTCCGACAGCGTCACGCTGTGCTCGGTACGCCCGAGGCTCATCGACCAGACGGCCACGACACCGCTGGTCGACACGTACTCGCACTCCCCGTACTCGTCCCACCGTTCCCGGTCCTCCTCCGGCGGGCAGCCGTCCCACACCTCCGCGGTCACCGCGGCCGTGTGCGTGTGCCCGGCGCTGAAGATGTCGATCCTCCCGGGAAAGGCGGTGAGGAACTGTCCGAACACCGTGTCGTCGGGATACGGGACGGGGAGATCCGCATCGTCCGACTCCTGCAGGCAGAAGCTGTGATATCCGATATCGGCATCAAACGTCACCTGCTGGACCAGTTCCGTCACGCCGACTCCTCACCATGAGCTGACAACGTCCTCTGCGAAACCGTAGCCACTCCCGCACGGTTGACGCTCGAAGTCCGCACCCGACCACCCCGTGCCGCCCAGGGTGCCCTGGGACCACGCACTCATCTCGGGAGCCCCGGTCCACTTCGGTAAGCGCACCACCACGATCGGCCATCGCGAGTGCACCCTCGGGAACTCACAACGCGTGGCACGCGAACCAGAAAGCAGTCCGGGTTGGACGGTGAGCGCGCCGAGCCGGCACGGCGCCCGCCGTGATCGTGCAGCCGGAATCAGCCGGCTCTCAGTGCCGAGTGGCTGCCCCGCGGCAATCGCCGTCCCGTCACGCGGCGCCCCCGACGCCTCGACGCATCAAGGACGATCACCTCGAACAATGCACCCGCAGGGAAGCGGACAGACCGACCGGCGGCCGACCGAGCCGCCTCGCTCCCGTACCCGCGCGGCTCAGCGGGGCGGACGCTCGTACACCACGCCGATGTCGGCGGGTTGCCGCTGGTCAGAGTGGGCCTGAGCCGCGAATGTGTTGGCCGTGAGGAACGATCACCGCGGCCACGACCGCCCTGCACCAGGCCACCCGGCGCCGCTTCCGGCCGTGCGCTCTCGGCGTGGCGAATCCGGACCGACACGCGGCACCCGCTCGTTCGGGTCGTTGCTCCCAGGGTCGTCGTGTTGCTCCGGCGTGGCGTCCTGATACCGGCCCATACTCACCGACGCGACGACGGTCGGCTCCGGTGACTCGTCGATGAACTCCCCACCCGGTCGCCTCCCTTGGACAGCAGACGACACGGGTGGGGTGCGTGTGCACGACGGCGCGGAGACCGCATCTCCGCACAGCGGATGCATCAGGAGGACTATCCCATGCAGGACCTCTACAGCCTTCCCTCCGAGGGCGGCCCGTTCGAGAACTACTGCGGTGGCAACCAGGGCGGCGAGCACGAGACCTGCGTCGAGGTCGGCGCGCTCACCGGCTCCGGGACGGCGTTCGCCCTGCGGGACAGCAAGCCCCGCGGCAACGGTAGGGAGCTGCGCTTCACAGCGGCGGAGCTGGACGACTTCGCCCTCGGCTGGGCCAGGAGGCGAGCCCTGAGCATCTGACCGTCCGCCCCTGACCGTACTGGCACGACAGCGGGCCGCCCGGCAGCGCGCACGGGCGGCTCGCACCCTCTGGAGGACACATATGAACTGGTCAGGGCACTGGCACGGATTCGGCCCCTGGACGGGTACGCGGACGGCGTACGGGCAGGAAGGGGCGCGGCGCCCCGGACATCTGACCCACGACGAGCAGACACGCGCGTTCCTCGCCGGCACGCTGCCGCCCATGCAGGTGGGCCACTGGCTGATGCGCCGGGACCAGGCCGCCGCGCACCGGACGTGGACGGATCTGAGCGACGCCATGGACTGGCTGCGGAAGACCTACGAGGCGAGCCCGCCCTTCGAACGCGCGGACGGGGGGCGGGCATACATCGACCTGGACGTGAAGAGCACCTACGCGGCGGACGCGCTCGGGCGCGGCGTCGACGTCGTGTGGGTGCACTACGCGAAGACCACGAACCTCGTCTCCTTCTCCGTCGTGTGCTGCCCCCATCGCTTCCTCCGCGACCTCCCGTGCCCGCTTCCTCCTCTGTCCACCGATGGCCGCCATGGGTGACCGAGCAGCCGGGCCTTGCGTGCCCCTGTGCAGAGCAGCGCCGATCACAGGGAGATCGACCGCAGCCGGCAGGCGTTTCAAAGACGCCATTCATTGCTCAGCAGCTCCATGAGGTGGGTCTGCCTCGTGCTGAGCAGGTCAGTGGTCCACTCGAGGTGCTGGATCATTGCCCCGACGTTTCCCGATGCTTGCGGGGCGGCGCCGATCGATTCCCTACGAGGCAACCAGGTCAGCACACCTGGAAGAGCCCCGTAATCTCGAAGTGACCCCCATCAGGACCGGGTCGGCGCACACTACGGGGAGGGCCGCAACATGAGCGAACTGATCAGGCTGGCTGCTGAACTTGAGCGCGAAGTACGTGAAGCGGACGAAGCCCATGAGGTAGCTGATCGCCTGTGGAGCGCCGCCGAGGTTCTGCTCGACGAGATCCGCGCGATCTCTTCACTGCTCTCTGAGCTCAGGTTCGACATCGACGGGTACGTCGCAGACAACGACTATCCGGCCGTCGAACGCTCCGCGTACGAGATTCGTGGCGTGACAGACGCCGACCGTCTCCTCCCCGTCCTGCGTCAGGCCATGCTGCTGCTGGCACTTCGTGACGGCTCACCCCTTCCGCAGCCCGATGCGCTCGATTCGCTGCCCGAGGTCGCGCCTACAGAGGCAAGTCACCCCGTTCTCAGCCTGGATGAGCTGCTGCGCGATTCGGACCAGGAACTGAAGTCGACAGAGGAGTCATTGCGAAGGATCTGGTGCGACGATGACGACGCATCTGAACTCGAGGAGCACCTTCACAATGCTCACATCGACGCCGTGCGAGACCGCGCGACGCGCGCGGGACGACAGCTCATGGAGCTCTGCGACTACATCTCCGAGGAACTGTGCCCTTCTCTTGTCGCCGGCACGGAAAGCGGGCGCACCGATGATGCTCTGAGTGCGCTCGCGGCCATCGACCTCGCAGGCAAGGAAGCTCCGAAGGCATACAAGGTCTACGAGGCGGCGCTCTCGGAACAGTACGAGCGGAGCCCGTCCTCTTTGGGATCGGTGGGCGAGCAACTGACAGCCTTCGAGTCATGGATCCACACCATTTAGCCGGTGCACACAGGCTGACCATGTCGGCACGTTCAGAGCCCCTGGGAACGCCGTCACCCTCGTGGCCACGAGAGACCAGGCCGTCGCGAACACACAGCGGCGCATCGGCACACGTAGCCCGAAGGCCGTCGGCTCCTGCGTCGCTGCCTCCATGCCGGTGGTTCTTCCCCTTGCTGCATCAACGCGTCGGCTCCCCCGTCGGTCACGAACATGTACGCGATGGTCTCACCACGGGTAAGGCCGCTCGGGTACACAGTCGGCGAGTCCGCGTACACCGCCCGGACGTCGGCGCGTCCGGGCTGGTCAACGGGGCTTTCGCGGCAGCAGGGTTGATCGACATGAGGCCAATGACCGTTCCGCCCGCAGGGCTTGTGCACGACCCGGATACCGCACACGAGTTCACGATGCAGTTCACCTCGACGCCCCGCGGAGCGCGGCTTGCGCGGCGCCTCGTATCGCATCGACTGCACGACTGGGGGCATCCGTACGACTCGGCCGCCAACGAGACCATGACCCTGATCGCCGCCGAACTGGTGGCGAACGCCGTGCGGCACGGGCACGTGCCGGGGCGGGACTTCCATCTGCGGCTCGCCGCCTCGCCGGCGCGGCTGCGGATCGACGTCACCGACACTCGCACGGAGAAGCGTCCCGTCAGAGGGACGCGGCCTGATTCGGGAGGCGCGGAGTCGGGGCGGGGGCTCGTACTCGTTGAGGCGCTTGCTGCCGACTGGGGTGTCTCGCCGCGCAGCGCCGCGCCCGGCAAGACGGTGTGGGCGGTCGTCGGCCTGCCGTGAGGCGGACGCCGCTCAGGCCCTGTCACCGCCCACCAGACATCGGGTGATGTACGTGAGGTGCTGCGTGTGGCCGATCCGTGCCCAGGTCTCGGGGGTGCCCGTTCCGGCCGGCCCGGTGCCGTATGCGCAGGACTCGAGCCAATCTTCGGCGGCTCCGCGGTGGGCCGACGGCTCGCGGCGGTACGACTCGTGCTCAACGATGCGGCGGGCCATCGCGCGGACACGGTCGGCCCGTTCCGGGCCGCGGGTGGGGACGCGCGAGACGAGGAACCGGTCGGGGAGGGTGTGGCGCAGCAAGCCCCACGGGGGTCCGTACCGGCCGGAGTCGGCGGGCCGGTACCCGCTGCGCACGTGCTCGACAGAGTAGTCGCCGTAGCGCAGTCGCTGCCGGGGCCGTGCGGCGCGGACCTGCGCGTGCAGAGCGTGGTCGAGCCGGGGCGCGGTGAAGAGCGCCGGTTCGCGGGCCGGTTCGTGCTCCGGGAACGCGCCCGCCAGCAGGGTCACGCTGCGCCACGGCATCAGGGCGCCCAGCAGGTCCAGGGCCAAGAGGGACCGCTTGCCCGCCTCGGCGAGGTCGTTCACCGCTCCGACGTCCAGGAGCAGGTCGAGCTGCGCCGGCGGCGCGCACAGCCGGGAGACGAGGTCCAGCATCTGCGAGGTGCACGGCTCGTCGGGCGGTTCGTCCACAAGGACCCGTATGCCGAGGCCCCGGCCGCCGGCGAAGGCCAGGTCCGCCGTGCGGCGCTGGATCGTCGGGTGGCGTTCCGGTCCCGTGACGAGGGTGAGCCCGCTGCGGATGGCGAGGTTCCACAGCGCGACCGCCGCACCGTGAACCTCGCCCTCGACGTGGGCGGCGTCGACCCAGCCGGGCAGCCCGGCGGTCACCTCGATGAGGTGGTCGGCCCTGGGCGTGAGCCATCGGTGCAGTGCTCGTCCGATGTCGTCGGGGTCCGGGTGCAGGGGTGCCGGAGTGCCGCGTGCGCGATCGGGGCCGGTGTGCGGCGGGACGGTCCACAGGGGCGCGAGGTGGCGGCGCACCTGCGGGTGCAGTTGCCCATAGGCGGTCACGGAGGAGCGCCGCATCGGCAGGACGGGTACGTACAGCGGCTCGACCATCGCGGCTCCCCCACGGCCATGGCTCGGTATCGCACCTGTTCGCAGGGTGAGGGGCAGACACTTCGGGGCGAAAGGGCGCGTTTCAGGCCAGTGGCGATATCCCGTCATCGGGGATACGGGTCACGATGTCCGAGGTCGCGTATACGGTTGATCCAGTTCACCCGCATGCCGCAGGACCGAGGGGACACCACGTGAGGCCGACGCTGGCCGCCGCGCAGTTGCGGGGCAGTCTCACCCAGTACCTCACGACGACGTACGCCCTCGCCGAGGAGGACACCCGGCTGGCGCTGGAGCGGTTCCTGGGCGACCCGGAGGGCGGGATCTTCCGGGGGCCGTACCTGCGGATCCGGACGCCGTTCCACATCGCCGCCGACGGGTGGCAGCGGCATCTGGACTGGGTGCCGGGCTTCGCCCCGTACCGGCACCAGGCGAAGGCGTGGGAACGGCTGAGCACCCTGCACGGGCCCGCCCGGCCGACACTGATCACGACCGGGACGGGGTCGGGCAAGACCGAGTCGTTCCTGGTGCCGGTGCTGGACCACTGCCGTCGGCAGAAGGCGCTCGGGCGGCGCGGCGTGAAGGCCGTGCTGCTGTATCCGATGAACGCGCTGGCCACCGACCAGGCGGGGCGGATCGGAGAGTACCTGTCCCAGCCGGAGCTGGCGCAGGTGACGGCCGGGCTCTACATCGGGGACCGGCCGGACACCGACTTCCGGCGGGTGATGACACGGCGCGAGGAGATGCGGGTCAGCCCGCCCGACGTGTTGATCACCAACTACAAGATGCTCGACCTGTTGCTCCAGCGCGGCGAGGACCTGCCGCTGTGGCAGGACGCCGAGATCGCGTACGTGGTGCTGGACGAGTTCCACACCTATGACGGCGCGCAGGGCACCGATGTGGCGATGCTGCTGCGCAGGCTCGCGGCGGCCACCGGCCAGGGCAGCACCGAGGGGCGTCCGCTGGGCGGTATCTGCCCGGTGGCGACCTCGGCGACCCTCGGCGAGGGCAGGCCGGGTGGAGCCGGGGAGGGGATTCTCAGCGTCGCGGCACAGGTGTTCGGGGTGGAGTTCACGCCGGACGCGGTGGTCGGCGAGGAGCGGATGACCGCCGAGCAGTTCGCCGGTGAGGTGGACTACGAGCTGCCGGAGCCGCCCGACCCCAAGGAGGTCATCGAGGCGTCCGGCGGTCCCGGCGTGGAGGCGCACCCGGATCTGCTGGACCTGGACGGGCTGGCGGAGCGGCTGCTGGAGCGGCGCGGGCTGAGCGCGTTCCAGATCGGCAGGATGCTCAAGCGGCACGACTTCACGCACAAGGTGCTCCAGCTGCTGGGCGGCGACCCGCTCGGCGAGTGGGAGCTGCGTGAGCGGCTGGGCGGCTTCGGGTACGCCTGGGGCCGCACGGCCAGGGAGAATCCACGGCTGGCGTTGCAGGCCCTGTCGCGGTTCGTGGCCCTGCTGTCGGCGGCGCGGGACCCCGAGTCGGACGAGAAGCGGCCGAGACCGCTGCTGCACATCGAGGCGCATCTGTGGGTGCGTCCGGTGAGCCGGGTGCTGCGCGGCGTGGGGCCGGTGCCGGAGTTCCGGTGGTACGAGGACGACCGCACCGCTGCCCGGCGCGCGGCGCTGGCCGCCGGGCCCGCGGCGGGGGCCGACGCCGAGGACTCGGGGAGCCTCGCCGCAGACGCACGCCGCCCGCAGCCGATGCCGGGCACGGACACGGCGCTGCGTCCGGCCGTGGCCTCGCTGCCCGCGGTGTACTGCCGCAACTGCGGGCGCTCGGGCTGGGCCGCGCTGTCGCCGGAGGCCGATCCGCAGCAGCTGGTGATGGCACAGGACAAGGTGTGGCGGGCCGGACTCGGCCGTGACAAGCGGCGCATCCGCTACTTCATCGCGGCCACCCGGGCGGAGGCAGAGGACGCGCTCAACGCGCTGACCGGTGCGACGCCGAAGTCCGGCGCCGCCGACCCGCTGTCCGTGGTGGTGCTGGACGGCGCCCAGGGCACCTACCGGCTGCCCGTGGTTCAGGACGCACAAGAGCTTCAGGACGCCTGGTTCGCGCTGGCGATCACGGAGAAGAAGTCGGCGGACAAGGCGGCGCTCGACGACCGCTGTCCGGCCTGCAACACGGACAACGGCATCCGCTTCCTCGGTACCGCGCTCGCCGCGCTCGCCTCCGCGACGGTCACGCAGCTGTTCACCGGCGGCGACATCGCGCTCGTACCGGAGGAGCGCAAGACGCTGCTGTTCAACGACTCGACGCAGGACGCGGCACACCGGGCCGGGTATGTGGCGAACGCGTCGTACAAGTTTTCACTGCGCTCCCTCCTGGCGCACAACCTGGACGAGTCAGGTGCGCCGACCGCGCTCAACGACCTGATCGGCAACGTCCTCGACTCCGTGGACGATCCGCACGCGCTCGCCGCCGTCGTACCGCCGGACCTGCACGACGAGCCGGGCGTGGACCGGCTGTTGTCCGGGCGGGGCACGGGTGACGCCCGGGCGGGGCACGGGTGACGCCCGGACCTGGAAGCTGATCGGGGAACGGCTGGCGTTCGCCACCGTGATGGAGTTCGGTCTCCGTTCGCGCCAGGGCCGCACGCTGGAGCTGACGCGTACGGCGGCCGCCGAGGTCGTGATCGACGAGCCGGAGCGGATCACGGCACTCGCCCGCGATCTGCATCTGTCACTGCCCGGGCAACTGCTGGTGGGCAGCGGGATGCCGACTCCGGAGCGTTATCTGGCCTATGTGCGCGGTCTGTTGGAGCGTGTCCGGCTCAGGGGCGGGCTGCGGCACCGGTGGCTGGAGCCGTGGATCAAGGACGCCGGTGTGGCCCGGTTCAAGATCTGGGGCGGCCGGCCGTACGGGATGCCGGCGTTCCCCGAGGGGATCGCCGCGCCGCGGTTCCTGCTCGACGGGCAGAAGGACCGGTCCGCGTTCGACTCGGTGACCGGCCGGCTGGGCTGGTACCAGGACTGGACGCGGCGCTGCCTCGGGCTGGACGCGGCGGGGGCCACCGAATACCTGCGCAGGTTGCTGCCCGTGCTGGTGGACGAGCGGGCACTGTCGGTGCGTACGGCGGCCGACCGTACGACCCGCGTGTACGGCCTGCAGCCGGGGCACATCGAGGTGCGGCTGCTGGACGACGAGGCGGCCAACAAGGCGTTCGTCAGCTGCATGGACTGCGGTTGGCAGCAGGTGGTGCCGCCCGAGCGGCGGACCCGCTGGTACGGGCACCCCTGCCCGCGGTACCGGTGCCAGGGCATGCTGCGTGCGCCGCTGAGCGACTCGTCCTCGTCCGGTGTCGACATCCGCAGCAGCATGGGCTCCAGCGGTTTCGGGTCGTCGCGTGCCCGCGACTACAAGGACGACTACTACCGGCGGCTGTATCTGACGGGCGGCACCTTCCGCGTCGTCACCGCCGAGCACACCGGCATGCTGGCCCGGCCCGAACGGGAGCGTGTCGAGCGCACGTTCCGCGCGGGCACGCACTACACCGACCCGAACGTGCTGTCCTGCACGCCCACGCTGGAGCTAGGCATCGACATCGGCGACCTGTCGGCGGTGCTGCTCGGATCGCTGCCGAAGGGCCCCGCCAACTACGTACAGCGCGCGGGCCGCGCCGGACGCCGCACGGGCAACGCGCTGATCGTCGCGTTCGGCGGACGCCGGGCCCGCGACCTGTACTACCTCGAGGACCCGCGCGAAATGATCGCCGGCGACATCGTGCCGCCCGGCTGCTACCTCTCCGCGGTGGAGATCCTGCGCCGCCAGTACACCGCACATCTGCTGGACCTCGCCGCGCGCGGCGGACTCACCACCGCCGACGGAGAGCGGCTGATGCCGGTGCCGAGGCTCGTGTCCGCCCTGTTCGGCACCACCGGCTGGTGCCAGGACCTGGCGGACGCGGCGGTCACGCAGGGCGAGCGCCTGGTGGAGGAGTTCCTCGATCTGTTCCCGTCCGACGGAGAGAAGGGGGACGACGAAGGCGTCACGGCGTACGCGGCCGACGAGCTGAGGGCGTACGCGACCGGCGGCATCGTGCGCACCCTGCAGGAGGCCGAGGAGGACTGGACGGGCCGGCGCGAGGAGCTGCGGCGTCGTATCGCCGCCATCGACACGGCAATGGAAGGCCTGGTCCGCAGCGATCCCGAACAGGACCGCGAGCACCGCGAGTTGCTGGCAGAGCGGCGCACGACCGGCGACCTGCTGCGTGAGCTGAGCCGTTCGAGCGCGCACGGCGCCCTGGTGGAGCTCGGCCTGCTGCCCAACTACAGCCTCACCGACACCACCACCCAGTTGGAGGCCACCCTCTACTGGGCGGAGGAGGACCAGGGCCGGGCCGAGGAGGGCGAGCAGCAGGAAAGCGGCAGGCAGACCGAGGTCCGGCGCAAGACGTACCGCAGCGAGGTCCGCGACTACGAGCGCTCCCGCCGCCTCGCTCTCTCCGAACTCGCGCCCGGCAGCAGCTTCTACGTCAACGGCTACCGCCACCAGGTGCGTGCCCTGGACATCGGCAGCCCCGAGCGCCGCGCCTGGCAGGTGTGGCGGTTGTGCCCGGCCTGCGGCTACGTCCGCACCGAGAACGCCCAGGCCGACGCCTCCCCGTGTCCCCGCTGCGGCGGCCGCGAGATCGCCGACGCGGGCTGTGTGCAGTATGTGCTGGAGCCCAGGCGCGTCATCGCCCGCGACAAGCGTGACGACGCCCGCGTACGCGACGACAGGGACGAACGCGACCGCCGCCGGTACGCCATGCTCACCACCGTCGACATCGACCCGGCCCATCTGGCGCCGGGCTCGTGGCGGCACGAGACGGCCACGTTCGGCGTCGACTTCACACGTCGGGCGGTGATCCGCACGCTGAACCTGGGCGCCGACCGCCAGGACGGCTCCAGCACGGTCCCGCTCGCCGGTGACGACGTGCGCATCAACCCGTTCTACGTGTGTGCCAGTTGCGGCGGGGCGACCGCCGACGGGCGGCCGGTCGCGGACCAGCCGCAGGAGGCGCTGACCGACTCGCTCGCCGCCAGCACCCGGGCCAGCGCCCATCACCTGCTGTGGTGCCCCCGCCGCCGGACCAAGGGCTCGGGCGGCGAGGAACAGGGCAAGGGCCGGGACGTGCCGCTGCTGCTGGCGCACGAACTGACCACGGAAGCGGTGCGCATCCTGCTGCCGGCGTCGGTCGCCCGCGCCCACGAACGGCTCGCCTCGTTCACGGCAGCACTGTTCGCAGGCATAGCCACCCGGTACGGCGGCGACCCGGACCACATCGACATCGCAGCCGCGTCGATGCCGGACGGCGGCGACTCCGACTGGACCCGGCGCTTCCTGGTCGTCTACGACCGGCTCCCCGGCGGCACCGGCTACCTGCACCGGCTCGCCTCCGCCGACGGCTTCCGCGAGGTGCTGCTGAAGGCCCGCGAGGTCATCGACGGCTGCCCATGCCAGGAGAAGGGGCAGGACGGCTGCCACCGCTGCCTGCTGCGCCGGGTTCCGGCCGGCGACTACGACAAGGTCAGCCGCAACGAGGTCCGTCACATGCTCGACGAGCTGCTGGGCAAGGAAGGCGAGGCCTGGCGGACCACCCGCGTGCCCACGACCCAGCAGATCCCGCTGGAGCGGCAGGCCGAGTCCGACCTCGAGGTCATGTTCGTCGAGACGCTGAAGGAGTGGGCAACCCAGCCCGACGCCGAAGCCGCTGCCGACGCATACACAACGGCTGCAGGGACGTACTCGCTGGACCTGCGGCTCACCGCCGGCGACGGCAAGACTCTGCGGTGGCGGGTTTCGCAGCAGCGGGTGCTGGACGGCACCAGGCCCGACGTGCTCTTCGAGCGGCTCGATGCCCCGGGCCCGCGTATCGCCCTGTATCTGGACGGCTTCGAGTTCCATGCGAGCACCAAGTACAACCGGCTCGCTGACGACGCCGCCAAGCGGGCGCGGTTGCGCGCCGAGGGGGTTCGCGTGTTCCAGCTGACCTACTACGACGTGAAGGAGTGGCGCACCAGGGTCCGGGAGACGGGGTACGCGGCCTCAGGTCCGGCAGCCCCCGCGTGGCGGCCGTACGGCGAACGGGCCTGTGCCCAGGCGCGGGCCTACTACGCCAAAGTGCACGACGGGCTGCCGGGCGAACTCGCCGAGACGGTGTGGGTGAACCCGGCCGACACTCTGATCGCCTATCTGCGGTCACCCGACGCGGGCCGGTGGCTGGAGCGCGCCGAAGCGGTGGTCGCGGGCCTGCTCGGCGCGGACCCGGAGGCTGCGGCTGTCTCTGCCGAGTCGGTCGGCGAGCAGATCGAGGCCGCTCTGCGCGGCCGGGCGCCAAAGCCGCAGCCCGGGAAGGTGCGACTGCTGACAGTGACCGACGCGTCCGGCTGCCGTCTGCTGGCCGCCGCCGACGGGCGGCAGACGCTTCCGGTGTGGTCGGCGATCACGTGGCTCAACGACTCCCCCGCGGCCGTCGCCGACGAGGACCGCCACAAGCGGCGCTGGCGCGGCTGGCTGTACTGGAGCAACCTGCTGCAGTTCCTGGAGCACGGCGGGGGTGACAGCGCCCAGCTGACGACGGGTCTGCTCGACGCCTTCTCGGCGCAGGAGTTCTCCGTGGCGGGCGGGGCGGGCTGGCTCGAGTCGACCCGTACGGTGCTCGCCGGTGATCAGCCGCCCGCCGCGGCCGACGCGCCGCAGCCTCTGGTCGCCGCTCCTGCGGTGCCGGTAACGGAGGGGGTGCCGACCGCGGCGCGGGACGGCGGCTGGGACCCGGTGCTGGAGCTGCTCGACCCGGATGAGCCGGGCCTCGAACTGCTGGCCGTGGCGCTCGCGTCGCTCGGCGTGCCCGCACCGCAGGACGGATACGAACTCGACGACCGGGGCTGGATGGCGGAGCTCGCCTGGCCGGATGCCAAGGTGGGGGTCGTGCTGACGCATCGGCCGAGGGCCACCGAGGGAGACCCTGAGGCCGAGGACCGCGACCGGGCGTTCGCCGCCGCGGGCTGGGAAGTACGGCCGGCCGGCGGCTGGACGGCACGGGAGCTGGCGGCACGGCTCCAGGGACAGGGACTGCACGACGGAACGACCCGGGGGGACACCCACTGATGAGCGCGGTGAACGTGACTCTGCGACTGCTGGACAAGGCCGACAAGGAGATCCTCAAGCTCCCCCGCACCGTCAAGGGAGCGATCTACGACTTCCAGCACAAGTTCAAGGCGAACCCCCAATCGTCGGGCCTGCGGCTGAAGCAGCTGGCAGGTGACACCCGGCTGTGGTCCGCGCGGGTCAGCGACGACTACCGGGCCCTGCTGCTGCACCTCGGCGACGGCGACTGGCTGATCGTCTCCGTACGGCACCGCAAGGACGTGTACGACCGGGTCGCCTACGGCGTCAACCCGGTCACGGGCGGCATCGAGTACGTCGATCTCCAAGTCGTCGAGGAAAGCCTCGCCAGGCAGCTGCTGCCGAAGACACCCGAGACGGCCGAACAGGCGCAGCCCGTCCCTGCACCCGCCGCGGCGTCTTCGGCGGTGGAGCCGCCGCTGTTCGCCCATGTCACCGACGAGCAGCTCACCGAACTGGGTGTCGCCGAACCGCTGTTGCCCGTCGTGCGGACACTCACCACCGAGGACCAGCTGCTCGGACTCGTCGAGTACGCGCCGCAGCTGACCGGCGAGGTGCTGCTCTCACTCCACGACGGCAAGTCGTACGACGACGTCCTCGAACAGGTCACGGCCCCTGTCGCCGCACCCGAGCCGGTCGACACCGACGATTTCCAGGCCGCCGCCGATCGCCCCGCGACCATGGTCACCACCACGGACGAGGCGCTGCGCGAAGCGCTTGAGGGCGGCAACTTCGGCCGCTGGAAGGTCTTCCTGCACCCGACCCAGGCCAAGTTGGTCGAGCGCGACTACTCCGGCCCGGCACGGGTGGGCGGCGGGCCCGGCACGGGCAAGACCATCGTCGCCCTGCACCGGGTCCGACGCCTCGTGTCACAACTGCCGCCCGGACGTACCAAACCGGTGCTGCTGACCACGTACAACAAGAACCTCGCAGCCGATTTGCGGATGCGTCTGCTCGAACTCGGCGGCGAAGAGCTGCTGGCCCGCGTGGAGATCAGCCATGTCGACCAAGTGGCGCTCAGGGTGGTGCGTGAGGCTGAGCCCGGCAACAGCAGGCAGACCATCGACGACAACCAGGCGCTACGCGAGTGGCGTGCGATGCTCGACGAGCTGGACGAGACGGGCTGGGACGCCGGCTTCCTCCACGAGGAGTGGACGCAGGTGATCCTGGGACAGGCAGTCGCCTCCCGGACGGAGTACTTCCGTGCCAGGCGAGCGGGTCGCGGGCGGAACGTGACGCGGCCCGAGCGGGCCGAGATCTGGCAGCTGACGGAGCGCTTCACACAGCGCCTGGACCAGCTCGGCCGACAGACCTGGGGGCAGGTGGCCGAGCGGGCCGCGCGGCTGGAGATCGAACGCGAGCAGCGGATTCAAGGGGTGGAGCGCCGCCGCGAGGAGGCCGGCGGCCTCGACAACATCCACGTCCAGGACACGTCAGCCGGCCGGCTGCGTTACCGCTACCGGCACATCGTGGTCGACGAGGCGCAGGACCTCCAGCCGGGACACTGGAAGATGCTTCGCGCCATGGTCGCCCCGGACCGCAACGACCTTTTCCTGGTGGGCGACACCCACCAGCGGATCTACAGCACCCAGGTCACGCTCGGAAGTCTCGGCGTAAACATCCGTGGCCGGTCGGCCAAGCTGTCCCTGAGCTACCGCACGACGCGCCAGATCCTCGGCTCGGCCCTGGAGGTGCTGAGAGGGGAGGCGTTCGACGACCTCGACGGCAACGAGGAGAACCTGGCGGGCTACCGCTCGGTGCTCAGCGGCGGACAGCCCGGGCTGCACCCGAGTTCCGACTGGGCGGCGGAACGCGCAGGCATCGCGGCTCTGATCAACGGTTGGGACGACATCCCACTGGAACAGATCGGCATCTGTGTACCGACGAACGCCATGGCGCAGGAGGTGGCCTACGCCCTTGCCCAGGATGGCATCCGGGCGGTCGAGATCGGCCCGGACGGCCCGCGGGGTGACGAGGGCGTGCACATCGGGACGATGTTCCGCTTCAAGGGACTTGAATACCAACGGATGATCATCGCCGGTGTACGGCAGGGGCTCGTTCCCCGCGAGGACGTTCTGCGGCTGAAGGCCGTGGACGCCCTGCGTCACCGTCGCGACATGCAGCGGGCACGATCACTGCTCTTCGTCGCGGCGACACGAGCCCGAGACAGCCTCGACATCTTCTGGCACGGCAGGCCCAGCCAGTTCCTGCAGCCGTTGCTGCCCTCCTGAGAAAGGGAGCGGCCCGGCCGACGCCGGGCCACAGCCCGAGACCGCACGCCTCCCCGTCGGTCAGACCCGTTCCAGCGCCCGGTGCGGCTCCGCCGGGAGGTTCACCGTGATGGTGTCGCCCGGGCGGACTGTGCCGCTCTCCCTGACGACGCTCATGATTCCTGCCTTGCGCACGATGCTTCCGGCCTCGTCGCGGCCGACGACCTGCTTCAACAGGCCGGCCTGGTAGGTGTCGATCTGCAGGCACGGGTTGCGCAGGCCGGTGACCTCGACCACCGCCGCCTCGCCGATCCGCAGCAGCGTGCCGACCGGGAGAGCGAGCAGGTCGATTCCGCGCGTGGTGATGTTCTCGCCGAGCGCGCCGGGTACCACCTCGAAACCTTCCTCGCCGACCTCGGCGAAAAGCTCCTCATGTATGAGGTGGACCTGGCGCAGGTTCGGCT
This sequence comes from Streptomyces sp. NPDC096176, assembly GCF_044763255.1. NCBI lineage: Bacteria > Bacillati > Actinomycetota > Actinomycetes > Kitasatosporales > Streptomycetaceae > Streptomyces > Streptomyces sp. NPDC096176. The sequence goes on along the minus strand of NZ_JBIWFV010000015.1, from coordinate 18,695 downwards.
GGGTCGGGTCCTGCGCGACGCGCGAACGGTGCTTGACCGTCACACCGGCGTGTACGTCCCCCTCCACACCGAGTCCGGCGAGCAGTCTGATGCTGTCGCGGTTCGGCTTGGTGAACGAGTACTCACCGTTGCTGCTGACTGCGGCCACTGTTCCACTCATACCTGAATCCCCCTGTCGAGAAAGCGGTGATCAGCTCCCGAGGCTAACCCGTCGCCGTCCCGGGCTCCTCGTCCGCCTCGACGAGTCGGGCGAGGTGGGCGAGTGCCATGCGGGTCCCGGTCTCGTTGTCGGCGGCGGGTACGACGTCGGGGATCCCTTCGTGCACGATGAGCACGTCAGTGCCGCCGCCGGGAGCCTCCGTGAGCGTGGTCGTCATCGTCATCGTGCCGCCGAGGGCGGGATCCGCGGTCTCGAACTGCAGCACTTCGACCACCTTCTCGTCGGGGACGAGCGTCGCGAAGTGGCCGTGGTACGTGTCGGTCTGCGGGGCCGACTTGCCGGTGCCGACCGGCAAGTCGTAGGTGAGCGAGACGCGGAACCTCCCGCCTTCGCGGGGGTCGAACGCGTGCACCTCGCTGCTCATGCCGTCCGGCACCCGCCATTGCGCGACCGCCGCCGCGTCCAGGAGCGCCCGGTAGACGGCCGGCCGCGACGCCTTGATGTGCCGGGAGACTCGCGTCGAGTACATACGGGGAACATAGCGCTGCGCCCGGGTCCAGCCCGCCTGATACCCCGTGCCCCACCCAGAAAAAGCGCGTGCGTCGCGGAGGTCTCCAGCCGTACGGTCCGGCCATGGACGACGGACCCATGGACGACGTACCGATGGACAACGCAGCGATGGACCGCGCAGACGCGGACGACGTAAACGGGGACGACGTAAACGCGGACGGCTACTTCGGTGAGCGTGTCGCGGCGACGTACGACGAGTCGTCCGCGGAGATGTTCGCTCCGGGCAGCATCGACCCCGTTGTTGATGTTCTCGCTGAGCTCGCCGGCGACGGCAGGGCCCTTGAGCTCGGCGTCGGGACGGGGCGCATCGCGCTGCCGCTGGCCCGGCGCGGGGTCCCGGTCCACGGCATCGACATGTCACGGGCGATGGTCGCCCGGATGCGGGCGAAGCCGGGTGGCGAGCAGGTCGGCGTCGCCGTCGGCGACTTCGCGACGACGAGGGTGGACGGGACGTTCTCCGTCGCGTACCTGGTCTTCAACACGATCATGAACCTGACGACGCAGGCCGCCCAGGTGGCGTGCTTCCGTAACGTCGCGGCCCACCTCGGGCCGGGCGGCTGCTTCGTCGTCGAGGTCGGCGTCCCCGATCTGCGCAGCCTTCCGCCGGGGCAGACCAGCGTCCCGTTCCACGTGAGCCCGACACGCTGGGCCTTCGACCTCTACGACACCGCCACTCAGGCGATGAGTTCGAACTATGTGGAGGTCGTCGACGGGCGCGGCGAGTACCGCTCGATCCCCTTCCGCTACGTCTGGCCGGCCGAACTCGACCTGATGGCCCAACTCGCCGGTCTGCGGCTGCGCGACCGGTGGGCAGGGTGGGAGCGGGAGCCGTTCACGCACGAGAGCCGCCGGCACGTGTCGGTCTGGGAGAAACCCGCCGGGTGACTGAGGCCCCGCACCCAGGGGCCGTCCGACGTATACGCCGGCCTCGAGGTGGGGATGGTCGCGATCATGACAGAAACACCTACGGTCCGGACGGTCACAGCCCCCGCCGGGCGCCCGGTGCGGCAGCTGCTCGCGGCATCCGTCGGCAACGCGGTGGAGTGGTACGACTGGTACGCGTACACCTTCCTCGCCGTCTACATCGCCGACCAGGTCTTCCCGAGGAGCTCCGGGAACTCCCTCGTGCCGCTCCTGTCGACCTTCGCGGTCTTCGCCGTCGGCTTCTTCATGCGGCCGGTGGGCGGACTGCTCATGGGCACGGTCGCGGACCGGCACGGCAGACGTGCCGCGCTCACCGTCACGATCCTCCTGATGGGTGGCAGCAGCCTGCTGGTCGGGCTGACGCCGACGTACGCCACCGCCGGCATCCTCGCTCCCGTGGTTCTGGTGCTGGCCCGGCTGCTGCAAGGTCTTTCCGTGGGTGGGGAGTTCGCCGCGTCGACCACGTTCCTGGTGGAGTCGGCCGGCCCCGGGCGGCGAGGGCTGTTCTCGTCCTTCCAGTACGTCTCCACCTCCGTCGGGCAGCTCGCGGCCTCGGGCATCGCGGCTCTGCTGGTGAGCGTCCTCGCGGAGGGGCAGATGAACGGCTGGGGGTGGCGTGTTCCGTTCGTGCTCGGTGCGCTGCTCAGCCTCGTCGGCTTCTGGATCAGGCGCAGCGCGCACGAGACGCGCAGCCTCGAGCAGCAGCATCGCGAACGGCCGGGTCTCTTCGACGCCCTGCGTCACCATCCGCGGGAGTCGCTGCTGATCTGCGGCATCACGGCGGGCGGCACGCTCGCCTACTACACGTGGACCTCGTACCTGCCGACGTACGCGGAGCTCAACACCCACATCGACAAGGCCGACGCGCTGCTTGCGGGCACACTGTCGCTGGCGTTCTTCGCACTCCTGCAGCCGGTCGGCGGGCTGCTGTCGGACCGCTTCGGGCGCAAGCCGTCACTGTTGTTCTTCGGGGTCGGCTTCGCCGTGCTGAGTGTGCCCCTGCTGCGGGCGGGGAACGGTTCGTTCCTCTCGCTGCTGCTGGTGCAGTGCGCGGGAATGATCCTGCTGACCGGCTTCACCTCGATCTCGGCGGCCGTGAACGCGGAGGTGTTCCCGGCCAGGGTGCGGGCCGCCGGCATCGGCTTCCCGTACTCGCTCACGGTCGCCGTGTTCGGCGGGACCGCCCCGTACGTGGGGACGCTCTTCAAGGAACTGGGCCGTCCCGGGCTGTTCCCCTGGTACGTGGCGGTGCTGTGCCTCGTCTCGTCGGCGGTGTACCTGCGGCTGCCGGAGAGCGCGCACAAGGAGCTGGAACGGTGACGGTGCGGCGGCGGCTGCCCCGGCGGCCCGCGTCGCCGGGCGGGGTGACGGACGGGACGGGGTGACGGACGGGACGGGGTGACGGACGGGACGGGGTGAGGACGGGGCGGGGTGCCGGACGGGGCCGGGCGGGGTGACGGGCCGGGCGACCTGCCCGCGCCACGCTGTGTTTTTCGCCACTTACACCCCTTCGGTATACATTTCGACGCTACTTTTGCTTGCCGTAAGCCCATGGCGGGGAGAAAATCTTCGCCATCGGCCCCCGAGCAGCACCCCCAGCCAGCCTTTCCGGAGCCCCAGTGGAGCGCGTCGTCCCGTTCACAGCCGCCCGCTCCGCCCTCGCGCGCCCGCAGGGGTCGGCGGGATGACGTCGCTTGTCCGGACTCCCCTGCCCGCCGCTTCCGAGGACCTGACCCTTCGGCGCGGCGCGGCACGGGTTCTGCTCTCGAACTGGAGGGGTGATTCGAGCGTCCCCTCCCGCGGGCTGTATCCGCACCAGTGGAGCTGGGACTCGGCATTCATCGCCATCGGGCTGCGCCACCTGTCGGTGCGGCGGGCGCAGCGCGAGCTGGAGACGCTCCTCGGCGCCCAGTGGGCGGACGGACGCGTTCCGCACATCGTCTTCAACCGGGCGGTGCCCCTCGACGCGTACTTCCCCAGCCCGGACTTCTGGCGCTCCTCACGGGCGGGCGCCGCGGCGGGTGCCCCGGCCGATCTCGAGACCTCGGGCATCGTGCAGCCTCCGGTGCATGCGCTCGCCGCCTGGCTGGTGCATCAGGCCGACCCCGAGGTGTCCCGCCGGCGCGGCTTCCTGCCCCGGCTCTACGGGCGTCTCGCCGCCTGGCACGACTACCTGACCGGTCCCCGCGACCTGGGTGGCGGCGGGCTGTCCGCCGTGGTCCACCCGTGGGAACCGGGCATGGACAACAGCCCGTGCTGGGACGGTCCGCTGCGGCGGGTCGATCCGGTCGCCCCGGGCTCGTACCGGCGCGCCGACCTCGACCACGGGCAGGCCGCCGAACGCCCGACCGACCTCGACTACGGCCGGTATGTGCGGCTCGCCGCCGACTACCGGGACAGCGGTTACGCGGACACGGCCGGCCATCACGCGTTCGCGGTCGAGGACCCTACGGTCAACGCGCTGCTGATCGTCTCGGAGCTGGCCCTCGCCCATATCGCCGCCGAGACGGCCATGGATCCCCTGCCCCATGAGGAGCGGGCGGCGCGCCTGACCGAAGCTCTGGTGGAGCGGCTGTGGTCGCCGGCCGACGGCATGTTCCTGTGCCGGGACCTCGTCGGCGACGCGCTCGTCCCCGAACGGAGCGTCGCCGGACTCGTCCCCCTCATCGTCCCTGGTCTGCCCCGGAACATCACGGACGCGCTGTTCGCCACGGCGACGGGGCCCGGTTTCCGGCTCGGTGAGGCCCTGATGGCGCCGTCGTACGCCTTCGACGGCCCTGCCTACGACCCGCACCGCTACTGGCGCGGGCCGGCCTGGTTCAACGTGAACTGGCTGCTGGAGCAGGGACTTCGCCAGTACGGACGTGTCGAGGCGGCTGACCGGCTGCGCACCTCCATGCTGGCCGCGGCCCGTATCTGCGACTTCGCCGAGTACGTGGACCCGTTCACCGGTGAGGCGCGGGGCACCCGCGACTTCGGCTGGACGGCCGCACTGGTCCTCGACCTCTTGGCCTCGTCGCCGCACCACGGAAAGGTCGGCCCGCAGAGGGAGGCCCCCGGAGCCCCCACATCCACGCCGCCCCGGGGCGAGGAGAACGCCGAGCTGACCGCGCCCCCATAGGCGATCGCCGCCGCCTGCGGGAGCGTTCGCCTCCCGGGCCGAGCTCCGGCTCCGCGCTTCACATGGTGCCGGGCTCGGGCGGTCCGCAGGCGCCGACACAGGCCTCGTTGCCCTACGGAACTGCGTACACGCTCCTTCGCCCAGTACCCCCCAGTCCTCGACGCCCGCGGCTTCGTGGAACTGACGCGGATTGATCTTCTCCGTCCTACACTCGGCATGCGTCATGCCCCTCAACCTGGCGAGGGGGTCCGACAATTGCGCACCCCTGAGGTGGAGCTCCCTCGGCACATCGGCGCGTCGCCGCCGCGGCGGCAGGTGTGAGTCTTGACGGGACAGGTCGCGGTTTCGACGGCCGCGTTCGGGAGATGGGTGCGCATGCTGGTTCTGGGACGTTCGCAGGTCGAGGAGCTGCTCGACATGGGCGCGTTGATCGACGCATTGGCCCCCGCGATGGCGGACCTCAGCAGGGGCCACGCCTCGGCGCCCCCGCGTACCGCCGCGCTGGTGCCGGATCGCAGTGGATTCCTCGCGGCCATGCCCGGGTTCGTGCCGTCGGCAGGTGCCCTCGTGAGCAAGCTGGTATCCCTCTTCCCGGAGAACGCCGGAACCCGTCTGCCGACCCATCAGGCACTGATCGCCGTTTTCGATCCGGAGACGGGTGAGCCTGTCGCCCTGCTGGACGGAACGGCCATCACGGCAGCGCGTACTGGTGCCTGTTCGGCTCTGTCGGCTCGGCTGCTGGCCCGGGAGGACTCCACGGTCCTGGCGGTCCTGGGAACGGGTGTTCAGGCCCGCGCCCACGCCCACGCCATGTGCCGTGTCCGCCCGATCCGGGAGATCCGGGTCGCGGGGCGCGACCCCGAGAAGGCGGCTGCCCTCGCGGCCGAGCTTTGCTCGGCGTCCGGCACCCCGGAGGCGCCGCGGGTGGAGGTGCGGGCGGTGGCCACCTACGCGGAGGCGCTCGACGCCGCGGACATCGTCGCCGCGGCCACCCATGCGACGGAGCCGGTGGTACGGCTGGATTGGCTGGCACCCGGGGCGCACGTCACCTCCGTGGGGTACAACCCTGCCGGGCGCGAGGTCGACGACGCCACGGTCGTCCAGTCGCTCGTGTGCGTCGAGTCGCGGGAGGCCGCGCTGGCCCCCTTCCCCGCCGGCAGCAACGACCTGCTGAGCCCGATCCGCCACGGGCTGATCACGGCCGAGCACGTACACGCCGAGCTGGGCGAACTCATCACCGGGAGCCGCCCCGGGCGCACTGCCCCGGGGCAGATCACCCTCTACAAGTCGGTGGGTGTCTCCGTGCAGGACGCCGCGGCGGCGGCGCTGGTCCTCGGCGCGGCGCGCGAACGCGGCAAGGGCGAGGAAGTCTCTCTGCGGTGATGCGGATGCGCGGGGCGGCGGCCGCAGCGCCCAGCGCTGTGCGCCCTGTCGATTGTCAGTGGCTCGTGCGAGGCTGCTGTGCATGCGTACGACACCGGACGGACGGCCGATCCCGCCCCCTCATGCAGGTGAACGCGCCATGCTGGAGAGCTGGTTGGACTTTCACCGGGCCACCCTGGCCCTGAAGTGCGCCGGCCTCGACGACCGTCGGATACGGCTGGCGCCGGTGCAGCCTTCGTCCATGACGATGCTGGGTCTGGTCCAGCACATGACCGAGGTCGAACGGAACTGGTTCCAGCGGGTGTTCGCCGGTCAGGACGTGCCGTTGCGGTTCGGGGACAAGGGGGAGTTCGGCTTCGCCCTCGTGCCGGAGCGCGGGATGGACGAGGCGCTGGCAGCGTGGCGGGCCGAGGTCGACCGGAGTCGCGAGCTGACGGCCGACGCCTCGCTCGACGATTCCGGCAAGCTGTCCGAGCAGAACGCCGCCGTGCTCGGCGACGACGGCGTGTCGCTGCGCTGGATCCTGGTGCACATGATCGAGGAGTACGCGCGTCACAACGGGCACGCGGATCTGCTCAGGGAGAGCATCGACGGCGTCACAGGCACGTAGTGGCGTGGGGGTCGGGAGCAGGCGTGCGGGTGCAAGGCGCGGGTACGGCTCGGCTGCGTCAGCGGACCACGACCGTGCGCTGCGCCGAGAAGTCACCCCACTTGCCGTCCGGCAGCTTGGCTCGGAGCTTGATGCTGTAGCGGGTGCCGGGTTTGTCGGTCACGGTCATGGTGTAGGCGGCCGTCCCGGTGGGAGGCTCGGCGCCCCACACGATCGTGGTCGCCGGCTTGCCGTTCAGATAGAGCTGATGCTCCTCGACCGGGGCACCGGTCCGCGGCGGAGTCCACCTCAGCTCGATGCTCCCCTTGCGGACGGTCGCCTCGAGGCCGGTCGGCGCGGTGCTCGGGTTGTCGTCGCCCGGTGCCGAAGGGGTGGTGAGGTCAACGGAGTTGCTGTCCGGCGACGAGTTCTCTGCTGCGTCACGGGCCCGGACGGTGAAGGTGTAGACGGTGCCGGCCCGCAGGCCGGTGACACGGGCGGTCGCCGCATTGCCGCTCACACTGTGGATACGGGAATCCTCCTGGTAGATGTCGTACGAGGTGACGCCCGTGTCGTCCGTGGCGCGTTCCCAGGTGAGGGACACCGAGGTGGCCCCTTCCACACGCCCCTTGACCCGGGCCGGCTTCGTCGGAGCCTTGCGGTCGTCCGGCGCCTGGGCCGGGGTGGTGACGGATATCGCGGCGCTGGGGGCGGACAGATTCCCGGCGGCGTCCCGCGCCCGCACGGTGAAGCTGTACGCCGTCTCCGGCGCCAGCCCGTCGATGTCGACCATGTGCTTGCCGGCCGGCAGGACCATGACCTTGGTCCCCTTCCGGTAGACCTCATAGCCGGTGACCGCCTTGTTGTCGGAGGACTTGTCCCACATGACGTGCACGGAAGTGGCACTGCCGGCCTGCGCGGTCACCCCGGACGGTGTGGAGGGGCGTTCGCTGTCCTTGTCGTCCTCGGCTCCGCAGGCGGTGAGGACCATGGCGGCCGAGCAGGCCAACGCGACGAGAGTGGGGGGACGTTGCACGGTCGGGCCTCCGCGTACGGGCGACGGGCATTGGTCCAGACCTGTATGCCACAGCTGGGTGGTTCGCCACAAGACAACCGCGAGCACACGCAGAAGGGACGCCGTACCTTCACACAGCCTGATGGCTTTCTTATGGCTTCTTGAAGAAGGGCCACGAAAGGGCTTCCGTGGTTCGAACCGGCCTACGATCTCGGCAACCCCCCACCGTGATCCCGGCGGGCGCGGCTGCGGCCGCCGGGATCACGACCGCACAGCCGTCAACCTCCCGAGGTGTCCTACGCATGGGTTCTCGAAGAGCCGCTCGTTCCAACGCCCACTCGCACGCCCGACCCAAGACCGGGCTGCGCGCCCGTGGCGCCGTGCTGGCGCTGGGCGTGATCACGGTCGCTGCCGGGGTCGGGGCCACCCTCGCCACGAGCGGCGGGGACGAGGGCGGAGCGGCTGGACGCGTGGACACCAACGCCGCAGGGGAGATACCCGGCGGCGGTGACGAGGACGCCACGACGGGCAGCGCGTCGCCGCTCACCTCGCCCTCGGGAACCCCGAGCGCGAGCGCGTCGCCGAGTCCGAGCGTCACCGCGTCCGCCGAGCCGAAGCGATCGGCGAGCCCGTCGACGGCCTCCAAGACCGCGAAGCGGACGGCAACGGCGAAGCCGACGCGCAACGGCGGAACGGGCGGCTCCGGCGGTGGCGACCGCCCTGCCTCGTCGTCCGGCGGATCAGGATCCGGGTCGGGGTCGGGATCGGGATCCGGAAGCGGCTCCGACTCGAACGGTGCGGAGGCGCAGGTCCTCTCACTCGTCAACAAGGAGCGTTCGTCCGCCGGCTGCTCGCCGGTCACCGCCAACGCGGAGCTCACCCGGGCGGCCGACAACTACAGCGACGTCATGGCCCGCAGCGGCGTGATGTCCCACACCGGACCCGACGGTTCGACGATGACGAGCCGGGTCGAGGCCGCGGGTTACGAGTGGTCGACGCTGGGCGAGAACATAGCCCGGGGGCAGGCGGACGCTGCCGCGGTCATGAACTCGTGGATGAACAGCCCCGGTCACCGCGCCAACATACTCAACTGCTCCTTCAAGGAGCTCGGCGTCGGCGTCCACTTCGGTGACGGCGGCCCGTGGTGGACCCAGAACTTCGGCACCGGGCGCTAGCCACGCCGACTTCCGGCAGAGGCCCCCGGGCCCGGGCCGTACGGCGGGCCCGGGCCGTACGGCGGGCCTCGGGCCGTACGGCGACCGGTCAGGGCGGCCGTACGGGCCGAGGCTGCGCGACCCGGTCAACATCAGGCCGCGGACATCAGCACGCGGTCGGCCCCCTCCTCTTTGTTGTGCCGGTCGGCCCAGTTGGCGAGCGCGGTACTGCATGCGTGATCGAGATGCCGCAGACCGAGCAGATCGAGCTCGATCTGCCGGTCCCTGGGCAGCCGTTCGAGGGCGTCCAGGATCCGGGGCAGCCTGAGGAAGGTCGCGTTGCCGGAGAGGACCACACGCAGAGGGCCCTCAGGGTCCGAGTCTTCGTCCACGTGCACCTGGACGTGGGACGTCTCCCACGCCGTCTTCGCGATGGCGAGCAGCAGCCCGACCAGCACGCCCTCGAACATGTTGGTCGCGACGATGGCGAGCGCCGTCGCCATCAGGATCAGGGCCTCTCCCCGGTGCTCGCGCCACAGCGGACGCATTTCCTTCAAGGGAATGAGCTTCCACCCGGAGAAGACGAGGATGCCGGCGAGGGAGGCAACGGGTATGAGGCCAAGCGCAGCCGGCAGGAGCGCCGCGAAGAGCAGCAGCCATACGCCGTGCAGCACCCGTGACGCCTTGGTCCGCGCACCCGCTTGCACGTTCGCCGCACTGCGCACGATGACAGCCGTCATCGGCAGTGCCCCGAGAGCGCCGCACAGGGCGTTGCCCGCCCCCTGCGCCATCAGTTCCTTGTCGTAGTCGGTGCCTGGTCCGCTGTGCAGACGGTCGACGGCAGCGGCACTGAACAGACTCTCGGCCGACGCGATGAGTGTGATGGCGACGACCGTGCCGATCGCACCGACCAGTCCGGCGTCCGTGATCCGGCCGAGTTCGCCCAGGGACGGTGGCCGGATCGCGCCCAGCAACCCTTGCACGTCGACCCGCTTCACGGGCAGTTGCAACAGCGCGACGGCTGAGGTGGTCAGAGCGACGGCGGCCAGCGGCGCGGGCACCGAGCGGATCTTGGGCGGCAGATGCTTCCACAGCGCCATCAGCGCGACGGTCGCCGCGCCGAGGGCGAAGGCTGTCAGCGCTCCGGGCGAGCGGACCGTACGCACGAGCAGTTCGGGCAGGCCCCAGATATTGGCCGGGCCCGAGCCGGGTGCCTTCGCGTCGGCCATGGCGTAGAGCTGGCCGGCGATCAGTACGAGGCCGATCCCGGCCAGCATCCCCTCCACGACGGCGATGGATATGGCGCGGAACCAGCGGCCCAGCCGCAGCGCTCCCATGCCCAGTTGCAGCACGCCCGCCGCCAGGACGAAGATGCCCAGCGCCCCGAGCCCGAATTCGGTGACGGCTTCGAGGACAAGGACGGTCAGCCCGGCGGCGGGTCCGCTGACCTGGAGGCTGCTCCCCGGGAGCAGTCCGGTGACGATCCCGCCGACGATGCCGGTGACCAGGCCGAGTTCGGCGGGGACGCCGGATGCCACGGCCACGCCCACGCACAGCGGGAGGGCGACCAGGAAGACGACGAGGGACGCGGTGAGGTCGGCTCGCAGGGTCGAGGCGGACGGTCGTTCTGTGCGCTGCGACGCCGCCTTACGGTGGCGTCCGCGGTTTCCGCGACCGAGGTCACCGCGAGCGACGTCTCCGGGTCCGCGGTCTCCGGCCTCGCCGGCGGCGTGGACGCTCACAGCGGGAGGAACGCGTCGTCGTGCGGCCGGTGGACGAGCACGGAACCGGTGTTTATCTCGTAGAACCAGCCGTGCAGGTTCAGTCGCCCTTCCTCGGCCCGTCGGTCGACGCAGGGATACTCGCTCAACCGCCGTAACTGGCGGAGCACATGGTGCTTGACGGCCTCGGCGACAGCGGGGCCGGAGGAGTCGGTGAACAGGGGCGGGGGTGTCGCGCTCTCCAGCCAGCCACGGACCGCCGGGACGGCGGAGAGATCTTCGCGGCGCGCCATCGCGCCGACGGCGCCGCAGTGGGAGTGGCCGCAGACGACGATGTCGGCGATCCCGAGCACCTCGACGGCGTACTCGATGGTGGCCGCCTCGCTCGAGTGCCGGCCGGGGTCGTGTTCGGGGATGATGCCGCCCGCCGTGCGGAGTTCGAACAGCTCGCCGGGGGAGGCTCCGGTGATCAGCGTGGGGATCACGCGCGAGTCGGAGCAGGTGATGAACAGCGCCTGGGGTGACTGGCCGTCCGCGAGCCGGCCGAACTCCTCGGCACGGGCGGCAGCCCGGCGCCGGAAGGCGCGGGCGTTCTTCATGAGCATGTGCATAGGGGTGTGTCCTCCGGCGCGCCCATTGGCGCGCGGTGGGGGGATGGTCGTGTCCGATCGCAGGTCTCGCTCAGGGTCCGTGCGGAAGTCGACGGACCGCTCGGAGGGACGGGATCAGTGGCACCGGGGGGATCGGTGGTACCGGGGTCGGGAGAACGGGGTGGGTTCTTCCCGACTTCGGCCGTACGGAACTACGGGACCGGCTTCACCGGCCCAACTGGCCGGTAACTCCTGCCTCTTGAGTCACTCTGACACCACGGAGGCGCAAAAGTCTGTGATTCGTTGCACATTCGTGAGCGTCACGCCTCTTGACAGGTGAGGCTCGACGGGGCTACCCGAGGTCACCCCAGCTCACGCGCCGATCGCGCGCGTCACGTGAGAGGCGACACGTCCGAGATCATTTCCGACCACTTCCAGCCGACCGGATCACGCCAGCCCGAACGACACCCGCACCCGCGCCCCGCCCATCGGGGCCCTGGTGATCAGCAGTTCTCCGTCGGCCGCGCGGGCCGCGCGCGCCACGATGTCCAGGCCCAGACCTGTCCCTCCCCCACCGCCCCCGCTGACGCCCCGGGTCAGCGCCGCGTCGGGGTCGGCGACGCCGGGGCCCGCGTCGTCCACCGTCAGCAGCACGTGCCCATCGGTGCGTTCGACGCGCACGGCGAAGGCGGTGCCCTGCGGGGTGTGCCGGAAGACGTTCCCGATCAGGGCGTCCACCACGGCGGCGAGGTCGTCCTCCGGGAACCGTACGGGCGTGCGGCGCGGGGTGAAGGAGCGCTCGCACACCCGGTCCTGCTGAGCGGCGAGCACCGACCAGAAGTCCAGCCGCATCGCGACGACCTCCGTCATCTCGCAGGGGCGCCCCGCCGCGTGCCCGGCGGCCGGTCCCGCGGCGAGCGGGGTGCGGGCCGCGGTGATGATGGAGTCGAGCTCGGACTCCAGCTGGGCCACGGCCTTGGTGATGCGCCGGGCGCCGGGCGACGCGCCCATCAGGTCCGCCTCCAGGTACAGCGCGGTGAGCGGCGTCCGCAGCCGGTGCGAGAGGTCCGCAACCATCTCCCGTTCGATCGCGAGCAGTTCGACGACACGGTCGGCCATCGTGTTGAACGCGGCCCCGGCGTCCTGCAGCTCCGGCGGCCCGTCGGGTGCCACGCGTACGTCCAGGTCGCCGGAGCCCAGGGCCAGCGAGGCCCGCTTCAGGCTCTGGGAGGAGCGGACCACCCGGGCCCCCAGCCGGTCCGCCACCAGCACGGAGCCGCCCACCAGGCCCAGCGCGAGCAGGGACATGACGCCCCAGGAGGCCCATACCCCGCGGGTGAGATCCGCGGCGGGCACATACGCCTCGACGACGGCGACCCGGTGCTCGGGCAGCACGACGGGCTGGAGGTAGACCCAGCCCTCGGCGGTGTCCATGGCGAGGGTCTCCCGCTTCCGCACGGCACGGTCCAGCGCTTCCTTCGGCGCGTGCGGGCTGCCGACGAGGCCGCCGTCGGGGAGGCGTACGACCAGCCGGTCCCGTGAGCCGATCTCGGCCACGGCCTGCTGGACGTCACCCCTCTCGGTGGTCAGGGCGAGGACCGGCGAGAGGGCGGAGGCCCGCTGCTGGGCGGCGGTGGTCACCCGGTCACGGGCCTGTTCGCGCACCAGGAGGGCGAGAGGGATGAGGAAGGACAGCGCGACCATCGACGTCACGGCCAGCGCGATCCCGGCGAGGGCGCGTCTCATGAGGGAGAAGTGACGAGCTTGATCCCGATCCCGCGCACAGTGTGCAGGTAGCGGGGGGCTGACGCCTTTTCGCCCAGTTTCCTGCGCAGTGCTGAGAGATGGACGTCCACCGTCTGGTCCTCCAGATACGGCTGCTGCCACACCTCAGCGAGTATTCGCCGGCGGGACATGACCTGGTCGGCGTTGGCCGCGAGATAGGCGAGCAGATCGAATTCTCTCCGGGTGAGGGCCAGTTCGCTGCCCGCCAGGTGAACCGTACGGGCCTGCGGATCGATCCTGAGGTCGGCGACCTGCACGACCGGCCGGCGGTCCTGTCCGTCCGCCGCGGCCGGCGCCGAGCGGCGCAGCACCGCGGCGAGCCTGGCCGCGAGCTGGCCGCCGGAGAAGGGTTTGACCATGTAGTCGTCAGCCCCGGCGTTGAGCAGCCTGATGATCTCCGCGTCGTCGTCGCGCGCCGTTGCGACCAGGACGGGCACCCGCGAGATGCCGCGGATCATGCGCAGCACGTCGAGCCCGTCGAGGTCGGGCAGCCCGAGGTCGAGCACCACGATGTCGGGTGCGCCCTGGGTGACTTCGCGCAGCGCCTCGAAGCCCTGATGGGCGGTCTTCACCGCGTACCCGTGTCCGGTGAGGACCTCGATCAGCGCGGCCCGGATGACAGGGTCGTCTTCGACGACAAGTACGGAGGCCATGAGAGCGCACGTTAGCCGGTCCGTCACTATGGTGTCGTGTCCCGCCTCCTGCGCTACCTGCTCATCTGGCTGTCGTGCACCGCAGCCAGCGTCACGGCCGTGATGATCACGGTCCATTTCGTGGTGGGCTCGACCAGGCCCACGGCACCAGTCGCACAGTCGGCCCCGAAGGACTTCGCCGCGCCGCAGGCTTCCGCGTCACCACGCCCGAGCCCTTCCCGCAGCCCGAGTCCGAAGCCGAGCGCGCGTAAGCCCTCGCCGTCCAGAACCTCCGAGAAGCCGCGCACCGCGACGCCGACCTCCGCTGCCCGCACCACCGCTCCCCCACAGGACGCGCCCCCGTCGGAACCACCGGCCCAGGGTGGAGGGCAGGGAGCGGGCACGGGCTGCGAGCAGGGCGGCTCGGGGGTCCACACGATTTCCTCCCGGGGCGGCAAGGCGACCGTGCGCTTCGGCAGCGGCGGGGTGTGCCTCATCTCGGCGGTGCCGAACCAGGGCTTCACGGTGAGCACGACGCAGAGCGAGCCGCAGACCCTGACGGCGACCTTCTCGGGCGCCCACCACCGCTCCGAGATCACGGCGACGACGATCCCGTCGGACCGGGCGAGCGTGCGCGAGACGTCGTTCTAGGCGGGAGGTTCCAGGCGGGAGGTTCCGGGCGCGAGGTTCCAGGCACGAGCTCTACGGATTCGCCGGCTCAGCGCTACGCCTCCAGCAACCGGGGCAGGTCGCGCATCTCGTCGAAGACGACGGTGCCAAGCCCCTGCAGGCGGGCGGCCGGAATCAGACCGCCGCAGTAGCCGAAGGCCCGCATTCCGGCGGCTCGGGCGGCCTGCACTCCGTACGCGCTGTCCTCTATCACCGCGCACCGGTCGGGCTCGACGCCCATGGAGCGGGCGGCGTGCAGGAACAGGTCCGGGGCGGGCTTGCCCCTGGGCACGTCGGCTGCGCTGAAGACCCGGCCCTCGAAATGCTCCTCGAGGCCGGTGATCCGCAGGCTTCTGCGGATGCCGTCGTGTTGTCCGTTGGAGGCCACGCAGACGGGTGCGGTGAGAACGGACAGGGCCTCGGCGACTCCGTCGACGGCGGTCAACCTGGTGGCGAGGGCGGCGTCGTAGAGGTGCTCGTACCGCTTCTGCCAGTCCTTCTCCAGACGTCGGCCGAGGCGCTCCTCCACGGCGGCCGTGTAGACCTCCGTGGACGATCCCACGAACCGCTCTATGATCTCGGCCTCGGTGAACGCGACTCCGAGATCGGCCATGATCATCGCGTCGACTTCGACGCAGATCCGCTCGCTGTCCACGAGGACGCCGTCGCAGTCGAAGATCACGAGCTCGATGGGGTCGGCGGTCATGGTCGGCAGCTTAGGAGCAGAGCCCGCGCGCCTTCGCACCGCCCCGGGATGTCACGTGATCCGCGTGCCCCTCCCCGACACCCGCACCCGCTTGTCGCCCGCGCACAGTTCCACGGTCAGCGTCCCCGGGCGGCCCATGTCCTGGCCCTGGTGGAGGGTGAGCACCGCGGACTCGGGGACCAGGCCCAGCTCGCGGGCGTACGCGCCGAAGGCCCCCGCAGCCGCGCCCGTCGCGGGGTCCTCCACCACGCCGCCCACCGGGAACGGGTCGCGCACATGGAACACCGTTTCCGACTCCCGCCACACCAACTGCACCGTGGTCAGATCGAGACGCCGCATCAGGGCCTCGAGCCGGTCGAAGTCGTACGCGAGGTCCGCCAGCCGCTCACGGGTCGCGGCGCCCAGCACCAGATGCCGGGCGCCCGCGAAGGCGACACGGGGTGGCAGGGCGGGGTCGAGGTCGGCGGCCGACCAGTCGAGCGCGGCGAGCGCCTCCGCGAGGTCCGCGTCCGCGATGTCCTCACTGTGCGGTTCGACCGTGGTGAGGGTGGCGCGCAGCGCCCCACGTTCCTCGCTCACCGTCACCGGCACCGCCCCGGCGCGCGTCGCGAACACCAGGTCGCCGGTTCCGATGCGCTCGCCGAGGGCGATGGCCGTGGCGACGGTCGCGTGCCCGCAGAACGGCACCTCCGCCTTGGGGCTGAAGTACCGGATCGTGAACGCCCGTCCGGGCTCGCCGCCGAGCCCTTCTGGCGGGGCGGACAGAAACGCGGACTCGCTGTAGCCCAGTTCCGCGGCGATGGCGAGCATCCCGGCGTCGTCGAGGCCCGCCGCGTCCAGAACGACTCCGGCGGGGTTGCCGCCCTCGGGGTCCCCGGAGAAGGCGGTGTAGCGCAGCACTTCGTGCTTCGTCGTCATGACCGGCGAACCACGGTCCGGGGCGTTTTCTTCCCGGAGCGCGGACAGAACCGGGACGGCCCTGCTGCAGCGAAGCCGGATTGACACTCGGAGTGCGTCTATCGGTGCGATCTTGGTGTTGGAACCGGCGCTCGCGGCACTGGGATGCTGGACGCCCGGAGCCGGGCTGACCGGCAGCACAGGTTGTGGGGGTACTTGGAGTGGACGTCTTCCGGACGAGGAACGGTGTGGTGCGCGGGCGGCGGACGGCCGACGGCGTGGTCGCGGTGCTCGGAGTGCCGTACGCCGCGCCGCCGTTCGGCTCCGGGCGGTTCCGGGAGCCGCTGCCCGTCCCGCCCTGGGTGGGCGTGCGGAGTTGCGTCGACTTCGGCGTCATCGCCCCTCAGTCGGCCGAGCTTCCGGGTTCGCCGACGTGGTCGCCCGGTGACGAGGACGTGCTGACGCTCAACGTGTGGGTGCCGCCGGGCGACGCGACATCTCGGCCGGTGCTGGTGTGGATCCACGGCGGCGCGTACACCTTCGGCTCCTCCGCGCAGCCCGACTTCGACGGCACCGCCCTCGCCCGCGACGGCGGGCTGGTCGTGGTGACAATCAACTACCGGGTGGGGTTCGAGGGGTTCGGGCATGTGCCCGGAGCCCCGGACAACCGCGGACTGCTGGACCAGGTCGCCGCCCTGCGATGGGTCAGGGACAACATCGGCGCGTTCGGCGGTGACCCGGACAATGTCACGACGGCCGGGCAGTCCGCCGGAGCGACCTCCGTCGCCTGTCTCATGGTGATGGACCGGGCCGAGGGGCTGTTCCGCCGGGCGATCGCCCACAGCGCCGTCGGTCCCTGCTTCTCGACCGCGCTGGCTCAGGAGGTCACCGCGCGGGTGGCCGCCGCGGCGGTCATCCCGGCCACGGCCGACGCGCTGGCGGCTGCTTCGCCCCAGGCTCTGGTCGCCGCCTCGGACGAGGTGGTGGACGGCTACCGCCGCGATCCGGCGTCGGGACACCTCCATTACGACCCGGTCGTCTACGGACCGGTCGTCGACGGCGTCATCCTGCCCGAGGAGCCGCTCGCCGCCGTGGCCGCGGGCGGCGGTGCCGGCGTGGACCTGCTCGTGTGCCACACCACCGAGGAGTACCGGCTGCTGGACGCCGTGGGCAGCAGCGCGAAAGTGACGACCGCGGAGCAACTCGACCGTTTCGCGAAGGATTTCGGCCTGCCCGACGGCCTGACTGCCGGATACCGAGATCTCCTGCCGGACGCCCCGGTGCTGGACGTCTACCTCGCCGTCCTGGGCGACCTGACGTTCGGCGAGTACAGCAGCCGCCTCGCCGAGTCGCACGCACGTGCCGGCGGCCGGACGTTCCTGTCGCGCTTCGACCGGCGCCGTGCGGGCCCGCACGGCGAGGTGCGTGCGTGGCACTGCGCGGACGTTCCCTTCGCGTTCGGCAACCACGAGCTGGAGGCCGTCGAGTTCCTCATCGGCGGCCCGCCCTCCCCCGCGGACCACCGCCTGTCACGCGACATGGTCGCGGCGTGGGCCGACTTCGCCGACAGCGGCGACCCTGGGTGGCAGCCCCTGGACACCACGGGCGCCGGGCCGGTCCGCGTCTGGGCCCCAGACGACGCCCACGACCGACCGGAGCTGCCGGACACCCGGGCACTGTGGCGGGACGCCGCGTACTACCGGCCGGGGGGGCCTTGAGGGGCAGGCGCACCGCGTTACGCGTCGGCCGTCGGCCAAGCCTCCCCGGGCGGTGATCCACGGTGAACGCCGCCTGCTCCACGCACCCGTGGCGACGGCCTACTTTCGGAAGTCGGAGGGGCTGCGGGACGCTCGGTGCAGATGACGGCGACTGCGTCGAGGTCGCAGCCTGCCCCGGCAAGATCCACACCCGTGCCTCGGAGATCGCCGCCGGTCCGACCCTTCGAGTAGCCTCCGAGGGCTGGACGGCCTTCGTGGAGTTCGCCGCGCGGGGCTGAGTATGCCAAGGCACGGAAGACGGCCGAGTGCTGGGCACCGGCCCACATCGCTCTGGGGGATCAGCAGCACATGCGCATCGGGGTCTATCTCGCACACCCACGTCCGGGCAGCTTCAACCACGCCCTCTTCGACGCGGTCGTCGACGAGTTGAGAGGGCGCGGGTGCGACGTCGTCGCGCACGACCTGTGCGCCGAGGGCTTCTCTCCGGTACTGACCGCCGTCGAGACGGAGACCGTCGAAGTGGCGCTGGAGGCCCAGGACAACCAACTGGCCCTTCACCGCGCCGAGGTGGCCACCCTCGACGCCATGGTGTTCGTCCACCCCAACTGGTGGGGTATGCCGCCTGCCGTGCTGACCGGCTGGGTGCAGCGGGTGTTCGTGCCCGGTGTCGCGTACAAACTGGGGACCGCCGACGGTGAGCCGGTCGGGCTGCTCCAAGCAGGCCGGGCGCTCGTGCTGAACACCTCGGACACTCTGGAGGATCGCGAGCGCGGCGAGTTCGGGGATCCGTTGCAGCGCATCTGGGCCGCGTGCGTGCTGCCGTACACCGGGGTCGACGACGTCCGCCGGGTCGTGTTCCGCACGGTGAGCGACTCGACGGACGAGCAGCGCGCCGAGTGGCTCCGCGAGGCCCGGAAGCGGGCCGCGGCGTTGCTGGGCAACTGACTTCCGGAGGCGGTCCTCTCCCGTGACTCCTCCGCCCCCTGAAGGGGGTGGCTTCTCGCTATGCCGGTTGGGCTTCGCGACGGACCAGCCCGGCCCGTAGAACGTTGATCGCCCCC
>NZ_JBIWFV010000014.1:97500-184191 GCF_044763255.1 Streptomyces sp. NPDC096176 | reverse complement strand
CCGGCCGAAACCCGCGAGGTCCTCATCGCCTCCCTCGCGATGCTGCGCACCAAGCACGCCGACCTGCCGTCCCGCAAACACGGCAACCCCCCGCAATAAGGGCGCCCGGCGGTCTGATCCCCCCATCCGCTCCCGGGCCCGTCGGGACCCCTGTGGTCCCCCGACCAGCGGGCCCCTACTCCCTGGAGACATCTCTTGCACAGCACCCGGCCGTCCCTTGCGGCCGAACGCGACCCCCGGCGCTGGGTCATCCTCGGCGTGATCTGCCTGGCCCAGCTCGTCGTCCTGCTCGACAACACCGTCCTCAACGTCGCCATCCCGGTCCTCACCACCGACCTGGGCGCCAGCACCGCCGACATCCAGTGGATGATCAACGCCTACGCGCTGGTGCAGTCCGGGCTGCTGCTCACCGCGGGCAGCCTCGCCGACCGCTACGGCCGCAAACTGCTGCTGATGCTCGGACTGGTCCTGTTCGGCGCCGGATCCGCCTGGGCCGCCTTCGCGCAGGACTCCGCGCAGCTCATCGCCGCCCGCGCCGGCATGGGCGTGGGCGGCGCGCTGCTGGCGACCACCACCCTCGCCGTCATCATGCAGGTCTTCGACGACGAGGAACGCCCCCGCGCGATCGGCCTGTGGGGCGCGGTCAGTTCCCTCGGCTTCGCCGCCGGCCCCCTGCTCGGCGGCGCCCTGCTCGACCACTTCTGGTGGGGCTCGATCTTCCTGATCAACCTCCCCGTCGCCGCCCTGGGACTGCTCGCCGTCGCCCGCCTGGTGCCCGAGACGAAGAACCCCGAAGGCAAACGCCCCGACCTTCTGGGCGCCCTGCTGTCCACCCTGGGCATGGTCGGCGTCGTCTACGCGATCATCTCCGGCCCCGAACACGGCTGGACCTCCCCCCAGGTCCTGCTGCCCGCCGCCGGCGGCGCACTGGCCCTGGCCGCGTTCGTGCGCTGGGAGTTGCGCATCCCCTTCCCCATGCTCGACATGGGCTTCTTCACCAACCGCCGCTTCAACGGCGCCGTCGCCGGCGGCCTGCTCGTCGCCTTCGGCATGGCCGGCTCCCTGTTCCTGCTCACCCAGCACCTCCAGCTCGTCCTCGGCTACGACGCCCTGCAGGCCGGCCTGCGCACCGCGCCGCTCGCCCTGACCATCGTGTGCCTCAACCTCGCCGGCATCGGCGCCAAACTCCTCGCCAAACTCGGCACGGCACGCAGCATCGCCCTCGGCATGAGCCTGCTGGCCGCCGGCCTGACCGCCGTGGCCGTCCTCGGCTCCGGCACCGGCGCCCACTACGGCGGCATGCTCGCCGGCCTGCTCCTGATGGGCAGCGGCATCGCCCTGGCCATGCCCGCCATGGCCACCGCCGTCATGTCCTCCATCCCGCCCGCCAAAGCAGGAGCCGGCGCCGGCGTGCAGGGCACCATCACCGAATTCGGCGGCGGCCTGGGCGTGGCGATCCTCGGCGCGATCCTCGGCTCCCGCTTCGCCGCCCAACTGCCCGGCGCGATCACCGGCACCGGCTCCCTCGACGCGGCCCTGCGCGACGCCACACCCCAGCAGGCCCCGCAGATCCACGACGCGTTCGCCGACGCGGTCAGCACCAGCCAACTCATCGGCGCCGCCGCCGTCTTCACCGGCGGCCTGCTGGCCGCCCTCCTGCTGCACCGCGCCGACCGCGCCACCACCGCCGAGGCCGCATCCCCACCGGCCGCCGTCCAGGAGGCCACCACCACCTGACCCCCCCCTCGCCCCGCCCCCGAGCCCGCCCCGGGGGCAGGGCCGCGCCACGGCCCGGCCCCCGGCATCGCGCCTCCCACACCGGCGAGGCTGAACAATGCGCCCCCGCGGCGGCCAGTCGGGCCGGCCGGGGGCGCGCCCGTTGCGCCTGCGCGGTGGAGCTCTGCCGCCACGCCGCCGGGGCGCCGGCCCCGACACCGCGTTCGTGTGACCACCGACTCCCACCACCTGATCTTCGTAGCTTCTGCCAGTACGGGCCTGCTGCCGCGTATGGAGAGACTGCCGGGTGTCCGGGGCGAGGACACCACTACGCAAGGAGTACGCGATGAGCGCGCAGCAGACGTACGACGAGATCGGTGAGGCGTTCGAGGGCTTCAAGGCCCTGCCGCTGGCCCAGTACGTGGAAGCGCCCAGCTTCCTCACCCTGGTCGGGGACGTCACCGGCAAGAAAGTGATCGACCTGGCGTGCGGTACCGGCTTCTACAGCCGCGAACTCAAACGGCGCGGCGCGGCGGACGTGTTCGGCGTCGACATCTCCGGCGAGATGATCGGCGCCGCGCAACGCATCGAGCAGGCCGACCCGCTGGGCGTGCGCTACGAGGCCGGCGACGTGGCCGACCTGTCGCCGGCCAAGGAGCGCTTCGACGTGGCGACCGCGGTGATGCTGCTCAACTACGCGGAGACCGTCGCCGCATTCGAGCACCTGTGCCGCAAGGTGCACGAGAGCCTGAACAGCGGCGGCGAGTTCTTCATGCTCCACCAGAAGCCGGACTACGACTTCTCCGGGCCGTCGCCGCGCCCGTACGGGTTCCTCACCGAGCTGACGGGCGAAGAGACCGAAACCGGGCCCCGGGTGAGGGTCACCGCCTTGCTGCAGGAGGCGCCGATCTCGTTCACCTCCGGCCTGGCGCGCCGCGAGGTGTTCGAGACATGCCTGGCCACGGCGGGGTTCAGCGAGATCACATGGGTGCCCACCGAGGTGTCGCCCGCCGGGATCGCCGCATACGGTGACGGATTCTGGGCGGACTACCGGGCCAACCCGGCCTTCGAGATGCTGCGCTGCCGCGCCTGACGACCGATCGGACCTCCCCGTGGCCCGACCCCTGGATGCCCGGACAAGCGCCGGGCCGCCCACGGCCGGCCCCCCCCGCGCCTCACGCGCCCGCGTGACCGAAGACGGCTCCCCTGGGGGATGCCTCCGCCCGCCGGCGCGCGTGGCCGAAGGCGGCTCCTGTGGGGGAGGTGTCCGTCCGTCGGCGCCTCACGCGCCGGTGTGGCCGAAGGCGGCTCCTGTGGGGGAGGTGTCCGCTCGTCGGCGCCTCACGCGCCGGTGTGGGCCGGCGGTGCGCCGCCGCGCAGGGCCGTTGGGCACCTGGTGGGGGAGTGCCCGCTGCGTGCGTCTCCCGCGCCGGCGGGGCAGCCCGCGCCGGCGGGCCGGGGGCCGGTCGCCGGGACATGCCGCGGCAGCGGTGCACGCTGTCGGCGAGGCGGCGGGAAAGGGCAGCCCGCGTCGGCCGGTCGGGGGCGGTCAGGACCGCCCGCACCCGGCGGCTGATCCCGACACGGCGAGCGGGGGCAGACCGGTGCTCGTGCCACGCGCCGGGCCCGGGCGCGCTCGCAGCCCCCGGGCCCGGCGCATGTCGTCCACGGTTCAGTGGCCGGGGGTGCCGCCCTGGCCCCAGCGGCGCGGGGGGATCGCCGACAGGGCGATCCACGTCTGGTCGCGGATGTCCTCGCCGAACACATCGACCGTGGCCTGGGTCAGACGCTCGATCAGCTCACGCTCGGACTGCTCGTCAAGACGGCGGTCGTAGATCTTCACCTCGATGAACGGCACAGCGCCCACCTCACTTTCTGCTGTCTGCGGCATGTCATATGCGGGCGGCGCCCACCGGGGCCGCGGGGTCGTAGGCCTCGTGCAGGGCGCGGGTGACGGCCGTGACCATGTGGTCGACCTGCGCGTCGCTCAGGCCCGGATGGCAGGGCAGGTTCATGTGCTCCTCGAACCAGATGCGTTCGGCCTGCGGGCACATCCCCGGGCCGTGGCCGCGCAGACGCCACTCGGGGGACAGGTGGAGCGGGAAGTACCGCAGCTGCACCTCCACCCCCAGCGCGTCCAGGACGCGCACGAACCGTTCGCGCACCTGGCGGCCGCCGGTGAGGAAGAACGTGTACAGGTGGTAGGCGTGGCGGCTGTCGGGCGCCGCGCGGTGCAGCCGGGTGCCCGGCACCGTGGAGACGGCCGCATCGAGCCGGCCGGCGATCTCGCGGCGGCGGGCCACGAAACGCTCCAGCGAAGCGAGTTGTACGAGTCCCACCGCTGCTGCCGCTTCCGACATCGTGGCGTTGGTGCCCGCGGCGCGGATCCCGACCGCCCGGTGCCGGTAGACGCCGTCGGCGAACTTCATCCACGGCAGCAGCGCCGGCCCATCGGCCTGCCCGGCGGGCAGCGCCGCATACACGCCGTCGGCCTCGTTGTCGCGGATCCGCAGGATCCGCTCGGCCCACTCGTCGCGCGCCAGTGTGATCATGCCGCCCTCGCCGAGGGTGGTGATGTTCTTCGTGGAGTGGAAACTGAAACAGCCGATGTCGGCCAGCGCGCCCGGCCGCCGTCCCCGGTAGCGGGCGCCCAGCGCGTGCGCGCTGTCCTCGACGACGATGATGCCGCGGCGCCGGGCCAGGGCCATGATGCGGTCCATGTCGGCCACCAGGCCGCCGTAGTGGACCAGCAGGATCGCCCGCGTGCGGTCGGTGATCAGCGACTCCAGCACCACCGGGTCGATGTTGAGGGTGTCGGGGTCGATGTCGCAGAACCGGACCCGCACGTCGTGGTCGAGCAGCGGCTGCACGGTCGCCTGGAACGTCTGCGGCGTGGCGATCACCTCGTCCCCGGGCGCCAGGTCCAGCATCCGCACGGCCATCTCCAACGCGACGGTGCCGCTGGTGACGCTCAGCGCGTGCCGGGCCCCGGTCAGCTCACGAAACCGTTCCTCGAACCTGTCGCGCCACACCCCCGACGTCAACGGCCCGTCGGAGTGCACCAGTTCGGCCAGGGCCGCCAGGTCCGCCTCGCCCACCACGCTGCCGCGCCGCGCGAAGGGAACCCGGTAGCCGCCGGGCCCCGCCGCGTTCACGCCGCCTCACCCCGCCCGGACACGCCGCCGCTGCCGGTGCCGGTGCCGGTGGTGGTGTGTTTGGCGGTGATGTCGGCGGCCAGCGCCTTCTTGTCGACCTTGTTGAGCCCGGTCAGCGGGAACGCGTCGACGACCTCCACATGGTCGGGCAGCTTGTAGGCGGCCAGGCCCCGCGCCCGAAGCAGCCGCCGCAGCTGCGCCAGGCTCGGTGCGCTGCGGCCGGGCGCGGGCACGATGTAGGCGCAGACCTTCTCGCCCAGCACCGGATCGGGCATGGCGACGACCGCCGCCTGCTGCACGTCCTCGTGCGCGCCCAGGTGCCCTTCGACCTCGGTCGCCGACACCTTGTCGCCGCCGCGGATGACGACGTCCTTGACGCGGCCCTCCACCACGATCTCCCCGCTCTCGGTGAGCCGCACCAGATCGCCGCTGCGGTAGAACCCGTCGGCGGTGAACGCGCGGGCGTTGTGTTCGGGCGCCCGGTAGTAGCCGCGCAGCGTGTAGGGGCCGCGGGTCAAAAGTTCCCCGATCTCGCCCACCGCGACGGGCCGGTCCTGGCCGTCCACGACCCGTATCTCGTCCCCCGGCGACACCGGCCGGCCCTGCGTGCCGAGCACCACCTCGGGCGCGTCGTCGTCGCGGGTGAACGTCAGCAGCCCCTCGGCCATGCCGAAGACCTGCTGCAGCCGCACCCCCAGCTCCGGCCCGATCCGGGCGGCGACCTCCCGGTGCAGCTTGGCGCTGCCGACCTGCACCACCTGAAGACTGCTCAGGTCGCGGCCGTGGCCGGTGGCCGCCGCCGCCAGCCACAGATGCACGATCGTGGGAATCAAAGAGGTCAGCGTGACACGTTCGCGTTCGATCAGCGCGAAGCACTCCTCGGGCTGCGCGCTCAGCGCGAACACCACCCGCCCCCCGCTGTGCAGGGTGCCCAGGATGCCGGGGCAGCCGAAGGGGAAGTTGAACTCGGCCGGCAGCACCGCCAGATACACACTGCCCTGGTCCAGGCCGCAGATCCGGGCGGTGATCCGGCTCTGGTAGGCGTAGTCGTCATGGGTGCGCGGGATCAGCTTCGGCAACGCCGTCGTGCCGCCCGACAGCAGGAAGAACGCCACCTGCGAGGCGTCCGGCTCGGGCAGCGGCCGCGGATCACCGTCCACCTCGCACAGCAGCGTCACCCCCTCGGCCTGCGACACCGACACGTCCGCCGGGCCGGTGCCGGTGCCGGTGTCGGTGTCGGTGAGGAACACGTGCCGCAGCTGCGGATGCTCACTGCGCATCCGCACCGCCAGCTCCCGGTGGTCGAATCCGTTGAACGAGGCGGGCACGATGTAGGCGCAGGCCCCCGACAGCCGCAGCAGATGCCCGATCTCGTTGCTGCGGTAGGCGGGCAGCGCGAACACCGGCAGCGCCCCGAGGCGGAACAGCGCGAAGCAGACCGCGACGAACTCCGGTGTGTTCGGCAGCTGCACCAGCACCCGGTCGCCGGCGCCCACACCCCGCTCGGCGAACCCGGCCGCGAGCCGGTCGCACCAGCCGTCAAGGGCCCGGTAGGTGATACGGCGGCGCCCGTCCGCGCTGATCAGCGCCTCCCGCTCGCCGTAGGAGTCGGCCCACTGACCCAGCAGCCGGCCCAGCGGCTCACCGCGCCAGTACCCCTCCTGTCGGTACCTGGCGGCCAGCTCGGCGGGCCAGGGAACGCATCCGTCCAGCATCGTGGGTCCTTTCCCATCTCGTCCCTCGCGTCGCGCCCAGTGTCGTCAGCGCCGTTGACACGCCGCTGATGCGCCGCACCGCGCATGCCGCGTTCCGTCAGGCGCTGATCAGGGCGGCGTCAGCCGGGCCGGACAGGATGAGCGCCGCACGGCCCGGGCACCCTCGGGCACCGGCGACACGATGCGATCAAGGGGAGCACCCGATGGAGACCTGGGTCCTGAGCCGACACGATGTCGCCGAGGTGGTGGCCGCGGTGGGACGCGATGCGCTGATGCGCCGCATCATCGACCGGCTCGCCCAGGGCCTCGCGGAGATCGGCCGCGGCGAGCGGGAACTGTCCCCGCCGCGCGGCGGGTTCGAACGCAGCGATCCCGTGCCCGGCATCTGGGAATGGATGCCGCACCGCGAGCCGGGCGACCACATCACCCTCAAAACCGTCGGCTACAGCCCCGCCAACCCCGCCCGCTTCAACCTGCCGACCATCGTGGGCACCGTCGCCCGCTACGACGACACCACCGGCGCGCTGACCGCCCTGATGGACGGGGTGCTGCTCACCGCCCTGCGCACCGGCGCCGCCTCCGCCGTCGCCTCCCGCCTGCTGGCCCGCCCCGACAGCCGCACCCTGGGACTGATCGGCACCGGCGCCCAGGCCGTCACCCAACTGCACGCCCTGTCCCTCGTCTTCCCCCTCGAACGTGTCCTGGTGTGGGACAGCGAGCCCGCCCACCGCGACAGCTTCGCGCGCCGCGCCGCGTTCACCGGGCTCCCCGTCGAGATCGCCCCGCCGCACACGATCGCCGCGCAGGCCGACATCATCACCACCGCCACCTCCGTGCCCCAAGGCATGGGCCCGGTGCTGCCGGACACCGACGGCATCCGCCCGCACCTGCACATCAACGCCGTCGGCGCCGACCTGGTCGGCAAGACGGAACTGCCGCTGAGCCTGCTGCGCCGCGCCCACGTCCACCCCGACCACCCTCAACAGGCCCTGCACGAAGGCGAATGCCAGCGCCTGAGCGCCCACGACCTGTCCCCGGCCCTGCCCGACCTGTGCGCCGATGCGCAGCGCGCCACCCCCCACCAACGCGCGCTGACCGTCTTCGACTCGACCGGCTTCGCCCTGCAGGACGCGCTGGCGATGGAGGTGTTCTTGGAGGTGGCCGCCGAACGCGACCTGGGCATGAGGCTGCCGATCGAGCACCACCCGGCCGACGCCCTCGACCCCTACGCCCTCCACCCCCGGCGCCCCGCCCAGCACCCACCCCGTGACCGGGAGCAGCCGCTTGCTGTGGCCCCGGCCCGCTGATCACACCCGCGAGGAGAGCACGATGCCCCCCACCACCGCGCCCGCCGCCCGGCCCACGGTCGCCGACGGCGGCTCCGACCTGTTCGCCTGGCTGGCCGCCATGCGCCAGGACCACCCCGTCCACGAGGACGAGTACGGCGCCTTCCACGTCTTCCGCCACGCCGACGTCCTCGCCGTCAGCTCCGACCCCCAGCTCTACTCCTCCCAGCTCAGCCGGCTGCGCCCCACCTCCACGGCGCTGAGCGAACAGATCCTGTCGGTGATCGACCCGCCCCTGCACCGCACCCTGCGCCGCCTGGTCAGCCAGGCCTTCACCCCCCGCACGGTCGCCGACCTTCAGCCGCGGATCACCGAAGTCGCCGCCCAGCTCCTCGACGACCTCGACGGCGACACCTTCGACCTGGTCACCGACTTCGCCTACCCGCTGCCCGTGATCGTGATCGCCGAACTCCTCGGCGTGCCCGCAGCCGACCGCGCCCTGTTCCACTCCTGGTCGCAGAAAATGCTGCAGATGCAGGTCGCCGACCCGGCCGACATGCAGTTCGGCGACGAGGCCGGCGAAGACTACGAACGGCTCGTCAAACAACCCCTGCGCGACCTGCACGCCTACCTCCAGGACCACGTCAGCGACCGCAGGGCCCGCCCCGGCGGCACCGACCTGATCTCCAAACTGGTCACCGCCCGCGTCGAGGGCGAACAGCTCAGCGACACCCAGATCGTCGAGTTCGGCGCCCTGCTGCTGATGGCCGGCCACGTGTCCACCTCCATGCTGCTCGGCAACACCGTGCTGTGCCTGGCGGACAACCCCGAAGCCGAAGCCGCCGCCCGCACCCAGCGCAGCCTGATCGGGCCGGTCGTCGAGGAAGTGCTGCGGATGCGGCCGCCGATCACCGTCATGGCCCGCGTCACCACCCGCGACACCGTCCTGGCCGGCACCCCCATCCCCGCCGGGCGCATGGTCGTGCCCTCCCTGCTGTCCGCCAACCACGACGAGCAGGTCTTCCCCGACCCCGAACGCTTCGACCCCAGGCGCTTCGACGCCGACCGGGCAGCCGGCCGCCAGATCGCCTTCGGCCACGGCATCCACTACTGCCTGGGCGCCCCACTGGCCCGGCTCGAGGGCCGCATCGCCCTCGAGGCCCTCTTCGACCGCTTCACCGACATCACCATCACTGCCGGCGCACCACTGCGCTACCACCGCGACGGGCTGTTCGGTGTGCGGAACCTGCCGCTGACCGTACGGCGACGCTGACACGAAAGGGGGCACCCGGTGCGCACCGTGCGAACCCTGCTGATCGACAACTACGACTCGTTCACCTACAACCTCTTCCAGATGCTGGCCGAGGTGAACGGGAGGGCACCCCTCGTCGTCAAGAACGACGACGAGAGCACCTGGGCGGCCCTGCACGTGGGCGACTTCGACAACATCGTCGTCTCACCCGGACCAGGCCACCCCGCCACCGACACCGATGTGGGCCTCAGCCGCCGCGCCCTGACCGAATGGGACCTGCCGCTGCTCGGCGTGTGCCTGGGCCACCAGGCCCTGTGCCTGCTCGCCGGCGCCGTCGTCGGCCACGCACCCGAACCGGTCCACGGCCGCACCAGCGACGTCCACCACGACGGCACCGGCCTGTTCACGAACATCCCCTCACCGCTGACCGTGGTGCGCTACCACTCGCTGAGCGTGCACAGCCTGCCCGCCGAACTCGAGGCCACCGCCCACACCCGCGACGGCGTCCTGATGGCCGTACGCCACCGCACCCGGCCCCGCTACGGCGTGCAGTTCCACCCCGAATCGATCAGCAGCCAGTACGGCCACCGGATGCTCGCCAACTTCCGCGACCTGTCCCTGCACGCCCGCGGCCGCCGCCCGGCCGGCGCCGAACGCCTCTTCACCCCACCCACCCCCACCACCACGCCCGCGCCCACGCCCACGCCCGCGCCGGCGGCGGAGCAGGCGCAGGGCCCGTACCGGCTGCATGTGCGCGAGGTCGACCACCTGCCCGACGCCCATGCCGCCTTCACGGCCCTGTTCGGCCGAAGCCCGGCCCGCTTCTGGCTCGACAGCAGCCGCGTCGAACCGGGCCTGTCCCGCTTCACGTTCCTCGGCGCCCCCGCCGGCCCGCTCGGCGAAACCCTCACCTACCACACGCACGAACAGGCCGTGCACGTCCGCGACCACCACGGCACCACCACCCGCCACCCCGGCACCCTCTTCGACCACCTCCAACACCGGCTGGCCGCCCGCGCCCTGCCCGCCACCGGCCTGCCCTTCGAGTTCAACCTCGGCTACGTCGGCTACCTCGGCTACGAGACCAAGGCCGACAGCGGCGGCACCGCCGCCCACCGCGCCGACACCCCCGACGGGGCGTTCGTGTTCGCCGACCGGATGCTCGCCCTCGACCACGCCGGCCACCGCGCCTGGCTCCTGGCACTCAGCAGCACCCACCACCCCAGCGGCGCCGAGCAGGCCGAGCAGTGGCTCACCGACGCCGCCCGCACCCTCGCCGCCACCACGCCAGGCCCCCCCTTCACCCTCCTCGCCGACACCGAACTGCCCGACCTGGACGTCCAGTTCCGCCACAGCCTGCCCCGCTACCGCGACCTCGTCGAACAGTGCCGCCGCCTCATAGCCGACGGCGAAACCTACGAGGTGTGCCTGACGAACATGCTGCGCGTGCCCGGCCGGATCGACCCGCTCACCGCCTACCGCGCCCTGCGCACCATCAGCCCCGCCCCCTACGCCGCCTACCTGCACTTCCCCCACTTCGCGGTCCTCAGCTCCTCACCCGAACGGTTCCTGCGCATCGACGCCGCCGGATGGGCCGAGTCCAAACCCATCAAGGGCACCCGCCCCCGCGGCGCCGGCCCCGCCGAGGACGCCGCCATCGCCCGCGCCCTGGCCGCGGCAGAAAAGGACCGCAGCGAAAACCTGATGATCGTCGACCTGGTCCGCAACGACCTCGGCCAGGTCTGCGACATCGGCTCCGTGCACGTCCCCGGCCTGTTCCAGGTCGAGACCTACTCAAGCGTCCACCAACTGGTCAGCACCGTCCGCGGACACCTGGCACCCGGCGTCTCGCGGCCCCACGCCGTCCAAGCCGCCTTCCCCGGCGGATCGATGACCGGCGCCCCCAAGGTGCGCACCATGCACTTCATCGACCACCTCGAAAACGGGCCGCGCGGCGTGTACTCCGGAGCGCTCGGCTACTTCGCCCTGAGCGGCGCGGCCGACCTCAGCATCGTCATCCGCACCATCGTCGCCACCGACCAGGCGGCCACCATCGGCGTGGGCGGCGCCATCGTCGCCCTGTCCGACCCGGACGAGGAGGTCCGCGAAATGCTCCTCAAAGCGCAGACCACCCTCACCGCACTGCGCCAGGCCCACGCCCTGGCCGGCACCCCGGGCCGCGAACTGCTGGCCGGCAGCCTGCGGTGAACCCCGCCGAGCCGGCCGCCGCTCACCGCAACCGGTCGAACATCTGCGCACACAAGGCGGCCAGCTCCGGGCCCTGGTCGCCCAGCACCGAGCGCACCTCGGCGAACAGCTCCTCGAACCCCGCCTCCCCGCCGGCCACCGCCCGCCCCACCCGCTCCAGACCCCGGCCCACCGCCCGGCGGGCCGCCTGCGCACCCGGGTTGGCCGCCTGGATGTCGAAATACACCTCCGGCGTGCCCGACGCGATCCGCGCCGCCAGCGCCAACAGCGCCAGATGCGGCGGCGGGGCACTGGCCCGCAGCGCCCCCACATCCACCGCCAGCTCACCCAGTGCCAGCCCGAACGCCAGCACCGCGGCATGCGTGGCCGCCTGCTGGGCGGCCGTCAGCGCATCGTGCTCGGCCGCCGACATCTCCACCACCCGCGCCCCGAAGCCGGCCACCAGCTCCACCAGCTCCCGCACCCCCGGCCCGCCGGTCACCGTCACCGCCGCCACCGGACGCCCCGCCCACCCCAGCGACGGCGCGAACATCGGATTCAACCCCACCGACTGCACCCCGGGCGCCTGCTCGCGCAGCCGCTCGGCGATCCGGCTCTTGACCGACAACGTGTCCGCCAGCACCGCCCCCGGCCGCATCACCGCCGCCAGCGGCCCCACCGCCTCCAAAGCCACCGGCTCCGGCACCGCCAGCACCACCACATCCGCCCGCGCCAGCACCGCCACCGCCTCCGGCCCCGGCCGCCGCACATCACCGACCACCGCCGAACCCCCCACCGGCGCGGCCACATCCACACACCTCACCTCCACCCCCGCATCCGCCAGCGACCGCCCGAACAGCCGGCCCACCTCACCCGCGCCGCCCACCACCACACCGTGCCCGAACACCACCCGACCCCCTTCACCACTCACCTCGACCGGCCCCCCTCAGCGGAGGAAACCCATGCCCCTGCCCCAGCCCGCCCCGGCCCCCGCGCCCGCCGAGCCGGGCGAAGACCTCGCCCAGCTCCGCGCCCGCCTGGACCGCACCGACACCGCCCTGCTCGACGCCGTCCGCGAACGCCTGCAGATCTGCCTGCGCATCGGCGAATACAAACGCCTCAACCAGGTACCGATGATGCAACCCCACCGCATCGCCACCGTGCACGCCAACGCCGCCCGCTACGCCGCCGAACACGGCATCGACCCCGCCTTCCTGCGCACCCTGTACGACACGATCATCACCGAGACCTGCCGGCTCGAGGACGAATGGATCGCCCGCGGCAGCCAGACGGCGCAAAAGGCCCGCCGATGAACACCACCACACCCGCATCCGCACCCACCCTCGGCGAGGCGCTGCACGAGGCCCACGGCCAACTCACCGGCGCCGGGATCACCCCAACCGCCGCCCGAGCCGACACCCGGCTGCTCGCCGCACACGCCTGCAAAGTCACCCCCACCGACCTGGACGACCACCTCACCGGCCCCGTCCCACCCCGCTTCTGGCAGTACATCGAACGCCGCCTGGCCCGCGAACCCGCCGAACGCATCGCCGGCCACGCCTACTTCATGGGCCACCGCTTCGACCTGGCCCCCGGCGTGTTCGTCCCCAAACCCGAAACCGAAGAGATCACCAAGGACGCCATCGCCCGCCTGAACGCCCTGACCGACGCGGGCACCACCGCCCCCGTCGTCGTCGACCTGTGCGCCGGGCCCGGCACCATGGCCGTCACCATCGCCCGCCACGTGCCCGCCGCCCAGGTCCACGGCATCGAACTCTCCCAGGCCGCCGCCCGCGCAGCCCGCCGCAACGCCCGCGGCACCGGCGCCCGCATCGTCCAGGGCGACGCCCGCGACGCCTTCCCCCACCTCAACGGCACCGTCGACCTCGTCGTCACCAACCCCCCCTACATCCCCATCGGACTGCGCACTTCCAGCCCCGAAGTCCTCGGCTACGACCCGCCCCTGGCCCTGTGGGCCGGCGAGGGCGGCCTCGGCATGATCCGCGCCATGGAACTGACCGCAAGCCGACTCCTGGCACCCGGCGGCGTCCTGCTCCTCGAACACGGCTCCTACCAACTCGACTCCGTCCCCCGCCTGTTCACCGCAACCGGCCGCTGGAGCCACGCCGCCTCCCGCCCCACCTGCAACGACGGCTGCCTGACCGCCGTCCGCAACCACACACCGCCCCCCGCCTGACATGTCTGCGGGGCGCGCCCCGACGCCCCGACCCTACGCCAACACCAAACCGACCACCCCGTTTTCACCCCGGCGCCCGCCCCGGCCCGGCCCGGCGCCCACCCCGCCCCGGCCCGGCGCCCGCCCCGGCGTCCGCCCGGCCCGGCCCTGGCGCCCGCCCCGGCCATGCGTCGGCCGGCGCTCCGCGCCCACGCGTTCGACCACGCGCCTCCGGCACCGGGCCGGCGCGCGTGACCCCGGGGCGCCGGCGGCCACCCACACGTGTGCCCGAACTCCCCGCCCCGACCGGCCCGTTCACGCCCGCCCGCGCCGTCCCCCGAGCCGGGCCTGCGCCTGCGCCTTCGCGCGCCGACAGCCCCCGGCACCTGCATGCAGCGGCGAGGCCCCCTTCGCCCGGTGCATGGGCCCCGCCGCACGGCGGCACCCGCACCGCACCCCAAAAACGCCCCCGGGGCCCGTACCCGAGCCGGCCCCTGCCCCGTGCCGCGAGCAGCCGCGAACGGCCCTGCGCCGGCACCGGAGGCACCCGCCTCCCGCCAGGACCGTCCGGCCGCCGGGCCACCACTCGCGGCGGGCGGGCTGTACACCCCCTGGGGGAGCCAGGCCCGTCGCGCGGGTTCTCCCTCGCGGGAGGGAGAACTCATTCTTTCTCCGTAGCCGCCGGCGGTGAAATACCCCGCGCAGCGCATCAACGCCCCCCGCGATGTTGGTTATTGAGGGCGATGCCCGCAGAGGGCGGACTCCGGCACGATACGTTCGTGACGAACCGGACGAAGGAAACCGGGATATCCGGCATACCCGAACAGCGGCGGACCGCGTTCCTCGAACTCATGCTGCTCTCCCGCGAATGCGACCGCAGATCGGGCATCGTGCTGCGTCAGGGCGAGGCCTGGTTCCACATTTCCTCCGCCGGGCACGAGGCACTTGCCGCCCTGTGCGAACTGCTCGACGCCGACGACCTGATATTTCCCCACTACCGCGACCGGGCCCTGATGCTGGCCCGCGGAATGGACGCGGAAGCACAGGCGCGCGATCTCATGGCCAAGGAGAAGTCCCACTCCGCCGGCCGCAATATGAGCGCCCATTTCGGCCACCGGCCCGGAAACGTCTTCTCCATCGCCAGCCCCACCGGCAGCCAGTGCCTGCCCGCCGTCGGCGCCGCCTGGGCCGCGCAACTGCGCGGCCGCAGCCAGGTGGTCGTCTGCTCCATCGGCGACGCCTCCACCCGTCAGGGCGAGTTCTTCGAAGCCCTCGCCTTCGCCGTCGAGCGGAACCTGCCCGTCGTCTTCCTCGTCAGCGACAACCGCTACGGCATCTCCACCCCCACCGACACCATGTCGCCCCACGCTCTGGGCCTGCTCCCGCCCGAGCGCACCCACAGCGTCGACGGCGCCGACCCCGACGCCGTCCACGCCGCCTCCGTCACCGCCCTGCAGGCCGTGCGCGCGGGCCAGGGGCCCGTCGTGCTGTGGTGCCGCCTGGACCGTCTGGAGTCGCACACCTCCTCCGACGACCACCGCGTCTACCGCAGCGAGCAGGACATCGCCCAGATGCGCGACCCCATCGACCTGTTCGCGGCCAAGCTCACCGCCGAAGGCATCCTCGACGCCGAGCAGCTCGAGCGCACCCGCGACCGCCTGGCCCGCGAGATCGAGGAGATCTACGACCGGGTCGCCACCGAAGCGGCCGCCGACCCGGCACGCATCACCGACCACCTCTTCGCCCCCCGCCCCACCACCACGGAGCCGAACGCGCCGCACACCGAGCCGTGCGGCGGCACCATGGTCGCCGCCGTCAACCGCGCCCTGGCCACCGGACTGGCCCGCCACAGCGAACTCGTCCTGTTCGGCGAGGACATCGACGACCCCAAAGGCGGCGTGTTCGGCTTCACCAAGGGCCTCGGCGAAGCCGCCGGGCCCCGTATGACCAACGCGCCGCTCGCCGAGGCCACCATCGTCGGCGCCGCCGTCGGCCTCGCCGCCGCCGGCATGCGGCCCGTCGTGGAGCTGCAGTTCGTCGACTTCGCCGGCCCCGCCTGGAACCAGATCGCCGCCCAGCTGACCACCCTGCGCTGGCGCACCGCCTCCGCCTGGCAGTGCCCCGTCGTCATCTACGCCCCCTGGGGCGGCTACCTGCCCGGCGGCGGGATCTGGCACAGCCAGAGCAACGAAAGCCTCTTCACCCACCTGCCCGGCCTGCACGTCGTCGTCCCCTCCACCCCCGAGGACACCGAAGCCGCCTTCCTCGCCTCCTTCACCGCCGACGACCCCACCCTGATCCTGCTGCCCAAACACCTCATGCGCCGCCGCCACGAGCCCGCCGACCGGCCGGCCCCCGCCCACGGCGCCCGCACCCTGCGCCACGGCACCGACGTCACCGTCGTCACCTGGGGCAACGGCACCGAACTCGCCACCGACGCCGCCCGCACCCTCGCCGCCGACGGCATCGAGACCGACATCATCGACCTGCGCTGGCTCGTCCCCCTCGACCGCGCCGCCGTCGCCGCCTCCCTGCGCCGCACCGGACGCCTCGTCGTCGTCCAGGAGGACAACCGCACCAGCAGCTACGGCGCCGGCCTCATCAGCGAACTGCTGTGCGCGGACGACGACTTCTACTCCCTGCTCGCCCCGCCGCGCCTGGTGACCCGCGACGACGTGCACGTCCCCTTCCACCCCGACCTCGAACGCGCGGTACTGCCCGCCGCCGACGACGTGGTCGTGGCCGTCCGCTCCACGCTGGCCTGACGCATGACGAAGGAACCGCGATGACCACCCAGTCCGTGCTGTCCGTCCCGCGCCTGGGCGAGGGCATCGTCGAGGTGCGCATCGTCCGGCTCCTCAAGCAGGCGGGCGACACCGTCGCCAAGGACGAGGTCGTCTACGAGATGGAACACGACAAGGCCGCCGTCGAGATCGAGTCCCCGACCGCCGGAACCCTCGACGCCTGGCTCGTCGCCGAAGGCGACACCGTCCCCATCGGCGGCCCCGTGGCCCGCATCACCCCCGCAACCGAACCGGCTGCCGCAACCGCAGCCGAACCGGCTGCCGGCGCCTCCGTCCACGGCCCGCCGAGCCACCAACCCACCACCACACGCCGCATCCCGCCGCGCACCCGCGCCCACGCCCGCCGCCTGGGCATCGACGAGGCCGCCCTGCCCACCATCCCCGCCGCCGGCACCAGCCTCATGCCCGCCGACCTCGAACGCCACCTTGCCGCCACAGCCACAGCCACAGCCGCCACAGCCACTGCCACCGCCGCCACAGCCACCGCCGCCGCGCCGGCGCCCGCCCGGAGCGAGGAGCACACCGCGCGGGCCACGCCCGCGCGGCCCGCCGACTACACCGACATCGAGCAGTCGCGCCGGCAGCGGGAGCTGAACCGGGCACTGCGCACGGCACGGGACACGGTCGTGCCGGCCGCCGTCGCCGCCGTCGTCGCCGAGGACGTGCTCGAACGGGCCCGCCGCGCCCACCAGGGCACCGGGTTCGCCACCGTCTTCCAGACCTTCGCCCGCATCGCCGCCCACGCCGCCCACGCCGCACCCGCACTGCGCTCACGCCGCCTGGACGACGACCGGCTGCGCGTGTACGAGCACGTCGACCTCGGCATCGCCTGCGCCACCGACGACGGCGACCTGACCACCGCCGTGGTACGCGACGCCGACACCCTCGACGCCGCCGCGTTCGACGAACGGTACGCCCACGCCGTCGAACAGGCCCTCGCCGGAACCTCCCAGGCCGACTCGCGCGTCACCCTGATCCTGTCCCACCTCGGCGACACGGGCACGACCCTCGCCGTGCCCGTCGTCGTACCGCCCGCCGTGGCCACCTTGTTCCTCGGCTCACTCGAGGACACCGGCACCACCCCCGTACGCCGCATGGTCCTCGCCTTCGACCACACCGTCCTCAACGGACGCGACGCAGCCGCCTACCTCGACGCCCTCCACGACGCGCTCCTCACCGCGGCCGGCCCCGCCACCCTTGAGGCCGCCATCACCGAGCCGGCGGTCGCCGCCGGGCAGCCGGCCGGGCAGGACACCCTCGACCGGCTGACCGACCTCGCCTCCGACGTCCTGGGCCACCGGGTCGACACCGAACGCCCGCTGGGCGAACAGGGCCTGGACTCCGCACGCGCCCTGCGCCTGGTCCGCGAGGTGCGCACCGCTTTCGGCACCGACCTGCCCGCAACAGCCGTCTGGCACCACCCCACCCTGCGCGCCCTGGCCGGCGTCCTGCCCACCGCGCAGGCTCCCACCGCACAGGCCCCCACGGCCGCACGGCCCGCCCCCGCCGCACCGGCCCCTGCCGTCCTCCCGGCGACCGGCGGCCCCGTGCCGACCGGCAGCCACGGCGGCGACGGCGGACACGGCGACGAGGACGGTGGCGATGATGTCGCCGTCATCGGGATGGCCGTACGCGTGCCCGGCGCCGACGACGTCGACGCCTTCTGGTCGCTGCTCGCGGACGGCGAGTGCCGGATCCTGGACGTGCCGCCGGACAGGCTCGCGGGCCCGGTACCCGACGGGCTGCGGGCCGCGCTGCTGGAGGGCACCGACCTGTTCGACGCCGCGTTCTTCGACGTGACCCCCCGTCAGGCCGCCTCGATGGACCCGCAGCAGCGGGCCCTGCTCGAACTGAGCTGGCATGCCCTCGAGCACGCGGGCCTGAGCCCCGACGACCTCGCCGGCACCGGCGTCGGCGTCTACGCCGCCGCCTGCAGCTACGACTACCGCGAGCAGCTCGTCGAACGGGCCGCGGCCGCCGACGGCTACGCCACCACCGGCACGTTCCCCGCCTTCCTCGCCAACCGCATCTCCCACCTCTACGACTTCACCGGCCCCAGCATCACCGTCGACACCGCCTGCTCCGGCGCACTGACCGCCCTGAACCTGGCCGAGGCCGCCATCCGCGCCGGCACCTGCGACATCGCCCTGGCAGGCGCCGCGAACCTGCTCAGCAACGGCTTCAACGCCCGCGCCTACCGCGCCGCCGGCATGCTCTCCCCGCACGGCACCAGCAAGGTCTTCGACCAGGACGCCGACGGCTTCGTGCGCGGCGAGGGCGCCGGCTGGGTCGTACTGAAATCCCTGCGCCGCGCCGTCGCCGACGGCGACCCCGTCCTGGCCGTCATCCGCGCCAGCGCCGTCAACCACGGCGGCCGGGCCGCCGCCCTGACCGCCCCCAACCCCAAGGCCCAGAGCGCCCTGATCCGCACAGTCCTGCACCACGCCGGCCTGCACGCCGCCGATCTCGGCTTCCTCGAAGCACACGGCACCGGCACCCCGCTGGGCGACCCGATCGAACTCGACGCCGTACGCGAGGCGCTCACGAAGGACCCGCACGGCATGCCCGAAACGGCAGCCGGACCCGAGGGCCGCCTGTGGGTCGGCTCGGCCAAGGCCAACATCGGCCACCTCGAAGGCGCTTCGGGACTGGCCGGCCTGGTCAAGGCCGTGCAGGCGCTGCGCCACCGCCTCATCCCCGCCACCCCCGGCTTCAGCCGCCTCAACCCCCACATCGACCTCCAGGGCAGCCCGCTGGCCGTCGCCGCCCACCCGGTGCCCTGGCCCACCGCGCCCGGCAGTGCGCCGCGCCGGGCGGCGGTGAGCGCCTTCGGATTCGGCGGCAGCAACGCGCACGTGATCGTGCAGGAAGCACCCGCAGCCACGCTCCCGCAGCCGCGTACCAACCACGCCGCCGCCCCGGTGGCCGTGCCGCTGTCGGCCGCCACCCCCACCGCGCTGGCCCGCCTCGCCGGCTCCCTCGCCCGCCTCGCCGCCGGCCCGGACGCCCCGCCGCTCGACGCCCTGGCCTGGACCCTGCAGAGCGGACGCCGCCACCTCGCCCACCGCGCCCTGTTCACCGTCACCGATCTGGACGAACTCGCCCGCCGGGCAGCCGACTTCGCCGCCTCCGGCCGGCAGCCTGCCGGACAGCCCGCCCCGCAGCGGCTTCGGGACTGGCTCGCCGGCGCCGCCCTGACCACCGCCGACTGGACCGCCCTGTGGCCCGGCGGACCCCTGCCACGCCGGGTACCGCTGGTGCCCTACCCCTTCGAGCGGCAGTCCTACTGGCTGCCCGCCCAGCCCGCCCAGCCCGCCCAGCCCGCCGCGCCCGCCGAGTTTGCCGAGCCGGGCTTCACCCTCGACGCCGCCCATCCGCTGGCCCGGCACACCGTCGCAGGCCGCGCCGTGCTGCCCGGCGCGGCCCTCGTCGACGCACTCGCCGACGGCAAACCCGTCGCCCTGAGCCGGCTGCGCCTGCTGCGGCCCGTCGCCGTACCGGCCGGCCGGCCCGTGCACCTGACCCGCCACACCGACGCGGGCGGCGACACCGGCGGGGTGAGCGTGCGGCACGACGGCGAGATCTGCGCCCGCGCCACCTTCGCCGCCACGCCCGCCGCCGCGCCGCGTGCCGTCGACGCGCACGGCGCGCCGGTTCAAGAGGTCGACGTGGACGCGGCGTTGGCGCGCAACGGTGTTCAGGTGGGCCCCGTCTACCGGGTGCTGCACCAGGTGCGCCGGCACGGGCAGCGCGTCACCGCCACCCTCACCGCCCCGGCCGCCGACGACCCGCGCACCCGGCGGGTGGCCTGGCTGGACGCCGCACTGCAGGCCTCCTGCGCCCTGCTGGACGGCGGCCCGCCCCTCGTGGCGGCCGCCGCGGACCACATCGAGTGGAGCGGGCAGGTGCCCTCGAGCGCGCACCTCGCCGTCCACCGCATCAGCGCCGGCCCCGCCCACACCGTCCTCGACCTGGAGGCCACCGGCCCCGACGGCGCCCCCGTCCTGCGGGTCAACGGGCTCCGGCTGCACCGGGCCGCCCCCCTGGAGATACCCCCGCCCGCCCCCGCACGTCCGGCCATCGGCGTGCCGGCCGCCGTCGACGACGAGCAGGCCGCCGCGGACGCCGTCGCCTCCCTGCGCATCCTGGTCCCCGAATGGGACACCCCCGCCACCCCCGCCACCCCTAGCTCCCCGGCCGCCGAGGCCGGGCGCGACGGATCTCCGCTGCGGATGCTGGCACCGCAGTGGATGCCCGAGCCGCCCGCCCCCCACGACCCCGCCCCCCACGACCCCGCCCCGCACGGCACCCTCGTCGTGGTCCACGACCGCACCAGCAGCCGCCTCGCCGACGCCGCCATCGCCGCGGCCGGCGGTGTGCGCTGCGCCCTGCAGGACGGCCGGCTCGACGCGCTCGCCTTCGCCCGGGCGGTGCACAGCCTCGGCGACACCCCCGAACTGCATGTCGCGCTCCTCGTCGACGGATCCGGCTGGAGCGAGGACCAGACGGGCACCGAGGCCCTGCGCGGCTGGCTCGAGTCGCTGCTGACCGTGGGCCGGACCCTGGCCGCCGACGGCCGACCGGCCCGCATCACCCTCCTCACCACCCGCCTGGCCGCCCCCCGGGGCGGCACCCTCACCCCGGGCGCCGCGCTGCAGGGCGCCCTGCTGGGAGCCGTGCGCACCCTGCCGCGCGAGGCCGGCGCGATGACCTGCGCCGCCGTCGACCTGGACACCACCGCCACCGCCGACGACATCGCCGCGGCCCTGCGCGAACCGTGCGCCCAGGCCGTCCCGCTGATCGCCCTGCGCGCCGGCCGGCGCCTGCGCCAGGTCTACACCGAACTGCCCGCCCCCGCCCCGGCCGACGCCGTGCACCACAGCGGGTTCACCCACGGCGGCAGCTACGTCCTGTTCGGCGGCGCCGGCGGTATCGGCGCGGCCGTCGCCCGCCATCTCGCCGCCCACCGGGGCGCGAACCTGCTGCTCGTCGGACGCTCCCCGGCCGGCGGCCACACCCGCGCCCTGCTGGCCGAACTCGCCTCCCTGGGCGCCCGCGCCCACTACCGCAGCGCCGACATCACCCGCCCGGCCGACGTCGAACGCGTCCTCGACGACTGCCAGGACCTCTACGGCCGCCTCGACGGCATCGTCCACAGCATCGGCTCCGTCAGCGCCGCACCCCTGCACGAACTGACCCCCGACGACCTCGAGCAGGTCCTGGCGACCAAGGTCAGCGCCGTCATCCACCTCGCCCACGCGCTGCGCACCCGCACCGCCGGCGCGCCGGGTGAACGGCCTCCCGCGCTCGTCCTGTTCTCCTCCGTCGCCGGCCTCTTCGGCAGCACCGGCGGCCTCAACTACTCAGCCGCCAACGCCTTCCTCGACCACTACGCCACCGCCCGCACCGCCACAGACGGTGGAGGGCAGCTGACCGTGCGCGCCTTCGACTGGGGCCTGTGGCGCGACACCGGGCTCGCCCGCCGCTACAGCGCCCACGTCACCCGCGAGTACCCCGGCCTGACCGACTTCGTCCCGGAAAGGGGTGTGGCCGCCTTGGAAGCGGGCATGTCCGGCAACCGACCCCAGCTGGTCGCCGTCAGCGGCGACCCCGAACCGCTGCGCCCCCTCACCCGGCGCCCCGCCGCACAGACAGCCACGGCCACAACCACGGCAACCACGACGACCACAAGCACAAGCACGGGCACGGGCACGGGCATGTCGGCGGCCATGGTCGCGGCCGACGACGCCGCGCACCGGCTCGAGGACTACGCCGGCGCCGCGCTCGCCCGCACGATGAGCGACCTCGGCCTGACCCCGCAGCTCGCCGCCCGCCCCGACACCACCGCCCACAGTGCCGCCCAGCTCCTGAGCGCCGTGCCCGAACACCGGCTGCTGCTCGACGCGGTCGTCGAACTCCTCACCGAGCACCACCGCTCGGGCCGGCCCGTGCCCGGCCCGGACGAACTCGCCCGCACCCGCGCACACCTGCTCGCCGACCACCCCGACCTGGCCGGCCACCTCACGCTCCTGGACCGGGCCCTGGCCTCCTACGGGCCCGTGCTGCGCGGCGAAGTGCCCGCCACCGCCGTGCTGTTCCCCGGCGGCGACCTCAGCGGGGTGAGCACCGTCTACAGCGGCAACCAGCTCTTCGACCCGGTCAACACCGCCGCCGCCCACGCCCTGGCCGACGCCGCCGCCCGCACCGCCGCCCCGGCCCGCATCCTGGAGATCGGCGCGGGCGTGGGCGGCACCACCGCGGCCGCGCTCACCGCGCTCGACGCCCGCGGCGTCCGTGCCTTCGACTACGTCTACACCGACCTCTCGCCCGCCTTCCTCCAGCACGGCCGGCGCCGCTTCGGCGACCGCGTCACCCCCCGGCTGCTGGACATCGAGAAGAACCCCCAGACCCAGGGCCTGGCGGCCGGCTCCTTCGACCTGGTCGTGGCCAGCAACGTGCTGCACGCCACCCGCGACCTGTCCCGCACCCTCGCCCACATCGACACCCTCCTGGCCGACGGCGGGGCCCTGCTGCTCGTCGAGATGGTCGCCCCCGCGGCCGTCTACACCCTCACCTTCGGCCTCACCGACGGCTGGTGGCGCTACGTCGACACCGACCGGCGCATGCCGCACGGCCCGCTGCTCGACGTGACACGCTGGCGCACCCTGCTCCAGTCCTGCGGCTGGAGCCTCACCGACATCGGCCACCTGCGCGACGCGCCCGGCTGCGTCGCCCTGCTCACCTGCCGCCCCACCGCCCCCACCCCCGTCCCGGCCCCCGCCGAGACCCGGGCGGGCGGCATGCCGCACCGCACCGCCGAGGGCATCGAGGAGATCGCCGAGGGGCTGCGCCGCATCGTGCGCGAACTGCTCGGCGACCCGTCGGCCGACGTGCCCGGCTACCTGCCCTGGCAGGAACTGGGCATCGACTCGCTGCTCAACATGGAACTCGTCGAGGCCGTCTCCCGCCGCCACGGCCCCGTCACGGCGACCGCCCTGTTCGAGCACCGCACGGTCGACGAACTCGCCCGCATGCTCGCAAACCGCCCCGACCCCACCGCACCCACCGCCCCCGCCCCCCTCCCCGCGGACTCGGCACCCCGCCCCACAGGAGTCGCGGGCCCCGCCGGGCAGGACACGACGGACGACGACCTGGACGGCGTCGCACGGCTGGTGGCGCTGGTCGCCGAACTCACCGCCCAGGACCCGCGGTTGCTCGACGCGGACACCGACTTCCCCGCGCTGGGCGTCGACTCGCTGCTCCACGAGGAACTCTCCCAGCGGCTGCGCGACCTGTTCCCCGGCCGGCCCGTGCCCGCCACCCTGATCTACGAACACCCCACCCCCCGCGCCCTGGCCCGCCACTTCGCCCCCACCGCCCCGGCCGCGCACCCCGCCCCCACCGCCCCGGCCGTGCGCCCCGCCCCGGCCGTCGAGGCTGTCCCGGCTGTCCCGGCTGTCCCGGTCGTGGCGCCGGCGGCGGCGAGCCGTGCCGCCGTCCCGGCCGCCCCGCCCGCCGCGCACCGCCTCGGCGCCGACGCCCCCGCCCCGGCGGCGGCGATCGCCGTCGTCGGGCTCGCCGGCCGCTACCCGGGCGCGCGCGACCTCGACACCTTCTGGGAACTGCTGAGTTCGGGCCGCACCCCGGTACGCGAAGTTCCCGCCGAACGCTGGGACTGGCGCACCGCCCGCACCCTCGGCGGCGGCTACGCCCGCTACGGATGCTTCCTCGACGACATCGACACCTTCGACGCCGCACTGTTTCGCATCACCCCCCGCGACGCGGCCCTGATGGACCCGCAGGAGCGGCTGTTCCTGGAAGTGGCGCGCGAGGCGTTCGAGAACGCCGGCTACGCCCGCCACACCCTGAGCGGCCATCACGGCGGCCCGCGGGTGGGCGTGTTCGCCGGCGTCACCGCCAACAGTCATCTGCTCGCCCAGCGCGACGCCAACGCCGCCGGCGCCGACAACCCCGAGTACGCGGTCACCGCCGCCGCGTCCGTCGCCAACCGCGTCTCCCACGCCTTCGACCTCAGCGGCCCGAGCCTGAGCGTCGACACCATGTGCTCCTCC
This sequence comes from Streptomyces sp. NPDC096176, assembly GCF_044763255.1. Taxonomy (NCBI): domain Bacteria; kingdom Bacillati; phylum Actinomycetota; class Actinomycetes; order Kitasatosporales; family Streptomycetaceae; genus Streptomyces; species Streptomyces sp. NPDC096176. The sequence continues at coordinate 159,828 of NZ_JBIWFV010000014.1, read as the reverse complement.
TCGCTGACCGCGCTGCACCTGGCCTGCCGCGCGCTGCGCGACGGAGAGAGCGACCTCGCACTGGCCGGGGGAGTCAACCTCTACCTGCACCCCGACCGGTTCACCGGCCTGTGCGCGCTCGGCATGCCCTCACGGGGCGACCGCACCCGCGCCTTCGGCGCCGGCGGCGACGGCTTCGTCCCCGGCGAAGGCGCCGGCGCCGTCGTCCTCAAACGCCTGGACCGCGCCGAGGCCGACGGCGACACCGTGTACGCGGTCATCCGCGGCACCGGCCTCAACCACGGCGGCGGCACCGGCGGCTACACCGTCCCCAACCCGCGCGCCCAGGCCGCCCTCATCGCAGCCACCCTCGAGCACGCGGGCATCGAGCCCGCCGACGTCGGCTACGTCGAGGCCCACGGCACCGGCACCGAACTCGGCGACCCCGTCGAACTGCGCGCCCTGGCCCTGGCCTTCGGCCAGGCAGCCGCCCACGAGCCGCTGCGCATCGGGTCGGTCAAGTCGAACATCGGCCACGGCGAGGCGTCCGCCGGCATCGCCGGACTGACCAAGGCGATCCTCCAACTGCGCCACGGCCGCCTGGTGCCCACCCTGCACGCCGAGCAGCTCAACCCGAAACTGGACCTGGACGGCACACCGCTGCGCATCCAACGAGCCGCCGAGCCGTGGGCGGGCGAACGCCTGCGCCGCGCCGCCGTCAGCTCCTTCGGCGCCGGCGGCGCAGGCGCCCACGTCCTGCTGGAGGAATACCGCACCCCCCTCGCCCCGCCCGCGCAGGACCGGCCACAGCCGCCCGTGCTGGTGCCCCTCGCCGCACCCGACCCGGACCGGCTGCGCACCCTGGCCCGCCGTCTCGCCGACACCGCCGACGCCTCCACCGCGACCCTCGCCGACATCGCCCACACCCTGCACACCGGCCGCGACCACGGACCGCACCGGGCCGCCGTCCTCGCCCACGACCACGCCGAACTGCGCGCCGCGCTGCGCGCCCTGGCCGAGGACACCACCCACCCCGCCCTGACCACCACCACCGGCGGGGAGCTCACCGGCGGGGAGGACGGCGGCGCCCGCGCCTGGGTCACCGACGCCACCTACCGCCCGCCGGCCGGACGGGCCCGGCGGGTGCCCCTGCCGACGACGCCGTTCGCCCGTCAACGCTGCCTGCCCCCGGCCACCGGCCCAGGCCCCGAGCAGCCGTCGCGGATGCCGCTCACCGACACCGTCCGCCTGCCCGCCGCCCGCACCGTCACCGCCCGTCTGGGCGGCGCCTCCCGCTGGGTCGCCGACCACATCGTCGACGAGCAGATGCTGCTGCCCGGCGCGTTCCACCCCGAACTCGTCCACGAAGCGCTCCTCGCCGCCGGCGAGAACCCCTACCGCACCGAGATCTGCGACCTGCTGTGGCCGCAGCCCGCCACCGGGCTGCCGATGACCGTCACCGCCGACCTCGCCGAGCCCGACGCGCACGGCTCCCGCCGCTTCACCACCACCGTCGCCGGCGCCACCGTCGCCCAGGGCCGCACCCGGCCCGCCCCGGCCCAAGACGCCACCGGCCCGCTGCGGCCCCACCTCGTCTACCGGCCCGCCGACCTCGACACCCACCTCGCCGCCGGCGACCCGGACGCCTTCTACCAGGCCTTCACCGCCCACGGATTCACCTACGGGCCGCTGTACCGCACCGTGCTGCGCGCCACCGCACGCGGCGAGGAGACCACCGCCGAACTGCGGCTGCCCGACGGTGAGAACCTCGACGGCCGCCACGTGCTGCACCCCGCCCTCCTCGACGGCGCCTGCCAGAGCGCCGCCCACCTGCTGCTCACCGAGGCCCCCACCCCGCGCCGGCTGCGGCCGCTGGCCGTGGACCGGCTGGCCGTCCACGAGCCCGCCGGCCACCGCGCCTACGTCCACGCCCGCCGCGTGCGGCGCGACGACGCCGCCGGCATCCACGTCTTCGACCTGCGCCTGATCGACCCCGACAGCGGCGAAGTCCTCGCCGAGATCGACGGCTTCCGCATCCGCGTCGACACCACCACCCCCCACACCACCGCCACCTCCGCCTCCGCGGCGCGGTCCGAACCCGCACCGCCCGCCGCACCCCCGCTTTCGGCGGCCGTGCCGCCCCAGGCCGGCTACCGGCTCGGCTGGCACACCGCCCCCCTCGGCGACGACACCCGCCCCGCCGCCGACGGCCCGCTGTGGGTGATCGGCGACCACACCGGCACCTTCACCCACCACACCCGCACCCCCGCCGCCGTCCTGCACACCGCCGCCCTCGACGAGGACCAGCTGGAACGGACCGCCGCACGCACCGGCACACCGGCCACCGTCCTGCTCGACCTCACCCACCTCACCGACCCCGACGCCGCCGCCGGGCTCGGCACCGGCCCGCTGCGCCCCGAACAAATCCCCGCCGCCTGGGCCGACTTCACCGACACCACCCTCACCCCGCTGTTCGCCCTGCTGCGCACCCTGGTGCGCAGCCGCGCCCTGGACGGCACCCGCATCCTGCTGGTCACCCGCACCGGCCAGGACGGCGAGATCACCCCCACCGTCCGCGCCCTGCACAGCCTCACGCGCACTGTCGCGGGGGAGACCGGCCGCTTCACCCTGCGCCTGGCCACCCTCGACACCACCTGGGCCAACGCCCACCCGGCAGCCGCCGCCCGCGCCCTTGAGGCCGAGGCGCTCGCCGACGACGGGGACTGGACCCGCCTGGGCCCCGCCCCGGCCACCGGCCCGCAGGACACCGCCCCGCTGCGCCGCACCGCCCACCTCACCCGCACCCCCGCACCCGACCACACGCCCCACCACACGCACGGCACGGCCGGCTCGGACGGTGGCGGGCGGGACACGCTCCTGCGGCCGGACGGCAGTTACCTGATCACCGGCGGACTGGGCGGCCTGGGACGGCACATCGCCGCCGACGTCCTGACCCGCGCCCCGGGCGCACGGCTCGTCCTGATCGGCCGCTCCGCACCGAACGAGGCCGCCCTCGAGGCCCTGCGCCGCCTCGCACACGACGCCGGGCAGGTCCTCCACCGCCGCTGCGACGCCACGGACCCCGCACAGGTCGCCGCCCTCACCGACCAGCTCGCCGCCGACCGGATCCGGCTGCACGGCGTCGTGCACACCGCCGGCGTGCTGCGCGACGGCTTCCTGCGCGGCAAGACCCCCGAGGCCGTGAACGACGTCTGCCGCGCCAAGATCCTCGGCGCGCTCCACCTCGACGCCGCCCTCGCCGACCACCCGCTGGACTTCTTCCTCCTCGCCTCCTCCCTCGCCGCCCTCGTCGGCAACCAGGGCCAGAGCGACTACGCCTTCGCCAACGGCTTCCTCGACCAGTTCGCCCACCACCGCGCCCGGTGGGCCGCCCGCGGTCTGCGCCCCGGCCGCACCCTGAGCGCCGGCTGGCCCGTCCTCGCCGACGCGGGCACGGCCCCCGAACCCGACACCGCGCACTACCTCCACCAGACCTACGGCCTGCGGCCCATCGCCACCCGGGCCGCCACCGCCGCCCTGTGGCCCGCCCTCGACGCGGCCACCGGCCCCGAGACGGCGTACACGGCCCTGGTCGCCGGCGACCTGGACGTGTGGGACCGCGCCCTGGCCACCCGCACCCCCCAGCCGACGGCCACCACCCCCGCCCCACCCGTGCCCGCGCCGCCCGTGCCCGCGCCGCCCGTGCCCGCGCCGGCGGTGCCCGCGGCCGAGGGGCCGGCGGCCGAGGAGGCCGCCCTTGGCTGGCTGAGCGAACGCGTCGCCGAGTCCGTCGGCGTAGCAGCCGACACGATCGACCCGCAGACCCCGCTCACCGACTACGGCGTCGACTCCATCTCCCTGATGCGCCTGAGCCGCATGCTCGAGGACGACCTGGGCCGCATCCCTCTGCCGGTGCTCCTCGACAGCGCCACCCTGCACGAGCTGACCACCCGTCTGCTCCGCGACCACGGCCCGCAGCTGACGGCAGCCGTCACCACCACCCCTGCCGCCGTCCCCGCCTCGGCCGTGAACGACGACGACGCCGGCCAGGGCGCGAGCGGTGCCCCGGAGCGGGCCGTGGTGCCCGACCGGCTGGTGGGCATGTGGGCCGCCGACCAGGCCGCCGCACCCCACGCCCCGTACAACATCAGCCTGGCCTGGCGGCTGCCCGCCACCGCCGACCGGCAGGCGCTGCACGGCGCGGTCGGCGACCTGCTCGGGCGCCATCCGGTGCTCGGCTGCCGCATCGCACCGAGCGACGGCGTCCTGGCGTTCATACCCGCCGAAAAAAAGGACACGGCGACGCCGCTCGCAACCCGCCTCATCGCCGAGGACACCCTCCAGCAGGCCGTCCGCGACGAGGCCGACCAGCGGCTGAACACCTCCGCCGGGCCGCTGCTGCGCGCGGTGCTGTGGGAGCCGCAGGACGGCGGCCACGGCCCCGTCCTGCAGCTGACCACCCATCACCTCGCCGTCGACGGCCGCTCCGCCGAACTGCTGGGCGAGGACATCGCCGCCTTGTACGCGGCCCGCGCCCACGGCGCTCCCGCCCCCGCGCCCGCCGCCCCGTTCGCCCGGTCGCTGCGCCGCGAACAGTCCGCCGAGAGCGTGCAGGAGCGCGAGGAGGCCGAGCGGTACTGGACCTCCCAACTGGCCGGCACACAGGCGAAGGGCGCGCTGTTCTCCGGAGGCGGCGAGCAGGCCGGCGCCGCCGGAGCGCACCGCGAGTACCGGATGCCGCCGGCCCTGTCCCACACCCTCGCCACCGTCGCGCAGGCCATGGGAGTGCCCCCGTTCACCGTGCTGCTGGGCGCGTTCGCCGCCGCCCTGTCCCGGGCCACCGGGCACCGCTCCGTCCTCATCGCCGTCCCCACCTACGGGCGCACCTCAAGGGACGAGGACAGGACTGTCGGCTGCTTCGTCAACACCGTGCCGCTGCGCATCGACCTGGAGCCCGGCCGGCCGGTGGCCGCCTGGCTGGCCGAACTGAACCAGCACGTCCGCGGCGCCCTCGGCCACGCCCGCATGCCCTACCCGCACCTCGTCGACCTGTGCCGGGCAGCAGGCGGCGCCGACGCCGTGCCCACCGTCACCCTCGCCTACCAGAACTGGACACGCACCGACTCCGGCGCCGGCAGGCCGGCCGGCGGCTGGGAGCCGGTGTACCGGCGCGGGCAGCGCGGCCACTTCGACCTCGGCCTGGAGGTCACCGACACCCCCGAGGGCGTGGAGATCCTCGCCAACCACCGCACCGCCGTCCTCGACGGCGCACAGGTCGACGGCTTCGTCGACGACCTGCGGCGCATGGCGGGCGAGCTCGAGCACGGCGCCGCCACGGTGGGGCAGCTGCTCGACCCCGCCGCATCCACCCTCGTCGCCCGCATCGACGCCACCGTGCGCCGCCACGGGCAGGCCACCGCCGTCGAGGACGGCAGCGACAGCCTCACCTACGCCGAACTCGACGCCCTGTCCGACGACATCGCCCGCCGCGTCTCCCGTCTGACGCCGCCCGGCGCGCCCGTCGCCGTACTGATGCACCGCACCGTGCGGCTGCCCGCCGTCCTGCTCGGCATCCTCAAGAGCGGACGCCCCTACGTGCCGCTGGACGACTCCTACCCGAGCGAACGGCTGAAGCTGGTCGTCGAGGGCGCCGGCTGCGAGGTGGCCGTCGCCGACCGCGAGCTGACCTGGCTGCTGCCGCAGCGGCTGCGGATCGTGGACCCCACCGCCACCGCCACCGCCACCGGCGACGACGGCGCCACCGGCGACGACGGCGCCGGGACCAGGACCGCGGCCGAGGCCGGGGCCGGTGTGTGCCGGCCGGACGACCTCGCCTACCTGATGTTCACCTCCGGCAGCACCGGACGGCCCAAGGGCGTCGGCGTCACCCACGCCAACGTCGTGCACACCCTGGAGGCGATCGCCCGCACGGTCGGCATCACCGACCACGCACCGGCACGGCTGCTGGCGGTCACCACCGTGTGCTTCGACATCTCCGTCCTCGAACTGTTCCTCCCGCTGCTGAGCGGCGGCACCGTCGTCGTCGCCGAACGCGCCGACGTCATCGACGCCCGCCGCCTGGCCCGGCTGCTGACCGAGCGCCGCATCACCGCCATGCAGGCCACCCCCGCCGGCTGGCAGCTCCTCGTGGACGGCGGCTGGAGCGGCCGGCCGGAGCTGACCGCCCTGTGCGGCGGGGAAGCACTGCCGCCCCACCTCGCCGCCGCGCTCGCCGAACGCACCGGCAGCCTGTGGAACGTCTACGGCCCCACCGAGGCGACCATCTGGTCCACCATCGCACCTGTCACCGCCACCGGCCCCGTCCACCTCGGCGAACCGATCGGCGCCACCGACCTCCTGCTCACCGACACCGCCGCCCGCCGCGCAGCGGCACCGGGCGAGAGCGGCGAACTGTGGATCGGCGGCCCCGGCGTGGCCCGCGGCTACTGGCAGCAGCCGCAGCTGACGGCCGAACGCTTCACCGGCCATCCGCTGCGCCCCGAGGGCGGCGGCCGATGGTTCCGCACCGGCGACCTCGTACGCCGCGACGACGACGGGCGGCTGATCTTCCTCGGCCGGGCCGACAGCCAGGTCAAGGTCCGCGGCCACCGCATGGAACTGGGCGAGATCGAGACCGTGTTGGCCACCCACCCCGCGATCGCCCGCGTCGTCGTCGCCGTGCGCGGCGAAGGCCCCTCGGCCCGGCTCCTGGCGATCGCCGTGCCGCGCGCCGGCGCCGGCCTGCCCGATCTGGGCGAACTGCGCGAGTACGCCTCGGCGACGCTGCCGCCGTGGATGCTGCCGGACCGCCTGGTCGCAGCCGAAGAGCTTCCGCTCACCCCCAACCGCAAGGTCGACCGCCAGGCGGCCCTGCGCCTCGCGGACACCACCCCCGCGGCCACCCCACCCAGCCGCCCCGCCGCTCCCGCACCGGCGCCCGCTCCTGCACCGGCGGCCGCGCCCGCTCCCGTACCGGCGGTCGCACGCGCGGACCTCGCGCGGCACGTCGGCCGGCTGTGGGCCGAACTGCTCGAACTCGACGACGTGCCGCACGACCGGAGGTTCTTCGACCTCGGCGGGAACTCCCTGCTGCTGGGACGGCTGTTCGCCCGGCTCGACGACGCCTACCCCGGCACCGGCCTGGAACTGGCCGACCTGTTCGCCCGGCCCACCGTCGACGACCTCGCCGGCCTGCTCGCCACCCGCCTGGACGCAGCCGCCACCACCACGGCCCCCGAACCGCGACCGGCCCCCGAACCGCAACCGCGACCGGTCTCCGGCAACGCCCCGGACCCGGTCGCCTCCGCCCGCCCCTCCCGCCGTGAGCTGCGGCGCGCGTTCCGACTCGGAGACGAACGATGACCCCACCCCCCGGCCCCGACCTCGCGCAGGACCCGAACGCCGTCGCCGTCGTCGGCATGGCCTGCCGGTTCGGGCCCGCCACCTCCGTCGACCGGCTCTGGGAGCTGCTCGAGCAGCAGCGCACCGGCATCCGCCGCTACAGCACCGACGAGCTGATCGGCCTCGGCCACGACCCGCAGACCGTGCGGCACGAGGCGTTCGTGCCGGCCGGTGCCGTCCTGGAGGACGCCGACGCCTTCGACGCCGAGTTCTTCGGCTACAGCGCCCAGCACGCCGAGTGGCTCGACCCCCAGCAGCGGCTGCTGCTGGAAGTGGCCTGGCACGCCCTGGAGGACGCCGGGTTCGCCCCCGACGACACGGGGCTGCGCACCGCCGCCTACGTCTCGGTCGGACAGCCCGTGCGGCCACCGGTGGCGATCACCGAGCTCGACGCCGCCGGGATGATTCGTTTCTCCTCCTCCGACAAGGACTTCGCGGCCGGCCGCATCTCCTACAAACTCGGTCTGACCGGCCCGAGCATGACCGTGCAGACCGCCTGCTCCAGCACTCTGGTCGGCCTGCACCTGGCCGCCGAGAGCCTGCTGGCCGAGGAGTGCGACCTCGCCGTGGTCGCCGGCGCGTCGCTGCACTTCCCGCAGGCCGGCTACCTCGCCGCCCCCGGCATGATTCTCTCGCCCAGCGGCCAGTGCCGGCCCTTCGACGACAGCGCCGACGGCACCGTGTTCGGCAACGGCGGCGGCGCCCTCGTCCTGCGCCGCCTCGCCGACGCGCTGCGCGAGGGCGACCCGGTACGCGCCGTGCTGCGCGGCAGCGCCGTCAACAACGACGGCGCCCGCAAGATGGACTACCACGCACCCTCCCCCGAGGGGCAGGAGGCGGTGATCCGCGAGGCACTGGCCGTCGCGGGCGTCGACCCGCACTCGGTGGGCTGCCTGGAGACCCACGGAACCGGCACCCACCTGGGCGACCCGGTCGAATTCGCCGCCCTGGAACGCGTCTACGGCGGCGAGCGGCCCCACCCGGCGGCCGTCGGATCGGTCAAGTCCGTCCTCGGCCACCTCAACACCGCCGCCGGCGTCGCCGGCGTCATCAAGGCCGTCCTGGCGCTGGAACACGCCACCGTGCCCCGCCAGGTCCCCTTCAGCGAACCCAACCGCGCCCTCGGCGGAGCGGGCGGCCTGCGCATCGCACAGGACAGCGTCGTCCAGGACGGCTGGCCGGTGCCCGACGGGCCGCGCCGCGCCGCCGTCAGCTCCTTCGGTATCGGCGGCACCAACGCCCACGCCGTCCTCGAACAGGCCCCCGGCCCCGCCCCGGCCGGCGACGGCGACCCCCACGACCGCGACGGCGAGGGCCGGGTGCGGTGGGCCGTGCTGTCCGCCCACACCGAGACCGCGCTGCGCCTCTGGGCCGCCGCCCTGGCCGGCCCGGTCGCCGCCCTGCCGCTCGCCGACGTCGTGCACACCCTGCGCACCGGACGCAGCCACCGGCGGGTGCGATGCGCACTGTCGGCCACCACCCCGGCCGAACTCGCCGCCAAACTCCGCGCGCTGGCCAACGGCGCAGACCTGAACGCCGACACCCCGCCCGCAGACCTGCGCACCTGGCTCACCGGCCACGGACCCCTGCCCGGCACCGGCACCGGCACCGGCACCGGCACCGGCACCGGCGCGGGGGCCGGTGGGTCCGAGGGGCGTGCCGCCCGGCGGGTGCGGCTGCCCGGCTACCCGTTCGCCCGCACCCGCTGGCCGCTGCCGGGCACCGGCCAGGCGCGCACCGTACGGCCCGACGAGGCGGTCGCCGCCGACCATGTGGTCGCCGGCCGGCCCGTGCTGCCCGCCGCCGCCCAGCTCGACCTCGCCCTGACCGCCGCCCGGCACACCACCCCCGCGGCCACCGGCCTCGCCGACATCGCCTTCCACCGCCCGGTGGAGGTGACCGGACCCGTGACCCTGCGCGCGGTGACCGACGGCGACAGCGTCCGCATCGTCTCCGACCACACCCACACCCAGGCCCGCGTCCTGACCGAACAGGCCGACGCCCCCCACCGCCCCGACACGGCCACCCTGCACGCCCAGTACCCCGACACCGCGCAACCGGCCGAGCTGTACCGGTACTTCGAGGACAACGGCGTGAGGTACGGCCCGGCCTTCCAGGTGCTGCGCGAGCTGCGCCACGGCCCCAGCGGCGCGCTGGCCGAAGTCGCCGTCACCCCCGGCACGAGTGACGGCTGGGGCGGCGGCGGGCAGAGCCTGTCGCCGTACGTCCTCGACGGCGCCCTGCAGACCGTGATCGGTTGTGTGCTGCGCGAGGACCTGGGCGGGCAGACGTTCATCCCGTTCGCCGTCGACGCGCTGCACGTGCACGGCGAGCTGCCGCACGAGGTGTGGGTGCAGGTCCGCCCGGTACGCCTGGCCGGCGGCGGCCGCCAGGTACGCAAGTACGACGTGCACGTCACCGCACCCGACGGCACACCGGTCCTGACCCTCACCGGCCTGGCCCTGCGCCCCACCGGCCCCGCCACGTCCGCCGTGCCGGCCCCCCGGGCCGCGCAACTGCCGTCCGCGGTGCACCTGTTCGCGCCCGCCACCGAGCCCTGCGATCCCGGCACCATTACCGACGAGCGGCCCGCTGCGCTCGTTGCCATCGGCGACACCCCGCTGGAGGGCGCCGACCTGACACTGCCCGATCCGGCCGGCCCGCAGGCCGCCGCGGCCGCCGGCGCCGAGATCGCGGGCCGGCTGCCCGACGGCGGCCGGCCCGTCATCGTCTGGCCCCTGGCCGCCACCGCGAACCCCGCCCCCGGCCGGCCGGCCGCCGACGCGCTGCGCGTCCTGGCGCTGCTGCGCGCCCTGCTGGGCCCGCTCGCGCGGCGCGGCGCCCGGATCGTGGTGCCCTTCCCCGTGGACGCCCTCGACGACGCGGCCGCCGTCACCGGCGGCGGACTGGCCGCGCTGGGCCGCTCGCTCACCGGGGAGAACCCGCGCTTCGACCTCACCGCCCTCGCCGTCGGCTCCGACGCCGACCCGGGCGCCTGGAGGCGCGCCGTGCACGCCGCCGCCCAGGCGCCGGCCGGCGGCCGGCTGACCGCCGGGCGCGACGGCACCCTCACCCGCACCGTGCTGCGCCCGCTGACCGTCCCGGCGTCCTCAAAAGCCCCGTTCCGCCGCGGCGGCCGCTACTGGATCAACGGGATGGGCGGCCTGGCCGCACTCCTGGCCGGTCACCTCGCCGACACCTACGGCGCGCACATCGTCTTGACCGGCCGCTCCGCCGCCGACGGCGAACGCGCCGCCGAGATCGGCCGGCTGGCCGAACGCGCGGCCCGCGCAGGCGGATCGGTGACCTACCACCGGCTCGACAGCACCGACGCCGACGCCGTGCGCGCCCTCGCCGACCGGCTGCACGGCGAGGGCGCCGTGCACGGCGTCGTGCACCTGGCCGGGACGCTGCGCGACGCGTTCATCCTGCGCAAGGACAGCGCCGACGCCGACGCCGTGATCACCACCAAACTCACCTCGGCCGCCGCGCTGGATGCGGCCACCGCCCACTGGCCGCTGGACTGCTTCGTCGTCTACTCCTCCGTCTCCGGCGCCCTCGGCAGCCCCGGCCAGGCGGACTACGCCTTCGCCAACGCCGCCGCCGACGAGCTGATCGCCCGGCGGGCCCGACGCGTCGCCTCCGGGACGCGCCAGGGGCGTTCGCTGTCCGTCGCCTGGCCCTACTGGGCCGAGGGCGGCATGCGCACCGGCGGCGACGCCGAACAGGTCCTCGGCGCGCTCGGCATGCGCCCGATGCCGGCCGACGCCGGCCTCACCGTCCTGGAAACACTCCTCGCCGCCGCCGACGACGCCGCGGAGCCCACACCCGTCGTCCTGTACGGCGACCGCGAGCAACTGCTCGCCTCCTTCCCGCTGCTGGGCACCCCACCGCCCCCTGCCGCACCCGCCACGGCCGCGCCCGCCGTGCCCGATCCCGCCCCCGGCGCGAAGACGGAGACACAAGCGGAGACGGTGGCGGTGGAGGGCGCGTTGACGGACCGGCTGCGGGCCGCCGTCGCCGAGGCCACCCGCACCCCGCTGGGCGACGTGCGACCCGACAGGCCCTTCGACGACCTCGGCATCGACTCGCTGCTCGCCATCCGCGTCGTCGAACTGCTGGAGAAGGACTTCGGCCGGCTCTCCAAGACGCTGCTCTTCGAGTGCCGTTCGGTCGCCGAACTCGCCGAACACCTCATGGAGGAGTTCCCCGAGCGGTGCGCCGAACTGACCGGAACCACCGCCACCGACGCCACCGCCGCTGCTGTGGCCGCGCCGGAGGCCGAGCCGCCCGCCTCCTCCACGGCCCCCCTGAACACCGCCCCCGCGCCCGCCGAGCACCCGCAGCCCGCCCCGCCCGGCGCCGGCGCCGACCCGCGGGCCGTCGCGATCATCGGCGTCGCCGGACGCTTCCCCGAGGCCGACGGTCTCGACGAACTGTGGGCCAACCTCCTGGCCGGCCGCGACAGCATCACCGAAGTGCCGCGCGAACGCTGGGACGCGGCCGCCCTCTACGACCCCGACAAGTCCCGCGTCGACCGCACCTACACCAAATGGGGCGGCTTCCTCGAGGGCGTGGAGAACTTCGACGCACCGCTGTTCAGCATCTCGCCCCGCGAGGCCGGCACCGTCGACCCGCAGGCCCGGCTCTTCCTCGAAGCGTGCTGGGCCGCCCTCGACGACGCCGGCTACACCCCCGACACCCTGGTGACCACCGGTGAGCGGGTGCACCGCAAGGACGTCGGTGTGTTCGTGGGCGCCATGTACGGGGAGTACCAGCTCCACGAGGCGGAGGAACGGCTGCGCGGCAACCCGGTCCTGGCCAACAGCGCCTACTGGTCCATCGCCAACCGCGTCTCGTACTTCTTCGACTTCCAGGGCCCCAGCACGGCCGTCGACACCGCCTGCTCCTCCGCGCTCACCGCCATCCATCTCGCGGTGGAGTCGCTGCGCGCCGGCAGCTCCAAGGTCGCCGTCGCCGGCGGCGTCAACGTCCTGATCCACCCCAACAAGTACTTCATGCTCGGCCAGGGCAGGTTCGCCGCCAGCGACGGACGCTGCCGCAGCTTCGGAGCCGGCGGCGACGGATACGTCCCGGGCGAGGGCGTGGGCGCGTTCGTCCTCAAACCCCTCACCGACGCCCTGCGCGACGGCGACCACATCCACGGCGTCATCCGCGGCACCGCCGCCAACCACGGCGGCCGCACCAACGGCTACACCGTGCCCAACCCGCGCGCCCAGGCCGACCTCGTCACCAAGGCGCTGCGCGACGCGGGCCTTGCGGCCACGGACCTCGACTACATCGAGACGCACGGCACCGGCACCTCGCTCGGCGACCCCATCGAGATCCGCGGCCTGGCGTCCGCGTTCTCCCGCGACGGTGTCAAGGGCGCGGGGAACCTGCCGATCGGATCGGTGAAGTCGAACGTCGGCCACCTGGAGTCGGCGGCCGGCGCGGTGGCCCTGGCGAAGGTGCTGCTGCAGATCCGCCACCGCACCCTGGTGCCGTCGCTGCACGCGAGCCCCGCCAACCCCGAAATCGACTTCGACCGTGTGCCCTTCACCGTCCAGCAGAGCACCGCGCCCTGGCACACCCACGACGGGGCCGACCGGCCGCTGCGGGCGGGCATCAGCTCGTTCGGCGCCGGCGGCGCCAACGCGCACATCGTCGTCGAGGGCCCGCCGCCCGCCGCCCCGCGGCCGCCCGCCGAGCGGCAGCAGCCGGTGGTGGTGTTCCTGTCCGCCCGCACCCCGGCGGCCCTCACAGCCACCGCCCGGCGCCTGCACACCCACCTCACCGAAGCCCGCGACCGCGGCCGGCAGCCGCACCTCGCCGACATCGCCCACACCTTCGCCGTCGGACGCGCCGACCTGGAACACCGCGCGGCGCTGGAGGCCGACTCCTTCGACACGCTGCTCGACGCCCTCAAGGCCCTCGCGGCAGGCCGCCCCCGCCCCTGGCGGCGCACCGAGGCCACCGCCGACGACCCGGTACGGGTGTGGCTGGACGGCGGCCGGATCGACCGCGCCACCGTCGGCGGCGCCGGCCCCACCGCCCGGCGCATCCCGCTGCCGCACTACCCCTTCGAGCGGATCCGCTGCTGGTACGACCTCCAGATCGAGCACCTGCACCACAAGGGCCTGGGCACCGCCGGCAACGAACCGTCCCTGTCCCGCCCCCACCTGCGCGACTTCGGCCGCACCCCGGCACAAGGCAGCCCGAGCGGTGCCGCGAGCACGGAAGGCGCCCCGAGCGGTGCCACGAGCGGTGCCGCGAGCGGCAGTTCGGCCGGCGCCGCAGCCGGCGCCGCGGCCTCCACCCCGCTCGCCGGGCCGACCGGCACCACGCCCCGCCCCCCGGCCGCGATCCGCCTGTCCGGCCCCCGGCCGGCGCCCGCGACCGATCAGCCCGAACCCCAGGCACAGGAGACGCCACCCATGACTCGTGACCGCAAGATCTCCCTCCGGCCGCTGGGCGCCGCCCCGGCCCCCGCGGTCGCCCCCGCCGCGCCCGCCCCGTCTCCCGCAGCCGCACCCGCGCCTGCCGTGTCCGCTCCGGCGGTCGCTCCCGCCGCGGTGGACGGCGCGTTCGCGGACCGGGTCGCCGAGGAGGTGGGGGAGGTGCTGGCCGGGGTGCTCTACATGGAGCCCGCCGATCTCGACCCGGAGCAGAGCTTCCAGATGCTCGGTGTCGACTCCATCCTCAGCGTCGAGTTCATCGCCCTGATCAACGCCCGCTACGCCACCGACATCAAGGCCACCGAGCTGTACGACCACCCGACGCCGGCCGCGTTCGCCCGCCGTGTCGCCCAGCAGCTGGGCGGCACACCGCCGCCCGCCCCGGCCCCCGCCGCCCCCGCCGCGCCCGCGGCGCCCGTGGCTTCAGCTCCGGCGCCCGTGCCGGCGCCGGCACGGGCGACGGCCGACGTTCTTGCCACGCTGCGCGAGCAGCTCGCCCAGACCCTGTACTGCGACGTGTGGGACATCGACACCGACGCCACCTTCAACAGCCTGGGCCTGGACTCGATCCTCGGTGTCGAGTTCGTCGCGTTCCTCAACAACACCTACGGCCTCGACGAGAAGGCCGGCGTCCTGTACGACCACCCCAGCCTCGCCGCGCTCGCCGCCCACATCACCTCCCGCGCCATCCCCGCCCCGGCCGGCGGCGGCGCCGATGCCGGCGCGGGGGCGCCGGCCGTGAGCGCGGCGGACCTCGACGCGCTGCTCGCCGCCGTACGCGACAACCGGCTCACCGTCGAGCAGGCGCTCTCGCTCCTGCCCCAGCACACCTGAGAGGACGAACCACCCATGACCGAGGACGAGATCTTCGCCGTCATCCGCGCCCAGATCGTGGACGTACTGCCCGAGACCGCCGACATCGAGATCACCCTCGACCACAGCATGCGCGAGCTGGGCGCCAACTCCATCGACCGTATGGACGTGGTGATCGCCGCCCAGGACGAGCTGGGCATCACGGTGCCCGGCGCGGCCCTCACCAAGGCCGACGACCTGCGTTCGCTGGTCGCGGTCTTCCGCGCCCACCACAGCACGCACGCGTGAGCCGGCAGCCCGGCCCGGTGGCCGTCACGGCCGCCGCGGTGCTCACCCCGCTCGCCGAGGACCTGGACGGCTTCACCGCCGCCCTGCTCGCCGGCCGCAGCGCGGTGACCCTCGGCGGCGAACAGGGCGACGCGCTGCCCCTCGCCGCCCTCGCCGCCTTCGACCTCGCCTCCTGGGCCGGGCGCCACCTCGCCGACGCACCTGAGGCCGCGGCCCGGCTGCGGAAGGTCGCGGGCCGCGCGGCGCTGCCCGCGCGCAGCGCCGCCTGCGTCGCGCTGCGCGCCGTGCGCGACGCCCGCCTGGAAGAGGAGCAACTCGCCGATTCCACCGTGCTGATCGTCGCCGGCAGCAACCTCGCCCTCGCCCACCAGGCGCAGACCGTCCTGGGCCACGACCGGGCGCCCGGCCGGCTGCGCGCCTCCTACGCGCTGACCCACCTCGACGTGGACGTCGTCGGCGCGGTCAGCGAGCTCACCGGCATCCGTGCCGAGGGCTGGGCGCTGGGCGGCGCGTCGGCCAGCGGCACCCTCGCACTGATCCAGGCGGCACGCACGGTGGCCGCCGGCTGGGCCGAACGCGCCCTCGTCGTCGCCCCGGTGGCCGAACTGTCACCGGTGGAGGCCGAGGCGCTGCGCCGCACCGGCGCGATGGCGCACGAGCACTTCCGCGACGAACCCGCCCACATGTGCCGCCCGTTCGACACCGCCCGCCAGGGCTTCGTCCGCGGCGAGGGCGCCGCCGCGTTCGTCCTGGAACACCCGGACGCCGCCCACCGGCGCGGAGCCCCCGTGCTGGCGGAGATCACCGGCCACGGGCAGCGCCTGGACGCCCGCCGCGGCACCGAGCCCGACGCCGCCGGCCAGGAGGCGGCCATGCGCACCGCGCTCACCGCCGCGGGCATCGGCCCCGGCGACATCGACTATGTCAACGCGCACGGCACCGGCTCCAGGCTGGGCGACGCGACCGAAGCAGCGTCGCTGCAGGCGGTGTTCGGCATCCGGCCCTCGCTGCGCATCAACTCCACCAAGCCGCTGACCGGCCACTGCCTGTCCGCGGCCGGGCTGATCGAGGCGGTCGCCACCGTCGCGCAACTACGGGCGGGCACCGTTCACCCCAACGTGAACCTGCACCAGCCCGACACCGCCCTGCCACTGGCCGGCCGCACCGCCGAACAGCGGCCGCTGCGCTGCGCGCTGAGCAACAGCTTCGCCTTCGGCGGCATCAACGCCTCCGTGGTGATCCGCCTCCCCGACCCCCGGCCCTGAAGCCGCACGATCCTGTCAGTTACGGAGAAGACCATGAAGCAGGTCGGCATCGAAGCCATCAACGCCTACTGCGGTGAGACCTACGTCGACGTGCCGACCCTGTTCGCGGCCCGCGGCCTCGACGACAGCCGGATCGGCAACCTGATGATGGCCCGCAAGAGCGTCGCCTTGCACTGCGAGGACGCCGTGTCCTTCGCCGTCAACGCCGCCAAACCCCTCGTCGACGCCCTCACCGACGCCGAACGCGACTCGATCGAACTCCTCATCGTCGGCACCGAGTCCGGCGTCGACTTCGGCAAGTCGCTCGCCACCTACGTCCACGACCACCTCGGCCTGCCGCGCAGCTGCCGCCTGTTCGAGACCAAGCAGGCCTGCTACAGCGGCACCGCCGCCCTGCAGATGGCCGCCGCCGTCGTCGCCGCCAGCCCCTTCGAGGGCACCAAGGCCCTCGTCATCAGCAGCGACGTGGCCCGCCCCGTGCCGCACACCTACGTCGAACCCAGCCAGGGCGCCGGCGCCATGGCCATGCTCGTCGGCGACAACCCCGTCGTCGCCGCCTTCGACCCCGGCGCCAACGGCTTCCACTCCTACGAGGTCATGGACACCTGCCGCCCCGACCCGGAGGCCGAGGCCGGCGACACCGACCTGTCGCTCCTGACGTTCATCGACTGCCTCAAGGGCTCCTTCACCGACTACGCCCGCAAGGTCGAGGGCGCCGACTTCGTCGACACCTTCGACCTGCTGGCCATGCACACCCCCTTCCCCGGCATGGTCAAGGGCGCACACCGGGCCGCGCTGCGCAAACTCAAGCGCGGCCTTGCCCCCCAGGCCGTCGAGGACGACTTCACCACCCGCCTCGGCGCAGCCATCCAATACCCCCAGCAGGTCGGCAACATCTACGCCGGCACCGTCCACCTCGCTCTCGCCTCCACCATCGCCAACGCCGTCGTCGACGGCGAACGCCGCGTCGGCGTCTTCTCCTACGGCTCCGGCTGCGCCTCCGAGTTCTACAGCGTCACCATCACCCCCGACTCGCAGCGCGCCGTGCGCGCCATGGGCATCCGCGAAGCACTCGACGCCCGCTACGAGCTGAGCATGGACGAGTACGACGAACTCCTGACCGCAACCGCCGAACTGAAGTTCGGCATGCGGGACTTCACCTTCGACCTCGACCGCTTCCCGCAGATCACCAAGGCCCGCTTCACCGGCGGACGCCGCCTGGTCCTGTCCGCCGTGCGCGACTACCACCGCGAATACGTGTGGCTCGACGGAGGCGCCCGATGACCGCCGTCACCCTCACCCGCGCCCGCGGCGTGATCCGCGCCCGCCTCGAGGACCCCGACCGCCGCAACGCCATCACCGCCCTGCTCCTGGACAACCTGCACGCCGCCCTGGACGCCGCCGAGGCCGACCCCGGCTGCCGCGTCCTGGTCCTGTGCGCGAGCGGCGACGACTTCTGCGCCGGAACCGACCTGTCGGACGGTGTGCCCGACACCCGTCACGCCACCGGCGCCATGGAAGAACTCCCGTACTGGCGACTGCTGGAACGCCTGACCCGCACCCCCGTCGTCACCATCGCCGTCGTCGACGGGCGCGCGAGCGCCGGAGGAGTGGGACTGGCCGCCGCCTGCGACCTCGTCATCGCCGGCCCCGGCGCCCGCTTCCGGCTCACCGAAGCCCTGGTGGGCCTCGTGCCCGCGATGGCCCTGCCGTTCGTGGCCCGCCGCACCGGCGAACAGCGCGCCTTCACCGCCACCCTGCTGGCCGAAGACCTCGATGCGGCCGCAGCCCTCGCCGCCGGCCTCGCCGACGAGGCCACCATCGACGCCGAAGGCGCACTGCGCCGCACCCTGGTCCACCTCAGCCGCGTCGACCGGAACACCACCGGCGCACTCAAGGAATACCGGGCCCGGCTCTTCCCCCGCGACACACACCTGGGCCTGGACGCCACACGCACCTTCCTCGACCGGCTCGCCGACCCGGCCGTCCACCGGCTCATCGGCCGGCTGGCCACACCGGAGCGTGCCGCATGAACGCACCCGCCGATACCGTCGTCCGGCTCACCCGGGAAGGTCCGCTCGCCGTCGTCACCCTGGACGACACCGCAAGCCGCAACACCTTCTCGCCCGCACTGACCGCAGGACTCGTCGACTGCGTCGAACGCGCCGCCGCCGACCCGCACACCCGCGCCGTCCTCGTCGAAGGCCGGCCCGAACTGTTCTGCGCCGGCGGCACCCGCCGCGAACTGATCAACTTCGCCCGCGGCGACGCCACCTTCGACACCGACGACTTCTTCCGCGTCTTCGCCCGCTGCCCGCTGCCGGTGATCGCCTCCCTCCAGGGCCACGCCATCGGCGGCGGCCTCGTCCTGGCCCTGTACGCCGACTTCGCCGTCTTCAGCGAACGCTCCATGTACGCGGGCAACTTCATGAACTACGGCTTCACCCCCGGCATGGGCGCCACCCACCTGTTCCCCTCCCGCTTCGGCCGCGAACTGGGCACCGAAATGCTCTACACCGCACGCAACTACCGCGGCGCCGAACTACGCGAGCGCGGCGCCCCGATCCGCGTGGCCGCGCACGCCGACGTACCGCGCACCGCACGGGAGCTGGCGCTGTCGATGTGCGGGCCGCCCCGCGCCTCGGTCGAACTCCTCAAACAAGAACTCGCCGAACCGCTGCTGGCCGCCACCGACACCGCGATCGCCCGCGAGGCCGCCCTGCACCGCACCTCGTTCCGGCTGCCCGAGGTGCTCGAACGCATCGTCGCCGGATACGGCGACACCGGCCGCTGACCGCACGACCGCCCGCCCCTGCCATGCGAGGACCGAGGGAACCGATGGACGCGAAAGAGATCCTGACCCGATTCAAGAACGGCACCCTGGACACCGCGTCCACCACCGCCGCCCTCCTGCGCACGACCACCCCGCCGACGACGTCGCAGCCCCCCGCCCCGGCCGGCCCCGGGCCGGCGGCCACAGCCGCGACCGGCACGGTGGACCGCGCGCAGGCGGCGGCGCTGCTGCGAGCGGCCGCGGGGCAGGGCCCCTCGCCGGCGCCCGGCCCGGGCGACGCCCCGGTACCCGCTTCGGCGAACCGGGCCCCGGCCGGCCAGGCGACCGCACCGGCAGCCCCAGCCGCGGCGCGCGACGCGGTCAGCCGCGCGCAGGCGGCAGCGCTGCTGCGAGCAGCCGCCGCCGAGGCAGGCCGCGCCGTCCCGGCGACGGCCGGCGCTGCGGGAGGGACCCGGCCCGCGGCGCCCACCGGTGCGGCAGCCGAGGCCGGCGGTGTGGACCCCGCTGCAGCGGCCGCAGTCGACGCGGGCCGCCACGCTTTCGCGACCGGCACGGTGGACCGCGCGCAGGCGGCAGCGCTGCTACGGGCGGCGGGGGAGGGCTCTTCGCCCGCGCCCGGCCCGGGCGACGCCCCGGCGCCCGCGGAGGGCGGCGTGGACCAGGCGCAGGCGGCGGCGCTGCAGCCGGCAGCCGCCGAGGCGAACCCCGCTCAGGCGGCCGCGGCCACCGCCCCGGCGGGCGGCGAGCGGGAGGCCATCGCCGTCATCGGCTACAGCGCCCGCTTCCCGGGGGCCGGTGACGCCGACACGTTCTGGCAGCGGCTCCTGGACGGCGACGACCTCGTCACCGAGGTGCCCGCCGAACGGTGGCGGATCGAGGAGCACTACGACCCCAGCCCCGAGGCCGAGGGCAAGTCCGTGTCCAAGTGGGGCGCGTTCGTCGACGACGTCGACCGGTTCGACGCCGAGTTCTTCAAGATGCCGCCCCGCGAGGCCGAACTCACCGACCCGCAGGCCCGCCTCTTCCTCCAAGAGGCCTGGCGGGCCCTGGAGCACGCCGGGCAGCGCACCGCCGACCTCGCCGGCACCCGCTGCGGCGTCCACGCCGGGGTCATGATGAACGACTACCAGGACCTCATCGAACGGACCAGCGAACACGCCCGTCTCGCCCAGGTCATGCAGGGCAACTCCAACTCCCTCCTCGCCGCCCGCATCGCCTACCACCTCGACCTCAAAGGCCCCGCCGTCACCGTCGACACGGCCTGCTCGTCCTCCCTCGTCGCCCTCCACCAGGCCTGCCAGTCACTGTGGCTCGGCGAAGCCGACATGATGCTCGTCGGCGGCGTCACCCTCTACCTCACCGAACTGCCGCACGTGTTCATGAGCCGCGCCGGGATGCTCTCGCCCACCGGCCGCTGCCGCCCCTTCGACGCCGCCGCCGACGGCATCGTCCCCGGCGAGGGCTGCGCCGTGGTCGTTCTCAAACCCCTGTCGCGGGCACGTGCCGACGGCGACCCCGTCCACGCCGTCATCCGCGCCGGCGGCCTGGGCCAGGACGGCCGCACCAACGGCATCACCGCCCCCAGCGCCGCCTCCCAGGCCCGCCTCGTCGCCGACACCCTGCACCGCTTCGGCCTCGACCCGTCCGGCATCGACTACGTCGAGTGCCACGGCACCGGCACCCCCCTCGGCGACCCCATCGAAGTCACCGCGCTCAACCGGGTGTTCGCCCCCGCCGGCCTGCCGCCCGGCAGCATCCCGATCGGCTCGGTCAAGGGCAACGTCGGCCACACCTCCGCCGCCGCCGGCCTCGCCGGCCTGCTCAAGGCCATCGGCGTCGTACGCACCGGCCACATCCCGCCGTCCCTGCACTGCACCGCCGACACCCTCAACCCGGCCATCCCCTTCGACGAGGGGCCCTTCACCGTCGCCACCGAGCGCCGTACCCTGCCCGCCACCCCGGGCGGGCGGCCCCGCCGCGCCTCCGTCAGCTCCTTCGGATTCAGCGGCACCAACGCCTACGTCGTCATCGAACAGGCCCCGCCGACCCCCACCACCACTCCCGCCGCCGACCGGCCGGTGACCGTGCCCCTCTCCGGCCGCCGGCCCACCGCCCCGGCCGCCCGCGCCGCCGAACTCGCCCGCTGGCTGCGCTCACCCGCCGGCGCCGACGCCGCCCTCACCGACCTCGCCCACACCCTCGCCTGCGCCCGCGACCACCACCGCCACCGGGTGGCGCTCCTGGTCGCCGACCGCGACGAACTCCTCGACTCCCTCGACCGGCTCGCCGCCGGCCAGGCCGACGAACGCCGCATCGACCCCACCCCCCACCACCCCCACGACGACCACCCCGACCCCGACCCGCGCCGTGAGACGGCCCGCCGCTACGTGGCAGGCCACCGGGTCGACTGGACCCGCGTCTGCCCGCCCACGCAGCACCGCACGATCCCCGCACCCGGCTACGCCTTCGCCACCGACCGCCACTACGCCACCCCCGCCGCCGGCAACCCAGCGACCGCCGGCAACCCAGCGACCGCCGGCAACCCAGCGACCGCCGGCGACACAGCGGTCGCCGGCGACCCGCAGGAGGGCCTCCTCGACGCACTGGTGCTGTACACGCCGGGCTGGCTGGACACCCCGCTGCCCGACCGGCAGCCGCCCACCACGGCGCTCCTCGCACACGATGCGGCCGGCGACCTGGCCGCCGCACTGGGCGCGCACCACCCCGGCGACCTGGCGGCGCTGCAGGACACCGCGCCCGCCTCCGTCGCCCTCGTGCTGCGCCTCACCGGCGGCGACACGGCCGAGGACGTGGCCGCCTTCGACACACTGCGCCGGGTGCTGGCGGCCTTCCGCACCCAGCGCATCACCCTTCTTGCCGTCACCACCGACCCGCTGCGCGCCGACGCGGCCCGCGCCCTGCTGCAGAGCCTGCGCCAGGAGAACCCCCGCATCGACGGCCGCGCCCTCCTCGTCCACGACGACGGCGCCCCGGCCGCCCCCCGCATCCGGGCCGAACTGGCCGCTCCCGAAGCCGAGTTCGGCCACCTCGCCGACCTGCGCGACGGCAGCAGGAAGCGCCGCGTCCTGCACCCGGCCCACCTGCCCCCAGGCGCCTGGACCCCCCGCCCCGACGGGGTCTACCTGATCACCGGCGGCACCGGCGGCATCGGACGCGACCTCGCCCGCCGGCTCACCGCCACCCCCGGCACCCGCGTCGTCGTGTGCGGCCGCACCCCGTGGGCCGACCTCGATCAAGCACAGCGACCCGCCGCCGGCACCGCGGTGCGCTACGTGCAGGCCGACATCACCGCACCCGGCGCGGCCACCGCACTCGTCCGCGACATCCTCGACCACGAAGGCGCACTGCACGGCGTCTTCCACGCGGCCGGCGTGGTCCGCGACGCCTACCTGCTGCGCAAGAACTCCGAGGACGTGGCCGCGGTCCTGGCCCCCAAGGCCGCCGGCGCCACCGCGCTGGACGAGGCCACCGCCCACCTGCCGCTGGACGTCTTCGCCCTGTTCTCCTCGGTCGCGGCCGTCACCGGCAACATCGGCCAGTGCGACTACGCCTACGCCAACGGCCGGCTGGACGCCTTCGCCGAACAGCGCGCCGCCCGCGTCGCGGCGGGGGAGCGGCACGGACGCACCCTGTCGGTGCAGTGGCCGCTGTGGGACGTGCCGGGCATGATGATCCCCGAGCCGGTACGGCAGGTGGTCGAGGAACGGGTCGGCATGGTTCCGCTGCCCGCCGGCCTCGGCGTCCGCGCACTGCAGCGGCTGCTGGCCGGCGACGGCCCGAGCGTGGTCTCCCTCTTCCACGGCAGGGCCGACGCCTGGCGCCGCCACCTGGATGAACTCCACCTGCTGCCCCAGGCGGACGAGCCGGGAGCGGCCCGCACCGCCGCCGAACCAGCGGCCGCACCTGCGGCCCCGGCCGGGGCGCGGGGAGCGGACCGGGACCTGGTGGCGCTGGTCGCCCGCACCGTCGCCGAGACCCTGGGCCACACCGTCGACACGATCGGCCCGCGCACTTCGCTGGAGGCGCTGGGCCTGGACTCGGTGATGATCCGCACCCTCGCCTCGAAACTGAGCAGCCGTATCGCACCGATCGGCCCGGACGCCCTGTTCGGCCTGCGCGACGTGAACGACCTCGCGGACCACCTCGCCCGTGCGCGCCCCACCGAGGCCGCCGCCCGGCCGGCACCGGCAACCGCCCGTGCAACGGCCCCGGTTCCCGCGGCCGTTCCCGTTTCCGGGCCGGGCGAGGAGGGGCCGGTGGACGAGGCGTTCGCCGTCGTCGGTCTCGCCGGACGCTTCCCCGGCGCCGACAGTCCGGACGGCTTCTGGGAGAACCTCCTCGTCGGCAAGGACACCGTCGGCGACCTGCCCGCCGACCGGTGGGCCGACAGCGGCGGCGTCCGGGCCAAGGGGCACTTCCTCGACCGCGTCGACGCCTTCGACGCGGCGTTCTTCGGACTGTCCGCCCGCGAGGCCGCGTTCACCGACCCCCAGGAGCGGCTGTTCCTCGAGGTCGCCTGGGAGGCGATGGAGGACGCCTCACTGACCGGCGCCCGGCTCGACGCGCTCACCGCACCCGACGGCGAACCCCGCAGCGTCGGCGTCTTCGCCGGCATCACCTCCGCCGACTACCCGCTCCTGGGCGCCGAGCGCTGGGCGGCCGGCGAGCGCGACATGCCCTCCGGCCACTACTGGTCGCTGCCCAACCGGCTCTCCTACCTTCTCGACCTGCGCGGCCCCAGCCAGCCCGTCGACACCGCCTGCTCGTCCTCCCTCGTCGCCGTGCACCAGGCCGTCGAGGCGCTGCGGCACGGCGAGTGCGCCGCCGCCCTGGTCGGCGGCGTCAACCTCTACCTGCACCCGTCCCGCTTCCGGATGCTGCGCCAGTCGGGCTTCCTCGCCGAGGACGGCCTGTGCCGCAGCTTCGGCGCCGGCGGCGCCGGCTTCGGGCCGGGCGAGGCCGCCGGGGCCGTCGTTCTCAAGCGGCTCTCGAGGGCACTGGCCGACGGTGACACCGTGTACGCCCTCGTCCGCGGCACCGCCGTCGCGCACGGCGGCCGCACCAACGGTTTCACCGCGCCCAGCCCCCAGGCGCAGGCCCGCGTCCTGCGCGAGGCGTTGCGCCGCTCGGGGGTCGACGCGGCGAGCGTGAACGTGATCGAAGCCCACGGCACCGGCACCGAACTCGGCGACCCCGTCGAACTCGCCGCCCTGGAGGACGCCTACGGCCACGGCGCCGCGGCCGGTGTGCCGTGCTCGATCGGCTCGGTCAAGTCCGCCGTCGGCCACGGCGAGTCGGCCGCCGGCATCACGGCCCTGACCAAGGTGCTGCTCCAGCTGCGGCACAAGACGCTCGCCCCGACCCTGCACGCCGATCCGGTCAACCCCCAACTGCGCCTTGCCGACAGCCGGTTCACGGTCCAGCACGAGGCCGCTCCCTGGCCCCGCCTGCGGGACGCGGAGGGAACCGAACTGCCGCGGCGGGCCGGCATCAGCTCCTTCGGCGCCGGCGGCGTCAACGCCCATGTGATCGTCGAGGAGTACGAGCCGCCCGTCCCGCCGCCCGCCCACGACGGCACACCGCAGCTGGTGGTGCTGTCCGCCCCCAGCCGTGAGCACCTCACCGCCACCGCCCGCCGCCTGGCCGACCATCTGGCCGGCCCCGGCAGCTCCACGAGCCTGCGCGCCCTCGCCCGCACCCTGCGCACCGGCCGCGCGGCGCACGACCACCGCCTCGCGCTCGTCGCCACCGACGCCGCCGAACTCGCCGACGCCCTCGCCGCGTTCGCGGACGGCCGGCCGTCCGGGCGGGCACTGCACACCGGCACCGCATCGCGCGACCGGGCGGCCCAGGCACCGGAGACCGACGAACTCATCGCCACCCTGTGGCGGGCCGGACGCCTGGACCAGCTGGCCGACCTGTGGTCGACCGGCTGGGAGATCGACTGGAACACCCTCGACACCGACACGGGTGCGGGGGTGGTGCCACTGCCGCCGTCCGCGTTCCTGCGCACCCGGCGCTGGCTGCCGGACCCGGCCACCACCCCGCCGCCCGCCCCCGCCCCCGAAACGCCGCCCGCCCCCGGACCGGCCCCCGCGCCCGAGCCGGCCGCGGCAGCACCCGAACCGGCCCCCGCGCCCGCCTCTGCTGCCGTGTCCGACCCGCGCCTTGCGGGCGTCGTCGCCCTCGTCGGCGAACTCGCCGCCGGCCCCGGCGCCGAGGGCCCCATCGACACCGGCCGCACCCTCGTCGAGCTCGGCGTGGACTCCCTGGGGCTGATGAACCTCCGCTTCGAGATCACCGAGCGGTTCGGCCAGATGCTCCCGCTCCAGCTGCTGAGCGAGTTCAGCGTCGACGAACTCCTCGCCCACCTGTCCGCCCTTCACGCCCCCGACCGGGCCTGACCGCAGAGGGAACCGGAGCTCCGCCATGCCGCAGACCGACCCCGACACCCGCTACGAGCCGTTCGCGCTCACAGAAGTCCAGGAGTCCTTCCTCGCAGCACGCACCCTGGGCGGCGGCACCGGCGCGGGAACCCAGATCCATCTGGAGTTCGAGGCGGACCACCTCGACACCGACCGCATGGAAGCCGCCTGGAACGACGTGGTGGCCGCCACCGACATGCTGCGCGCCCAGGTCCTGCCCGACGGCCGCCAGCAGGTCCTCGCGCACGTGCCCGCCTACCGCCTGGAACGCACCGACCTGACCGCCGCCGCCCCCGCCGAGGCGGCCGCGGCGCTGGAGCAGCTGCGCCACCGCGCCCTGGAAGGCTTCGACGCCCACCAGTGGCCGCTGTTCGCCGTCCGCGTCGCGCGGCTGCCCGCACAGCGCGCCCGGGTGCTGTTCACCGTCGACGAGCTGATCGCCGACGGGCCGAGCGTCTCGCTGCTCCTGCAGCAGTGGTACGCCCGCTACACCGAGGGCAGCCTGCCGAAGGCCCCCGGCATCTCCTTCCGCCAGTACGTCACCACCGCCCGGCAGACCCCGGTGCCGGCCGTGTCCCTCGACTACTGGCGAACCCAGCTCGCCGGCGTCGACTTCGACCGGCCGCTGCCGCTCGCCGCACCGCCCGGCCGGAACACCGGCCCGGGCACGGCGGCGCACGACCGGCTCGCGCTGCGCCTGGAGCCCGACCGGTGGGAGCGGGTGAAGGCCGCGGCCAAGCAGGTACGCGCCACCCCCACCGCCCTGCTGCTGGCGCTGTGCACGGCCGTGGTGCAGGGCGAGGGCGACGCGCCGCTGCCGGTGGTGCTCACCACCTACAACCGGCGCCCCGTGCACCGGGACGTGGCACGGGTGGTGGGCCCGTTCCTGTCCACCTCCGTGTTCGTGGCACCGCCGCCGCAGGGCACCCTGGGGGAGCGGCTGGATGTGGTGCGCAGCCGGCTGTGGCAGGACCTGGAGCACTCCGCGGTCAGCGGGGTGCGCGCCCTGCGCGAGCGGGCCAGGACCGAGCCCGGCCGCCGGGGCGTCGCGGTCCCCATGGTCTTCACCAGCCTCCTCGGCAGCCTCAGCACCCTGGGTGCCGCCGCCGACCCGGCCCACTGGGCGTCCCGGATCGACCAGGACGCCTCGGCGACCCTCACCTCCGGTGTGCAGCTGGAAAGCTGCGTCCAGGAACGCGACGGGGCCCTGCTGCTGTCGTGGGACTACGCACCGACCGCCCTCGACGCGGCCCGCACCCGGGCCGCGTTCGCCGCCCTGCGGGCGCTGCTGGACCGGATCGCCGACGACGGCGCGGCGGCCCTGGCGGCCCCCGCCGCCCAGCCCCGCACCACCCCCGCAGCCACCACTCCCGCGTCCTCGGCCGCGCCTTCGCCGGCCCCGGAAGACGACGGCGCCTCGGCCGACGACGACGCGCCGGTGCCGCTCACCGAGGTCCAGTCCGCCTACCTGGTGGGGCGGATCGGCGGCCTCGACGGCGGCGCCCAGACCCGCGTCTACCAGGAGTTCGACCTCCAACGGCACGACATCGACCGCCTGGAGCGGGCCTGGAACCGGCTCGTGGCCCACCACCCCATGCTGCGCGCCGCCGTCCATGCCGACGGCACCCTCACCGTCGCACCGTACGACCCCGCCGCCGGCTACCGCATCGCCCGCCACGACCTCACCGCCGTCGCCGACCCCCAGGCCGCGCTCGCCGCCACCGGCGAACGGCTGCGCGCCGAAGCGTTCCCGCTCGGCGCCGCGCCCCTGTACGCGCTGGAAGCCAGCGCCCTGCCCGACGGCACCACCGTGCTGCACGTCGTCCTCGACGCCCTGCTCGCCGACGCCCGCAGCTTCGCCCTGCTGTTCGGGCAGCTCTTCGCCCTCCACGACGGCGACGACAGCGTCCTTGCCGCACCGGCCGACCCGCGGCCCCATCTGCGGTCCCTCGCCGGCAGGCCCGGCAGCCCAGAGGGCGAGGCGGCCCGCACGGCCTGGCGTGAGAAGTTCGCCGCCATGCCGCCCGGGCCGGCGCTGCCCGCCCCCGAACCCGGCGCCCCGCGCGCCCACCGCAGGGCCCCGCTCGGCTCCTGGCGGCAGCTGACCGAACGCGCCGCCGCCATCGGCGTCCCCGCCGACATGGTCCTGCTCACCGCCTACACCGACGAACTGCGTGCCGAGTTCGCCGACGGCTCGCCCTTCACCGTCACCGTCGTCTCCTGGGACCGGCCCGCCGGCCTGCCCGGCGCCGCCGCCATGGTCGCCGACTTCACCCAGCTCGCCTGGCTCACCCTCGACGACACCCTGCCCGACGACTTCGCCGCCCGCGCCCGCGAACTGTGGGCCCGCGTGCGCACCGACCTCGAACGCTCCGACATCCGCCCCGGACTCGGCGAACTGCGCACCCGCGTCTTCCGCTCCGGCGGCGCCCTGCGCCTGCCGGTCGTCTTCACCCGCGTCCCCGAGATCGACCCGGCCCTGCACCCGGCCGGCGTGGCACTGCGCACCAGCCAGTCGCAGACCGCGCAGGTCGCACTCGACCATGTGCCGCTCCTGGTCGGTGACGACCTCGTCGGCCAGTGGGACGCCGCCGACGGCACCCTCGACGCCCACCGCCTGGACGCCATGTTCGACCGCTACGCCCGCCGGGTCCGGCAATTCCTCACCACCGCCGCGACCGGCCCGGCAGGGCTGCTGGCCGCCGACGCCCACCTGGACGCCGACACCTACCCGCCCACCCCCGACGCCCTCGCCCCCCTACTGCCCACGGCAGCGGCCCCATCGGCGCGGCCCGGGCCGGCCGCCACCGCCGACGGGCACATCGACGGGCACACCGACGAGGACGAGGAGGAGGACACCGGCCTGCGCGTCGTCGGCCCCGTCGACAACAACAGCGCCCTCACCCTCGCCGGCCTCCTCGAGTCCGGGCTCGCCGGCCGCGCCGACCGCACCGCCGTGCGCTACGAGGGCCGCGAGGTGACCTACCGTCAGCTCGGCGGGCGAACCGCCCGCCTGGCCCATCACCTGCACGCCCTGGGCGTCCGCCCCGGCGACCACGTCGCCGTGCACATGGACCGCTCGCCCGACCTGGTCACCGCGCTCGTCGGCATCGTGCGCGCCGGAGCCGTCTACGTGCCCGTCGACCCGGCCAACCCGCCCGAGCGGGTGCGCTACCTCCTCGACGACAGCGGTGCCCGCGTCGTCGTCGCCGACCAGGCGCACGCCGACGTGCCCGCCGCCGCGGGCGCCCACGTGGTCTGCCTCGACCGGCCCGCCGACCGGGCCGTGCTGGCGGCGTACCCGAGCACCCCGCCCGCCGTCACCCTCGGCGCCGACGACCCCGTCTACACGATCTACACCTCCGGGACCACCGGAAAGCCCAAGGGCTGCCGCAACACCCAGCAGGGCGTCGCCAACCGCCTGCTGTGGATGCAGGAACGCTTCCCCCTCGACGGTGCCGACCGTGTCGCGCAGAAGACGCCGTACGGGTTCGACGTGTCGGCCTGGGAGTTCTTCTGGCCCCTGATCGCCGGCGCCTGCATCGTCGTCGCCCGCCCCGACGGCCACACCGACCCCGCCTACCTGGCCCGGCTGCTGCGCGACGAGAAGGTCACCGTCACCCACTTCGTGCCCTCCGTGCTCGGCATGTTCCTGCGCCACCCCACGGCCGCCGAATGCACCGCCCTGCGCTACGTGTTCGCCAGCGGCGAGGCCCTGCCCGTCGCCACGATGCGCCACTTCTACGACGTCCTGGGAACAGGTACCCAGCTGCACAACCTCTACGGGCCCACCGAGGCCGCCATCGACGTCACCCACTGGGCCTGCCGCCCCGACTGGGACGAGCCGACCGTGCCGATCGGCCGGCCCGTCGCCCACACCACCATCCACCTCCTGGACGAACACCTGCGCCCGGTCGAGCCCGGAGAGGCCGGGGAGATCGTCATCGGCGGCCGCCAGGTCGCCCTCGGCTACCACCAGCGGCCCGAGATGACCGCACAGCGCTTCATCGACTCGCCCTTCCCCACACGCGACCCGTCACCGCGCCTGTACCGCACGGGCGATCTGGGACTGCTCGGCCCGGACGGGCAGATCCGCTACCTCGGCCGGATCGACAGCCAGTTCAAGCTGCGCGGGCTGCGCATCGAACCGGAGGAGATCGAGGCGGCGCTCACCGCGGTGAACGGCATCGCCGAGGCGCGTGTCCTGCCGGTCGCCGACGAGGCGTCCGGCGAGCAGGCCCTGGCCGCGGTGTGCGTGGCAGCGGCCGGGGCCGGCGAGCCGAAGGTCTCCGCCGTGCGCCGCGCCCTGGGCGAGACCCTGCCGGCCTATCTGGTGCCGAGCCGCTTCTGCTTCGTGGCCCGGTTGCCGCTGACGACGAACGGCAAACTCGACCGGCAGGCCGCCGCCCGCCTCTTCGAGACCCCGCCCCGCCCCGAACCCGCCCGCGACACCGCCCCGGAACCCGCCCGTGCGTCCGCCGCGGCAGCAGTCCCGGAAGCTGCCCGCGCGCTTGCTGCGGCCGCGGACGGCGGGCAGATCCGCGCGCGGGTCCGTGCCGCCGTCGCCGCCGTCCTGGGCGTTGCCGAACTCGACGGCGACGCCGACCTGTTCGACCTCGGCGCGACCTCCTTCACCATGATCCGCCTCGCCCAGGAGATCGAGCGGCTCACCGGTACCGCCCTGCCCGTCGACGCGCTCATCAGCAAGCCGACGCTCAACGCCCTGATGGCCGCAGCCCTGCCCGCGGCCCTGCCCGCCGCCGCGCAGGCGCAGCCCGCGCCGGCCGGCGGCACGGTCACCGCCGAGACGGTCGCCCGCACGGCCGCCGCCGTCCTGGGCGTGGACCGGGTCGGCGTGGACGACGACCTGTTCGACCTCGGCGCGACCTCCTTCACGATGATCCGCCTCGCCCAGGAGATCGAGACGGCATCGGGCGCGCAGGTCCCCGTCGACGTACTGATCCAAAGCCCCACGCCCCGCAGCATCGCCGCCTCCGTCGCCTCCGTGGCCCCGGCCGCGCCCGCCACGGCCCCGGCGGCCGGGCGGGCGGCCGATGTGCGCATCGCGCTCGACCCGAAGGCCAAGGCCGCCTTCAAGGACGCCCGCGTCGCCGAACGGCGCCTGCCGCAGACCATGCGCCGCATACCGGTGCCGGCCGCCGGACCCGGTGAGGCCCGCGCCCTGTTCGACGCCTCCTCGTTCCGCGAGTTCGCCGACGGCCCGCTGCCCGCGCACGACCTGCTGCGTCTGCTGTCCACCGTCACCTGGGGCGAACTGGAGGGCCGCGCCAAACGCCGCTACCCCTCCGGCGGCGGCTTCTACCCCGTCCAGGTGTACGTCTACATCGCGCCCGGCGCCGTCGACGGCACCGAGGGCGGCCTGTACTACCTGCACCCCGCCGAGCGGTCCCTCATCGCGCTGGCGCCCGACGCCCGCTACGGCACCGACCTCCACGTCCTGCACAACCGCGCCCTCGTCGAGGCCTCCGCGTTCGGCGTGTTCCTCGTGTCCACCCCCGCCGCCATCGCCCCCGCCTACGGCGAGCGCAACGCCGCCCGCTTCTCCACCATCGAGGCCGGACACATCGCCCAGCTGCTGCTGACCGGCGCCCCCGAACAGGGCCTTGGCCTGTGCGCGGTGGGCGAGATGGACTTCGACGCCGTCCGCGGCGACTTCGCCCTCGACACCGACCAGGAACTGCTGCTGTCCCTGTGGGGCGGGGCCCTCACCCCCGCCGGCCGCGCCACCCGCGCCGCCCTCACCCCCACCCTCGCCCCGGCCCCCGCCGCCCCCACCGTGGATGCGGCACCGGCCGGCGGCGGGGGAGCGGGCGACCAGGAGCGGGCCGTCGCCGTCGTCGGCTTCGCCGCCGACCTGCCCGGCGCCCGCACCCTGGACGAACTCGACACGCTCCTGGCCGACGGCGCCACCGCGACCGGGCCCGCCCCGCACGAGCGCTGGGCACCGCTGCGCTCCCACGCCCGCCGCCAGGGCGCACAGGTCGGCGGCTACCTCACGGACGTCCTGTCCGTGGAGGCCGAGGAGTTCGGCATCGAGGACGCCGAGGGCGCCGCCATCGACCCGCAGGAGCGGCTGCTGCTGTCCGTGACCCGCCGCTGCCTCGAGGACGCCGCGCTCACCCCGCAGCGCCTGGCGGCCGGCGGCCCGGTCGGCGTGTTCGTCGGCAGCATGTGGCAGGACCACGCCCTGTACGGGGTCGCCGCCCGCACCGGACAGCGCCCCGCCGGCAGTACGCACGCCACCCGCGGCGGGCTCGCCCACCGCACCTCGCACGCCTTCGGACTGACCGGACCGAGCGTGGTGATCGACACCGGCTGCGTGTCCGGACTCGCCGCCGTCGAGGCCGCGTTCCGGGCCGTGGCGAGCGGCCGCTGCCAGGCCGCGCTCGCCGCCGGATCCAACCTGGTGCTCCACCCCGACCACCTCGACGTCCTGTCCGAGATGGGCCTGATCGCCGACGACGCCGACTCGTGCGCCTTCACCGACCGCGCCGGCGGCTGGCTGGTCGGCGAAGGCGTCGGCGCCGTACTCCTCAAACCGCTGGAGCGCGCCCTGGCCGACGGCGACCCGGTGCACGCCGTCCTGCGCGGCGCGGCGCTCCAGCACTCCGGCACCACACGGCAGTTCGGCATCCCCGACCCGCGGCGGCAGGAGGAGACGATGCGCGCCGCCCTCGACGACGCCGGCCTCACGCCCGCCGACATCGGCTACGTGGAGGCCGCAGCGGCCGGCGCAGCGCTCGCCGACGCGCTCGAGTTCACCGCCCTCAAGCGGCTGTTCGACCAGGGCGGCCACCACCGCGCGGCCCCGGTGCCGGTGGGCACCGTCAAACCGAACACCGGGCACCTGGAGGCCGCGTCGGTCTTCGCGCAGCTCGGCAAGCTCGTCGCCCAGTTCCGCCGCCCCGCCCTGTATCCGACCCGGCTGACGTCGGCCCTCAACCCCGCGCTCGCAAGCGCCGAAGGCACGGTGACCCTGGTCCGGCCCGGCGCCGACCACTGGCGCACCGCACCGGGAGCACCCCGCCGGGTCCTCGTCAACGGCTTCGCCGGCGGCGGCTCCTACGGCAGCCTCGTCGTGGAAGAGCCCCCCGCACCGGCGGCGGGCAGCGGCGACACGGCAGCCCTGGCGCTGCCGCTGTCGGCGGACACGCCTGAGAACCTGGCCGACCTCGCCGACCACCTGGCGACCGTCTGGGAGGACGACCCGCACCTGGACACCGGCCCGGTGGCCCGCGCCCTGCGCGAGGGCCGCCCCGACCGCCCGGCCCGCGCCGGCATCCTGGCGGACCGCACCACCGCCCCGGCCGCCCTGCGCGCCCTGGCCCGCCGCGTGCGCGCCGAAGGCCCCGGCATCGTGGAACGCCACGCCCCGGCATCCGGCGCGGAGACCGCCGCGCTCGAGGCCTGGCTGAGCGGCCAGGCCCCGGCCTGGCCGCCGCTGACCACCCCCCGCGCCTCCCTCCCCACCACCCCCCTGACCCGCCGCACCTTCCCCCTGCCCACCCCACCCGCCGACACCGCGCCCACGGCGCCTGCAGCGGGAGCCGGCACGCCCGCCGCGTCCCCGCCTTCTGCGCCCTCCGAGCCGGCGGCTGCCGAAGCCGGGCCTGCGGCAGCCGCCGGAACCGGGACGCCCGTCCCGGCGCCCGCTACGGGAGCGTCGCCCCCGCAGGACGGGCACACACCGCCCGCTACGCCCGCCGCGCCCACGGCGCCGCGCAGCACGGCGGACGGAACGCCCGCCGCGTCCGTGTCCGCCGCCTCGCTGTCCGCGCGGATGGAGGCCGTGTGGGGAATCGGGGGCAGCGCCACCGCCCCCGAGACCTCCGCATCCCACGCTCCCGCAGCCGCCGCCCCGGCATCCGGCGTCGCCGATACCGCGTTCGCGCGGCTCGCGCGGCTCGTCGCCGCGGAGATCGGCGTGGATACGGGACAACTCGACGCACATCAGGACCTGTTCGCGCTCGGGGCGACCAGCCGGCAGCTGCTGCGGATCGCCGCGCGGATCGCCGCGGACGGCGGACGCGAGCTTGCGCTGGAGACCCTGTTCACCGCGGCCGACCTCGGCGCCCTCGCCGACGAGGCCTACCCCGCCACGGCCACCGCTGTCGCCGTCTGACCCGACCCACCGACTTCCGCACCAGAAGGCAGTGATCACGATGACCCGGATCCTCATGTTCCCCGGCCAGGGCGCCCAGCGCGTCGGCATGGGACGGGAGTTGTTCGACCGCTTCGACGAACTGGAGCAGCAGGCCAGCGACGTGCTCGGCTACAGCCTGCGCCGGCTGTGCCTGGAGGACCCCGACGACCAGCTCGGCAACACCCGCTACACGCAGCCGGCGATGTTCGCCGTCAACGCCCTCGCCCACCGCGCCGCCCTCCAGGACACCGGCGTGCGGGCCGATGCCGCCGTGGGCCACAGCCTGGGCGAGTACAACGCGCTGGAGGCGGCGGGCGCGTTCGGCTTCGCCGACGGTCTGCGTCTGGTGGCCGCCCGGGCCGCCGCGATGGCCCGCATCCAGGGCGGCGGCATGAGCGCCGTCGTCGGTCTGCCCGAGGCGCAGCTGCGTTTCCTGCTGCTGCGCGCCGGGTTCGCCTCCCTGGACCTGGCCAACCTCAACACGCCCGCCCAGATCGTCCTGGCGGGCCCGGCGACCGACCTCGAGGAGGCCGGGCCGATCCTCGAGGACGCGGGCGCCCGCATGGTGCGCCGGCTCGCCGTCAGCGGCGCCTTCCACTCCCGCTACATGGCCCCGGCCGCACAGGAGCTGTACCCGGTCGTCGAGCAGACCGTCTTCGGCCCGCTCGCCTTCCCCGTGATCGCGAACGCCACCGCCCGCCCCTACACGCCCGAGCAGGTCGGCGAGCTGCTGCTGCAGCAGATCCACCAGCCGGTGCGCTGGCGCGAGACGATCGATTCGATCCTCGACGAGGAGTACGGCGCCGAGCCGGAGTTCACCGAGATCGGCACCGGGAACGTGCTGACGGGCATGCTGCGCCAGATACGGCGCGAGCGGGTGCCCGCGGGGGCCCGGTGAGCGCCACCACCGCCGGCCCGGACACGGTCCAGCTCTGGTTCTGCCTCAACGAGGCACTCGACGAGGCGACCAGCACCCTGCTGGCCGGGCACTGGCTCGACGAGCACGAACGCGAGATCGCCGGCCGTTTCCTGTTCGACCGCGACCGCCGCCAGTACCTGGTCGCCCACGCGCTGGTGCGGCGGGTGCTCTCCTTGGAGACCGGCGTCCCGGAGGCGGAGGCGACGATCTGGCGTTCCTCGCGCGGCCGCCCGTTCCTGCAGATGCCGCCCGCCCCGCACGGCCTGCCCGGCCCCGGCGGGGCGGAGCTGGACTTCAACCTGTCGCACGCGCACGGCTGCAACGTCGTCGCCGTCACCCGCGGCCGCCGCGTCGGTGTCGACGTCGAGCGGCTCGACCGGGGCGGCGAACGCGGCCTGGACTGGATCGTGGAGAGCTTCGCCCCCGAGGAACGCGCCTACCTCACCGGCATCGGGCCGGGCAGCAGACGCGACCGGGCCACCTTGCGGCTGTGGACGCTGAAAGAGGCCTACGCCAAGGCCCGCGGCCTGGGACTCGGCCTGCCGTTCGACTCGTTCGCCTTCGAACTCGCCGAGGACCGCGGGGTGGTGGGCTTCCGGCCCCCGGAGGGCGACAGCGCGGAGCGCTGGCTGTTCGCCGAACTCGAGCCCAGACCGCAGGTGCTGGTGTCCCTCGCCGTGGAAAGGACGGCGCACGACGCCGCGCCGCCCGCCCGCCTGCTGATCCACGACGGATTCCCCTGGGGCCGTGCCGCACCCCGCGAGGTGGCGCTGCCCGCCGGGCACCGCCACCTGCCGGCCCTCGCGGGCGCCGCCGCCCACTGACCGAGCACCCACCATCCGACGGAGGAGCACCGTGACAGGAGCATCTCAGGACACGGCACGGCCCGTGGCCGACCCGCAGATCTTCCGGGACGCGATGGCGCTGCTGGCCGCGCCCGTCACCGTCGTCACCGCCCTCGACGCGGCGGGACGCCGGTATGCCTTCACCGCCAGCTCGGTGACCTCGGTGTCGCTGGACCCGCCGCTGGTGATGGTGGGCATCGCGCTCACCTCGAGCTGCCATACGGCGATGGCCGAGGCCGGCGAGTTCTGCGTCAACATCCTCGGCGAGGACCACCGCGACGTCGCCCAGCGGTGCGCGACGCACGGCGCCGACCGGTTCACGGGCGGCGAGTTCGCCGCATGGGACGGGACGGGGGTGCCGTATCTGCCGGACGCCACGGTCCTGCTGCGCTGCCGCACCACGGACCTGGTGCGCGCCGGCGACCACGATCTTGTCCTGGGCACCCCGGTGGAGATACGCACCGGCGACTCGGCGACGCCCCCGCTGCTGTGGTACCGCCGCGGCTTCCACACCTGCGCCCCGTCGGCGGCCGCCCTCGTGTGACCTGGGCCTGCGGCCGAGCGCCGCCCTCGCCTGTCGTCCGCCGGGCCGGAGCCTGACGGCGCGGAGGTCCTCTCGTAGCGGATGACGATGCCGCGCCTTTGCGTTACCAGACCGGTCCGCCGTCGTGCAGATACACCGGCCCCTGCCCGTCCAAGCCCCGGACAGCGGCGTCGAGCCGCGTCCGCAGCCGTTTCCTCGGCAACTCCCGCGCCTCGTCCAAGGGGACGAACACCGCCTTGGAGAGCTCTCCGTCTTGGGGACGCATCTCCCGCGCCTGCCGGGCGTCCAGCGTGCCACCGTCGAAGATGAACGCCATCTGGTCGTCCTACGGCCCGTACGGGGGCAGCCAGTCGACCACGAGAAGGCCGCGCAGGGTGATGTCTTCTTGGTGGATCCGGGCCGTTCGTCGGACGGGTCAGCTCCGATAGGGGTCGGCGTACGGTTCGAGTGACTGGCGGACTGTCTCCTGCACAGACGCCATGCGCGGACCGGGCCCGTAGAAGCGCGCCCTGGCCTTTCCGTGCGGCACCAGCCAGTCCAGGCGGACGAGCTCGCGCATGTCGCGGATGGCCTGCTGGTCGGAGAGTTCGGCATCCTGCTGATAGACGGTGCGCCGCACCTTCGACCCCCAGAAGGCCGGCAACAGCGCGTAGACGACACGCTCGTCCAGGCTCATCCCAGTTGCGGCTTCGCCCAGGTGGATCCAGGCCCGCGACAGCAGGTCGGTGCGGCGCTGGGCTTGCTGGGCCTGCCGGTGGTGGGCCTCAAGGCAGAAGCGGATCCACGTGTGCGTGTCCCGTCCCGGGCTCCACTTCGGGCCGCCGACCTGCTGCAGCACGCGGTAGTAGCCGTAGGTGTTCTGGCCGCGGCCGAGCCATTCCTCGATGGAGGAGAACTCCGGCGGCATCAGCGCCTCACGGGCGAACACCAGCGTCGACAGCGCGCGGGACATGCGCCCGTTGCCGTCCTTCCAGGGGTGGATGTTGACCAGGTTCAGGTGCGCCATCGACGCGCGCACGTGCACCGGAGCGTCCAGGTCTCCGGTGTTGAGCCAGTCGATCAGCTCCCCCATCAGCAAGGCCACCTGCTCGCAGTCGGGAGCGGTGTAGGCGGGGACGAGCGGGTCGTCGGGGCTGGTGACGAAGACCGGTCCGTCGCGCCACCTGCCGGGCCGCTTGTCCAGGTGATGGCCCTGCAGCATGAAGTGCAGGCCGTTGAGCAGGCCCGCGTCATACCGGAAGCCGTCATCCGTGTCCGCGAGGGCCTGGATATAGGTCATCGCACGCTGATAGCCCTCCAACTCCACCCGGGTGCGATCCTCCGTCTCCAGCGGCTCCTCTCCCGCCATCAGCGCCTCGACATCGTCCACGGTCGCGGCATAACCCTCGATCGTGTTCGACCCGGCGATCGCCCGCGCCGTGAGATTCCGCCGTAGCTGCCCCGACCAACGAGGCTGCGCGCGCAGCTGATGTCGCAGCCGCAGCCGCATCTCCTCGATCTCCTCAAGGACACGACGATCTTCAGCATCCAGCGTCGGCGTCTCATACAACATGCCTTCATGACGCCATGACACAATCATTATGTCAAATCGTGTCGGCTCCTCTCGACCGTGCGGGCTGACCGGCGTATTCCAACGTGCAGACCCCGCCCTCGGCCCCAGTCCGCACGGTGATTCACAAGGAGACCTCCTACTGTCCCGCCGCCGGGTGGGCGACCAACGCATCGAAGCGGCGCATCAGGGCTTCCTGTTCGAGGGAGAGCCGCTCGATGCGGCTGCGCAGGCGGGCGATCTCCCCGGTCAGGCTCAGCACCGTCGCGTCCGGGCCCGCCTCCGGGCCGGTCTGCGGACCGGACGGCAGGGGCGCGGACGGCAGCGGCATGGGGTGGATGCGGGCCGTGAACTCGGCGGTGCCCGGTACGGCCAGCCGCGGGTCGTGCTGCAGGATCGACTCCATGCGGGCGCGCAAGGCCGGGCCCGGTTCGACGCCCAGCTCGTGGACGAGCCGTTTGCGTGCCCGGTCGTAGACGCTCAGCGCTTCCGCCTGCCGGCCGCACCGGTACAGGGCGACCATCAGCAGGTCGTAGAAACGTTCCCGCATCGGGTGGTCGGTGGTCAGTTCCTCGAGCTCGCCGGTGATCTCACCGTGCCGCGAGGCCCGCAGGCACGCGTCGTACAGGGCCTCCAGGGCGGTCAGCCGGTTCTCCTCCAGCTGGGCGGCCTCGGCCGCGCAGATGTCGCCCAGGACGCTGCCCTCCAAAGCAGGGCCGCGCCACAACGCCAAAGCCTGGCGCAGCAGTTCGGCGGCCTGCTCGGGGTCGGCGGCGGCCGCCGCGCGGCCCTGGGCGGCCAGCCGGTGGAAGGTGTCGGCGTCGGTGCCGGCCCGGCCCAGCCGCAGCACGTAGCCCAGGGAGCGGGTCACGATCCACTCGTGGTGCTGTTCGCCGGAGCCCGGCTCGGGCACCGGCAGCAGCCGGCGCAGCCGCGCCACATGGGCCTGGAGCGCGTTGGTCGCGTTCGCCGGCGGCTGCTCCCCCCACAGCTCGTCGATGAGCCGGTGCACGGACACGATCTGTCCCGACTTCACCACGAGCGCGCCCAGCAGGGCACGCTGTTTGGCGCCCGTGGGAAGGATCCGGACACCGGTTCGCTCGTCGTGGATTTCCACCGGACCGAGAATGCGGAACTTCATCGTCTTCCTCGCACGTCCCTCAGAATCGGTCGGGATCGGTGAACCCCAGCGGCACGGCCGGCTCCTTGCCCAGCGCGAGGTCGGCCACCACCTCGCCGATGCCCGTGGAGTGCTTGAAGCCGTGGCTGTTGCAGCCGCCTGCGACCAGCAGGCGGGCGTCGCGCCCGGGCCGGCCGATGACGAACTGACCGTCGGGGGTGCGGGCGTAGACGTTCGCCACCGCCCGGGTGGGCGCCTCGCCCACCCCGGGCACGGCGCCGGCCAGATGCTTGGCCAGCACGCTCCAGTCGGCGGGGGACACCGAGCGGTCCACGGACTCGATGTCGACGGTCGCAAAGTGCCGGCCGCCGTCCTCCAGGCCCAGCTTGAGCTCCGTGCCGCCGGGCAGCACTCCGTGCCCCCAGATCACGTCACCGCCGTCGAGTTCGCGCATGAACACCGGCAGGCGGCGCAGCGTGAACCGTCCGTGCGGCCGGGCGGGGGTGAACCAGGTGGTGGGCATCCGCACCACCTCGAGCGGCAGTGAGGGCACCAGCTGGGACAGCCACGGGCCCGCGGTGACCACCGCCTGCCCGGCCCGCAGCACCCGGCCGGTGGCCGTGTGAACGGCCACGCCCGAGCCGGTGAACTCCAGCGCCACCACCCGGGTTTCGGTCAGTACCTCGGCGCCCGCGGAGCGGGCCGCGCCGACCGCCGCCCGGATCGTCATCTCCGGCAGGGTCAGCCCGCCGGCCGGCTCCACGACGCCGATGTCGCCGGGCGCGAGCCCGTCGTGGGCGGGCGCCCGGCGGCGCAGCTCCCGCTCCTCGAGCACTTCGATGTCCAGGCCGTGCTCCTTCGCGGCCCGCAGCGCGCCGCCCACGATCCGCCCGTCGGGCGGGCCGATCAGCATCGCCCCGGTCGCATCGAGCAGATGGGCGCCGCTGTCCCGCTCCAGCTCCTGCCACAGGTGCCGCGAGCGCTGCGCCAGCGGCACGAGCCCGGGATGCTCCAGGCACGCCGTGCG
This sequence comes from Streptomyces sp. NPDC096176, assembly GCF_044763255.1. Taxonomy (NCBI): domain Bacteria; kingdom Bacillati; phylum Actinomycetota; class Actinomycetes; order Kitasatosporales; family Streptomycetaceae; genus Streptomyces; species Streptomyces sp. NPDC096176. The sequence goes on along the minus strand of NZ_JBIWFV010000014.1, from coordinate 120,216 downwards.
GAACATGCGGCTCTCCCCGTACGAGGAGCCGTGGGGGCCGGCCAGGCCGTACCGTTCGACGCCGATCACCCGCGCCCCGCGCCGGGCCAGCTGCCACAGCGCGCACGCGCCCCAGGCGCCGAGCCCGACGACAACTATGTCCGCGTCCTGGCTGCTGCCGCTCACGGTGCCCCCACCGGCCCCACCGCGCCCACCGTGCCCGCCGCGTTCAGTGCGGCCGTCGCGTCCCGGGCCACGTGCTCCAGCAGTGGCCGCGGGTCGGCCTGGAAGTAGAAGTGCCCGCCGTCGAACATCCGCAGCCCCGTGAAGCGGGCGCAGTGCTGCTCCCAGCCGGCCAGCCGCTCCGGCGAGACGACGACATCGCCTTCCCCGCCGTAGACGGACACCGGCATGCTCAACGCCGGCGCGCCGGGCAGCGGACGCCAGCTCTCCACCAGCTTCAGGTCGTTGCGCAGCGCCGGGGCGAACATCTCCCACAAATCCGGGTCCTGGAGGACCTCCAGCGGCGTGCCGCCCATCGCCGCCAGATGCAGGCGCAGTTCGTCGTCGGGCAGTTCATGACGGCGGGTGCCGTCGCCCGTCGGGCGCGGCGCGCCGCGCGCGGACAGCCCCAGCCACACCGGCAGCCGCCCTCCTTCCCGGGCCAGCTGCTGGGTGAGCTCGTAGGCGGTCAGGGCGCCCATGCTGTGTCCGAAGAACGCGAAATCGCCGGTCAGGTCGACCGCCAGCCGGCGCCGGAAGAAACCGGCCAGAGCGCGGGCATCGTCGATCTGCGGCTCACCGGTGAGCCGGCCGCGGCCCGGCGCGTCGAGCAGCCGCACGTCCCACGACGCGGGCAGCAGGCCCGGCCAGTCGCGGTACAGCAGATGGGAGCCGCCCGCGTGATGGAAGACGAACAGCCGCAGCCCGCCCTGAGTGCCGTACATGTGTGCTCCCTTGAGATCGGGCCGCGCTCACGCGGCGGCCGCGGCAGCGGCCACGCCGTCGCCGGCGAACGCGGGAGCGACGTGCTGGGCGAACAGTTCCATGGCGCGCTCGGCGCGCTCGTAGGGCAGATGGCCGGGATTGAACTGCAGGCTCAGGCACACGTCCGAGCCGTACCAGCCGCGGATCGTGTCGACCTGCGCGCTCACCTCGTCGGGCGTGCCGGCCAGCACCTTGTTGTCGGCCAGCGCCGTATCGAAGCTGTAGCCGCGGGCCTTGTCGGCGAACTTCTCGTAGCCGGGGTACTGCGCGGAGCGCGCACCCGCCCAGGACGCCACCGCCGCCGCCATCTGCTCCACATAGTTGTGCTCGCACGCACGGGCGTCGGCCAGGACCGTGTCGCGGTCCTCGCCGAGGTAGCAGGTGTACTTGATCTGGACACGGCCCGGGCCCTCATGCCCCGCGGCCTGCCGCGACCGCCGGTAGGCGTCGACCATCCCCACCAGCTGCTCCCGGCTGGTGACCGACGGCACGACCTGCAGATGGTGTCCCTGCTCACCGGCGAGCGCACACGACTCGGCGCTCGTCGCGGAGGCCACGAACACCGGCGGATGCGGCCGCTGGTAGGGCCGCGGGAAACCGGTGACCGGCCCGAAGCGGTGCACCTGCCCCTCGAAGCGGACCTCCTGCCCGCTCCACAGCGCCACGCACGCCTCGACGACCTCCGTGAATCGGGTCCGGCTCTCCTGCATCGGCACCCCGAACAGCTCGAACTCGTCGGGCAGGAAACCACGCCCGAAGCCCACGTCCAGGCGCCCGTGGGACAGGTTGTCGAGCAGTGCGAGACGCGCCGCGACCTGCACCGGGTGCGCGAAGGAGGCGATCACCGCACCGGTCACCAGCCGTATGCGGCTGGTGCGCGCCGCCGCGGCGGTCAAGAACACCGTCGGATCGGGGCTGTAGCCGCCGTAGGGGGAGCCGTAGTGCTCGACGGTCTGGACATGCTCGTAGTCCAGCGCCTCGGCCAGCTCGACCAGTTGGAGACTTTCGTCGTAATAGGTGCTCGCACTTTTCTTGACCGGGTCGACGACCGGGAAGAAGTTGACGCCGAATTCCATGGGGGCTCCGTCTGTGATCCGATTCCGGCTTCACGAAAAAAGCCGAGGACAGCTCTTCGACTATCGGACTTTAGACGGTGACGGAGCACAACGGGACGCGCGCGAGCGGGACTCCAGCCGTTGTATGAGGGGCCTTGAGTTTCTTTCAGGGAGTGCGGACCGCGTCCTGCCCGGAAAGCAGGTGCCACCAGTGGCCCAGCGTCGGGCGGGCCATCAGCTCCGGAAAGCCGACCTCGATGCCACGCCCGTGCCAGGCGGAGATCAGCCGCATCGTGCTGATGGAGTCCAGCCCGTGATCGACCAGGTCCTCGTCGTCGCCGGGCAGTTCGGCCGGCTCCAGACACATGCAGCGGGCGACCATCTGCCGCAGCAGCTGCCGGGTGAGCGGATCCGCGCCCGGCGGCACCTCACGTTCCGAATAGCTCTCCATGAACCGGAAACCTAACAGCGGAGCAAGCCGCCCCGGAAGACGATCCGCTATTCACGCGCGGGCCGGTCAGCCATCTGTCAGTGCCGCGTCAGAGTGCACCGTGTACAGAACTGCTCGACAGCGGCTGGAGATTGACCCGGCGCCTGAGTCGAAAAGAGCTACCGTGCGTCTCGTCCATGGATCGTGAGGAAAGGACAGCGGGTCCTGTCATGGCGCAATATCGACCGCGCCCCGGATGCCGACCCGTCAATGGGTTCGGAAGCCGGGCGCAGGCCGTCGAGGTAGGAGGAAACCATGAAGATTCAGGTTCTGGGTCCGCTGAGTGGCCACGTCAACGGGATGTCGATCGTTCCGACGGCGGGCAAGCCGCGGCAGATCCTGGCGCTGCTCGCCCTCTATCCCGGACGGGTCATGCCCGTCCCCACCCTCATGGAGGAGATCTGGGGCACCGAACTGCCCCTCAGCGCGCTCACCACACTCCAGACATACATACTCCAGCTGCGCCGCCGGCTGGGCACCGCCATGGGCCCGGACGCCCCCGGTACCGCGAAGGACGTGCTGGCCACCCGGCACGGTGGCTACCTGCTGCAGATACCGCCCGAAGCGGTCGACGTGCACGAGTACGAGCGGCTCGTCGCCGAGGGCCAGCAGGCCTTCGAGGAGGGCGAGGACGAGCGCGCCGCCCGCACCTACCGGCAGGCACTGGAACTGTGGCAGGGCTCCGCCCTGGTCGACGTCCGCCTCGGCCCCATCCTGGAGATCGAGGTCATGCGGCTGGAGGAGAGCCGACTGGTCACCCGCGAGCGCCGTATCGACGCCGATCTGCGCCTGGGCCGCCACGTCGAAGTGATCGCCGAGCTCGCCGACCTCATCGCCCGCCACCCCCAGCACGAAGGGCTGCATTCGCAGGCCATGGTGGCGCTCTACCGCTCCGGCCGGCAGGCCACCGCCCTCGACGTCTTCCACCGGCTGCGCCGGCGCCTGATCGACGAGCTCGGCGTGGAGCCCTCACCGCAACTGCAGCGCCTGCACCAGGCCATGCTCGCCGTCGACCCCCAGCTGGACATCTCTTCCAGCCCCCGCCGCACTTCCACGTTCAACCTGTACGCCGCCTGACCCCGGGCAACGCTCAACCACCGGCGCGGGGGCGGCGGTTGGCTGATTCGAGCCGTTCTCCAGGCCAGTGGTCGAGGCTCGGTGCCCATGAACGGTTCCGTGCAGAAAACAGTCGAAGGAGGTGGCCCCGCCCCGGCGGGCCGCCCACCGCTGCGGCTGTACTGCTTCGCGCACGCCGGCGCCGGGGTCACCGGCTTCGCCCGCTGGCCCGCCCGCTCGGGCCCGGACCTCGACATCATCCCCGTGCTGCTGCCCGGCCGGGAGGCCAGGCGCCGCGAAACGCGCCTGACCACACGGGCCGGCCTGCTCGCCGACCTGCTCGACGACATGACGCGCGCCGCGCACCACGGCCCCTACGTCCTGTACGGGCACAGCCTGGGCGGCATGGTCGCCTACACCCTGGCCCGCGCCCTGATCGACAAGGGCCTGCCACCACCGGCGCTGGTGGCCGTCGGCGCCTGCCCGCCGCCGGACGCCGTACCCGCCAACCGCGGGAGCGAGTTGAGCGACGAGCAGCTCCTCGCCTTCCTCGGCGATCTGGGCTCGGCACCCACCGGCCTGCTCGCCGACGCGGGCAGCGTGTGGCACCGCACCGTGCTGCCCGTCCTGCGCGACGACCTCGCCCTGGGCGCCGACCTGCGGGCGGCCGCCCTCGATCCGGCCACCGGAGGGCCCCTGCCGCTGCCCGTCCTGGCCGTCGACGGAGCCGACGACCCGGTCGTCGGCGCCGAGACGATGGACGGCTGGCGGCGCTGGACCAGCGGCCGGCTGGTGCGCCGCACCGTCCCCGGCGACCACTTCTTCGTACGCGGCCGGGAGATCCCCCGGCTCATCGGGCGAGCCTGCCGCATCGTGCAGCGCACCGAGCCCCTATCTGGAGGACCAACTGTGAGGGACAACCGATGAGACGGGTCGTCATCACCGGCATAGGCGTCGTCGCCCCCGGCGGCGTGGGCACCCGACGCTTCTGGGACACGCTCACCGCGGGCCGCACCGCCACCCGCAGCATCACCCTGTTCGACGCGTCCGGCTACCGCTCCCGCATCGCCGCCGAGGCCGACTTCGACCCCGCCGCCCACGGCTTCACCCCCGCCGAGGCCGCCCGCCTGGACCGGGCCGCCCAGTTCGCCCTCGTCAGCGCCCGCGAGGCCCTTGACGACAGCGGACTTGCGCCCGGCGGCAGCGACCCGCTGCGCACCGGCGTCACCCTCGGCAGCGCGGTCGGCTGCACCACCGGCCTCGACGACGAGTACGCCGTCGTCAGCGAACGGGGCAGCACCTGGGAGGTCGACCACACCCGCGCCGTCGCCCACCTCTTCGACTACTTCGTGCCCAGCTCCATGGCCGCCGAAGTGGCCCGCGCCAGCGGCGCCCAGGGCCCCGTGTCCCTCGTGTCCACCGGCTGCACCTCGGGCCTGGACTCCATCGGCCACGCCGTCGACCTCATCCGCGAGGGCAGCGCCGACGTCATGGTCACCGGCGCCACCGAAGCACCCATCTCGCCGATCACCGTCGCCTGCTTCGACGCCATCAAGGCCACCAGCCCCCGCAACGACGAGCCGGCCACCGCCTCGAGGCCCTTCGACCGCACCCGCAACGGATTTGTCCTCGGCGAGGGCTCCGCCGTCCTGGTCCTGGAGGAGTTCGAGCACGCCAGACGCCGCGGCGCCCACATCTACGCCGAGATCGCCGGGTTCGCCGGCCGCAGCAACGCCTACCACATGACCGGCCTGAAAACCGACGGCACCGAGATGGCCGAGGCGATCACCGCCGCCCTGGACGAGGCCCGGCTCGATCCCACCGCCGTCGACTACATCAACGCCCACGGCTCGGGCACCAAGCAGAACGACCGGCACGAGACCGCCGCCTTCAAACGCAGCCTCGGCGCGCACGCCCACACCGTCCCGGTCAGCTCCATCAAGTCGATGATCGGGCACTCCCTCGGCGCGATCGGCTCCCTCGAGGTCGCCGCCAGCGCCCTGGCCATCGAACACAACACCGTGCCGCCGACGGCGAACCTGCACGAGCCCGACCCGGCCTGCGACCTCGACTACACCCCCCTGACCGCCCGCGAACAGCGCACCGACACCGTCCTGAGCGTCGGCAGCGGCTTCGGCGGCTTCCAGAGCGCCATCGTCCTGACCCGGCCGCGCCTGAAGGAGGCAGCATGACCACGGCCCTGGCGGACCACCGTGCCACCCAGCCCGCCGTGCGGCCCGCGCAGCGGCCCGCCGCCCCGCGCACCGCAGCCACCGTCGTCACCGGCATCGGCGTCGCCGCACCCAACGGCCTGGGCACCGAGACCTGGTGGCAGGCCGTCCTCGCCGGCGAGAGCGGCATCCGCCCCCTCACCCGCTTCGACGCCACCCGCTACCCGGTCCGCATCGCCGGCGAGGTCCCCGGCTTCGTCGACGAGGACCACCTGCCCAGCCGGCTGCTGCCGCAGACCGACCGGGTCACCCGGCTGTCCCTGGCCGCCGCCAAGGAAGCACTCGACGACTGGGGCCAGGACCCCGCCACCCTGCCCGACTACAGCGCCGGCGTCGTCACCGCCAGCTCCGCCGGCGGCTTCGAGTTCGGCCAGCGCGAACTGCAGGCCCTGTGGAGCAAGGGCGGCCAGCACGTCAGCGCCTACCAGTCCTTCGCCTGGTTCTACGCCGTCAACACCGGCCAGATCTCCATCCGGCACGGCCTGCGCGGCGCCAGCGGCGTCGTCGTCGCCGAACAGGCCGGCGGTCTCGACGCCCTCGCCCAGGCCCGCCGCCACATCCGCAAGGGCAGCCGGCTCATGATCACCGGCGGTGTCGACTCCGCCCTGTGCCCCTGGGGCTGGGCCGCCCACCTGGCCGGCGGCGCGCTGAGCCCCACCACCGACCCCGCCCGCGCCTACCTGCCCTTCGACACCGCGGCGAACGGCCACGTGGTCGGCGAGGGCGGCGCCCTGTTCGTCCTCGAAAGCGCCCACGCCGCCCAGGCACGCGACGCCCGCGTCTACGGCGCCCTCGCCGGATACGCGGCCACCTTCGACGGCCCCGGCACCCCCCGGCTGGCCGACGCCGCCCGCCTGGCCCTCGCCGACGCCGGCAAACGCCCCGACGAGATCGACGTCGTCTTCGCCGACGCCGCCGGCGAACGCGGCGCCGACCGGGCCGAAGCCGACGCGCTGGCCGCCCTGTTCGGCCCCGCCGGCGTGCCCGTCACCGCCCCCAAGACGATGACCGGCCGTCTCCTGGCCGGCGGTGCCTGCCTGGATGTGGCAGCCGCCCTGCTCAGCCTGCGCGACCAGGTCATCCCCCCGACCGTCGGCACCCGGCGCCCCGCCGACGACTGCCCCGTCGACCTGGTCACCACCCCCCGCCATGGCATGCGACTGCGCAACGCGCTCGTCCTGGCCCGCGGCCGGGGCGGATTCAACTCCGCGGCCGTACTCAGCCAGGGCCCCGGACCGAGATGACACGCAACGAAGAGGAGACACCGGCATGGACCGCCTGGAACTGACCGACCTGAAGGCTTTGCTGCGCGAGTGCGCCGGCGTCGAGGAAGGCGTCGACCTCGACGGCGACGTCCTCGACGTCCCCTTCCTCGCCCTCGGCTACGACTCGCTGGCCCTGCTGCAGACCACCGGCCGCATCGAACGCGACTACGACATCGCCCTCGATGAAGAAGGCCTCGACGAGGCGGAAACCCCCCGCGACTACCTCGCCCTGGTCAACCGCGCCCTGTCCGCCCGGGCAGCGGTGTGACCTCCGCCGGGCCGGCGCCGCACACGGCCGCGCACACCGACGTCCTGGTCGTCGGCGCCGGCCCGGCCGGACTCGCCCTGAGCCTGCTGCTGCTGCGCTCCGGGATCCAGGTCACCCTCGCCGAGAAGTCGACCTCCTTCGCCCGAGACTTCCACGGCGAGATCCTCCAGCCCGGCGGCCAGCGCATCCTCGACCACCTCGGCGTGCTGGCCGCCGCACGCGAGCGCGGCGCCCGCACCCTCGACGGCTTCCAGGTCCTCGAAGGCGGCCGCGTCCTGCTCGACATCGACTACCGGCGCCTTGCGCCCCCCTACGCGCAGCTGCTGGCCCTGCCCCAGCGCCACCTGCTCGAAGAACTCCTCGCCGCCTGCCACCGGCTGCCCGGCTTCACCTACCTGCCCGGCCACCGCATCCACGCCCTTCTCCACGAACGCGGCCGCTGCGCCGGCGCCACCCTGACCGGCCCCGCCGCGCGCACCACCGTCGCCGCTCACGTCGTCGTCGCCGCCGACGGACGGTTCTCCAAGACCCGCACCCTGGCCGGCATCGACGCCGCACGCACCGAGGCGTTCGACCAGGACATCGTCTGGTTCACCCTGCCGGCACCCGGCCGCGCCACCCATCGCGTGCGCATCCACCGCGCCGCCGGCACCGCCGTACTCGTCCACGACACCCACCCCGACCGGCTCCGCATCGGCTGGGCCCTGCCGCACCGCGGCTGGCAGGCGGCCGCCGCCCGCGGCATCGCCCCCCTCAAGGACGAACTGGCCGCCGCCGTCCCCGAACTGGCCGACCTCCTCCAGACGCACCTGAGAAGCCTGTCGGACCTGACCCTGCTGGACGTGTTCGCCGCCCACGCCCAGCACTGGGTCCACGACGGCCTCGTCCTGATCGGCGACGCCGCCCACACCCACGGCCCGCTCGGCGCCCAGGGCATCAACCTCGCCCTGCAGGACGCCGCCGCCCTGCACCCCGTCCTCGTCGACGCCCTGCACACCGGCGGCTGCACCCGCGAACGCCTCGCCCCCTTCCAGCACGCGCGCGAAAGAGCCGCCACCCAGGTCACCCGGGTGCAGCGCATGCAGGCCAAGGCGTTCCTCGGCTCCGCCGGACCCCTCCCCACCTACCTGCGCGCCCGCGCCGCCGCCCTGGTCACCCGCACCCGCCTCGGCGCACACCTCACCTCCCGCATCGCCTTCGGCCCCACCCCCGCCGAGGTGCGGACCGACCTGCTCACCGCCGCCCCCGCACCCCTCCAGAAAGGCGCACCGACACCATGACTGCCCCCAGCCGCCGGCGTTTCGTCGCCCAGGCCCTCACCGCGGGCGCCGCCGCCTCCCTGACCACCACCGGCCTCGCCCCCGCCGCCCGCGCCACCACCCCCACCACCACCGCCGCGCAGGCGCACGCCGCCCTGGTCACCCCCGACGACCCGCGCTACCCGGCCCTGTCGGTACGCGGCAGCAACAAACGCTTCACCGCCCGCCCGGACGCCTTCTGCCTCCCCGCCACCACCGCCGACGTCGTGCGCGCCGTCACCGACGCCGTACGCCGCCGCCGGCGCATCGCCGTCCGCAGCGGCGGCCACTGCTACGAGAACGTCGTCGGCGATGCGGCCGTCCAGCTCGTCATCGACCTCGCCGCCATGAACGCCGTCACCTACGACCCGAAGCGACGCGCCTTCATGGTCGAAGCCGGCGCCCAGCTCATCGACGTCTACAAAAGCCTCTACTACGGCTGGGGCGTCACCCTGCCCGGCGGCGCCAGCGCCACCGTCGGCTTCGGCGGCCACATCACCGGCGGCGGCTACGGCGCCCTCAGCCGCGCCCACGGCCTCGCCTCCGACCACCTGTACGCGATCGAGGTCGTCGTCGTCGACGCCGCAGGACGCGCCCGCGCCGTCGTCGCCACCCGCGAAGGCGACGACCCCCGCCGCGACCTGTGGTGGGCCCACACCGGAGGCGGCGGCGGCAACTTCGGCATCGTCACCCGCTACTGGTTCCGCTCCCCGCACGCCGACGGCGACGACCCCGCCCACCTGCTGCCGCGCCCGCCCGCCGACATCATCTCAGGCGCGGTCATCTACCCCCGCGACGGCATGGACCAGGCCTCCTTCGGCCGCCTCATACGCAACCACGGCCAGTGGCACGAACAGCACAGCCACCCCACCTCGCGGTACACCGGCCTGTACAGCGGACTGGTGCTGCCCGGCCGGCTGAAGGACAACGACCCCGGGCAGAGCGCCATCGTCTTCACCCACCTCGACGGCACCCCGGGCGACGCCCGCGACCTGCTGGACCGCTACGTCGCCGCACTCACCGAAGGCGTCGCCGCCACCCCCTACATCACCGACACCGCGAGCGAACCATGGCTGACCGCCACCGTCGCGCTCGCCGAGTCGCAGGACACCGACAAGGGCCGGCACAAGATCAAGTCCGCGTATCTGCGGCGCGCTTTCACCCCCGCCCAGACCGACGCCCTCCACACCCACCTGAACTCCACCGACCACCGCAACGACAGCGCGTCGGTGTCCATCCAGTCCTACGGCGGCCGCATCAACACCCTGGCGCCGGACGCCACCGCCGGCGCTCACCGCGACAGCGTCCTCAACGTGATCTTCATGAACACCTGGCAGGACCCCGAGGCCGACGCCCCCAACATCGACTGGCTGCGCCGCACCTACCGCGACGTGTTCGCCGCCACCGGGGGAGTGCCCGTCCCGGGCCGCGGCAGCGACGGCTGCTACATCAACTACCCGGACATCGACATGGCCGACCCGAGCTGGAACACCTCCGGCGTGCCCTGGCACCACCTCTACTACAAGGACAACTACCCCCGCCTGCAGCGCATCAAGGCCAAGTGGGACCCGCGCGGCGTCTTCCGCCACACCCTGTCCGTCCGCCCCGCCTGAACACCCGATCAGGCGACGGACGGCACCGCCCCGCCGGCACCAGAGCGATGCCGGCGGGCATCGGAGGGAGAGTCCAGGGCGCCACGAGCGGGGCTCACCAGACTCGGCCCGTCCGCGACACCTGCGTGAGGAGAGGCCGTGCCGTCCAGCACCACCGTCCCCAACCAAGCCCCCGCGCCCGCCGGCCGGGCGACGAAGGTGGCACCAGGCGTCCACGCCTACCTCCAGCCACCCGGCGGCTGGTGCCTGAACAACGCCGGCATCATCGTCTCCGGCGGCGAGAGCGCCCTCGTCGACACCGCCGCCACCGAGTCACGCGCCCGGCATCTGCGCACCACCGCACTCGGCCTGAACGCGGCCGCCCCGCGCACGATCGTCACCACCCACTTCCACGGCGACCACGCCTTCGGCAACCACCTGTTCCCCGAAGCGCTCGTCATCGGCCACGAACGCACCCGCAGCGAGATGATCGCCGCCGGGCTGCACCTGACCGGCCTGTGGCCCGACGTCGACTGGGGCACCATCCACCTCGCCCCGCCCCAGCTGACCTTCACCGACCGGCTGACCCTGCACGTCGGAGCACTGCGCGCCGAACTGGAGCACATCGGCCCCGCGCACACCTCCAACGACACCGTGGTGTGGCTGCCCGAACACAAGGTGCTGTTCACCGGCGACCTGGTGATGAACGGCGTGACGCCGTTCTGCCTGATGGGCTCGATCACCGGCTCGCTGAAGGCGCTGGAGCGGCTGCGGGCCTTCGGCGCCACCACGATCGTCCCCGGCCACGGCCCCCTCGGCGGGCCCGAGATCCTCGACCGCGTCGAGGACTATCTGCGCCTGGTCCAGCAGCTCGCCGCCGAGGGCCACCGGGCCGGCCTGACCCCGCTCGAGACCGCCCGCGACGCCGACCTCGGCCCCTACGCACAACTGTTGGACAACGAACGGCTGGTGCCCAATCTGCACCGCGCCTTCGCCGAACTCGACGGCGCCGGCGAGGCGGACCCGCTGCCGATGCCCGTCATGCAGACGGCGCTCGGCGAGATGATCGACCACCACGGCGCGCTGCCCTGCTGCCTGGCCTGACCTCCCGGCCCCGCCCGCGCACGCACGAGAGGCGGCCCGCCGGAGCGGGCCGCCTCTCGTGCGTGCGCGGGGCGGGGGTGTCAGACGATGTGATCCGGGCTGACCTTGCGGAACTTCGTCCGCAGTTGGCCGTCCTCGTAGGCGAGGACGTCGGTGACGAAGCAGCTCGGACCGACCATCGGCTCCCGCACACCCGGGCGGGTCTGCACCACCAGCGCGTAGTACTCGGTGCGCAGCGTGCCGTCGTCCTGCGGGAAGACCTGCAGCATGTTGAACCAGTGGCGGCGCTGCACCGGGTCAGCGGCATGCGTGGTCCTCTGGTACTCGCCGATCGCCGCGGCGATCGCCTCCCGGCCCACCAGCGGGTCGCCGCCCGGACGGTGGTCGAAGACACCGTCCGCGGTGAACGAGCCGGCGAACTCCTCGGCCCGCATGCCGTCCAGGTGACGCACCTGGCCGGCGTAGAACTGCTGCACTTGTGCGTATGTCTCGCTCTGCGACACGGCGGCCGCCATGGCTGTGCTGGTCACATTTCTCCCTGGGTCACGACATCACGACATCGAAGAAGGCGTCTGCGGCCACGGACCGCACCGCACGCGCCAGCTGCGCCGGGCCGGCCCGCCGGGCCGTCCTGCGCGCGCACTGTCGCGGCCCGCCGAGTTTCGCTGCGCGAAGTGGATCCGCCCTCGAGCCGCACTGGGCCCGGCCCCGCCGCCCCGGTGCCCGTGGACCGGCTCTCGAGCCAACCTCCATATGCGCACGGCACATTGGCCCCCGACCCACCCCACCCGCACGGGCATCGGGGCGGACGAAGGAGGCCCGCGCATGGACCACACGTTCCGGGACGTCGTGCTGCTGCTGCCCGGCCAGGGCGCGCAGTACCCGCGCATGGCCGCCGGGCTCTACGACAGCGACCCCGTCTTCACCGACGCCGTCGACCGGTGCCTCGCCCTCTTCGGAGGCGGCGAAGAACTGCGCGCCGACTGGCTCGGCGACCACCCCACCATCGGCATCGACGACGTCCGCCGTGCCCAGCCGCTGCTGTTCACCCTCGACTACGCGCTCGGCCGCATGATCCTGTCCTGGGGCGTGCGCCCCGCCGCTCTCCTCGGCCACAGCGTCGGCGAACTCGCCGCCGCGACCCTGGCCGGCGTGTTCAGCCTCCAGGACGCGGTGGCCGTCATGCGCGACCGGGTCGCCCGCATCGCCCCCACCGACCCCGGCGGGCTGCTGACCGTCGCCGGCACCCCCGACGACGTACGCCCCTTCCTCGCCCGGCACCCGCAGATCGCCATCGGCGCGCTCAACGCCCCCCGCCAGACCGTTCTCGCCGGCCTCACCGGCCCGCTTCACGCCATTGCGGCCGACCTGCGCCGCGCCGGGATCACCACCCTGCCGGTGGCCGCCCACCACCCCTTCCACAGCCCGGTCCTGGCGCCTTTGTTCCAGGACCTGACCCTGTACCGGCGGATCACCGCCCGCCCGCCGCGCATCCCGCTGTGGTCCGCCTTCACCCGCACCCGGCTGGAAGCGGACACCGTCGCCGACCCGGCCCTGTGGGCGAGCCACCCCGTCGCCCCCGTCCACTTCTGGCCGACCCTCGACAAGCTCCTGTCCACCGGCCGCCACCTGCTGGTGGAGACCGGACCCGGCAAGGGACTCACCACGCTCGCCTGCCGCCACCCGGCCGTGAGGCTGGGCCACCACACCACCACCGCGCTGCTGCCCGCCCGCTCCCGCACCCCGGACGGCGACCGGCAGCACACGGCCCGGGCCCGGGAACAGCTGCTCGCCGCCACCACAGCCCCGCAATGGGCCTGAACGGACCGCGGGGCCGGGCGAGCACCCCGCCCGCCCGGGGCGGCAGGCGCTCACCACAGCCTGCCTGGTTGCCGCACCACCGCGGACCCGGCCCGGACGATCAGTAGTTCCCCAGGCCGCCGCAGACGTTGAGCGCCTGCGCGGTCACGGCCGCCGCGTCGTCGCCGACCAGGTACTCGACCATCGCCGCGACCTCCCGCACCTGCACGTAACGGCCGTTGGGCACCCGGGTGGTGATGCGCTCGTACGCCTCCTCCTCGCTCACGCCCCACGCGCCCGCATAACCGGCGCGGACCCTTTCCGCCATCGGCGTCTCGACGAAGCCGGGGCACACCGCGTTGACGGTGATGCCGGTACGGGCCAGCTCCAGGCCGAGCGCCTTGCTGAAGCCCACGACACCGTGCTTCGACGCCGAGTACGGGGCGGCCAGCACCACGCCCTGCTTGCCGCCGGTCGAGGCGATGTTGATGATCCGGCCCTGCCCCGCCTCCTGCATGCCGCCCGCCGTCAGGACCTCCTTGGTGACCCGGAAGACACTGGTGAGGTTGGTGGCGATGACGTCGGTCCACAGCTCGTCGGTGATCTGGGCGGTCGGCCCGCCGCCACTGCGGCCGGCGTTGTTGACCAGGATCCGTATCGGGCCGTGCTGCTCCACGACCGTGCGCACCAGCTCGCCGATCTGCTCCTGCTCGCGCACGTCGCACACGGAACCGGAGACCGCCAAGCCCTCCTCCACGAGCTCCTTGACCGTGCTGCTCACCGTCTCCTGGGAGCGCCCGCACAGGTGCACCGGGATGCCGGCGGACGCCAGCCTGCGCACGATCTCCAGACCGATACCGCTGGTACCGCCCGTCACCAGGGCGATCCGCTGATCCTTGATGGTCTTGCTCATCGGTTACTCCTCGGGGTCGATGGCTGCCCGGCCCGGGCCGGGGGACAAAAGGCACAGGGGTGCCACACAGTTGCGCAGTGGGGGAGCACACCGGCCCCGCCCCGGTTCGGTCCCCTCGGATGGGCCGCCACGGGCGCGGGACCGGCCGTCCAGGCGACTGTGCCACCGACCGCAAGGCAGCGGCCCGGTCATGGACACGAGCTCGACGGGACCTCGGCCCCCGCCCGAGCCGGCCCCCAGCCGGATTCGAGCGGTCGCCCCACGACGACCCGTTCCCGGCGCCCGCCGCAGCCCCGGTCGGGGAACGCTCGACGTCCGGTCGAGGACCGCTCGACGAGCGCTCGGGCGGGCCGGGCAGCCAGACCCCGCGAACCGCCGGTCGAACAACGGCCGGTGGGCGAACGGAACTCAGCGCGCGACCCGCTCCAGCAGCGGCACGTACAGGTTCGGGTCGCTGCTGCTGAGCGTGCGCAGCCTGGTGCGGTGCGCAGCGAACTCGGGGCGGGCCAGAGCGGCACGGAAGGACTCCTCGTCCTTCCAGTCGGCGATGTTCACGTACAGGTGCGGCTCGTCGACGTGCTGCAGGAGCCGGTGGTTCAAGAACCCGGGCTGGCCGGCGAAGAACGCCGACGTCTCGTCGAAGGCCGCCTCGAACTCCTCGGCGGAGCCGGTGACGTTGAACCGGTTGATGAAAGTGATCACAGTGGCTTCTCTTCTCCGCAGTCCGGGTCCGTGTGCGTGCTCGTGTGCACGCCAGGCTCCCGCCCGCCGCTAGAGCAGCCGTCGAACCAACCCGCCCGCCCGGCGCCCGCGAGCGGCCCCTGCACACTCCTCGACCGGATGCCGAGCGGACGTCGAGCGGTGTCCGACCGGCGCTCCGCCCGCGCTCCGGCGCGCTTTGGGACCCTCGGCCGGATACCCGCTACCCGTAAGGAAGCCGACGTGGATCCGACCAGCCCGGCAGTCCTCGCCGAAGGACTGCGCAAACGCTACGGCGACCGTTATGCCCTCGACGGATTCGACCTGCGCGTGCCCGCCGGCACCGTCCACGGCCTGCTGGGCCCCAACGGTGCGGGCAAGACCACCTCGGTTGGCATCCTGTCGACCCTGCTGAAGGCCGACGGCGGACGCGCCGAGGTGGCCGGCTACGACGTCGTCCGGCAGGCCGCGGAAGTGCGGGCGAGCATCGGCCTCGTCGGCCAGTACGCCGCCGTGGACGAGGTCCTCAGCGGACGGCAGAACCTCGTCATGTTCGGCCGCCTGCACCACCTGTCCCCGGCCGCCGCCCGCCGCCGCGCCGACGAACTGCTCGAGCACTTCCGGCTCGCCGACACCGGCAAGAAGCCGCTGAAGGAGTACTCGGGCGGCATGCGCCGCCGCCTGGACCTCGCGGCCGGCATGGTGCTCGCCCCGCCGGTGCTGTTCCTGGACGAGCCGACCACCGGCCTCGACCCGCGCAGCCGCGGCGAGGTGTGGGAAGCGGTCCGCGGCCTGGTCGAGGTCGGCACCACCGTGCTGCTGACCACCCAGTACCTGGAGGAGGCCGACCAGCTCGCCCACGCCGTCTCCGTCATCGACTCCGGCAAGGTCATCGCCGAGGGCACCCCCGACGAGCTCAAGAGCCGCATCGGCGGCGACCGCATCGACGTCGTCGTGCGCCGCGCCGACCAACTGCCCGCCGCCGCCGCCGCACTGGCGCGCGTGGGCGCCGGCGAGCCGGACACCGACCCCGACACCCGCCGCGTCAGCGCACCCGTCACGGACCGCGCCGCCGCGCTCGCGGAGATCGTCCGCGCCCTGGACGCGGCCGGCGTGGCCGCCGAGGACATCGCGCTGCGCCGCCCCACCCTCGACGAGGTGTTCCTGCACCTGACCGGCACCGGCACGGACGCCCCGGCGGCCGACCGAGAGGCGGTGGCGGCATGAGCATCACCGCACCCCGCCCGCTGGGCCAGGGCCTCGCCCCGGTCATCGCGCGCACCCCGCTCGCCCGGCTGCGCTGGGCGGCCGCCGACGGCTGGACCGTCACCCTGCGCGGCCTGACCCACTGGGTACGCGAACCGGGCACCCTCATCGGGTCGCTGGCCTTCCCCGTCATGATGGTGCTGATGTTCGGGTACTTCTTCGGCGGCGCCATGCAGGTACCCGGCGGCGGAAACTACCGCGAGTTCCTGGTGCCCGGCATGTTCGTCATGACGATGGTCTTCGGCATGGGCGAGACGGTCACCGCCGTCGCCGCCGACAAGAACCGGGGCGTCACCTCCCGCTTCCGCACCATGCCCATGGCCCCCTCCGCGGTGGTCGTCGGACGCGCCGTGACCGACATGCTCTCCTCCCTGCTGGCCCTGGCCGTCCTGTTCGCCACCGGCCTCGCCATCGGCTGGGACGCACACGGCACCCTCGGCGAAACCACCCTCGCCGTCGGCCTGTTGCTGCTGCTGCGCTTCGCCCTGGTGTGGGCGGGCATCTACCTCGGACTGCTGATGAAGGGCCCCGAGGGCATCACCATGGTGCAGACCCTGGAATTCCCGATCGGCTTCCTCACCAGCGCGTTCGTCGCACCGTCGACGATGCCGGGCTGGCTGGGCACGATCGCCGAGTGGAACCCGTTGTCCTCCACGGTGCTCGCGGTGCGGGAACTGTTCGGCAACCCGGGCTTCGGCGGAGACTCGTGGATCGCGCAGCACGCACTGCTGATGGCCGTGGTGTGGCCCGTCGTCCTGTGCGCGATCTTCTTCCCTTTGTCGGTGCGCCGCTTCCGCAACCTGACAAGCTGATCACCGACGAACCACGTACCAGGGTCGACCATCGATGATCGACGAACGACGCGACACAAGAGAACAGCAAGAGAGAGCGGGACGCATGGTGTGGTTGGCGCCTGAGCAGGCCGGACTGCTGGCGCAGTGCGCGGTGGTCTTCGAGGCAGGGGACCCGGCGCGCACGGGCCGCCTCGTCTTCTGGAACCCGGACGGCGCCCCGCTGCCCCATGAGGCGGCGGGGGAGGCCGGCGAGGCGGGCGAGACCCGTCTCGTCGTCCCGCACGACGGCGGCGTCGCCCTGCGCACCCTGCCCGCCGTGCGCCTGCCCCTCCCCGCGGCGCTGCCGGCCCTCATCGAGGCACGCCGCCGCTACGGCCACGACGGCGCCGGTGTGCATCCGGCCGCCGCGTTCTGGGGGGCAGCAGCCGCCCTCGGGCTGCACCTGGCGGCCCGGGAACGGCTGCTGCCCGGCGTCTCCGCCGGCGGCTACGACACCTGGCGCGCCGGGCCGCTCGACCCCGAGGACGTCCTGCGGCTGCGCGAACTGGCCCAGGCCGCCCCCGGCGAGGCCGTCGCCGCCCCCGGCAGCGACACGACCGCCCTGCTGCGCGCCTTCCTCGACGCCGTCGCCGACACCCTGCCGCGCACCGCCGCCGCCCAGGCCGCCACCGGGCGGGCCGCGTTCTCCGCCACCGCACCCCAGCACGTGCCGCAACTGCGCGCCTGGGCCGAGGAGATCTCCGCCGGACTCGACTCCGGCGTACGGGTGTCCCTGCACGTCGACCTCGCCGACACCGCCGACGGACCGCCCGCCCTGCACCTCGTCCCGCGCGCCCACAGCCTCGCCGACCCCACCCTCGCGCTGGACGCCGGCGAACTGTTCGCCAGCGCCGACCACGCGCTCGGCCCGCGCGCCCAGACCGACACCGTCCTCGCGCTGCGCCGGGCCGCCGGCGTGTGGGAGCCGCTGGAGCGGCTGCTGCCCGTACCGTCCGCCCTGGCGCTGACCGACCGGGAGACGACCGACCTGCTCGGCACCGGCGCGGCCCGCCTGCGCGCCCACGGCATCGACGTCCACTGGCCCGAAGGCGCCGCCCGGTCCCTGACCGCCCGTGCGGTCGTCGGCGCCGACCGTGTCCCGCCCACCGACCTGCGTTCCTTCCTCGGCGGCGACGGCACCGTCGACCTGCGCTGGCAGCTCGCCCTCGACGGCGAGCCGCTCACCGAGGACGAGACGGCCCACGTCGCCGACGCGGGCCGCCCCGTCGTCCACCTCCGCGGCCGCTGGACCCTCGTCGGCGCCGGCCTCGCGCGCAAGGCCCGCGAACGCGACCTCGGACCGCTGACCGCCATCGAAGCCCTCGCCGTCGCCCTCACCGGCCACACCCGCATCGGCACCGAACAGGTCCCGGTCGCCCCCAGCGAGTGGCTGCTGGCCCTGCGCGCCCGCCTCGCCGACCCCGACGGCGGCACCGAACCCCTGCGCCGGCCCGAAGCACTGGCCGCGACCCTGCGCGACTACCAACTGCGCGGCCTGCGCTGGCTCGAGCGCATGACCTCCCTCGGCCTCGGCGGCTGCCTCGCCGACGACATGGGCCTGGGCAAGACCATCCAGCTCATCGCCCTCCACCTGCTGCGCCAGGAACACGACGACACCCGCGGCCCGACCCTCGTCGTGTGCCCCGCCTCCCTGCTGGGCAACTGGCAGCGCGAGATCGGCAGATTCGCCCCCGGCACGCCCGTGCGCCGCTACCACGGCACCGGCCGCACCCTCGAGGGCGCCGACGACGGCTTCGTCCTGACCACCTACGGCACCATGCGCCTGGACGCCGAACACCTCGGCGCCCACCGGTGGAGCATGGTCGTCGCCGACGAGGCCCAGCACGTCAAGAACCCGCTCTCCGGCACCGCCAAGGCCCTGCGCCTGATCCCCGCCGACGCGAAGATCGCCCTGACCGGCACCCCCGTGGAGAACAGCCTCTCCGAACTGTGGGCCGTCCTGGACTGGACCACCCCCGGACTGCTCGGCACCCACGGCCACTTCCGCCGCCGCTGGATCGCCCCGATCGACGCCGAACGCGCCGACGCCGCCGGCGAGCAACCCACCGCCCGCCGCCTGGCCGGCCTGGTGAAACCGTTCCTGCTGCGGCGCCGCAAGTCCGACCCGGGCATCGCACCCGAACTGCCGCCCAAGACCGAGACCGACCGGCCCGTCGCCCTCACCGCCGAACAGTCCACCCTCTACCGCAAACACGTCGACGACGTCATGGGCCAGATCCGCGCCAGCCAGGGCATCGCCCGCAGCGGCCTGGTCCTCAAACTCCTCACCGGCCTGAAGCAGATCTGCAACCACCCGGCCCACTTCCTGAAGGAAGACGCCCAGGGGCCGGGCACCACGGTCCTGTCCGGCCGCTCAGGAAAGCTCGAACTCCTCGACGAACTCCTCGACACCATCACCGCCGAGGACGGCGCGGTACTGGTGTTCACCCAGTACGTCGCCATGGCCAAACTCCTCGAGCGGCACCTGCGCACCCGCGGCATCGGCGCCCAGCTCCTGCACGGGGGCACCCCCGTGCCCCGCCGCGAGGAACTCGTCCAACGCTTCCAGGACGGCGAAGTCCCCGTGTTCCTGCTGTCGCTGAAGGCCGCCGGCACCGGACTGAACCTCACCCGCGCCGACCACGTCGTGCACTACGACCGCTGGTGGAACCCGGCCGTGGAGGCCCAGGCCACTGACCGCGCCTACCGCATCGGCCAGACCAGAACCGTCCAGGTCCACAAGATGATCGCCGAAGGCACCATCGAGGACCGTATCGCCGCCCTCCTCGAGTCCAAGAAGGAACTCGCGGACGCCGTCCTCGGCTCCGGCGAACAGGCCCTGACGGAACTGACCAACGACGAGCTGGCCAACCTGGTCGAACTGAGGAGCATCTGATGCGCGAGCACGAGGCGAGCGGCGCCCGCGGCTTTCCCGCTTTCCCGGCCCGCAAGGGCGGCCGCGCCCGCGGCCAGTCGTTCTGGGCCGCCCAGTGGACCCAGGCCGTCGAGGACACCTGGCCGGAGGAGGAGCCCCTGAAGAAGGGCCGCGCCTTCTCCCGCACCGGACGCATCGGCCCCCTCACCGTCAGCGCCGGCCGCGTCGCCGCCGAGGTCTACGGCGGCGACGCCGCCCACACCACCACCCTCACCCTCAAGGCCTGGGACGACGACGAGTGGGACCTCTTGTGGGAGAGCACCGCCGACCGGCCCGCGGAGACCGAGGCGCTGCTCGCCGGCGAACTGCCCGAGGACCTCCTCGAAGCGGTCGAGGACGCCCGCCTGCGGCTGCTGCCCGGATACGGCGACCTGGACGCGGACTGCGACTGCGACGCGCTCGACCACCCCTGCCCGCACGCCACGGCGCTCAGCTACCAGCTGTCCTGGCTCCTCGACGAGGACCCCTGGCTGCTGCTCCTGATCCGCGGCCGGGACACCGCACAGGCGCTCGAGGAGCTGAAATCGGTCCTGCTACTGCGGGCGATGACCGCCACGGACGACGACGTCGAAGAGCCCGAGCCCGAGGCGCAGGACCAGCCGCCCCAGGAGACCTACGAGAGCAACCGCGAGGCCTACGCCCGCCCCGCCGTCGCGCTGCCCGCCCTGCCGCCGCTGCCCGAACCGCCGGCCTCCGACGGCGAACCGGTCACCGGCATCGAGGCCGACCCGCTGGAACGCCTGGTCTCCGACGCCGCCGTGCGCGCGCGTGAACTGCTCACCCACATCGCCGGTTTCGGCGAGGCACCCGCCCCGCCGCTCGACGAGTGGCACGACACGGTCCGCATCGCCGCCACCCACCCCGACCCGCGTGTTCCGGCCCGGCTGCGCGAGGCCTGCGGCCGCCCCGACGAACTGGACCGCGCCGCCGAGGCCTGGCGCACCGGCGGCCTCGCCGGCCTGGAGGTTCTCGAACACCCCTGGACCCCCTCCGAACAGGACACCGCCCGCGCCCGTACTGCCCTCGCCGCCGGCTGGGACGACGACCTGCCACCCCTGGCAGTGGACGGCAACCACTGGACCCTGACCGGCCGCGGCCTCCAGCTCCGCCAGGGCCGCGACAGCCGCTGGTACCCCTACCGCGACCGCTCCGGCACCTGGTGGCCCGCCGGCCCCCCGGACACCGACCCGGCCGTCGCCCTCACCGAACTCCTCGGAGCATGACGACGCAGGCCGAGGCGGGACCGGTGCCCGCCCGGTCCTGAGGAGCCGCCGCAGGCCCGGTGTCCGTGCCCCGGCACCGCGGACGCCGGACCTGCGACACGCACCGGCACGGGCCGTGCGGTCCGCGTCACCGGCTGCGAGATCCCGGAGCTCTCTGTCGGCGGCGTGGCGGGCAGAGAGCCCGCAGCCGAGTTGAACATCACTGAAAACAAAGTAAATTCGGTATCGGGACCGCCTGCGCGCAGAAGGAGCAGATCTCACCGAAGGGAAGATCCGGCCCCGCTCGCGCGGCGCTACGGCTTGACCGGCGACGGACTCGATGGAGAAGTCACCGGAGGCAGTTCCCCGCGGGCCGGTGGTCCGTGCACAAAGGACCGGCCCTTCTTCCCTGATCGTCCGAGAGGACGAGACGAGCCTTGTTCGTTGAATCGGGAAGAAGCAGCGCCGAGGGTATGCAGTCGCGTCGTCACAACGGCCGCGCGTCCGGCGCGTTCACGCGCAGGTTCCACGCCACCCTCATCGAGGGTGCGACCACGAATCATGCACGGCTTCCCCACCAGGGTCACTCGATATTTCTCGCGAGGACGATCATGAAGAAGCAGATACGGCAGAGCGTCGGTGTGACGACAGCCGCTTGCCTGGCGGGAGGCGGGTACGGCGTCCCAGGCTCCCGATCAACGAGTGCGTCCACGCGCGCGGCGCACCACGATATTCGTGGTACTGCCACCGATCCCGAGCCGGTTCCGGACGCGGGAACGCCATGCGACCGCCTGATGTGAAGGCCTCGGACGAGGCACCACCGGACCGGTACACGCCGACCGGACGAACTCCAAGAGGCGCGGATCAGGACAACGGACTGCCGGCGGACCATGCCGGCGGACCCAGCGGAACATCAGGTCTCTCACCGCTGTCGCTGATCGTCATCGCGCTCTCGGTGGTGGGTGTCCTCGTCGCGGTCGCCGTGCACTCGGTGGTGCTCTTCCTCAACTCCGCCCCGTCGAATGCGCTCTCCCGGCAGCACGTCGCCGGCATCGACAAGTACATCAACCCCGAATTCACACAGAACTGGCAGCTCTTCGCCCCCGACCCGATGTCGACGAACATCCATGTGCAGGCGCGCGTGCAGGTCATGCGGCCGGGCGGGGTCCCGTTCACCACCGGATGGGTCGACCTGACCACGCTGGACGAGAGGTGGATCAAACACCATCCTCTCCCCAGCCAAACGCAACAGAACCAACTCCGATCCGCCTGGGACGGTTTCGTCTCCTCGCTCGATGACAAAGGCCGCCCGACAGGCCTGTACGGAGAACTGATGCAGCAGTACCTGTTGCGGATCGCTGCCCACCGTTTCGGACCGCACGTCAGCGGTGGCGCCGTGCAAGCCATACAGCTGCGCTCGGCCAGCACGCCCATCGCGGCACCTGCGTGGAGCGATCGTTACGTCAACACCCAGACCGGCTATCTGGTCGAGCCGTGGTGGACCGTCAAGGCGGAGGACTTCCAGTGACTGCCTACTCTCCGGCGAAACCCGGCCGTGAACCCGCACAGCCCCCTCCTACCCGCCTGTGGCGCCGCATCGGCGCCACTGTCCGTCAGGGCCTCGCGCGTATCACCAGCGGCGCCGTCGCGCCCTACCAGGCGGCCGTCATCCGGATCGGGTTCTCGCTCACCTGGCTCGCCCTGCTGCTGCGCGAGTGGGTGCACCGCCACGAGCTCTACGGG
>NZ_JBIWFV010000014.1:0-92500 GCF_044763255.1 Streptomyces sp. NPDC096176 | reverse complement strand
AACGGGTCAGGCGGTCCGCCGGTATGCGGGGGACCAGCTGGGCCGCCCACCGGTACGGCGTCGCCCACCGGCCACGGGTGGAGGCGCTGGCACCGGCGAGGATCAGCCCGCGCACGTGGTGGGGACACCGCCGTGCGAACTCCAGCGAGGCGTATCCGCCGAGCGAGTGCCCGACCACCAGAGCGGGCCCGTGGTCGAGCGCGGCCACCGCGGAAGCGATGACCCGCGTCGCGCTGCTCAGGCTCCAGGGGTCGGCCGTGCGCTCCCCGTGACCGGGCAGGTCGACGGCGGCCACCTCGAACTCGTCGCGAAGCGCGGCGAGTTGCGGACTCCACTGTCCGGCGCTGAAGCGCGTTCCGTGTACGAAAACGATCGGCAAGCAATCCGCTGTCGTCAACTGTCCCACCAGTGACCACGTGGTGTGAACAGCGACTGCACGGACACCGGGCAGTCGCTGCAAGACGCCCTCGACGCACTCCCGAGTCTCCCTCATGCTTCAGGCTTCCCACTCACACCTGACATCTCATGCCCCACGGCTCCGGCGATCCTCCAGCGCGCGAAACCACCATCGAGGCCGACAGGTTTTCGCCAGTGCAAGGAGCGGGAGGGGGCGCGGCCCATGAGTGGCGGCACGCTCGTCGAGAGGGTTCGGGCGCAGGCCCACCGCACGCCGCAGGCGGCGGCGCTCGTGTGGCAGGGCGACGAGATCAGTTACGGCGCCCTGTGGCGACGCGCCGAACGGGAGAGGGCCCGCGTCGCGGACACGCCCGGACGGCGGCCCGTCGGCGTCCCGGCCGTCAAGTCGCCCGACACGATCGCGGTGGTCCTCGCCTGCCTGTTGGAGCGCCGCCCGGTGCTGCTGGCGTCGGCGACGCTCGGCAAGGACGTGACGGAGGAGCTGTACGAGCAGGCCGGCGCCGTCCCCCTGCCCGACAAGCCGGACGACCGGCCGGATGCCACGGCGTACGACAAGCCGTACGCCACGGCCGACGACACGCCGGGCGTCCCGCCCACCGACCGGCGCGACACGCCGACCCTCGACCCCGCCGCGCCCGCGCTGCTGTTGACGACTTCCGGGTCGACCGGGCTGCCCAAGATCGTGCCCATCTCCGCCGGCGCGATCGACCGGTTCAGCGCCTGGGCCGCCGGCGCGTTCGGGATCGGGCCCGGCACGAACGTCCTCAACTACGCGCCGCTCAACTTCGACCTGTGCCTGCTCGACGTGTGGACCACCCTCGCCCACGGCGGACGTGTCGTCCTCGTCGACCCCGACCAGGCCATGAGCGGCCGGCATCTGCTCGCGACGCTGGAGCGCCACGACGTCCACGTCGTCCAGGCCGTGCCCATGTTCCACCGGCTGGTCACCGACGCCGCCCGCGAACACGGCGTCACCGCCCTGCCCGCCGTGCGCCACGCGATGACGACCGGCGACGCCCTGCCCGGGCCGGTCCTGGCCGAACTGCCGGGCCTGTTCCCGAACGCGCGGCTGCACAACATCTACGGCTGCACCGAAACCAACGACAGCTTCGCGCACGAGATCACTGACGCGCAGGCCGAATCCGGCGCGCCGCTGCCGCTGGGCCGTCCGCTGCCCGGCGCCGACGCGCTCGTCGTCACCGACCGGGGCGAGGTCCTGGAAGGCCCGGGCAGCGGCGAGTTGTGGGTCACCACACCGTTCCAGACCGACGGATACCTCGGCGCGGCCGCCGCCCGGACCGTGTTCGTGCCCCACCCGGCCGGGGCCGACGACCGGCGCTGGTACCGCACCGGCGACCTGGTGCGCCGCAGCGCCGACGGCGTCCTGACCCTCGCCGGCCGCACCGACTTCCAGGTCAAGGTCCGCGGTGTGCGCATCAACGTCCAGGAGGTCGAGCACGTCCTGCTCGCCCACCCCGACATCAGTGAGGCCGCCGTCCTGGCCCTGCCCGACCCGGTGGCCGGCCGGCTGCTGCACGCCGTGGCGCGCCGCACCCCGGGCAGCGCCCTCAACAGCCTGACGCTGCGCGGCTATCTGGCACGCGGCCTGCCGAGGGCCGCGATCCCCTCGGCGCTGCGCTTCACCGACGAGCCGCTGCCCAGGACCTCCACCGGCAAGGTCGACCGCGACCGTGTCGTGAAGGACCACTTCACCAAGGAGAACTGACATGCCCCACGCCCAGGCTCAGGCCCAGGCCATCAAGGAGTTCCTCGTCGAGGAGTTCCTGCCCGACACGCCCGCAGGGGAACTGGACGACCACCACGACCTGCTGGAGGGCGGCGTCATCGACAGCCTCGGCCTGCTCAAGGTGATCGCCTGGCTGGAGGACCGCTACGGCATCAACACCGACGACGTGGACCTGGACCCGGAGTCCTTCCACTCCGTCGCGGCCATCGAGGCGTTCGTCGCCGAGGCCACCCGCGCCCGGGCGGAGGCCGCGTAGTCATGCACGACGCCGTCGCCGCCCTGATCGCCCAGGACCGGCCCGTCGAAGCGCCCCAGTGGCACTCGTTCTGGGACCGGCTGGGCGACGGCGCGCTGCGCCGGGGCGAGAGCGTGGCACTGCTCGCGTCCCTGTCCACGCAGATGCCCGGCCGCGCCACACTGACCGCGCTGCTCGACTCGCTCGCCGAACGCCGCCCCGAACAGCGCACGGGGCGCCCCGAGTTCGACGGCGCCGTCAACATCGTCGGCACCGGCGGCGGCCCGAGCACCCTCAACATCTCCACCGCCGCCGCCCTGACCGCCGCCGCGATGGGCACCCGCGTCGTCAAGACCGGCTCCCGCGCCTACACCTCCCGCCTCGGCTCCCTCGACCTCCTTGAACGCCTGGGCATCGAGACGACGTCCACCTACGAGCAGACCCACGACATGCTCGAGCGGTGCGGCATCGCGTTCGCCGGCCCGTTCGTCTACCCGGCCGAACTGGGCCTGCTCGCCCGCAGCGTGCTGCCACTCGACATCCGCCGGCTGGGCCGCTTCGTCAACGCGGTGGGCCCGTTCCTCGCCGACATGCCGGTGGCCGCCCAGCTCACCGGCATCTCCGATCCCCGGCTCGTCGCCGGCCTGCGGCACGCCGCCGAGCACACCGCCCGCCGCACCGGCCGGTCCGTGTGGCTCGCCACCAACGACACCGGCGCCGACGAACTGATCGGCTTCACCACCAACCTGGTGCGCACCTACGAAGGCGGCGGCGAGGACGAGTTCACCCTCGCGGGCGCCGCGCTCGGCCTGCGCCCCGGCACCGTCTCGGATCTGCGGCCGGGCGACGACCCCGTGAAGGACGTCCTGGACCTGCTCGCCGGCCGCGGCCGGCCGGCGGCCGAGGACGCCGTCTGCCTCAACGCGGCGGCTCTCGCCGTCGCCGGCCGTCTCACCGGCGACTGGCACCAGGCCCTGCGCGGCGCCCGCGCGGTGCTGACCGACGGCTCGGCCCTCGCCCTGGTCGACCGGCTGCGACGCGCCACGGAGGTGGCCCATGCCTGACCCCCGCCCCACCCCCGCCCCCGGCGGCACGCGCCCGGACACGGGTGGCTTCTTCACCCGCGTACGGCCCGGCCGCCCCGGTCTGGCCCTGTTCCTCAACGCCGGTGACCCGCCCCTGGAGCGGCTGCCCGACCTGGCCGCCCTGCTCGACGAGAGCGACGTCGACTGCCTGGAGTTGGCCGTCCCGTTCCCCGGCTCCGTCACCGACGGGCCCGTCATCCGCGCCTCCGCCGACCGGGCGCTGGCCGCCGGCACCGACCTGCCCGCCGTCCTCGCCGCCGTCGCCCGCATCCGCCCCGGCCTGAAAAACCTGCGCATCGCGCTCCTCGCCGACTTCAGCCACACCGTCAAGGGCACCGCCCCCGGACACTTCGCCGCCGCCGTCCGCGACGCGGGCTGCGACGGGCTGCTGCTGCACGGCGTGCCACCCCGGCTGCGAGGCGCCCACTACGAGGCCGCACACACCGCCGGGCTGCCGCTGGTCACCACCTGCTACGCCGTCTCCAAACCCGACGCCGTCGCAGAGGCCGCCGCCCACGCCTCCGCCTACCTGTACCTGGTCGCCCACTACGGCCGTAGCGGCACCGCCGCCGCCCTCGACCGCGACCGGCTCGCCCGCTCCATCGCCGACCTGCACGCCGCCGCCTCCGTGCCCGTCGCCGTCGGCTTCGGCGTCAAGACCCGCGCCGACATCGCGCTGTTGGAGCAGCTCGGCGCCGATGCCGCCGTCGTCGGCAGCGCCGGCGTGGCCCGGATCGCCGACGCCCTGGCGAAGGGCCGCGACCCCGTCGAGGAGTTCGGCTCCTTCGTCGGGGAGCTGCGCGGCCGGTGAACGACCCGAGCGAACACCACACCACCGTTCCGTATGAGGGGAGAACCCGCATGATCGTCCGCAAGCTCGACGAAGTCACCTGTGTCGACTGGGGCAACGGCCTCAGCCGCAGATTCCTCACCCAGGCCGACGGCGTCGGCTACACCGTCACCGACACCATCGTCCGGGCAGGCACCAAGTCCCGCCTGGAGTACCGCAACCACCTCGAGAGCTGCTACTGCATCGAGGGCAGCGGAGAGGTGATCGACAGCGACGGCGTCTCCCACCCCATCACCCCCGGCACCCTGTACGCCCTCGACCGGCACGACGCCCACTGGCTGGTGGCGAGCCCGCACGAGGACCTGCGGCTGGTGTGCATGTTCACGCCCGCGCTGCGCGGCGACGAGAGGCACAACCTCGAATCGCCCGAGTTCTCCCACTACTGTTGACTTCTCCCCTTCCTTCAGAAGGGGATTCTCACGGCTTGCGCTGTGAGGGTTTCTGCTTCGCAGCCGACTGCCTGCCCGGAGTTCTCCGTTGAGGTCTTACACCAGCTCCACAGACTGTCACCGCCAGCCCGGCGGCCAGAAGGTTCTTCGCCGCGTTCACGTCCCGGTCGTGGGTCGCCCCGCAGTCGCACGTCCAGGTACGGACGTTCAGTGGCATCTTCTCTGGGAGGGTGCCGCAGGTGGAGCACAGCCGGGAGGAGGGGAACCAGCGGTCCACGACCACGAGGTTCCTGCCGTACCAGGCTGCCTTGTATTCCAGCATGCTCCGCAGTTCTCGCCAGGCGGCATCACTGATGGCGCGGGCAAGGCGGTGGTTCTTGACCATGTTGCGCACGGTCAGATTTTCGATCACGAGCGTTTGGTTTTCGCGCACGAGTCGGGTGGTCAGCTTGTGGAGACCGTCACGGCGGCGGTCGGTGATCCGGGCGTGGATCTTGGCGACTTTACGCCGAGCCTTGGCCCGGTTCGCTCCGTCGCCCTTGGCCTTGCGGGCGAGCTGCCGCTGAGCTGTGGCGAGACGGGTGCGGTCGCGGCGTTCATGCCGGGGGTTGGCGATCTTCTCCCCAGTGGAGAGCGTCACCAGACGGTTCAGGTCGACGTCGATTCCGACCGCCGCATCGGTGGCGGGGAGCGGCTTCACGCCGGGGTCGTCGCACAGCATGGACACGAATCAGCGTCCGGCCGCGTCCTGCGAGACCGTCACCGTCGAAGGGCTCGCGCCTTCGGGCAGAGGCCTCGACCACACGATCGCCAAGGGTTCGGACATCTTGGCGAGCCGCAGCTCACCACCGGTGAATCGGAACGCCGAAGTGGTGTACTCCGCGCTCTTGCGAGACCTCTTCCGGCTCTTGAAACGCGGGTACTTGGCGCGTTTACCGAAGAAGTTGGTGAACGCCACCTGCAAATGCCGCAGGGCTTGCTGCAGGGGCACCGAGGACACCTCGTTGAGGAAAGCCGGCTCCTCGGTCTTCTTCCACGCCGTCAGCATCGCCGAGGTGGCGTTGTAGTTGACCCGCTCCTGACGCGTCCACGCCTCGGTGCGGGCAGCGAGCGCCATGTTGTAGACCTTGCGCACGCATCCGAACGTGCGCGACAGCTCTGCCGCCTGCGCATCGGTCGGATGGAAGCGGTACCGAAACGCCCGCTTCACCTGAATTGAGGCCATGGTTCACACATTAACACCCCAACTAGTGACCCCTGGTGGTGCTGGCGGCGGTGAGCGGCAATTGCCCGGGCGGCGAATTCCCCTCTTTGCCCTGCGCCGTAGGAGTCCGATTCTTCTCCGCCCTGAAGGGCGGAGTACTCATGGAGGTATCAGATGATCGACGTCGCGAAGGACCAGCAGGCCCTGCGCGACGGCCTCGCGCCCCTGCTCGCCGAGCTCGACCACGGGCACATCGAACGGGACGCGGCCGCCGAGTTCCCACGCGACGCGTGGCGGCGGCTGGCCGCAGCCGGCCTGTTCGGGCTGCCCTTCGACGAACAGTACGGCGGCCTCGGCCAGAGCCTGACGACCACCATGTACGTCCTGGAGGGCCTGGGGGAGGGCTGCCGCGACGCCGGACTGAACTTCTCCGCCTGCACCCACCTGGTCTCCGTCGGCGTACCACTGCACCACTTCGGCTCCGCCGCGCTCAAGGAACGCTTCCTGCCCGGCGTCTGCACCGGCGAACTGATCGGCGCACACGCCATCAGCGAACCCGACAGCGGCTCCGACGCGCTGGCGATGCGCACCCGCGCGGTACGCGACGGCGACGCCTACGTCCTGAACGGAAGCAAGGCATTCGTCAGCAACGGGCCCGTCGCCGACGTGTTCACCGTCTACGCCCGCACGAGCGACCGCCCAGGACCGCTGAGCGTCACCGCCTTCCTCGTCGACGGTGACACCCCGGGCCTGACCCGCGGCCGGCCGCTGGCCAAGATGGGGCTGCGCACCTCCCCGCTGTGCGAACTGTTCCTCGACGACTGCCGCGTCCCGGCCGACCGGGTGATCGGCCGGCCCGGCGGCGGGTTCCTCGTCCTGGACCACGTGATGCGCTGGGAGATCCTGTGCTCCTTCGTCATCAACGCGGGCGAGATGAAAAGCCGCCTGGACGCCTGCGTCCAATACGCCACCACCCGCACCCAGTTCGGCCAGGCCATCGGCTCCTACCAGGCCGTCTCCCACAAAATCGTCGACATGGCCACCGACGTGGAGACCTCCCGCCGCTGGCTGTACGAGACCGCCCGGCGGATGACCGCCGGGGAGAACGTCACCCGCGACATCGCCATGGCCAAACTCGTCACCAGCGAGGCCAACGTCGCCTCCGCCCTCGCCGCCGTGCAGATCTTCGGCGGCAACGGCTACATGGCCGAGTACGGCATCGAGAGCCAGCTGCGCAACGCCGTCGCCGGAACGATCTACTCGGGCACCTCGGAGACCCAGCGCAACCGCATCGCCGCACTACTCGGCCTGTGATCCCGCCCGACCATTGGAAGCTGCCTTGACGACGACCTCCCTGAGCACCGGCGCCCTCGCGGCCACCGAATTCCTCGACCACACCAGCGACCAGGTGCGCGCCTTCGTCGCCGACGCGCTGCCGCCCGGGGCCACCACCCCCACCGAACAGGCCGTCGCCCTCTACTACGCGGTCCGCGACACGATCCGCTACGAGGTCTACGGCGCCGACCTGTCCCGCGAAGGCCTGCGCGCCGGCACCGTGGCGGCCACCGGCTCGGGCATGTGCCTGCACAAGTCGGTCCTCTACGCCGCCGGCCTGCGCTCCCTGGGCATCCCCGCCCGGCTCGTACTCACCGACGTACGCAACCACCTCGCCTCCGACAAACTCGTCAGCCTGCTGGGCGGCGACGTGTTCCACCAGCACTGCCTGACCTCGGTACGCCTCGAAGGCCAATGGGTGCGGGCCACACCGGTGTTCAACAAGACCCTGTGCCGGCTCTACGGGATGGCGCCGCTCGACTTCGACGGTACCGCCGACAGCGTGCACCACCCCTTCGACCTGAAGGGCCGCCGCCAGATGGAGTTCCTGCGCTTCCACGGCGAGTTCGACGACCTCCCCTACGAAGCCGTCCTTGCCGACCTGCGGGCCGCGCACCCCGGCCTGTTCCAAGGCGGCGACGACCGCTTCGCAGCCGGCTCCCTGGTACGCGACGCCGACCGGACGGCGGCCGCCTGATGCTCGTCAAGTTCTGCGGCGCCACCACCACCGCGGAGGTCGACGCCATGGCCGCCTCCGGCGCCGACCTCATCGGCCTGTGGCACCACATCCCGGGCGGCCACGCCGACCTGACACTCGACCGGCTCACCGCCCTGTCGGCCCGGGCCCGCACCGCGGGCCCGGCGCCGGTGCTGGTTACCTTCTCCGCCGACACCGACACACTCGCGGCGGCCGTGCACGCCGCCCGGATCCCCTGGATCCAACTGCACGGCTTCCAGCCCCCCGGCGTGCTGCGCGCGCTGCGCGCCAAATGCCCCGACGGCCTGAAGATCGCCAAGGTGCTGCACGTACGCGACGACACCTGCCTGGAGGGCCGGCTCACCGCCGCCTACGAGCGGGCCGGGGCCGACTGCTTCCTGTTCGACGCCGTCACAGGCGACGGCCGCGTCGGCTCCACCGCCCAGCGCCTCGACGACACCACCGTCACGAAGCTCGCCGACGCCACCGGCCTGCCGTTCCTCCTCGCCGGCGGCCTCGGCCCCGACAACCACGGCGACTTCCCCGCCGCCACGGCCCATCCCCGCTTCTACGGCATCGACGTCGACTCCGCCGCCCGCGGCGACGACGGCCTGCTGAACGAGCCCCGCGCAACGGCCGTCACCGCCGCCTGGCGCCCCGGCCGCGGCGCCGACCGGGACACCCGGCCCGCCACCGGTTGAACCTGCGCGGAAAAGGGGGCGCAGACACCGGTCCGTCGCCGGTGGACCGGCGGAAGACGGGCAGCAAACACCACCTGATCTGCGACGGACGCGGCACCCCGCTCAAGGTCATCACGACCGCGGCCAACGTCAACGACGTTACCCAGACCCTCGCCCTGGTCGACGGCATCCCACCCGTCCCAGGCCGCCCCGGCCGACCCCGCCGAAGGCCCGAAGCGCTGCTCGGGGACAAGGGCTACGACTCCAACCCCAACCGAGATGAACTTCGCAGGCGCCGGATCCTGCCCGTCATCTCCCGCAAGGGCTCACCGAACATCAAGGGCCTGGGCAAGCTCCGCTACGTCGTCGAGCAGACCTTCGCCCTGCTCCACCACTTCAAACGCCTCGCCGTCCGCTGGGAACGTCGCACCGAACTCCACGACGCCTTCGTCTCCCTCGCCTGCAGCCTCTTCTGCTGGAGACGCCTCAACAGGGCCCGCACATGATCGTGTTACGAGCTCATAGGGCTCGCCCTCCGTAGGCGATCCCGTGGTACGTCTTTGCTGTACGTATCGAGTACGACGTAGGCCGCCCGCTCATCTCCTTGACCGCCCTTGCTGGGCGACGCTCCGCGTCACGGACGTTGCCCGGCCCCACAGGTTCAAGGCCCGGAATGACGCGGCATCGGTTACAGGTGTCGTTCCGACGGGTGCGCACTGGGGCGGTCCAGGGGTTGGGGATCGTGTTGCTTCTGTATCGGTAGCGGTGACGCCACCGCCTAGATGTATTGACCTGAAGCGTTGTTGACGCGGCTGACGGGTGGCTGGCCGCCGAGTGCGGTGTGGCAGCGGTGGACGTCCTTCCACTTCCAGCGGTGCAGTGCCATCCACCAACTGATCACCCTGTGCCATCTGAAACCGGCCAGGGAGCTCAAGGCGGCTTTGCAGACGCCGGTCCGGCGCCGCTTGGTTTTGTCGATGCTGCTCATGGTGCGTTCGTCGCCGCGATGGCCGGAGCGCCGAGGAGAACGGACAGCGCTTCGTACGGATCGCGAGCGGGCCGGACCCGCTCGAGTGCGTCCGCCAGATGCCGGGGGCCGACGCGGCGGTCGGTGCGGTAGGGGCGCAGCCAGTAGGGGCCCTCCGGCCGCTCGTGGGACGTCGGCGGGAACGGGATGCGCCAGGGAGCCGACAGGCATACGCCGTATGCGTTGCTCCAGCGTTCAAGGGTGCCGGGTGGTACGAGCCAGTACATCCACGGGCGGTTCTCCTCGGCGATCACCGGGCCGCAGCCGCCGGGGTGCGCGTCCATGAGGCGCAGAAGCTCCTTGCCTGCGTTCCCGGCCTCAGTGACTACTACGTCGAAGTACTTGCCCAGGGGCACCACGGTGGGCAGATGCGCGACCTCCTGGAGGCGTCGGACCAGGGCGGCCAGATCGGGCCGGTCGTCGCCGGAGCACACGGTCGTCACGTGCCCTCGCCGTCGACCGGCAGCGTGCACCAGGTGCACGTACCGTCCGGGCTGACGCCCCAAGCACCTTGCCGGGCTCGCACGACGGCGTCCACCAGCTCGAGCCCCCGACCGCTCTCGGCGTCCTCGCCGGGCCGCACACCGGCCCGCGCTGACCGGCGTACGCCGTCGGCCACCTGAATCTGCAGCAGATCACCCTCGATATGGACAACCAGCCTGATGCTGGTGCCTCCGCTGTGCACAAGGGAGTTGGTGAGCAGCTCGCTCACGATCAGCTCCACGTCCTCGACGAGAGCGTGCAGCCCCCAAAAGGTCAGATGTCCCTGGGGACCAGGCGCCGCATGTCCGACACACGACGGGCGTCCCGCTCTCGCGCAGAGAGGTCCGCGCCGGGCTGGATCGCGAAGGACACGACGACCGCGTGCCGCGTTCGGTGCGTGGCGAGGGACGCGCTGGTGAAGGTCACGTCAGCGCTCCCGGTGTCACAGGTGCTGCCAAAGAGCGCTCCGTGGTTCACGGCGGCGGCGATGGATTCCGTACTGCCACCTCTGGTCGTGCATGAGCTGCCCACCCTGTCTCCCCAGGCCGAGATCGTTCGGTGTCTGCCATGAGGTAACCGCTCGATCACGCTCTGCGGGTACCGTTGAGGGCAGGTGCGACCGTGAACACCGTGAACACCGTGCGAGTCGTCGGGAGTTGAGATCATGGCCGCGAGGAAGCGCACACCCAATCCCGCCCTGGCCGGGTTGCTCGAGCAGGCGAAATGGACGCGTACCCAGCTGGCGCAGCAGGTCAACCGACTGGCTCCGCAGGCCGGGTTGGCACTGACGTACGACCGCACGGCCGTGGCGCACTGGATCGCAGGTGTGCAGCCGAGAATCGAGGTCAGGCCGCTGATCGTGGAGGCGCTGTCAGCCCGTCTGGGCAGGCCCGTGACGCATGCCGAAGCCGGCCTGGAACCCGCACACGCTTCGGCCGGCTCCCGCACGCCCGACACTGTCGAGGAGTTGCTGGACCTCGGAAGGGCGGACATGGACCCCTCACGTCGCGGCGTACTGGCCGCCACACTGTTCTCGGCGGCTCTCGCCGCCCCCGCTTTCGCCGCGGACGCGCAGGCGGCGGACGAGCCCGTCACGCCGGGGAAGGCCACGACGCGTATCGGAGCCTCCCAGGTGGCTTCCGTCCGGTCGATGACCGACAGGATCGCCGACATCCTCGACGAGTTCGGCGCCGGGCACGCCCGCCCCATGGCTGCGGCGTTCCTCGTCAACACCGTCGGCCCCTGGCTGCGTGCCCAGGCAACCGAGCGCGTGCACGCCGACATGCTGGCCGCCGCCTCCGACCTGACGTACCTCACCGGCTGGATGGCGATGTACGAGAAGGCTCACGGCCTCGGCCAGACCTACTACGTCAAGGCCCTGCAACTGGCCCGCGAGGCTGAGGACCACGTGACGTACTGCCGCACCCTGCGCGGCATGTCCCTCCAGGCGTCCAACCTCGGCCACGGGCGCAAGAGCCTGGAACTCGCCGATTCGGCTGCCGAGGCCGCCCCGTCCGCAGGCCCGCGGCTCGTGGCGTTCCTCCGCGGCCAGCAGGCGCACGCGACCGCCATGGTGGGCGACCACCGGCAGGCCCATGTCCGGCTGCGGGAAGCGGAGACGGCTTTGTCGAAGGCCGACAGCCGCCGGGACGCCATCGGCGGGTACGACCAAACTGCGTACCTCTTCCATGTGGCGCACGTGCTGTACGAGGAGCGCGACCTGCCCGGCAGCATCCGCACCCTCAAGCAGTCCATCAGGGTCCAGCCGGCCAACGAGCGACAGGGCCGCGTCCATGCCTACGCCGTCCTGGCCCAGCGGCAGTTCGAACACGGCCATCTCGACGCGGCCTGCGATTCGTGGACCCGCTTCCTGGGCGAGTACGAACACGTCTCCTCGGCCCGCGGCGACGATCACTTCGCCACCATGCGCAAGCGACTCGCGCCCCACGCAAAGGCTCGGGTCGTGCGGGAGATGGCACCTCGGGTGCGGGAGATCGCCGCCCTCAAGGCATAGACAGGTCTCGCATGGTGTGCATCCGTCTGGCGGCGGTCACGGCCGGTACCGCGGTGATCCTGGCGTTCTCCTCAGCGGCCTACGCCACGCCTGCCCCACTCAAGTCGCCTGTGCCACAGCGCTGTCAGCCGCCGAGCAGGCGGAGAACGACTACGACGCGGTGAAGAAGGACCTCGAGGACCGCATCGCGCAAGGCGGGCATCCGGACGCTTCCGAGAGGCAAGCGCTCGCGGATGCCGAATCGCAGCGCAACGCAACGGGTTCCCAGGCTTAGCGGATCTGCGGCCCCTGAGCCGGCTTCGTCGGCAGGTCTGACACCCCACACGCGAGCGCCCCGTGCCGGGTCACGTCCGGCTCCGGGGCGCTGCAGCAACGCGTAGGCATCCGCTGCCGTCAGGCCCGCCCGCCGCGCGGCGTGGAGCGGCGGCCCCGCGCGGTGCGGCCCCACGGCTTGTAGACGGAGACCACCGCGGCGACCGTCAGCAGCGCGAACAGCACCGGTACGCTCCACAGCAGGAAGTCCGCGGGCCAGCCCGGCTTCGGCGGGGTGCCGCCCGCCTTCGCGGTGTTCTCGGTGGCCTGCATGACGATCGGGTGGATCACGAACCACGCGAAGATCGTCATGAACAGGGTGATCACCCACTTGACGACGATCCACCAGTGCAGCAGCAGGCCCCACTTGGTGCCGCACGACAGCAGAATGCCGGTCAGCGCGGCGGTGATGCTGAACACCGTGACGCAGGTGTCGTCGAAGACGTACATCGCGTAGTAGACGCCCTTGGCGACCGCGGCGTCCTCGGTGGTGTAGCCCATCACGGCCAGCACCGCCATCGCCAGGGACAGGCCGACCCAGCCCACGGAAGTGACGACGTGGATGGCGAGCGTCAACTTGCGTGCCCTGCGGGAGAGTTCGAACTTCTTCTTGGTCCTGCCCCGCTGGGTGGGGGACTGGCCTACTGCGGTGGCGGACAAGGCGGCGACCTTTCGTGGGGGACGAAGGGGAGAAGGGGGCAGCGAGGGCGGGCAGGCCCGCGCGAACGGCCCCGCAGCCGCCGGGGCAAGCCCGGCGCGCACAGGCGCATGCAGGCGAGGCCCTCCGCCTGGCAGCATCCCCGCCGCCGCTCGAGAACGACTCGAGCAGCCCTCCCTCCCGTCCCGGCTCCGGACGCGTTCCAGCCAGTCTCCGGGGGCCCTCCAGCCGGACTGTTCAGCCTTGCACCACCAAGGTCCGAGGAGTCTCGGGGAAGCCGAGACCGACAGGGTGGAGCAGGCGTGACAGTTCTGGTGACAGGAGCGACAGGATCCGTCGGCCGGCATGTGGTCGACCACCTCGTTGCGGCGGGGCAGCAGGTGCGGGCCCTGACCCGCAACCCGGCGACCGCGGGACTTCCCGACGGCGTCGAGGTGTTCGCGGGCGACCTCGAGCAGCCGCAGACGCTGCGCGCGGCCCTCGACGGCGTGGAGCGCCTCTACCTCTTCCCCGTCCCCGAGACCGCACAGGAGGTCGTCGCCCTCGCCAAGGAGGCCGGTGTGCGGCGCATCGTCGTGCTCTCCTCGTCCTCCGTGCTCGACACCTCCGGCGACAACCACAGCGGTGAGCACCACCGCGCCGTGGAGCGCGCCGTCGAGGAGTCCGGCATCGAGTGGACCTTCGTACGGCCCGACGAGTTCGCCACCAACCTGCTGTGGAAGTGGGGCCACTCCATCCGCACCGAGGGCGTCGTGCGCACCCCCTACGGCGGCGCGCCGCGCGTCCTGATCCACGAGGCCGACGTCGCCGCCGTGGCCGCCGCCGCGCTCGTCGAGGACGGCCACGCCGGCCAGGCGTACGTCCTGACCGGCCCGCAGGCCATCACCCAGGCCGACCAGGTGAAGGCGATCGCCGCCGCCACCGGTGCCCCGATCACCTTCGAGGAGATCACCCCCGATCAGGCACGCGAGCAGATGGGCCACTTCATGCCGCCGCCGGTCGTCGAGATGATCCTCGGCTACCTCGCCGACGCGCTGGACAACCCGCCCGTCCCCGTCGACGCCGTCGAGCGCGTCACCGGCCGACCGGCCCGCACCTTCGCCCAGTGGGCCGCCGACCACGCCGGCGACTTCGCCCCCCAGCGCGAGACGGTGGCGGCGTGAGCACCACCACCGGCCCCGCGACCGCGGCGGACGCGAAGCCCGCCGCCACCGACGCCAAGCCCACCCCCGGCCCTGCCGCCACCGGCCCCGACGCCTCCCACGGCAACGCGCACGTGCAGCTCACCGGCAGCGGCCGGCCCGAGGACCACGTCGTCGCCGGCCACGGCACCCGCCCGGCCGCCGGCCGCGGCAAGGTCGTCGTCCGTGTCGAGGCCGCCGGTGTGTCGTTCGCCGAGGTGCAGATGCTCCAGCACCTGCACCCCTTCCCGCCCAAGTTCCCCTTCGTGCCCGGCTACGACCTGGTCGGCCGCATCGTCGAGACCGGCGAGGGCGTCACCGGCCGGCAGGCCGGCGACCGGGTGGCCGCCATGCCCCGGCACGGCGCCTGGCAGGAGTACGTCGAGGTGCCCGCCAAGGCCCTCGCCGCGGTTCCCGAGCACCTTGACGCGGCGGTCGCCGTCTCCCTGATCACCAACGGGGTCACGGCCTATCAGATGCTGCACCGGCTGACCGCCCTGGCCCCCGGCTCGACCGTGCTGGTGCACGGCGCCAGCGGCGGCGTGGGCACCCTGCTCACCCAGCTCGCCGTCCACGCCGGGCTGCGTGTCATCGGCACCGCCTCGCCCGCCAAGCACGACGCCGTCCGCGCGCTGGGCGCCGAGCCGCTCGACTACCGCACCCCCGATCTGCCCGCCGCGGTACGGGAGTTGGCGCCGGGCGGCGTCGACGCAGTCTTCGACCACATCGGCGGCCGCGGCCTCGACGCCGGCTGGGCGATGCTCGCCGACGGCGGCACTCTGGTCTCCTTCGACTCGTCGGTGGCCGGCTACCGGCCCGGCCAGTGGTTCAGGCCGCACGTGCCCGCGCTGCGCCGCACCGCCGCCCGCTGGATCGCGGCCAGGCTCCGCCTCACCCGCGGCCGCCGCCAGAGCATGTACTACGTCAAGCCCGGCGACGACTTCCGGGCCGACCTCGCAGCCCTGTACCGGCTGGTCGACGAGGGCGTCCTGCGGCCCGATATCGCCGGCCGCCACCCGCTTACGGCGGCCCCGGCCGCCGTACGCGCCCTGCTGGACGGCACCACCGTCGGCAAGCACGTCCTGATCCCCTGACACCCGGTAAGGAACCCGCCACCATGACCGCAACGCTCGCCGAGCAGCCCACCCAGAGCGTCCAGGAGCGCAACAAGCAGATCGCGCTCGACTGCGCCGCCGCCTGGAACCGCTGGGACCTGGACGGCATCTTCACGCACTGGTCGCCGGACATCAGGCACTTCTCCGAGGACCGCCCGGTCGACTCCGAGCTCATGAAGGCCGCGATGCGCGGCGGCCTCGCCGCCTTCCCCGACCTGCACCTGGACGTCAAGAGCGCCGTCTCGCAGGGCGACCGCGTCATCCTGCGCATCACCGTCACCGCCACCCACCTGGGCGACTTCTTCGGCAAGGCCGCGACCGGCAAGAAGGTCACCTGGTTCATGCTCGAGGAACTGCGCTTCGACGACGCCGGAAAGATCATCGAGCACTACGACGTGTTCAACTACCTGCCGATGCTCAAGGAGCTGGGCTTCGTCGACCAGGGCGTCCTCGGCGGCTGAACACCGCCGGGGTGACGACAAGGGGCCGGACCCGCAGCACGGGGGGCAGCCTTCGGTTCGGGTGTGGGCGCCGGCTCGGGCTCGAGCCAGGAGATCCAGGAGATAAGGACTCCGCGGACGGACGCCCCGCCCGTGTGCATTCCACGGCGGGGGCGGGGCGCAGCGGTCAGGAAGTCCCGCAGGTTCCCGGCGGACTCGGGACCGGGCGGGGCTCGTCGTTGCCTCCTTCTCCGCCCGCTCAATTCACGTGGGCGGTGCCGTGGCCGAGTACCCCGGCCACCTCGTCCGGCCCCAGGCAGTACGGGTTCTCGAACACCATGCCGTTGAGCCAGACCCGGGGGTGTGCCTTGATCAGCGGGATGATCAGGTCGCCGCCGAACGTGTCCAGGTCGTACAAGCAGACGCCGACCTGTGGATAGGACCGCAGCCAGCGCGTCGCCCTTGTCTCGTACCGGATCAGCTCGGCCGTGAACGCCGGCCGGACCAGGGGGCGCGCCCAGCTCATGTCGGCGGCCAGGCAGGCGAAGCCGGCGTCGCCCTCGGAGAACGTGCGGTAGGACCAGCTGTACAGCAGGTCCAGCATGCGGTCACCGTCGAAGGTGCCGTTCCGCAGGTAGGTCTCCTCCGGGGGCTTGATCTGGAGATTCCCGCACACCCGGCGGACTTCGGGCACGGTCGTGGCGAGCAGGTCGCGAAACGCCCGTCCCTCTCCTTCGGGCGCCAGGAAGACGCAGGTCTGGCCCTCGCGCAGGCCGTCCGCGAAGAACGGCGTGATGAGCCGGTCGCGCTCCTCCCGTCCCCGGTGCAGGGCGCAGATGTGATCGCCCGGGGCGAGCGGTATGCCCCCCACCGCGGTGACGGCGGGTCCGCGGGAGTCCGCGCTCCGCTCGTACATGTCCCTCCCGTTCATCGGAGTGAGCCGCCCAGGATCTTCCAGGCCCGGGTGGCGATGTGCAGGTTCAGCCGGCTGTCGACGTTCTTGAGGTCGTTGCCGCTGACCTCGCGGATGCGCTGCAGGCGGTAGCGCAGTGTGCTGCGGTGGATGGCGAGTGCGGCGGCCGTGCCGTCGTAGTTGCCGCCGCACTCCAGGTACTGGGACAGGGTCTGGGCCAGATCCGAATGGTGGGCGGCGTCGTAGTCCATGAGCGGGCCGAGCCATTCGCGGACGAATGTCTCCATCTCCTGGTAGTCGCCCCCCGCCCCGAGCATGCGGAAGAGCCCGAGCTCCTCGTAGCTGGTGGCGCCGTGGGGATCCTGGGAGAGCCGCCGAACCTCCAGGGACCGGAGCGCCTCCTCGTACGACCTCGGGATCTCGGTGGGGGCGTCGCAGCGGCCGCCGAGCCCGATGGACCCGGTTCCCGAGCCGAGCTCGCGGGCCACCGCCCGGTGCAGCGCGTGGCAACGCGGCTGGCCCCGCAGGACGAGGACGGCCCTGCCCGACCGTCTCGCCGGCAGCGACCGCATCCGCAGGCTCGCGGCGGCTCGGCCCACGGCCTGGACGAAGGTGTCGTCCGCGGTTCTGCCCTCCCAATGGACGACGGCCATGCAGTGCGGGCCGTGCAGGTCGTGGCCGACGGCAGCGGCGCGGGCGTAGGCGCTCTCGTCGTCGGTGCCGGTGATCAGGTCGTCCACCAGCTCACGGCGGAGCCGCAGCTCGACTTCCGCGAGGTTTCGCAGATGGGCCAGCTCCAGGGCGAGGGCGCTGCATGCGTGGTCGAGGACGAATCCCTCCTCCTCGCCGGTGCGCCCCTCACCGACGGTCAGGGACATGGCCCCGAGGGCTTCGCCGCGGTGCTGGGCCAGCGCGACGAGGCGGTCACCCACCCGCGCAGGACGCAGCCGCCGGGCCATGTCCTGCAACAGCTCCTCGTGCTGCTCCGCGTCCGGCTTCGGATACGGGTCGGGCCGCCCCGGGCCCGTCCAGGCGAGCAGGTTGCCGAATCGGTCCTCGACGGCGACGGAGTGGCCCGTGAGCTCGTGGACGGCCCTGGCGATGCCCGCAACGCCGCCGTCGCTGGCCACGGCCTCGCTGAGCACCTCGTGGACGGTCCGCTGGTGCTCGAGCTCGGCGACGGACGCTGCCAGCCGTGCGTTCACGGCCTCCCGGTCCTCATTGAGCCGCTGCAGCTCCCGGGCGTGCTCCCGGGCCCTGCGGCGGGCCGCTGCGTTGGCCAGGGCCATGGAGGTCTGCTGGGCGAGGACCTGGACCAGGAAGTGTTCGTCCCCGGCGGGTGCTGACGGCGCGCCCACGACGAGGTAGCCGACTCCGTTGCTGGTGTTGAGAGGGAAGGCCCAGCCCCACTCCCGGCCGGGCACCGGGACGGGTCCCTCGGCGCCGTGCAGGTACCGGAGCCGGTCGCCGAGCCCGGACGTGTCCGGTGCGGTCGGCGCCGGCGTGCGGACCAGGCGGTCGCCCGAGGGCAGATAGCTCGCCTCGGGACGGCACGGCCCGAGCGGCGCCACGGAGGTCATCGCCAGACGCAGGATGTCGGCCTCGTCCCGCCCGTCGTTCATGATCGTGGAGAGAACGAACAAGCTGAAAAGGTTCGCCACGTGCTCCCTGCTCCCGGCCTTGGGGCACGCCGGATAGGTCCAGTCAACTGTCGCGGGCATGGTGGGACACAGGCCCCTTCCCGGTGAAGACCCCCGATGCGCGTTGCCTCAGACGGATGTCCATGCAGTCACCCCCTGATTACCCCAATTTGAGTGTTTTGCACTGCCAGGGCGAGAGCCGATCTGGATTTGGACACCGCAGGGGCAGGCTGCTGCCCCTTCCGCGCCGCGACTGTGGAGTCGTCATCGTGAAACGGACGGCGCTCGCGCTGTCCCGGAGAGGGCGACCATGGATGAGCACCGTCGAAGCATTGCCTCGTACCGCACGTACGCCGAAG
Source organism: Streptomyces sp. NPDC096176 (assembly GCF_044763255.1). NCBI lineage: Bacteria > Bacillati > Actinomycetota > Actinomycetes > Kitasatosporales > Streptomycetaceae > Streptomyces > Streptomyces sp. NPDC096176. The sequence goes on along the minus strand of NZ_JBIWFV010000014.1, from coordinate 73,719 downwards.
CGGAACGCGCCGTCGACCACCTGTCCGACCAGGGCTTCCCCGTCGAACGGGTGGCAATCATCGGGCAGGACCTGCAACTCGTCGAGCAAGTGGTCGGCCGCCTCACCTACGGCAAGGCCGCGCTGAGCGGAGCCGCGTCGGGGGCGCTCCCGGGCGCTCTGATCGGTTGGCTCTTCGGACTCCTGAACTGGCTCGACCCGGTGCTGTCGGCCCTGCTCCTGGCCCTCTACGGCCTCCTGTTCGGCGCCGTGGTCGGCGCGGTCATCGGACTGATCGTGTACGCCATGCAGCGCGGGCGCCGCGACTTCAGCTCCGTCCAGTCCGTGCTGCCCACCCGGTACGAGGTCATGGTCGACGCCGACGTGGCCGACCGGGCTGCCGGGCTGCTGGCAGGGCTGGGAAGGCCGGCGACCGGCACCGCTGCCGAGGGGTGACGGCCCCGGGCAAGCGACGCGCACCCCTCTTCACGCTTTCACAAGGAGTGGCACCTCATGGCTAAGGCAGTCGGCATTGACCTCGGGACCACCAACTCGGTGATCGCCGCGTGGGAGGGCGGGGAGGCATCGGTCATACCCAACTCCGAGGGAAGCCGCACGACCCCTTCGGTCGTCGCCTTCACCGACACCGGCGAACGGCTCGTCGGCCAGCTCGCCCGCCGTCAGGCGATCCTCAACCCGAAGGGAACCATCTACTCGGCCAAGCGCTTCATAGGCCGCCGCTACGACGAAATCTCCGACGAGGCGAAGGCCGTCGGATTCGACGTGGTCCCCGACGAGCACGGCAACGCCCGTTTCGAGGTCCGCGACAAGTTGTACTCGCCCGAGGAGATCAGCGCCCAGGTACTGCGCAAGCTCGCCGACGACGCCGGCAAGCAGCTGGGGGAACGGGTGACGGAAGCAGTCATCACCGTGCCCGCCTACTTCAACGACGCCCAGCGACAGGCCACGAAGGACGCCGGGAAGATCGCGGGCCTGGAAGTGCTGCGCATCATCAACGAGCCCACCGCGGCCGCCCTCGCCTACGGACTGGACAAGAAGGGGCACGAGACCGTGCTCGTCTTCGACCTCGGCGGTGGCACCTTCGACGTGAGCATCCTCGACGTCGGTGACGGCGTGGTCGAGGTACGTTCCACCGCGGGCGACAGCCACCTGGGCGGCGACGACTTCGACCGGCGCCTGGTGGACCACCTCGCGGACAAGTTCCAGAACGAGAACGGCATCGATCTGCGCCAGGACCCGCAGGCGTTGCAGCGGCTCTTCGAAGCCGCGGAGAAGGCCAAGGTCGAGCTGAGCTCCGTGACCCAGACGCAGGTGAGCCTGCCGTTCATCACCGCCGACGCCTCCGGGCCGAAGCACCTGACCGAGACCGTCATGCGTTCCACGTTCGAGCAGATCACCGGTGACCTGGTCGAGCGGACCATGGAGCCGGTCAAGCAGGCGATGTCCGACGCGAAGATCACCGACAACGACATCGACGAGGTCATCCTCGTCGGCGGCTCCACCCGCATCCCCGCGGTCCAGAACCTTGTCCGCCGGCTGACCGGCGGCAAGGACCCGAACATGAGCGTGAACCCCGACGAGGTCGTGGCCATGGGCGCCGCGATCCAGGCCGGTGTGCTCAAGGGCGAGGTCAAGGACGTCCTGCTGCTCGACGTCATCCCCTTGTCGCTGGGTGTGGAGACCCGCGGCGGCGTGATGACCAAGATCATCGAACGGAACACCACCATCCCGGTGCGCCGCGCGGAGGTCTTCTCCACGGCGGAGGACAACCAGCCCGCCGTCGACGTCGTCGTGCTGCAGGGTGAGCGCGAAAAGGCCTCGGAGAACCGGGTTCTCGGCCGGTTCCAGCTCACCGACATCCGCCCCGCGCCGCGTGGTGAGCCGCAGATCGAGGTCACCTTCGACGTCGACGCCAACGGCATCCTGAACGTCACGGCACGCGACAAGGACACCGGCGCCGAACAGGGCATCACCATCAGTGAGGCCTCCAACCTCGACCAGAGCGAGGTCGAGCGGATGGTCCAGGAGGCGGAGCGCAACCGTGGCGAGGACAAGGCGCTGCGCGAGGCCGTCGATGCCCGCAACGAGCTGGACGCCGTCGCGTACCAGGCCGAGCGGAAGCTCAACGAGCTGGGCGACGCCGCACCGGCGCACGAGAAGGCTCGGGCCGAGATGCTCGTCAACGACGCACGGCAGGCCATCAAGGAGGAGGCGCCGCTGGACCGGATCAGGTCGCTGACCTCCGAACTCCAGCAGATCCACGCCGCCCTGTCCGCCCACCGGCCGGGCGCGGCCGAGGGAGGACCGGCCCCTGGAACCGAGACGGCAGGCGCCACCGCCGGCGCGACGGCCGGCACCGGCGGAGGGGACGACGACGTCATCGACGCCGAATTCGACAAGGGCTGAGGGGTGGTCATGTCCACCGAACAGGACCCGGTGAGTACCCAGGAAGAGCGGGGTGAGGCTCCGCCCCGGGAGCAGGGGCCTTCCGGCCAGGGGCCCCAGGCTCGGGCGCCGCAGGACCAGGAGGCTCCGGAGCGGAGCGCCGCGGAACAGCACGCCGCGGAGCTCGACGAACTCCGCGACCGCTGGCGCCGCGCCCTCGCGGACCTGGACAACCTCCGCAAGCGTCACGCCAAGGAGATGGACCGTGTGCGCAACGACGAACGCGCCCGCACCTCCGCGTCCTGGCTCCCCGTCCTCGACAACCTGGAGCTGGCCCTCGCGCACGCGGCGTCCGATCCGACCGCCGTGCTGGAGGGCGTCAAAGCCGTACGCGACCAGGCCGTGGAAGTGCTGCGCGGCCTCGGGTACTCCCGCCACGAGGAGACCGGTGTGCCGTTCGACCCGGCCAGGCACGAGGTCGTCGGCCTCGTCGAGGACCCCGCGGCCGAGCCCAATACCGTCGCGCAGGTACTGCGCCCAGGCTACGGGGAGGACGAAAAACAGCTCCGGCCCGCATCCGTCGTGGTGAGCAAGCGTCAGGAGTGACACCCCATGGCACGGGACTTCTACGACGTGCTCGGGCTGCGGCGCGGTGCCAGCCAGGAGGAGATCCAGCAGGCGTTCCGCAAGCTGGCCCGCAAGTACCACCCCGACGTCAACAAGGACCCGCAGGCGGAGGAACGCTTCAAGGAGCTCAACGAGGCGTACAGCGTCCTCAGCGACCCCGACACGCGCCGCCGCTACGACCGGTTCGGTGAGGACTTCCGCAGGGTCCCGGAGGACTGGGAGGAGCAGATGGCCGGTGCCGGCGTCGGCGCCCGCGGTGCCGGCCGGTCGGCCTGGAGCACCGGGGACGGGGGCGGCCGGGTCCGCTTCGTGTCGGAGGGCGAGGGCTTCGAGGGCTTCGAGGGCTCCGGCATCGACTTCGAGGACCTCTTCGGCGGCATGTTCGGCCGCGGCGGTGTCCGGGGCGGGCCACGAGGCCCGATCCCCGGCGCCGACCACGAGGCCGAGCTGCCCCTCACCGTCGAGGAGGCCTACCGGGGCGGCAAACGCAGCGTGACCCTCGCCGGACCCGAGGGCGAACGCGTCTACCAGGTCAACGTCCCTCCCGGCGTGACCGACGGACAGCGCATCCGGCTGGCCGGCGAAGGCGGCCAGGGAGGCGGCGGAGGCACACGCGGCGATCTCTACCTGCGTGTGCGGATCAAGCCGGACTCGCGCTTCCGCCTCGAGGGCCGGGACATCCACGTCGTCCTGCCCGTCACGCCCTGGGAAGCGGCGCTCGGCGCGACCGTGCCGGTCCCCACGCCCGGCGGCACCGCCAAGGTCACCGTCCCGGGCGGCTCCTCCAGCGGCCGCCGGCTGCGGCTGCGGGGCGAGGGCATGCCCAACCCGCGCGGCCCCGACGGCGACCTCTACGCCGAGGTCCGCATCCTGGTGCCGCCGAAACCCACCGAACGTGAAAGCGCGCTGTTCGAGCAGCTGGCCGCCGTCTCCACCTTCGACCCGAGGAAGCCAGGATGACCCAGGATCCGCGGTTCGCCGCCGGCACCGACCGGGTAACGGCGCGGCAGCCCGCCGTCGGCGTCGTCGTCCGCCGCTACGCCATGGTGCCGGTGCGCCGGCTCGGCCTCGACGACGTCTCCCGGCGCAGCGGCCTCCATCCCGAACTGGTGCGGCGCTTCGTCGCGCTCGGGCTCGTCGACGCCGAGCGGGGTGCCGACGGCCGGCTGTGGTTCGACCGGAACGCCCCCACCACCCTCGCCCGCATCCAACGTCTACGGGCCGGGCTCCCCCTCAACTACGCCTCCATCGGTCTGGTGCTCGACCTGCTCGACCGGATCAGCGAACTGGAGGCGGCTCTGAGGCGCAGCAACGCCGGCTCCAGGAGTGATGAATCGTGGATATGAACCGGCTCACCCAGAAGTCGCAGGAAGCGCTTCAGGAAGCGCAGACCGTCGCCGGCCGGCTCAACCAGACCGAGGTCGACGGCGAGCACCTGCTGCTCGCCCTCGTCGACCAGTCGGACGGACTCGTACCCCGGCTCTTCGAGCAGGCCGGTGCGGACACCGACGCCCTCCGCGCGGCGCTGACGGCGGAGTTGCAGCGCAGGCCGAAGGTGACCGGCCCCGGCGCCACACCCGGCCAGGTGTACGTCACCCAGCGGCTCGCCCAACTGCTGGACACGGCCGAACAGGAGGCCAAGCGCCTCAAGGACGAGTATGTCTCCGTCGAGCACCTCGTCCTGGCCCTGGTGGACGAGGGCTCCAGGACCGCGGCGGGACGACTGCTGAAGGAACACGGCGTCACCAAGGACGGGTTCCTCGGAGCGCTCACCCGGATCCGCGGCAGCCAGCGAGTCACCTCCGCCACCCCCGAAGCCGCCTACGAGGCGCTGGAGAAGTACGGCCGTGACCTCGTCCTCGAGGCCCGCAGCGGCCGTATGGACCCGGTCATCGGCCGGGACGCGGAGATCCGGCGGGTCATTCAGATCCTCAGCCGCAAGACCAAGAACAACCCCGTACTGATCGGCGACCCCGGCGTCGGCAAGACGGCCATCGTCGAAGGGCTCGCCCAACGGATCGTCCGCGGCGACGTGCCCGACGGGCTGCGCGACAGGACCATCTTCAGCCTCGACATGAGCCTGCTCGTGGCGGGGGCCAAGTACCGCGGCGAGTTCGAGGAGCGGCTTCAGGCCGTGCTGAGCGAGGTCAAGGCGGCAGGGGGGCGCATCCTGCTCTTCGTCGACGAGATGCACACGGTCGTCGGCGCCGGAGGCGGCGCCGAGGGCGCCATGGATGCCGGCAACATGCTCAAGCCGATGCTGGCCCGCGGCGAACTGCACATGATCGGCGCCACCACGCTCCAGGAGTACCGCAAGCACGTGGAGTCCGACGCCGCGCTCGAACGACGGTTCCAGCAAGTCATGGTGGACGAGCCCAGTGTCGAGGACACCGTCTCCATCCTGCGCGGACTGCGCGAGCGCCTGGAGGTCTTCCACGGCGTGAAGATCCAGGACACCGCGCTGGTGGCCGCCGCCACCCTCAGCCACCGCTACATCTCCGACCGGTTCCTGCCGGACAAGGCGATCGACCTCGTCGACGAGGCCTGCGCCCGGCTGCGCACCGAGATCGACTCCATGCCGGCCGAACTCGACGAGATCAGCCGGCGGGTGACCCGGATGGAAATCGAGGCGGCGGCGCTGGAGAAGGAAACCGACCCCGCCAGCGGCAAGCGCCTGGAGGAACTGCGCCGCGAACTGTCCGACCTGCGCGCCAAGGCCGACGCCATGCACGCCCAGTGGGAGGCCGAACGCCAGGCCATCCGGCGGGTGCAGGAGTTGCGCCAGGAACTGGAACAGGTCCGTCAGGAGGCCGAGGAGGCCGAACGGAACTACGACCTGAACCGTGCCGCCGAACTGCGTTACGGCAAGCTCAGGGAGCTCGAACGCCGGCTGGAGGCCGAGGAGGAGGCACTCGCCGCCAAGCAGGGCGAGAACCGGCTCCTGCGGGAGGTCGTCACCGAGGACGAGATCGCCGAGATCGTCTCCGCCTGGACCGGCGTCCCCGTCAGCCGCCTGCAGGAGGGCGAACGGGAGAAGCTGCTGCGACTGGACGAGATCCTCGCCGAGCGGGTGATCGGCCAGGACGAGGCGGTCAAGCTCGTCAGTGACGCCATCATCCGGGCCCGCTCCGGCATCCGCGACCCGCGCCGGCCCATCGGCTCGTTCATCTTCCTCGGCCCGACCGGCGTCGGTAAGACCGAGCTGGCCAAGACGCTCGCCGCCGCGCTGTTCGACACCGAGGAGAACATCGTCCGGCTCGACATGAGCGAGTACCAGGAACGGCACACCGTCAGCCGACTGGTCGGCGCGCCCCCCGGGTACGTCGGCTACGAGGAGGGCGGCCAGCTCACCGAGGCGGTGCGCCGCAAGCCGTACTCCGTCGTGCTGTTCGACGAGATCGAGAAGGCGCACGCCGACGTGTTCAACACCCTGCTGCAGGTGCTGGACGCCGGCCGCATCACCGACTCTCAGGGACGCACGGTCGACTTCCGCAACACGATCATCATCATGACCTCCAACATCGGCTCCGCCCATCTCCTGGACGGTGTGACGGCGGACGGTGAGATCAAGCCCGACTCCCGGGCGCAGGTGATGAGCGAGCTGCAGAGCCACTTCCGGCCCGAGTTCCTCAACCGCGTCGACGACATCGTGCTGTTCAAGCCGCTCGGCATGACCCAGATCCAGCGCATCGTCGAGCTCCAGTTCGACGACCTGCGCCAGCGGCTTGCCGAGCGGCAGATCACCGTCGCACTGACCGACGCCGCCCGCGAACTCATCGCCCAGCAGGGCTTCGATCCCGTCTACGGCGCACGGCCGCTGCGCCGCTACATCTCCCACGAGGTGGAAACGCTCGTCGGGCGGGCCCTCATCAAGGGCGACGTGCAGGACAGCTCCACGATCCGGGTGGACGCCAAGGACGGCGAACTGGTGGTCACCTGGAACGGCTCGTCCGACAACGACAGCCGGAAGGCCGCGTGAGTGCAGTGGCCACCCAAGGGGCCGCGACCAAGGCCGCGACGGTGGCCTGCACCCAGTGCGGCCGCAAGAACCGGGTGCCGGCAGCGGCGGAGGGAATCCCCCGCTGCGGCAACTGCCGCTCGCCGCTCCCGTGGATCACCGACGCCGGCGACGACGACTTCGCCGGAATCGCCGAGCAGGCGACACCCGTGGTCCTCGTCGACCTCTGGGCGACCTGGTGCGGGCCGTGCCGGATGGTGAGCCCCGCACTGGAGCTGGTCGCCCGCGAGATGGCCGGGACCATCAAGCTGGTCAAGGTCGACGTCGACCAGGCGCCCGCCGTCGCCCAGCGGTTCCAGGTGCAGGCGGTGCCGACGCTGCTCCTGCTCGACAAGGGAGAGGTGATCGACCGGCAGGCCGGCGCAGCGCCCGCCGCCGCCCTGCGCCAGTGGGTGGAACGGGCCATCGCCGGTCGCCACTGAGCTCCGGGGCCGCGCCGCCCTCAACGAATCAGACCGCCAACGGAAGAGGACCCGCCACAATGGCCAACGCCCACCTGGCGCCTGCGCGCCCCGTCACTCCGCGCACTCCCCGGCGCCGCGAGGACTGCCTGCCCCTCGGCTCCCCCTGGGCGCACCTCCGACGACGTCTGACCTGTGGGCACGTTCGCATGCTGCGACTCCTTGCCGCTCAAGCACGCCGGAGCCGACAGCCACCCCGTCCTCCAGTCCTTCGAACCGGGCGGAGACCGGCGCTGGTGCTACGTCCATCCAGGAGGCCATGGTCTGTTGACTTCCTCCCCCTACAGGCGGGGGATTCCAGCGGTCGCCCGCTGGGGTTCCTTGCTTCACCGACGACCGCCCCGTCCGGGAGGACTCCCGTTGAGGTCTTACACCGTCTCCACAGGCAGACGCCGCCAGCCCGGCGGCGAGAATGTTGCGTGCCGCGTTCACGTCGCGGTCGTGCACGGTGCCGCAGTCGCACGTCCACTCGCGGACGTTGAGCGGCATCTTCGCCGCGACCGTGCCGCAGTTCCCGCACAGCTTGCTGGACGGGAACCATCGGTCGATCACGACGAGTTCACGCCCGTACCAGGCGCACTTGTACTCCAGCATCATGCGGAGATCCGTCCAGGCCGCATCCGAGATGGCGCGCGCGAGGTTGCCGTTCTTCAGCAGGTTGCGGACGGTGAGGTCCTCGATCACGACCGTTTGGTTCTCACGGACAAGTCGAGTCGACAGCTTGTGCAGGAAGTCGCGGCGCCGGTCGGCGATCCGCGCGTGGACCTCGGCGACGCGACGCCGGGCCTTGGCCCGGTTCGCCGAGCCCTTCGCCTTCCGGGACAGCTTCCGCTGCGCGCGGGCGAGGCGGTCGCGGTCGCGGCGCTCGTGCCGGGGATTGGCGATCTTCTCCCCTGTGGACAAGGTCACGAGAGAGGTGATTCCGGCGTCCAGACCGACCGCCGCAGACGTGGCGGGCGCGATGGTGTCCTCGCACAGCAGAGACACGAATCAGCGGCCCGCCGGGTCACGGGACACGGTCACCGTCGTCGGCTCCGCCCCCTCGGGGAGCGGACGCGACCAGCGGATGTCCAGCGGCTCGGCCATCTTCGCCAGCGTCAGGCGCCCATCGCGCCACGTGAAGGCGCTGCGGGTGTACTCGGCCGACGCCCGGGACTTCTTCCGCGACTTGTAGCGCGAGTACTTGGCCCGCTTGGCGAAGAAGTTCCCGAACGCCGTCTGAAGGTGACGGAGAGCCTGCTGGAGCGGGACCGAGGACACCTCCGCCAGGAAGGCCAGCTCCTCGGTCTTCTTCCACCCGGTCAGCGCGGCGGACGACTGCACGTAGGAGACACGGCGCTGCTCGCCGTACCAGGCCCGTGTGCGCTCCTCCAGCGCCTTGTTGTACACGAGACGGACACAGCCGAACGTGCGCGACAGCTCAGCTGCCTGCTCGTCCGTGGGGCAAAAGCGGTACTTGAACGCCCGCTTGACCTGCCGCGTCACACCTCACACCCTATCAACTCCCCTGTGAGCGGCGGGTGTCGGCCGGTAGCCGCAGGTGACCGCAGACGCCGAATCGCCCTGAAGGCGATTCGCCTTCCCTGCTCCGCAGGAGCTTCGTTTCTCCCCCGCAAGCGGGAGGTACCCCCACCCCGGCCCGAAGGCCGGGTATCCACGAAGGAATCCAGATGAACGACGCCGCAGACGGCCGGGACGGGCCGCTGACCGAGACACCCGACCGCTCCGGGACCCACCCCCGGCTGACGCCCGAGCAGATCGAGGTTCTGGCACCGCACGGCCGTAAACGGCCCACGAGCGAGGGCACGGTGCTGTTCCGGGAAGGCGAGCCCTTCGGCGAGTTCCTCGTCGTGCTCGCCGGACTGGTCGAGGTCCTCCACGACTACGAGGGTCCCGACGAGCGCACCGTCGCCGTGCACGGACCGGGACGTTTCCTCGGCGAACTCGGCCTGCTGGAGGGGCAGGCCGCGTTCTACACCGCCGTCGTCCGTGAGCCGGGCCAGGTGCTCGCCGTTCCCGTGGACCGGCTGCGCGCCATCGTGGCGGGCGATCCGGTCCTCGGTGACCTGGTCCTCCGTACCTACCTCGGCCGCCGCGCGCAGCTCATCGGCCTCGGCGCCGGCTTCCGGATCCTCGGCTCCTGCTACTCGCCGGACACCCGGCGACTGCGCGAGTTCGCCGCCCGGAACCGGCTGCCGCACCGGTGGATCGACCTGGAGCAGGACAAGGAGGCCGAAGAACTGCTGCGCCGCTTCGGCATCCGCCCGGAGGAAGCCCCGGTCGTCATATGGAAGCGCGAGGTGCTGCGCAACCCCGGCAACGCGGAACTCGCCCGGATCATCGGCCTCCCGGCGCCCTCGCCCGAGGTCACCCAGTGCGACGTGCTGGTGATCGGCGCGGGACCGGCCGGACTGGCCACCTCCGTCTACGGCGCCTCCGACGGCCTGGCGACCGTCGCCATAGACGGCGTCGCCGCAGGCGGCCAGGCCGGGACCTCGTCGCGCATCGAGAACTACCTCGGCTTCCCCTCCGGCATCTCCGGCGCCGAACTCATCGAACGCTCGGTCCTCCAGGCACACAAGTTCGGCGCCCGGCTCACGATCCCGGCCGAGGCCACCGGCCTGGAGGCGCGCGACGGCCACTACGCCGTCACCTTCGCCGACGGCACCACGACCGAGACCAGCACGGTGGTGCTGGCGCTGGGTGCGCGCTTCCGCCGGCTGCGCGTCCCGGGCATCGAACGCTTCGAAGGCTCCAGCGTCTACTACGCGGCCACGCTGCACGAGGCCCACATGTGCCGGACCGACCCGATCGCCGTGGTCGGCGGCGGCAACTCCGCCGGACAGGGCGTGCTGTTCCTCTCCCGGTATTCGCCGCACACCCACCTGATCGTCCGCGGCGGCGACCTCAACCAGGACATGTCGCGCTACCTGGTCAACCAGGTGGAGCGCAATCCGAAGATCACCGTCCTGCTGAACACCGAGGTGATCGAGACCCGTGGCGAGGGCGTTCTGGACACACTGGTGGTGCGGAACAACGTGTCCGGCGAGATCCACGAGATCCAAGCGCGCGTGCTGTTCGTCTTCATCGGGGCGGCACCGCCCACCGACTGGGTCAAGGATGTGATCGCCCTCGACGACAAGGGCTTCGTCCTCACCGGCCCGGACGCCCAGGCCCGGGCCGAGGAGGGCGTGTGGGCGCCGCTCGGCCGGGCGCCGCTGATGCTCGAGACGACACTGCCCGGGGTCTTCGCGGTCGGCGACGTCCGCAGCGGCTCGGTGAAGAGGGTGGCCTCGGCGGCCGGCGAAGGGGCGATCGCGGTCAGGCTGGTGCACGAGCACCGGGCCCAGGAGGGCAACCTGGTCCGCACGGCGTCCGGCGTCGAAGACCGGCACGCCCCCCGGCCGCAACCGGGTGGGGGCCGTCCGGGCGGGGAAATCCGCCCGGCAGCGGCCGGCCGGTCCGGGGCCGGCGCGCCTTCCGTCAGCCGGTCGTCGGGGCGCCCGGCGCCGTCAGCATGAAGTCCACCGGCCGTGTCGAGCGCCGCCACACGTACACGGCCAGCGCCATCACCAGGATCAGCCCGGTCAGGATGACCAGCTCGATGCCCTGGTACTCCCAGCGGAACGTCTTCGCCTCGGCCGTCATGATCAGCACCTTGCGGATGCCGGCGATCAGACCGACGACGAGGAAAGGCTCGGCGTCCAGCGTGCGGTTCCTGATGGTGAGGCGCACCGTGTGCAGCAGCTCGGCCACGATGAACAGGACCAGGCTGTTGTCCAGCGCGGACAGCACGACGGTCTCGCCCTGGAACGGGCCTCTGATCGCGTCGACGACGTCGGCGGTCAGATCGGCCGTCAGCAGCCCGGCGAGCAGCAGCAGGATGACCGCCACGATCAGATGGATGCCGTCCTCGGCGGCCTGCAGGAGATTCTGCACGCGGGATGAGTCGGCTCTTCGGCGAGGTTCTGCCACCCGCCGCATGCTAGGCCCGTCGGGGCCGCCTGGCCCGTACCGGACGCGGCCGTGTGGTTCCATGCCGCCGGATGGACGACCGGCCGCCGGACCGGCCGGGCTGCGGGGCACAGAGCCGGAGCCGGCCGTGTGCGGGCCGGACGGCGCGGTCACCCGCCCGGGACGGCGACGCGGTCCGAGCGGCACTCCGGCTCCGCTGCGCCGCCGACGACGACCGAAATCCGCTGGAGGGCGTCTTGACTTCCGCCCCCTCGTGAACGAGGGGTGTTCCTACGGCTCGCGCCGTGGGGTTTTCTGCTTCGTCGCCGACTGCCTGCCCGGAGTGCTCCGTTGAGGTCTTACACCAGCTCCACAGACTGTCACCGCCAGTCCGGCGGCCAGAAGGTTCTTCGCTGCGTTCACGTCCCGGTCGTGGGTCGTGCCGCAGCGGTGGCACGTCCAGGTGCGGACGTTCAGTGGCATCGTGGCCTGCAGGGTGCCGCAGGCGGAGCACAGTTTGGACGAGGGGAACCACCGGTCCACGGCGATCACCTCGCGCCCGTACCAGGTGGCCTTGTACTCCAGCATGCTCCGGAACTGCGACCACGCGGCATCGCTGATGGCGCGGGCGAGCTTGTGGTTCTTGACCATGGTGCGCACGGTCAGGTCCTCGATCACGATCGTTTGGTTTTCACGAACGAGACGAGTGGTGATCTTGTGCAGGGCGTCACGCCGGCGGTCGGAGATCCGGGCATGGATCTTGGCTACCTGCCGGCGGGCCTTGGCCCGGTTCGCACTGTCCTTCTCCTTCTTCGCCAACCGGCGTTGCGCCTTGGCCAGCGCCAAGCGGTCACGGCGCTCATGCCTCGGGTTGGCGATCTTCTCCCCTGTGGAGAGGGTCAGGAGGTAGTCCAGACCGGCATCAATGCCGACCGCGTTCCCGGCTGCGGGAAGCGGCTTGAGGCTGGGGTCGTCGCACAGCATGGAGACGAACCAGCGCCCGGCCGCATCCTGGGACACGGTGATCGTCGAGGGCTGCGCTCCCTCGGGCTGGCCGAGGGGGTCTTCAGCCAGTCCCTGGGCGGCGGTGCCGTCGAGACCGGCGATTACCTCTACCTCGCCTGGTTCATCAGCTCCATCGCCATCGTCGGCGGAGCGTTCGGCACAGGTCTGGAACAGGACGAGGCGGTCCGCCACGCCGCCTACGGCCGTCGCCACCGGGACCGCCAGCAACGCCTGGCGGACGCCCGCGCCGGCTCGGCCGGGGACCGCCGGCCGGACGCCTGAAATCCGCTCGGATTCGATGAAACCCGGCCGCCGCGGCGTGCGTATCCAGCAGCAGGCCGAGCTCCGCGTCGTGACCGCGGTTGCCGCACCCCACGAGGAACGGTGCCGTCTCCCGGACCGCGTCCCGCTCGTGCACCGCGGCAGGCCGCCGTCCGGGGCCGGTAGCGCCGTATCGGCCACGGCGAGGACCACCCTGTCCTGAGCGCCTTGTTCCGGGGCGCGGGAGCATCCCGGCGCGTGCAGGGACCAGGCGGTGCCGGGGCCACGCCCACGGGAAGGCGGCCTCATCCGCAGGGCCCGCGTTCTCGGCCGGGCGGGGACGGAAACCGCGTGTCACCTCTTCCGGCTGGACGGTCTCGGCTTCAAGGACCAGCCCACACAAGAAGGGCCCGGACCGCTCCCACGGTCCGGGCCACATCCGCCGTGCGGCGGCTCAGAGGTCCAGCGACTTCAGATACGCCGCGAACGACAGCAGCCCCGGATGCTCGGCGCGCAGCGCCGCGATGTCCGCCCGGTAGCCGTGTTCCTGGAACCACTCGAACATCAGTGAGATCTCCGGCGCGTTGGGGATGTACGGGTTGTTCGCCACCGCGTCCAGCGGGATTTCCTCGAACCGGGCCGGCAGGCCCGTACGCGCGGCGAACGCCTCGGCGACCTCCCTCGCGCTCAGCTCGTCGCCCGCCAGTTCCACCGACCGGCCCAGGTACTTCTCGGGCTGCTCGAAGGCCTCGGCGGCGAAGAAGCCGATGTCCTCCACGGCAATGAACTGCACCCGGGTGTCCGGCTTCAGAGCCAGCTGCACCACCAGCGTCCCGTCCAGGTTCTGCGGGCCGTGCGCGGCGAAGTTGTCCATGAAGAACGACGGGCGCAGCACCGTCACCGGCACACCCAGTCCCTGAAGGTACCGCTCGATGTGCCGCTTGGACTCGAAGTGCGGTACCCCGCTGTGCCGTTCCGCGCCGCCCACCGAGCTGTACACGACATGTGCCACGCCGGCCGCCTTCGCCGCCCGTGCCACCGCGCGGCCCTGACGGACCTCGCCGCCCAGTCCCTTGGGGGTCATGAACGTCTGCACGGAGAACACGCCGTGCACGCCCTCCATGGCGGAGCGCAGCGACGCCTCGTCGTCCAGGTCGCCGTGTACCAGCGTCACCCCGAGGTCGGCCAGCGCCCGGGCCGGCTGCGCGTCGGGGTCGCGGACCAGTGCCGCGACGGTGCGCCCGCGGCGCACGAGCTCACGCGCGGTGGCCCCGCCCTGCAGGCCCGTCGCACCGGTCACCAGGATCGTGCCGCCGGCTGTCGCGGTCATACCGGCACCTCCTGGGCTGCGAACAGCGCCGCGTTGGCCACAGCCCACTGCCGGTAGGTGCGCGGCTCGCGGCCCGTCAGCTCCCGCACCGCGGTCGTGGGCTTCGCCCACGGCACCTCGGGGCTGTGCAGCGCGGCCACATTGGTCACCGCGGCCGGGCGGTCGCCGGTGATGCCCGCGAAGACGTCCACGACCTCCTCCTGCGGCGCCACCGAGAAGTCCAGCTCCCGGCCGAGCACCTCGCCCAGGATGCGGGCCTGCTCCTTGGAGGTGAGCACCTCGGAGCCGGTGAGCACGTACGCCTTGCCGCGGTGACGCTCGTCGGTGAGCGCGGCGACCGCGGCGGAGGCGATGTCGTACTCGTCGATCGGCGCGCCGGGGTTGTTGCCGATCCAGCAGCGCACCGCGCCGCTCTCGCGCACGGTTTTGATCCACCACGAGGTGTTGGCGTGGAAGGGGCCCGGACGCAGGAACGTCGTGGCGGCGCCGCTGCCCGTGATGGCCTCCTCGGCGGCCCGGTGCTCGTCCGCGATGCCGTGCGGCACCGGGTGCAGCACGCTCGCCGACGACAGGAACACCAGGTGCTCGACGTCCGACGCGGCGGCGGCCGCGGCGATGTTGCGGGCCTCGCCGGCCACATCGCCGGACAGCACCACCAGCGCGGAGGTGACGCCCTGGAAGGCGGTGGCCAGCGACGCGGCGTCGGCCGGGCTGCCCGCCACGACCTCCACAGCGCCGGGCAGACCGGCCTCCTCGGGAGTGCGGCTCAAAGCGCGCACCCGCCGGCCCGCGCCGGCGAGCTGCGTGGCGGCCTCCCGGCCCACCTTGCCGGTCGCTCCGGTGACAAGGATCATGTCAGTCCCTCCAGCCGTTGGGCTCCGGCCACGGCGATCCGAGCTGGCGGTACGTGCCCTGGTAGTCCGGCCAGTCCCGGTGGTCGCGGATCTTGCCGTCGACCAGGCGGATCAGATGGATCTGCTCGCCCGAGAAGCGGCGGCCGGTCGGCGCCATGCCCACCAGGTTGCCCACGTGACGGCCGTACAGGACAAGATTGGCGCGCACCCAGTCGCCGCGCTCCTCGATGAGGACCTCCTCCAGGTACGCCTCCTCGGAGAACGTCATCTTCAGCCACTTCACGGCCATCGCGAACGAGTCGGGACCGCGCAGGTCCATGTGCTCCATCGTCGCCGGATTCAGATAATCCGGGTGGATGAATTCCGCGACATCATCGGTCTTTCCCGTGTTGTACGCCTCCACCATGCGGCGTACCGCCGCTATATGACTGCTCATCGCATTCCCTTTCACGCGGGGGGCCCAGCAAATTCAGGACACTGGCCGACAGTGTGCGGTGGTGAAAGAGGCCGGGCAAGCGGCGAATTGCGGACGTCGACCGGCTCTCGAACGGTCCTCCACCACGGCCCGTGGAACGCGCCGCAGCATGAGCCGAGCATCCCCATCGCCGCCACCACCCTCGGAGCTGACTCGTGGACACCGCGACCACCTACAAGACGAAAGTCACCGCCGCCTTCAACGGGGCCGCGGCGACCTACGACCGGCTCGGGGTCGAGTTCTTCACCCCCATGGGCCGCCGGCTCGTGCAGCGCGCCGACCCCCGGCCCGGGCAGCACGTGCTCGACGTCGGTTGCGGCCTGGGCGCCACCCTGCTGCCCGCCGCCACCCAGATCGGCCCGAGCGGCCACGCCCTCGGCATCGACATCGCGGAGGCGATGATCGACCAGGCCGGCCGCGAGGCCGAGCGCCAGGGCATCGGCAACGTCGAACTGCGCGTGATGGACGGCGAGCACCCCGACCTGCCCGCCCGCTCCTTCGACCTCGTCCTCGGCAGCTACAGCGTGATCTTCCTGCCCGACGCCCGCGCCGCCCTCGCCCGCTACGCCGACCTGCTGCGCGACGGCGGCCGTATCGCCTTCACCAGCCCCGTCTTCAGCCGCGACACCTTCCCCTTCCTGCCGCCGCTGTTCAGCCGCTGGATCCCCATGTCGCTGCTGCAGCACCTGCCGCCCGCCTGGCACCCCGAGCAACTCCACCGGCAGCTGCACTCCTGGCTGGAGGACCCCGCCGACCTCGAAGCCGCCCTCGACCGGGCCGGTTTCACGGCGGTCGACATCGCCGACGAGAGCGTCGAGATGACCGCCGCGAGCGGCGAGGCCTGGGTCGACTGGTCGCACACCCAGGGCATGCGGCTGCTGTGGCAGCATCTGCCGGCCGACGAGGCCGCCGCCCTGCGTGCCCGCCTGATCGCCGAACTCGACGCGCTGCGCGAGCAGGACGGCCCGATCCGCATCGACGTCCCCGTCCGCTACGTCACCGCCACCCTCGCCCGCTGATCCCCCTCCCGCACATACGGCCGCGGCCCCCGGGAACCTCCCGGGGGCCGCGGCCCGGTGCACGCGCACCCTGTCAGGTGACCGACAGCGCGCCGTCCACCGCCACGACCGTGCCGTTGGCGTACGCGGCCTCCGGCCGGGTCAACTGCACGATCCACCAGGCGATGTCGTCGGGCCGGCCGACCCGGCCCGACGGAATGCGCTCCGCCATCTGCGCCAGGAACGCCTCGTACGCCTCCGCCGGCATCCCGGCCCGCACCCCCACACCGGTGTCCACGACACCGGGCGCGATACCGACCGACCGGATCCCGCGCGGCGCGAGCTCGACCGCCCAGGTGCGGGTCAGGAAGTCGAGCGCCACCTTCGCCATCCCGTACACGGAGTTCTCCGGCCAGGCCCGGCGGCCCAGCGAACCCGCCGAGCTGACGTTCACCACCACACCGCCCGTGGCCTCGAGCGCATCCAGTGCCCGCTGGGTCAAGAACAGCGGGGCGAGCAGGTTCGTGCCCAGCTGGGCACGGACCGATTCCCGCCCGAGGCCGTCGAGGGACGCGAACCCGGTGACGGCCGCATTGTTCACCAGCACATCGAGCCGGCCGAATTTCTCGAGCGCCGTTTCGACAATGACATCCGGGGCGTCATGGTCGTGAATGTCGGCGGCCAGAAGATGAATCCGGTCGTGGCCGTCCGCGGTTTCCTTCAGCGTCGATTCACTGCGCCCCACGACGAGGACATGCGCACCGTCGCCGGCGAAAGCGCGGGCGGTCGCCGCGCCGATTCCCGTGCCGCCGCCGGTGACGACGACGGCCTTGTGAACTGCCCCGGCGGGCGTCGGATTCGTCATCTGCGCCTCACGAGCACAGGGCGGTGTTCACACCGCGGATGACGGCCTGCTCGGCCTCCGGGCCGAAGTCCTTGTCGCCGATCGTGAACGACAGCTGCACCCGGGCGGACCGGTCGCGGGTGGTGGCCGCGAACGTGGCGTAGCCGGGGATGCCCGCGCCGTGGCCCCACAGGTCCAGGTCGTCGTCGTTCTCCAGCTTCATGATGCCCAGCCCGTAGCCGATGCCCATCGGCAGGTTCTCGATCATCTCGGGCGGCAGCGGCGTGGTCATCTCGGTGAACTCCGGCTCGTTCAGCAGCTCCCCGCCGAACAGCGCGCAGAAGAAGCGGTCCAGGTCCGCCGTCGTGGAGATGATCTCACCCGCGCAGCCCGCCTCCGACGGGTTCATCAGCGTCACGTCGACCGGCTCGCCGCCGATCTGCATGTAGCCGCGGGCGTGCGGGCCGGGGATGTTCGGGTCGTCACCCGGCAGCGTCGTCTCCGACAGACCCAGCGGCTCGAGCACCCGCTCGGTGATCTCCTCGCGGTACGAGCGGCCGGTGATCTTCTTGATGAGCAGGCCGACGATGAAGTAGTTCGTGTTGCAGTACGCGAACTTCGTGCCCGGCTCGAACTCCAGCGGCTTGGCGGCCGCGATCGCGATCAGGTCCTCGGGCTCGTAGTGCTTGTAGCGGTCGCGCAGGAAACGGTCGCCCGGCTTCTGGAACGAGTCCATGTAGTTGTACAGGCCGCTGGTGTGCTGCATCAGATTCCGGATGGTGATCTTCTCGCCGTACGGCAGCAGACCCGGCAGGTAGCTCTCGACCGTCCGATCCAGCTCGAGCCGCCCCTCGGCGACCAGCTGCAGCACCACCACGGACACGAACGGCTTGGTGATGCACGAGATGCGGAAACGGCCGTCCTCGGGCACCGGCCGGTCCGAGCCCAGCTCCGCGATACCGGAGGTGACGACGAACGAGTTGTCCCCCCGGGCGACCCGGAACTGCACCCCGGCGGCCCCGGCCGCGACCAGCCGGTCCGCTGCGCCCTGCACGGCCTGCTGCAGGGCCGAGACTCCCGGCCGGTCGATCGTCGTCTGCGTCATTGGTGAAACCCCCATCGGGTGACGATTCGGTCCAACGCAGGGCTCGGGACACGACCCAGGTCCGTGCGCAGGCAGTGAGTAACGCCGCCCAACGTGACCGCCTCCGATGGAGGCGCACCCGCATACCGCTGGAGCCGCGCTCGCACCCGGCGGCCCGCCCCGGCGCCCGGGGCCGGAGCTCCGCACAGCGCCGAGGGCCCGTCGAGCGGACTTCGACGGTTTCTCGAGCACGGCCGCACAGCGTGGCACCCGACACCTCGATCGGCCAGCAGCGCAAAGCCACCCGGAGGAGGCCCCCGCCGTGCCGCGATTCACCCATCCGGAACTGCCCCTGGACGCACTGCTGCGCCGGGCCGCCGTCCGGGACCCCGACGGCACCGCACTGACCTGCGGGCAGCAGACGCTCACCTACGCCGAACTCGACGCCCGCGCCGACCGCGTCGCCCACTACCTGCAGCACGCCACGGGCCGCCCGGGCACCACCATCGGCGTCGCCAACACCCTCGACGCCGGCTTCGCCGCCGCCTACTACGGCACCAGCCGCAGCGGCCACACCATCGCCCTGGTCAACCCGCTGGTGGGGGAGGGGGCGCTGCACCACGCGTTCACCGCCGCCGCGATCGAGATCGCGTTCGTACCCTCGGCCACCGCCGAACTGCTCACCAAGATGCGCGAGCGGCTGCCGGACCTGCACACCATCATCGTCACCGACGCCGGCGACGGCGTCGTCCCCGCCGACGCGCTGCCCCTGCACATCGCCCTCGACGGCGTCCCCGACGGCCCGGCCGGCCTCGGCGCAGGCCCCACCGACCTCGACGCGGTCGTGTGCGTGCAGTTCACCACCGGCACCACCGGCCGCCCCAAGGGCGTGCGGCTCACCCATCGCAACCTGGTCGCCAACGCGGCGCAGATCGCCCTCGCGCACCGCCTCACACCGGCATCCGTCACCCTCAACCACCTGCCGCTGTTCCATGTGATGCACCTCAACTCGGCGGTGTACGCGGGAGCTTCACAAGTGCTGTGCCAGGACGGCGACCCCATCGCCTCCCTCGCCCTGGCCGCCCGCACCGGCGCCACCCACTACTACGGGCTGCCCGCCCGCCTGCACCGGCTCGCCGCCGACCCGCGGCTGACCGCACCCCGCGACGGCATCCCCGCAGCCCCGCGGCTGACGGCCGTCATGTCCGGCGGCACCGCCCTCGCGCCCGCCGCCGCCCGCACACTCCACGAGGCCCTCGGCGTCCCCGTCATCCAGGGCTACGGAATGGCCGAACTCTCCCCGCTCTGCCACAACCAGAGCATCGAGGACCACTCCCGCAAAGGAGCCGTCGGCCGCCCCCTGCCCGGCACCGAGAGCCGCATCGTCGGCCTCGACTCGCGCGAGGTGGTCGACGTGTGGGCCACCGGCGAGGTCCAGGTCCGCGGCCCCCAGGTGATGGCCGGCTACCTCGACGACGACGAACCCTCACGCATCGACGCCGACGGCTGGTTCTCCACCGGCGACATCGGCTACGAGGACGCCGACGGTGTCCTGTACCTCGTCGACCGGCTCGGCGACGTCTTCAAGTACGACAACGAACTCGTCTCGCCGACCGCCGTCGAACGCGTCCTCGCCGACGACCCCAGAGTCGCCGAATGCGTCGTCGTCGGCTGGCCCGACGCCGTGCACGGCGCCGTCACATGGGCCGGCATCGTGCTGCGCGAGACACCCGGCCCCCCGCAGCACGCCGCGCACGCCGTCCTGGACGTCCTCGACTCGATCACCGAGAAGGCCAACTCCCGCCTCGCCCACTTCGAACGCATCCGCCGCGTCGAAGCCCTCGACGCCGTCCCGCGCACCCCCACCGGCAAACCCCGCCGCCAAGAGCTGCGCCGCCGGCTGAGCACCCGCGCCGCCGCGGAAGCCGCCGCCTGACCGCCGGCCCGCGGCACCCGCCCGTCCAGCCCGCTCCTTTCCGTATCCCTGTCGCAGGAGGCAGACCGATGGTGACCTTCGTCAACAAGCTGACCGTGCACGGCGACCACGACGCCTTCCTGGCCGTCCGCGCCCGGCTCACCGCCTACATGTCCGCCCAGCCCGGCTACATCAGCCACCAGAACCTGCGCGCCCTCGGATCCGAGAACGTGCACCTGGAGATCGCCGTGTGGAACAGCGCCGCCGACCACCGCGCCGCCGTCAGCAGCGACGGCTTCGCCGCCATCGTCGCCGACCTCAAGCCGCTGGTGACCGCGGAGCCGGCCATGTACGTCGACGAGAACGCAGACACCCCGCTGGAGGCGGCCGGTGTCCGATGACCTGCGGCCCCACGTCCTGGTCGCCGGCGCCGGCCCCGTCGGCCTGACCGCCGCCCACGAACTGGCCCGCCGGGGCCTGGCCGTACGCCTCGTCGACGCCGCCCCGGGCCCCGCCCGCACCAGCAGGGCCGTCGCCGTCCACCCGCGCACCCTGGAAACCCTCGACCAGATGGGCACCGTCGGCCCCGTCATCGAAAACGGCCGCAAGAACCGGGCGTTCACCATGTACGCCAAGGGCCGCCGGCTGGTGCGCCTGGACGCGGACTACAGCAGCATGCCGACCCGCCACCCCTACACCGTGATCATCGAGCAGACCCGGACCGAGGCCGTCCTGCGCGAGGCCGTCGCCCGGCTCGGCGTCGAGATCGAATGGGGCGTACGGCTGACCGGCCTCGAGCAGGACCACAGCACGGTACGAGCAACCCTGCGGCACACCGACGGCACCGAGGAGATCTGCGAGACACCCTGGCTCGTGGGCTGCGACGGCGGCCACAGCGCCGTACGCAAACAGCTCGGCCTGCCGCTGATCGGCGAGAGCCGCGACACCTGGATCCTCGCCGACGCCCCCGTACGCACCGACCTCGAACCCGACAGCATCTACTGGGTCCACACCGGCAAACAGGCCCTGATGATGGTGCCCTACGCCCGCACCGGCCACTGGCGGCTGCTGGACACCGCCCCCGCCACCGCGGACGCGACCGGCGCCGCCGACCGCATCGCCGCCCGCCTCACCGCCGGCCTCGGCCACCCGGTCCACGTCGGCGACCCCGAGTGGACCTCCGTGTTCACCTTCCAGCAGCGCATGGTGCCCCGCATGCACGACGGCCGCGTCTTCGTCGCCGGCGACGCCGCCCACGTGCACAGCCCCGCCTCAGGCCAGGGCATGAACACCGGCATCCAGGAGGCGTACAACCTCGCCTGGAAAATCGCCATGGTCCACCAAGGCCACGCCCCCGCACAGCTCCTGGACACCTACAGCACCGAACGCGTCCCCATCGGCAAGGCGCTCCTCGGCTCCACCCGCACCGCCACCTTCCTCGTGGCGCTCAAGAACGCCCTCGCCTCCCTCGCCCTGCCCGCCGTCTTCACCGTCGTACGCGCCGTGCCGGCGCTGCGCCGCGCCATCCAGCGCAAGGTCCTCGGCGGCATGTCCGGACTGCGCATCGAGTACGCCGCAAGCCCGCTCACCACCGGCGCCGGACCCGAACCCGTCCCGGTCGCCGCCCCCGTCGCCGCACCCGTCTTCGTGCCCCGGCGCCGCCACGTGCCCGCCCCCGGCGAACGCGTCGCCACCGCCACCGCCCACAGGCCCGACTCGCCCGGACCCCGCGCCCTCGCCGCCGAACTGCGCGACGTGCGCTGGACCCTGCTCGTGGCACCCGGCGCACACGACACCACCGGCACCCCCGTCCGCACCGCCACCGACGCGGCCACCCGCCACGGCGCCTGGCTGTCCGTCCGCACCGTCGGCGACACCCGCACCCCCGGCCCCCGCCCGCTGCCCGACCCCGACGGCGCACTGCGCCGCGCCCTGGGCCTCCCGGCCGGCGCCTGGGCCCTGATCCGCCCCGACGGCTACCTCGCCGCCCACGGCGGCCTGCTCACCCCCCGCGCCCTCGACGAGGCACTGCGCCCCCTCTCCCCGACACCCGGACAGCCGCCCCACAGCGCACCTGAGGCCGTCCTCGAGCGGCCCTCTTCCGACCGTCGAGCGGACCGGGACAACCTCGACACCACCGTCGGCGCACCGCAGAAGGAGGCAACCCGATGAGCGCACAACCGGCACCGTCGGCACAGCCCGCACGGCTGCCGGCCTCCTCGCCGGTCGCCCTGGTCACCGGCGCCACCAGCGGCATCGGCCTCGCCGTGGCCCGCGACCTCGGCCGCCGAGGACACCGCGTCTTCATCTGCGCCCGCACCGCACTGGAGGTCAAACAGACCGTCGAGGACCTGCGCGAGGAAGGCCTGGAGGCCGAGGGCACCGCCGCCGACGTGCGCAGCCGCGAGTCCGTCGCCGCCCTGGTCCGCACCGCCGTGGACACCTACGGGCCCATCACCGTCCTCGTCAACAACGTCGGACGCAGCGGCGGCGGCCCGACCGCCGACATCGCCGACGACCTCTGGTACGACGTCATCGACACCAACCTCAACAGCGTCTTCCTGCTCACCCGCGAAGTCCTCAAGAACGGCGGCCTCGCCGACGCCTCCTGGGGCCGCATCATCAACATCGCCTCCACCGCGGGCAAACAGGGCGTCCTGCTCGGCGCCCCCTACACCGCCTCCAAACACGGCGTCGTCGGCTTCACCAAAGCCCTCGGCAAGGAACTCGCCCCCGCCGGCATCACCGTCAACGCGGTCTGTCCCGGCTACGTCGAGACCCCACTGGCCGAACGGGTCCGCCAGGGCTACGCCGCCGCCTGGGACACCACGGAGGAATACGTACAGGAACAGTTCGAGGCGAAGATCCCCCTCGGCCGCTACACCACCCCCGAAGAAGTCGCCGCCCTCGTCGGCTACCTCACCACCGAACACGCCGCCTCCATCACCGCCCAGGCCCTCAACGTCTGCGGCGGCCTGGGCCACTTCTGACCCCGCCGCCCCGGGAACACCCCGCCCGGGCAACCCGCCCCCCGACCCATGAACAGTGACCTTTTCGAAAGAGGTTGAGACATGTCCGCTGAGCGAGTGCACCGCACGACGCACGAGGTGAACGTGGCCGCGCCCGCCGGCGTGGTCTACGGCCTGATCTCCGACGCCGTCCAGTGGCCGCTGTTCTTCCCGCCCAACGTCCACGTCGAACGGCTCGAGTTCGACGGCACCGGCGAGCGCCTGCGCATGTGGGCCACCGCCAACGGACAAGTCAAGTCCTGGACCTCCCGCCGCGTCCTCGACCCCGAGCAGCGCCGCATCGAGTTCCGCCAGGAACTGCCCGCCACCCCCGTCAAGTCCATGGGCGGCACCTGGATCGTCGACTCCCTGGGCGCCAACCGGTCCAAACTGACCCTGCTGCACGACTTCACCGTCGCCGACGACGCCCCCGACGACGTCGCCTGGGTCGAGCGCGCCACCGACACCAACAGCCGCGCCGAACTCGCCAACCTGCAGCAGCTCGCCGAGCGCTGGTCCCACCTCGACGACCTCGTCCTGTCCTTCGAGGACTCCGTCCGCGTCAACGGCCCCGCCGAACTCGTCTACGACTTCCTCTACCGGGTCGCCGACTGGCCCGAACTCGTCCCGCACGTCTCCCGCCTGGACCTCACCGAGGACCAGCCCGGCGTGCAGATCATGGCCATGGACACCGTCACCTCCGACGGCTCCACCCACACCACCGAGTCCGTGCGCATCTGCTTCCCGCACGCCGGCCGCATCGTCTACAAGCAGACCGCCACCCCGCTGCTCATGTCGGCCCACACCGGCGAATGGTCCGTCGTCCCCGACGAGACGGGCGTCACCGTCACCTCGCAGCACAGCGTCGTGCTGCGCCCCGAGAACATCGAGTCCGTCCTCGGCGCGGACGCCGACGTGCAGACCGCCCGCCGCTACGTCCGCGAGGCCCTGGGCCGCAACAGCGGCGCCACCCTCGCCCTCGCCAAGAAGCACGCGGAGAGCGCGGTCCGCGTCCTTTGACTCCTCCCCTCCCTAAAGGGCGGGGATTCCAGGCTCACGTTGCCTGCGGGCCGGCGACCCGTCAGGTCTTGCACGATCAACACCAGCCGGGTTGAGACCAGCCCGGACCAGCATCACGTGTGCGGAGTTCTTGTCTTTGGGGGATACGGCTCCGCACACGGTGCAGGTGTAGGTACGTTCTGAGAGAGGTAGCGCGTGCTTGGTTCTCGCTCCGCACCGCGCACAGTCCATGGTGGTGTGCGCGGGATTCACAAGGTGCACGATGCGTCCGTGCTTGCGTGCTGCGTTGATCAGTTCGCGCTTCGTCGCGGAGATCGCCGCGTCGGCAGCCTTGCGGGCCATGGTGGATCTGGCCAGAAACTTCGACGTGAAATCCTCCACGGCGAGGGCGTCGTGGTCGCGCACGACCGACTTGGCCCACTTGCGGCCGGTGTCCTGTCGCTGGCGGGCAACCCTCTTGTGCAGCTTCGCCGTCAGCTTCTTTGCCGCCCGGTATCCCCGCGAGCCGGATCTGCCCTTTGGGGGCTTCCTGCGGGCCGTCATCCGCTGGTAGTGCGCCAGCTTCGCAGCGGCCTTGCGCCCGTGCTGGGCATGGGGCAGGTCATGGGCGACGCTGGTGGTGGTCGCGGTCTCCTTCACGCCCCAGTCGAT
The DNA here is from genome assembly GCF_044763255.1 of Streptomyces sp. NPDC096176. Taxonomy (NCBI): domain Bacteria; kingdom Bacillati; phylum Actinomycetota; class Actinomycetes; order Kitasatosporales; family Streptomycetaceae; genus Streptomyces; species Streptomyces sp. NPDC096176. The sequence continues at coordinate 48,830 of NZ_JBIWFV010000014.1, read as the reverse complement.
TCCGATCACCGCACCCGTCTCGGGGAGCGGCTGGGTTTCTGCGGGGACTACGAAAGAGGCATACCAGTGACCGATGCTGTCCCGGTAAACCCGCACGCTCGACGGGAGGGCCGGCAGGACACGGGACCACACCACGGCCAGGACGATGCCGCCCGCCAGATGCAGCCTGCCGTCCTTGACGCGGAAGCCGCGCCGCGTGTAGTTGAGCGTCGGGTCGGTCGAGCGCTTCTTCTTGTACTTCGGCATCCCCGCACGCTGCCGCAGTGGCAACCGGGTCTTGATGTCTTTGAGCGCCTTGGCACGGGACTTTCCGAAGTCGCGTATCACCTGTTGCTGCGGGACCGAGGAACCGGACCGCAGCCACGTGTTGCGGCTGCGGGCTTCGGTCAGCATCTTGTCCAGCCGTGCCGGACCGCACTTCTCGTCCTCGGCGTGGGCTTTCTTGGACCGGGCGCAGCACTCGTTCCAAATCCACCGGCAACGCGCCCACTCTTCTTCAAGGCCGGTCAGCGCCGTGGATGACACACGCAGCCGGTAGGTGTACCGGGCGTGCCCGGTCTCCCCGGACTCGCGTGGTGTCTTCATGACACCAAGCTACCACTACGATTGAGGTATGGATCATGAAGTACGCATCACGCTCCGGCTTCCCGCCGACCTCCATCGGTGGCTCACTACTCAGGCCAAGTCCGCCCGCCGGTCCCTCAATTCAGAGATCGTGCACCGCTTGGATGCTGAACGCGACACCTCCCTGGCAGACGGAGAATCACTCTGACGGCAATTCGCCCTTTGCTCTGCGGAGTCGGATTCGTCTCCACCCCACCGAGCGAGGCGCCCTCGGGGACATCCGGTGACTGCACCTGCCTCGACGACAGTCGGCCACGACCCCCGCACCTCCCCGGACGCGCCGGGCACGGAACCGCCTGGGCGCGTCCCGTTGGCAGGCCGGCCCGCGCCCGCCCCGGCAGCGGCCGCCCACCGCCGGAGCGCCCCGGGGCCCACAACCGGCCCCCGGGCGCCCGGCGGCGCCCCGCCCGGCGCCGCCGAACGCGCCGCCTGGCTCGAGAAACTCCTCGGCGACCCCGACGACCTGCGCAACCCGCACGGCTACGGCGCCCTGCTGGCCGCCGACGACCGCCGCGAAGTGCCCGCCGCCACCGAGGCGCTGCTCACCGACGCAGGCCTGACCGCCGAATTCGTCCCCCAGGAACTCGGCGGCCGCCTGATCCGCCCCGACATCCTCGCCCGCGTCCTGCGGCCCGTCTTCCGGCGCGACGTCGCCCTCGGCTTCGGCCACGGCATCACCTCACTGTTCGGCGCCTCCGCGGTATGGGCCGCGGGCGACGAACACCAGCGCCGACAGGCCGCCCGCGTGCTCCTGGCCGGCGGCCGCACCCCGATCCTCCACCACGAACTCGCCCACGCCAACGCCATCCTGCGCGACGAGTTCACCGCACGCTCCGCCCCCGGCGGAGGTTTCGTCCTCGACGGATGCAAAGACGTCGTCATCAACGCCGACCGGGCCGACGCCTACGTCATGTACGCCCGCACCGCCACCTCGACCGGCCCACGAAGCCACTCCGTACTGCTGCTCGACCCCGAGCAGCTGCCGCCCGGCGGCCTGCACCGGCTGCCGCGCGCCCTCACCCCGGGTATGCGCGGCAGCCGGTTCTCCGGCCTGTCGTTCACCGACTGCCCCGCCGGCGCCGACACCCTCGTCGGCTCCCTCGGCGACGGCATCCCCCTCGCCCTGCGCACCTACCAGGTCAACCGCTGCCTCATCCCCGCCACCGTCGTCGCCGGCGTCGACAGCGTGCTGCGCTTCGCCGTCCGCGCCGCCACCACCGGACGGCCCGCCGGCGTCCCGCCCCGCCGCTGGCACACCGTGCTGACCGGCGTCTTCGCCGACCTGCTGGCCTGCGACGCCATGGCCGTCACCGGACTGCGCGCCCTGAGCCTGCTGCCCGACAGCTCCCACCTGCTCGCCGCCGCCGTCAAGATGACCATGCCCGACCTGCTCCGCGAGGACCTCGAGGAACTCTCCACCGTCCTCGGCGCGCACGGCTACGACCGCGGCCCCCGCTACGGCGGCTTCCAAAAACTCGTACGCGACCTGCCCGTCGCCGGCCTCGGACACGCAGGCACCGCCGCCTGCCAGGCCGTGATCGTCCCCCAACTGCGCACCCTGGCCCAGCGCTCGTGGTTCCGCACCGACGAACCGGCCGGCCGGCTGTTCCTGCCCTCGGCGCCCCTGCCGGCGTTCGACTACCGCAGACTCACCCTCTCCGGCAGCGAGGACGTCCTGACCGCGTCCCTGATCGGCAGCGCCGAACGCCTGGGCCCGCTGCGCGCCACGGGAGCCGCCTGCGCCGCGCTCGCCGACCTCGCCGACGCGTTCGTCCAGGAGATGCGGGCCCTGCGCGAACAGTGCGCCGCCCTGCCGGACATCGCCCGTGCCGCCCTCGTCGATCCCCGCGCCTGCGCGCTCGCCGACCGCTACGTCCTGGTCCTGGCGGCCGCCGCGTGCCTGGGCGTATGGCAGGGCCAGGACGGCACCGACACCTTCCTGTCCGACCCGGCCTGGGCCGTCCTCGCCCTGACCCGCATCGGCCGCAGGCTCGGCGTCCCGGTCCCCGACCTTCCCGACGGGACCACACCGCCGGTCCTCGAAGAGGTACTCGCGCGCTACCGGGACCACCGCAGTTTCGACCTGTACGACACACAGCTCGCCGGATAGCACCGCCGTCCGGATCCCGCAGCCGGGAAACGGACGGGAAATGGGGAGAGGGGAAGGGGACAGTCATGGACGAGCCGAGGATCAGCACACCGATCCACGTACCGCGGCCCGCCGGGCCGTGGCAGGGCGTGCACGAGAACCTGACCCGACTGGGCAACGCGGTCGTGCACACCACCTGGGGCGAATGGCTGCCCGCGGCCCTCACCGCCCCGGGCCTGCGCCGGCTGCTGGGCCGCGACTGGACCCGCTACCGCCGCATCCCCGACGCGACCGTCCGCTACCGCTTCCTCGCCGCCCGCCTGCTGATGAAGTACACCGCCGCCGCGGCCCTGCGCGTCGAACCGGAGACCCTCGACCTCGCCTACCGGCTCGGCGGCCGCCCCTACCTGCGCGGCTTCGACCAGATCGACCTGAGCCTGACCCACACCGGTGACCTGATGGCCGTCGGACTCAGCCGCCACGGCCGCATCGGCGTCGACGCCGAACCGGCCGACCGCCGCATGCGCTTCGACCTCCTCCAGGCCCAGATGTGCACCCCCACGGAGGCCGCCGAACTCGCCCCCCTGCCCGAAGGCGAACAGACCGCCCAGACCCTGCGCCTGTGGACCCTCAAAGAGGCCTACACCAAGGCCCTCGGCCAGGGCATGCGGCTGGGCTTCACCGAATTCGGCTTCGGCCTGCGAAGCGGCCGGCTGCTGGCCCCCGACGGCTCACCCGCCTCCCGCGGCGAATGGGCCTTCGCCACCCACCCGGCCCTCGGCCGCCGCTACCTGCTCTCCGTCGCCTGCCACGACGCCGGCCTCGACCCGGCCGACGACACCTCGGCCCGCACCATGCTCGACCCCGGCTTCCTCGCGGCGATGGCCCACCACCAGCCCTGAACCACCGGGCCGGACACGTTCGTTCAGCGCGGCTCGGCGCGGCCCGGTTTACGGGCCAGCAGGCAGGCGTACCGCCGCGTCACCCGCCCCTCCGGCTCCTGCACCACACGCGCGGTGACGAAGAGCCCGGCCCCGCCCAGCAGTTCCGCGATCCGCAACACGGGCACCGAGGCCACTGACAGAGCCTCAACGTGGAGTGAGGCGACTCCGCTTGTTGTTTTCGCTTCCCACCGCACTGGGGAATCCGATGCCACCGGTGAGCAGGGGTCGCCTGCCTGGCGCCCATGCCTCCGTATCCGAGGGACGGGGGTGGCCCCCACGCGCCCGGCGTGGGGGCCACTCTCGCTGATCCGGCCCTGATTCCGAAAGAGAAGCCGGCGGCGTCTTCGGATCTATTCGGAAACCTCCCGCATACGATACGTCAGCGTGTAGGATCCGCCCTCACCGCCGGAGAAGTCCTTGAAATGCTCTCCGTTGGGCTCGAAGCGAGATATGTCCACAAAACCGAGAGAGTCGGAACCGAGTGGGCTTTCGTCGTCCCGCAGGCTGAATCGCATTGACTCCCCAGCACCGAAATCCTGGAGGATGTTCATCGGTACTTCGGTGGCCTGTGTCATCGAGAATATTCCTGACGGCGGCCATATCCTGTTCCCGTTGTGGAACATGAAGAGCTCATCGACCTCGTCGTCGTCGGTTTCGTTGCACCGCAGTTTCGTTACCTTCACGGACTTTTCTCCCATGGTTTCGCCTCCCGGCCTCTCAGGCGAGCATCTTTACTCGGTAGGTGAGGATGTAATGGAAGCCTGGTCCCGTGATATTGAAGGACGCTGGACCGTCTGTGTCTCCCTCGGAAATGATGACGCCGCCCAAGTCGTCATCCGATCCGATGTCTTCCTGGTCGAAGAGGACAACGGTGACTTCGCCGTTGAAGGCGAAATCGACGCCCAGCGGAACCTCCAGTCCTGCCCCGATGGAGAAAAACCCCGTGAAAGGCCAGACCTGCCTGCCGTTGGCCTGGATCATTATTTCATCCACTGAAGAATCCTGGGGGTCTTCGCAGCGCAACCTGTCCATCGTCAGGACGGCGACCATATATCCCGCCTTCTTCCGCTATTGTTGCGGCGCTCTTTATCAAGCAGATCACCGACCGCCAAGCCTCGCAACTGGAACGGTGGGGTGATTCATGGTATGAGACTGATTCAATAATTTCGCCATGAACGAACGGGTCGAGTCTGCGGGAGTCGGTTTCGCGCCCGGAATTCACTACCTTCAGGAGACGGACCCCGTCGGTGTTTCCAGCGGTGATCCGCCGGGCCCTCAATTCGCGAAAGAGTAGGGCGCATTCACGGGTGTGGGTGGCTCGGCGAACGCAACCGTGCTCAGCGTGTCGCCCCAGCCGTGGCCGTACCACAGGTACTTGGTCTGGTGCAGGGGCGGGGGGCGGGGAGTGCGGACTGCATGCCCGGAGGGCGACAGTACGTCGACCTGTCCTGGATCCTGGAAGTCGCCGAGCGCGCCGGCCACCGTGACCCCGCCCCCGACGACCTCGGCGCGCCGATCACCGCCGTCGCCCGGCATCGGGCCGAACTGCTCGAGACTCCCGTCTGCGGAGGTGTCTACGCTTGGGCCGCCGCGCTGGTGCACACCCTGGGCCGGCTGCGCTGGCTCGAGCGCTCCAACCTCAGCGCGGCCTGCGCCGTCACCGTGATGTACCTCGAGGCCGGCGGTGCCTCCGTCGCCCCGACGCGCGAGTAGTCGGTCGTGCTGGCGGGGGAGCTCTACGACCCGCACTGCACCGTCGCGCTGCTGCGGACCTGGCGGCCTTGACGGGCCCCGAGGTCCGGTCACCCGGTCTTCGACGGACTCGATGAAACGGAGGAATAATGGCGGGCATGGATCCGCAGCATTCCCGCTCGCCCGAACCCGCCACCGCCGATGTGCTGCGTGCCCGGTACGCGGGCCGGCTGCCCAGCCGTCTGGACGAACTGACCGGACCGGTGCACGGGCAGGTCGAGCTCCCCCTCCATGTCGCCTGGTCCGGCCTGCGAGCGTACGACCTCGACCGGCCCCGCCAGCGGATGAGTCTCTACCGGACCGTCCTGGCCGAGGGCCAGCACCGTGACCTCGCCACCTTCCTGAACCGGGACTTGCTCGCCTCCCAGTGGCCGGTGCTTCGCACTCTGGTCAGCAGGCACATTCGCGACGTGTGGGAGGACGCCTTCCCCGAGCTCGCCCACGAGGCGTCCGCCGCCGCGTGAACCTCAGCGAACTGCACCGCCGCCTCCTGTCCGACGTCCTGGCAATCGGCACCCCCTACCCGCTGGTCATCACCGGCGGGTACGCCGTCCAGGCGCACGGGCTGGTCGACCGGATCAGTCAGGACCTCGACGTCGCCACAGAGAACCCCGCCCCCATGGCGGACATCGCCGAGCACCTCCGCCAGGAACTGACCCAACGGGGCTGGCACGTGACGATGATCGGCGTGGACCCGCTGTCCGCACGCCTCCTGGCGACCGACCCTGACAGCGGCGAGGACTGCGAGGTGGACGTCCTCAAGGAGAACCTGTGGGCCTCGCCGCTCACCACCGAGTACGGCCCGGTCCTCGCCCTCGACGACGTCATCGGCACCAAAGTCCGCGCCCTCGCCGACCGCGGCGCGGTCCGCGACCTGATCGACGTCCACGCCGCCTCCGCCCACCACGCGGCCACCGAGCTCGAGCGACTGGGCGAACGGCACGGCCGCGACGAGTTCCGCCGCCAGGACCTGCGCGAACGCCTCGCTGGCGCCGATTGGTACGACGACGAGGAATTCGCCTCCTACGGCCTCACCGAGGAGCAGATCACCGAGCTCAGAACATGGGCCCAGCAATGGACGAGTGACCTCGATCGACGGCTCGGCGAGGACGAAGCCCCTCAGAACACCTGAGGGCAGCTGCAGACCGGGCACCGGGGCTGCCACTCAGCACCGCCCGGTACGCACCGCATTCCTCAGTGGACGACGTCCATTCGCGGTACGTGCCCCCATGCTCGTCATCTACGAATTGCAGGGCGGTTGCTACGTGGAGCGGACCACGGCACTCGCGGGAGCGATCACCCACCTTGGACGCCCCGTTCCCGATCGCAATCGATCCGGCTGGACTCTCCCGGCAGTAGACGTCTTCTGACGGCAACGCTGACGGCAACCGGACCCGCCAAAGGCGGACGCCAGCGGATTTCCACGGACCCATAGATCGGCGTTGACCTGTGAAAACGCAGCGCACTGGCCGACGGCGCAGCAGCAGAGCCGGTCGCGCCGGGCGTCGATGCCGCGCGTACAGCACTGGCAGGTTGGCCCCTGCCGCCTGCCCTCCGGAACAGCTCAGCGCACCCTCGAAGCCGGCTGGAGAAGCCCGGGCCGCCCGCCGGCCGGCGGATAGCGTGACCGGGCTTGGTGACCACAAGCGCGGAAAGGGGGCAGGCCATGACAACGGACGCGGGAACCGGCCTCGGCCGGACGGCGCCTGCGCACGGCGGAGCCTCCGTGCTGCGCATGCTGCCCGGCGGGGCCACCGAGACCGGCGGAGTACGGCTGTTCCTCGTCGGCGCCGACGCGCTCGCCCGGGCCGGGATCCGCTCCCTGCTCGACGGGCAGGGCGGCATCAGCGTCATAGGGGAGGACGAGCCGGGCCCCCGGGCCCTGGCCGCGCTGCGGGCGCACACGCCCGACGTGCTCGTCGTCCACGGCATGCGCGAGGAACACGAGGTCGACGCACTGCTCGGCCACATCGACCCCGGCATACGGGTATTGACCGTCGGCGGGGCCGAACCCGGCGCGCGCCCCGCGGCCGTCCTGCACGGCCATCTGCCGGTGACCACCACCTCGCAGCAACTGGCCGCCGCCGTCTCGCTGGCCGCCGCCGGCTACTCGCTCACCCGCGGCCCGCTGCCCGCCGCCGCCGAAGCACCCGCGCGGCCCCGCACCGCGCCCACCGTCTCCGACGTACCGCCGCAGCAGCTCACCGGCCGCGAATGCCAGATCCTCGACCTCGTGGCCCGCGGACTGTCCAACACCGAGATCGCCCAGTCGCTGACGCTGTCCGAACACACCGTCAAGACCCATGTGCAGAACCTGCTGAACAAGCTGCGGCTGCGTAACCGGGTGCATGCGGCCATCTACGCCTTCGAGACCGGCCTGCGCTGACACGCCCCCGCCCGCGGGCCCCGCCGCACATCAGGAGCGGGTCAGCGCCCCGTCAACCCCGGGCGCGAGGCTGAGCGGGATTCTCGCCGCCCAGCCGCGGACGGCCCGGACCTTGGGGGAGAAGTGCCCGTTCCCGACGACGCGCGCCTGCCGCTGACGGCAGCCCAGCTCGGCATCTGGTTCGCGCAGGCCCGGGACCCGCGCAGTCCCGTCTACAACACCGGCGAGTACGTCGAACTCACCGGCGACGTCGACGCCGACCGCCTCGAGGCGGCAGTGCGCGAGACCGTCGCCCGCACCGACGCGCTGCGGCTGCGCTTCCACACCGACGCCGAGGGGAACGTCACCCAGAGCATCGCCGAGCACGTCCCCTTTCCCCTGCACCGGATCGACGTCAGCGGCGCCGACGACCCCGCGGCCGCCGCCGACACCTGGATGCGGGACGTCATCGGCCGCCCCCTCGACGTGACCGGCGGCGCGCCGCTGTTCACCCAGGCGCTGATCACCCTCGCGCCCGGCCGCCACCGCTGGTTCCAGCACGTGCACCACCTGCTGCTCGACGGCTACGCCTTCCGGCTCGTCGCCGAGCGTGTCGCCGCCGCCTACCGCGGCGACACCACCGACACCGACACCGCCACCGGCATCCGGGAACTGGTCGAGGCGGAAGCCGCCTGGCGCGCATCCGACGCCTACGCCGCCGACCGCACCCACTGGCTCGCCGCCCCCCGCACCGCCCCCGTCACCCTCGGCGGCACGACGGCCCCCGCCGCGCCGCACGCGCTGCGCCGGACCGCGTTCGCCGGACGCGAGGTGCTGGACGGCCTCGACGCCGTGGCCCGCGCCGCCGACACCGGCCGGCAGGTCGCGCTGCCGGCCGTCGTCGCCGCGTACGTCCAGTGGCTGACGGGGGAGCGGGGCATCACCCTCGGCCTGCCGGTCACCGCGCGCCGCACCTCCGCCGCCCGCCGCGCGCCGGGCACCGTGGCCAACGTCCCGGCGCTGCACGTCGAACCCCGCCCCGCCGCCTCGCTCGCCGACCTGGTCGCCGCCGTGCGCGACGCGCTGCAGCCGCTGCTGCGCCACCAGCGCTACCCCTACGAGGAGGTGCGCCGCGAGCTCGGCGCCGTCGGCGAACGCGCCTACGGGCCCGTGGTCAACGTCATGCCCTACCCGCGCGGCCTGGACTTCGGCGGGCCCGCGGCGGCCGTGCATCCCGTGTCGACCGGGCCCGTGGAGGACCTGAAGTTCTCCGTGTACGAGGAGCCGGACGGCAGCGGGGCGCGCATCGACCTCGAGGCCAACCCGGCGGTGTACACAGAGGCCGAGACCGACGCGCATCTGGCGCGCTTCAGCCGATTCCTGCGCGCCTTCGCCACGAGCAGCCCCGACACGCCCCTCGCCCGCGTGCACGCCGCCGACACCACCGAGGACATCACCGCCCCGGCCACCGCTGCGGCCGGGACGGCCGGGGCGGCCGCCCCGGCCCTGCACTCCCTCTTCGCCGCCCGCGCCACCGCCACCCCCGGCGCGGTCGCCGTCAGCCACGACGGCGAGCACCTCACCTACGCCGAGCTCGACGCCCGCGCCAACCGCCTCGCCCACCGGCTGATCGAGCAAGGCGCCGGCCCCGAGCGGCTCGTCGCGCTCACCCTGCCCCGCTCCCTCGACCTGGTCGTCGCCCTGCTCGCCGTCCTCAAGTCCGGCGCTGCCTACCTGCCGCTGGACCCCGACTACCCGGCCGACCGCCTGGCCTGGATGATCGAGGACGCCGAGCCCGTCCTCGTCCTGGACGGCGAGGCGATGGCACAGGACCTCGGCGGCTACCCCGACACCGACCCGCAGGTGGCCGTCGACGGCGCCCACCCCGCCTACGTCATCTACACCTCCGGCTCCACCGGACGCCCCAAGGGCGTGGTGATCCCGCACAGCAACGTGGTGCGCCTGTTCGACGCCACCGACCACTGGTTCGGCTTCGGTCCCGACGACGTGTGGACCCTCTTCCACTCCTACGCCTTCGACTTCTCCGTCTGGGAGATCTGGGGCGCGCTGCTGCACGGCGGCCGGCTCGTCGTCGTCCCGTACCACGTCAGCCGTTCGCCCGGCGACTTCCTCGACCTGCTGGCCCGCGAGAAGGTCACCGTCCTCAACCAGACACCGACCGCCTTCCACCAGCTCGACGCAGCCGACCGCGGCCGCCCCCAGCCGCCCGAACTGGCCCTGCGCCACATCGTGTTCGGCGGCGAGGCCCTCGACCCCGCCCGCCTGGCCGACTGGTACGCCCGCCGCGGCACCGCCGCCCGCCTCGTCAACATGTACGGCATCACCGAGACCACCGTGCACGTCACGCACGCCGCCCTCGGCCCCCGGCATGCCGTCCCCGGCGCCCGTTCCCTGCTCGGCGGCACCATCCCCGACCTGAGCCCCCGCGTCCTGGACGCGGCGCTGCGCCCGGTGCCGGCCGGTTTCACCGGCGAGCTGTACGTCGCCGGCGCGGGCCTGGCCCGCGGCTACCTGGGCCGGCCCGCCCTGACCGCCGGACGGTTCGTCGCCGACCCCTACGGCCCGCCCGGCACCCGCATGTACCGCACCGGCGACCTGGTGCGCCACCTCGACGACGGTACGTTCACCTACCTGGGACGCGGCGACGACCAGGTCAAGATCCGCGGCTTCCGCATCGAGCTCGGCGAGATCGAGAGCGTGCTCGCCACCCACCCCGGCGTCGCCCAGGCCGCCGTCGTCGTCCGCGAGGACCGGCCCGGCGACCGCCGGCTCGCCGCCTACGCCGTCCCCGCCGCAGGCGCCGCGCCCGACCCGGACGGCTGGCGGCGCCTGCTGGCCGGACAGCTGCCCGCGCACTGCGTGCCCGCCTCCTTCACCCCGCTCGACGCGCTGCCGCTGACCGCCAACGGCAAACTCGACCGCACCGCCCTGCCCGCCCCGCACACGCCTGCGCCCGCCGACGGGCCGGCCCCCGCCGCGCCCGCCGACGCCCGCGAAGAGGCCCTGCGCCGTATCTTCGCCGACACCCTCGGCACCGGACAGGTGGGCGCGGACAGCGACTTCTTCACCCTCGGCGGCCACTCGCTGCTCGCCGGGCGGCTCATCGCCGCCGTACGCGACACCCTCGGCGCCGAGATCACCATCCAGGACCTCTTCGAGGCCCCCACCCCGGCCGGCCTCGCCGCCCGGGTGCGCACCGCCGCCACCGGCCGCCCGCCGCTGACCCGGCTCGAGCACGGCGACGGCCCCCGCCCCACCTCCTACGCCCAGCACCGCATGTGGGTGCTGCGCGAGGTCGAGGGCGCCGCCCCCACCTACAACATGCCGCTGGCGCTGCGGCTGTCGGGCACGCTGAACCGCACCGCCCTGCGCTCCGCCCTGTACGACGTCGTCACCCGGCACGAGAGCCTGCGCACCGTCTACCCGCGCGGCGAGCACGGCGTGACCCCCCGGCTGCTGCCGCCCGAGCAGGCCCGCCCCTGGGTCATCGAGTCCCGCGTCGACGACGAGCAGCTCCCGGCCGCCCTGACCGCAGCCGCCCGCGAGCCGTTCAACCTCGACTGCCAACTGCCGATACGGGCCCACCTGTTCACCCTGCCCGACGGCGACAACGTCCTGCTGCTGCTGATGCACCATGTCGCCGGCGACGGCTGGTCGCTGCGGCCCCTGCTCGGCGACCTGTCCACCGCCTACACCGCCCGGCTCGCCGCCCGCGCCCCCGACTTCCCGCCGCTGCCCGTCAGCTACGCCGACTTCGCCGTGTGGCAGCGTGAACTCCTCGGCGACGAGCGCGACCCCGACAGCCTCGCCACCCACCAGCTCGCCCACTGGGAGAGCACCCTGGCCGGCCTGCCCGACCAGCTCGAGCTGCCCGCCGACTTCCCCCGCCCGCCCGTCGCCGAACACCGCGGCGGCTCCGTGCCGCTCGCCGTACCGCCCGAGCTGCACGCCCGGTTGGACACGCTCGCCCGCGCCCACGGCGCGACCTGCCACATGGTGCTGCAGGCCGCGCTCGCCGCCCTGCTCACCCGCCTGGGCGCGGGCACCGACATCCCCATCGGCTGCCCCACCGCCTCCCGCCCCGACAGTGCGCTCGACGATCTGGTGGGCTTCTTCGTCAACCCGGTCGTGCTGCGCGCCGACACCTCCGGCGATCCGACGTTCACCGAACTCCTCGCCCGGATACGCGCCACGGCGCTGGCCGCCTACGCCCACCAGGACGTGCCCTTCGACCGGGTCGTCGAGCGGCTCCAGCCAGAACGGTCGGCCGCCCGCCACCCGCTGTTCCAAGTGGTGCTGTCCTACCAGGACTTCGAGGCACGGGCGCACCTGAAGGGCCTGGACGTGCGGCGCGAGGACGTCGACTTCGGCGTCGCCAAGTTCGACCTCACCTTCAACCTCGTCGAACACCGCGGTAGCGGCGAGGAGTTCGCCGGCATCGACGGCGACCTCGAGTACGACACCGCCCTGTACGAGCGGGCCACCGCCGAGGCCCTCACCGGCCGGCTGCTGCGGCTCCTCGACGCCGTCGTCACCGACCCGCAGGCGCCGGTTCACTCCCACGACCTCCTCGAAGAGGCCGAACACGCCCGCCTGGCCGCCTTCAACGACACCGCCCGGCCCGTGCCGCGGGCGGGCCTCGCCGAACTCTTCGCCGCCCAGGCCCGCCGCACCCCCGAAGCGGTCGCCGTCGTCGGCGACGACGGCACCGAACTGACCTACGCCGAACTCGACGCCCGCTCCGGCGCCCTCGCCCGCCGCCTCGCCGCCGCCGGCGTCGGCCGCGAGTCGGCCGTCGCCGTCCTCCAGCAGCGCTCGGTGCACCTGGTCGTGTCGCTGCTCGCCGTCCTCAAGGCGGGCGGCTTCTACGTGCCGCTCAACACCCGCTACCCGGCCTCCCGGATGCGCCTGATCACCGCCGACGTCCAGGCCCGGGTCCTGCTCACCGACCGGGACACCGACACCGCGTACGACTGCCGCTCCTGGGCGGGCGACGCCGACGTCCTCGTCGTCGACGAACTGCCCACCGGCGGCGAGCCGCTGCCCGTGGTGCCGGCGCACCCGCACCAGCTCGCCTACGTGATGTACACCTCCGGCTCCACCGGCAACCCCAAGGGCGTCGCCATCACCCACGGCGACGTCGCCGCGCTGGCCGCCGACACCTGCTGGCGCACCGGCAACCAGCAGCGGGTGCTGCTGCACTCCCCGTACTCCTTCGACACCTCCCAGTACGAACTGTGGGTGCCGCTGCTGTCCGGGGGGACGGTCGTCGTCGCCCCGCCCGGCGACCTGGACACCCGCGCCCTCGAGCGGGCGATCGTCGACGGCAAGGTCACCGGCATGTGGCTCACCTCCGGCCTGTTCAACCTCCTCGCGGAGGAGAGCCCGGAGTGCTTCACCGGCGTGCGGGAGGTGTGGACCGGAGGCGACGTCGTCTCCCCGGCCGCCGTCGCCCGGGTGCTGGCCGCCTCCCCGTCGACCATGGTCGCCGACGGCTACGGCCCCACCGAGACCACCACCTTCGCCACCCACCACTTCATGCGCTCCCCGTGGCAGCAGGAGACCACCGTCCCCATCGGCGCCCCCCTGGACAACACCACCTGCCACGTCCTGGACGACCGGCTGCGGCCCGTGCCGCCCGGCGTCACCGGCGAGCTGTACATCGGCGGCTCCGGACTCGCCCGCGGCTACCTGGGCCGCCCCGACGCCACCGCCGAACGGTTCGTCGCCGACCCCTACGCCCCCGGCGAGCGCATGTACCGCACCGGCGACCTGGTGCGCCTGCGACGCGACGGCGTCCTCACCTTCCTCGGCCGCGCCGACCACCAGGTCAAGGTGCGCGGCTTCCGCATCGAACTCGGCGAGATCGAGTCCGTCCTCGGCGCCCACCCCGGCGTCGCGCAGAGCGCCGTCCTCGTGCGCGAGGACCGGCCCGGCGACAAACGCCTCGTCGCCTACGTCGTCCCCGCGCCCGGCGCCACCGCCGACCCTGCCGTGCTGCGCCGGCACGTGGCCGCCGCGCTGCCCGACTACATGGTGCCCGCCGCGTTCGTCGCCCTCGACGCGCTGCCGCTGACCGGCAACGGCAAACTCGACCGCCGCGCCCTGCCCGTCCCCGACTTCGGCGCCGCCGACAGCGCCGGCCGCGCCCCGCGCACCCCGCGCGAAGAGCTCCTCGCGGTCCTGTTCGCCGAGGTCCTCGGCACCGACGCCGTCTCCATCGACGACAGCTTCTTCGACCGCGGCGGCGACAGCATCATGGTCATCCAGCTCGTCGGCAAAGCCCGCCGCGCCGGGCTCGTGCTGAACGCCGCGCAGATCTTCGAGCACAAGACGGTCGCCCAGCTCGCAGGCGTCGCCGCCTCGCTCACCGAGGACGACAGCCCGCGGGCGTCCCTCGCCGCCGACGCGACTGGCGAGGTGCCGCTCACCCCGATCATGCACTGGCTGCGCGAACGCGGCGGCCCCGTGGAGGCGTTCAGCCAGACGATGACCGTCGCCGTCCCGCCGCGACTGGACGAACAGCGGCTCGTCGCCGCGGTGCAGACGCTGCTCGACCACCACGACGTGCTGCGGGCCCGCTTCTGCGCACCCCAGGGCGACGACACGGGCTCCTGGACGATGCGGATCGAGCCGCCCGGCAGCGTACGGGCCGAAGACTGGGTGCGCCGCGTGGACACGGCCGGCCTCGACGACACCGCCCTCGCCGCCCTGACCCGGCAGCAGGCCGCCGTCTCGCGCGAGCGCCTCGCCCCCTTCGCCGGCCTCAACGGCCAGGCCGTCTGGCTCGACGCGGGAACAGGCCGCCCCGGCCGGCTCCTGCTGACCCTGCACCACCTGGTCGTCGACGGCGTCTCCTGGCGCATCCTGCTCCCGGACCTGAAAACGGCCTGGGAGGCGACCGCGCCGGGCGCCGGCGGCACCCTGCTGCCGGTCACCACCTCCTTCCGCGCCTGGGCCCAGCACCTCGCCCGGGAAGCCGAGCAGCCCGAACGCGCCGCCGAACTCGCCCTGTGGACCGGGATGCTGGCAGGCGGCTGCGCACCGGTCACCGCCCAGCCCCTCGACCCGCACCTCGACACCGCCGCGACCGCCCGCAGCCTCAACCTCACCCTCGACCACGAGACCACAGCCGCGCTGCTGACCACCGTCACCGCCGCGTTCAACGGGCGCGTCGACGACATCCTGCTCACCGCGTTCGCACTCGCCGTCGCCGACTGGCGCCGCCGCCGCGGCCTCGGCGACAGCGACGCCGTCCTGATCGACCTCGAAGGACACGGCCGCGAACCCGGCACGAGCGGCGCCGAACTCTCCCGCACCGTCGGCTGGTTCACCAGCATGTACCCGGTGCGCCTGGCGCCCGGAACACTCGACCGGGACGACGCCCTGGCAGGCGGCCCCGCCGCCGGGACCGCCGTCAAACGGATCAAGGAGCAACTGCGCAAGATCCCCGACGGCGGCATCGGCCACGGCCTGCTGCGCCACCTGGACGCCCGCACCGGCCGCAGCCTCGCCGCGCTCGCCCCGCACGGCACCCCCGCACTCGGCTTCAACTACCTGGGCCGGTTCGCCTCCGAGGGCGCCGACGGCCTGTGGGCCGCCGCCCCCGACGCCGACGCGATCGGCGACGGCACCGACCCCGGGCTGCCGCTCGCGCACGCCGTCGAAGTCAACGCCCTCACCCGCGACGAGCCCGCCGGCCCCCGCCTGCAGGCCACCTGGACCTGGGCCGGCCGCCTCCTCGACGAGCCGGCCGTGCGAGACCTGGGCGAGACCTGGTTCCGCGCCCTGAACGCACTCGTCGCTCATGCCGAACGCCCGGAGGCGGGCGGCATCACCCCCTCCGACCTGTCCCTGGTCCAACTCAGCCAGGACCAGATCGACCAGCTCGAAGCCGCGTGGAAGGTGTCACCATGACCCGGTCCGGACTCGCCGACGTCCTGCCCCTGTCCCCGCTCCAGGAAGGCCTCCTCTTCCAGGTCACCTACGGAGCAGAGACCCAGGGCACCGACGTCTACACCGTCCAGATGGTCTTCGAGCTGCGCGGCCCGCTGGACCCGGCCGACCTGCGGGCCGCCGCCCGCACCCTGCTGCGCCGCCACCCCAACCTGCGCGCCGGGTTCTGGCAGCACAACGTCGAGCGGCCCGTCCAGTTCGTGCCCCACGAGGTGCCGCTGCCCTGGCACACCCGCGACCTGAGCGCCCTCACCGACACCGAACGCGAGCAGGCCGCCCGGCGCTACATCGCCGACGACCGCGCCGAACGATTCGACCCCGGCGCCCCGCCGCTGATCCGCTTCGGCCTGCTCACCCTCGCCCCCGAACACCACAAGCTCGTCCTGACCACGCACCACCTGCTCCTCGACGGCTGGTCCATGCCCCTACTGGTGCGCGAACTGTTCACCCTGTACGAGCAGCGCGGCGACGACGCGGGCCTGCCGCCCGTCACCCCCTACCGCGCCTACCTGGCGTGGCTCGCCGGCCGCGACGACGACGCCGCCCGCGCCGCCTGGCGCACCGCGCTGGACGGCCTGGAGGGCCCGAGCCTGCTCGCGGGCGCCGGAGCGGGCCGCGGCGGCGCCGCCGCGGCCGCCCTGCCCGGCCAGATCTGGCACGAGACCGACGAGGCGACGACCGCGCAGCTCACCGCGCACGCCCGCGCGGCGGGCCTGACCCTCAACACCCTGGTGCAGGGCGCCTGGGCGCTGCTCCTGGGCCGTGAACTGGGCCGTGACGACGTCGTGTTCGGTGCGACCGTCGCCCACCGGCCGCCGGAGATCCCCGGCATCGAATCGACCATCGGCATGTTCATCAACACCCTGCCGGTGCGTGTCCGCATCCGGCCCTTCGAGACCCTCGCCGAACTCCTCGGCCGCGTCCAGCAGGAACAGGCCGCGCTCATCGAGCACCGCCACCTGTCCCTGACCGAGGTCCAGTCCGCCGCCGGCACCGGCGAACTCTTCGACACCGTCGTGGTGTTCGAGAACTATCCGCTCGACCCGGCCGTCCTGACCGCAGAAGCACGCGGCATGCGCCTGGCGGGCTTCGAGGTGGGCGACGCCACCCACTACCCGCTGAGTCTGCTCGCCATCCCCGGACAGAGCATCCGCTTCCGCCTCGACCACCGCGGCGACGTGCTCGACGAGGCCGGCGCCCGCCGCCTGCTGGGCCGGCTCGACGCGCTGCTGGCCGACATCGCCGCACACGGCCCCGGCCTGCCCGTCGGCCGCCTCGACCTGCTCCTGGACACCGAACGCCGCCAGGTCCTGCACGAGTTCAACCAGGCCGGCGACGCCGAGCAGCTCGCCACCGTGCCCGCACTGTTCGAGGCGCAGGCCGCCCGCACCCCCGAGGCCACCGCCCTCGTCGTGGGCGACACCTCACTGGCCTACGCCGAGCTCAACATGCGCGCCAACCGCCTCGCCCGCCGCCTCGTCGAACAGGGCGCGGGCCCCGAGCAGGTCGTCGCCCTGCGCCTGCCGCGCAGCCCGGAGCTGTACGTCGCACTCCTCGCCGTCCTGAAGACCGGCGCCGCCTACCTGCCGGTGGACACCGCCTACCCGGCCGAACGCATCGCGTTCATGATGGCCGACGCCCGCCCCGCCGTGGTCCTCACCGGCCAGGAGACCGGCCAGGACCTGTCCGCCTACGACGGCGCCGACCTGACCGACGCCGACCGCACCACACCGCTGCTGCCCGCCCACCCGGCGTACGTCATCTACACCTCCGGCTCCACCGGCACCCCCAAGGCCGTCGTCATGCCCGGCCAGGCGCTGGTCAACCTGCTCGCCTGGCACCAGCGCGAGATACCCGGCGGCGCGGGCACCCGCGTCGCCCAGTTCACCACCATCGGCTTCGACGTCGCCGCCCAGGAGATCCTCTCCGCCCTGCTGCACGGCAAGACCCTCGTCGTCCCCTCCGAAGAGGTACGCCGCAGCGCCGAACAGCTCACCGGCTGGCTCGAGACGCAGCACATCGACGAGCTGTACGCACCGAACCTCGTCATCGAAGCCGTCGCCGAGGCCGCGGCCGAGCAGAGCCGCACCCTGCCCGACCTGCGCCACATCGCCCAGGCCGGCGAGGCCCTCGCCCTGACCCGCACCGTGCGCGAGTTCACCGCCGCCGTGCCCGGCCGCCGGCTGCACAACCACTACGGGCCCGCAGAGACCCATGTGATGACCGGCACCGCCCTGCCCGCCGACCCCGCCGCCTGGAGCGAGCCCGCCCCCGTCGGCCGCCCCGTCGCCGGCGCCCGCGTGTACGTCCTGGACAGCGCACTGCGTCCGGTGGCGCCCGGCACGGTCGGCGAGCTGTACCTGGCGGGCGCCGGCGTCTCCCGCGGCTACCTGCACCGGCCGAAGCTCACCGCCGAACGCTTCGTCGCCGACCCCTACGCACCCGAACCCGGCGCCCGCATGTACCGCACCGGCGACCTCGGGCGCTGGAACACCGACGGGCAGCTGGAGTTCGCCGGCCGCGCCGACCACCAGGTCAAGATCCGCGGCTTCCGCATCGAACCCGGCGAGATCGAGGCCGCCCTCACCGCCCTGCCCGCCGTCGCCCGCGCCGCCGTCGTCGTCCGCGAGGACCGGCCCGGCGACAAACGCCTCGTCGCCTACACCGTCCCCGCCCAGCAGAGCCTGGACGCGGCAGCGGTACGCGGTGAACTCGCCCGCACCCTGCCCGACTTCATGGTGCCCGCCGCGATCGTGATCCTGGACGCGCTGCCGCTGACCGCCAACGGCAAACTCGACCGGGCCGCCCTGCCCGCACCGCAGGCCGCCGCCGCGGTGCAGCGCACCCCGCGCTCCCCGCGCGAGGAGATCCTCGCCACCCTGTTCGCCGCCGTGCTGAAGCTGCCGCACGTCGGCATCGACGACAACTTCTTCGACCTCGGCGGCCACTCGCTGCTCGCCACCCGCCTCATCTCCCGCATCCGCACCGTCCTGGGCGTCGAGATCTCCCTGCGCGACCTGTTCGAGGCGCCCACCGTCGCCGGCCTCGGCACACGCCTCGACAAGGCCGCCGGAGCCCGCCCCGCGCTCACCCCGGCCCCCCGGCCGGGGCGGCTCCCGCTGTCGCACGCCCAGCGCCGCCTGTGGTTCCTCGGCCGCCTCGACGGACCCAACAGCACCTACAACATCCCCCTCGCGCTGCGCCTCACCGGAACCCTCGACAAGGACGCCTTGCAGGCCGCGCTCGCCGACGTCACCGCCCGCCACGAAACACTGCGCACCCTCTACCCCAGCCACGCGGGCGAGCCCTACCAACACATCCTCGCCCCCGCCGACGCGGCGCCCGACCTCGACACCGTCCCCACCGACGAGCACCGGCTCGCCGGCCTGCTCGAAGAGGCCGCCGCCCAGCCCTACGACCTCACCCGCGAACTGCCGCTGCGCACCACCTTGTTCCGCCTCGCAGACGACGAGCACGTCCTGCTGCTCCTGCTGCACCACATCGCCGGCGACGGCTGGTCACTGGCACCCCTGACCCGCGACCTGGCCACCGCCTACACCGCCCGCACCGCGGGCCGCGCCCCCGACTTCGCGCCGCTGCCCGTCCAGTACGCCGACTACACCCTGTGGCAGCAGGCCCTCCTCGGCGACGCCGACGACCCCACCAGCCTGCACGGCGCCCAACTCGCCCACTGGCGCCAGGCGCTGAGCGGCTCTCCCGCCCACCTGGACCTGCCCTGCGACCGGCCCCGGCCCGCCGCCTCGAGCCACCAGGGCGCCACCGTGCCCTTCCGGATCGACGCCGACCTGCACGAGCGGCTCACCGCGCTGGCCAAGGCGTGCGACAGCAGCCTGTTCATGGTGCTGCAGGCCGCGTTCGCCGCCCTGCTGACCCGGCACGGCGCCGGCACCGACATCCCCGTCGGCAGCCCCATCGCCGGCCGCACCGACGACGCCCTCGACGACCTCGTCGGCTTCTTCGTCAACACCCTCGTCCTGCGCACCGACACCTCCGGCGACCCCACCTTCCGCGAACTCCTGCAACGCGTGCGGCAGTTCGACCTCGCCGCCTACACGCACCAGGACCTGCCCTTCGAGAAGCTCGTCGAAGAGGTCAACCCGGAGCGGACCCTGGCCCGCAACCCGCTCTTCCAGGTCGTGCTGGCCCTGCAGTCCATGCCCGCCGCCGACCTCGCCCTGCCGGGCCTGGCCGTCGCGCCCGAACCGGTCCGCGTCGGCTTCGCCAAGTTCGACCTCGGCCTCGCCGTCGTCGAGGAGCACACCGCCGACGGCACCCGCACCGGCATCCGCGGCGACTGGGAATACAGCACCGAACTCTTCGACCGCGGCACCGTCGAAGCCCTCGGCGCCCGCCTGGTGCGCCTGCTGGACGCCGTCACCGAGGAACCCGAGCGCACCATCGGCTCCATCGACCTGCTCGACGGCGCCGAACGCCACCGCCTGCTGGTCACCCTCAACACCACCGACGCGCCACCGCCCGGCGAGCACACCCTCACCGCCCTGTTCGAGGCGCAGACCGCCCGCACCCCCGACGCCACCGCCCTCGTCATGGGCGACCGGTCGCTGACCTACGCCCAGCTGAACGCCCGCGCCAACCGCCTCGCCCGCCACCTCGTCACCCACGGCGCAGGCCCCGAACAGGTCGTCGCCCTCCAACTGCCGCGCTCCCTCGACCTGATCACCGCACTGCTCGCGGTGTGGAAGTCCGGAGCCGCCTACCTGCCCGTCGACCCCGACTACCCGGCCGACCGCATCGCCCACATGCACACCGACGCGGCGCCCGCGCTCGTCCTCACCGCCCTGCCCGCGGACCTGTCCGGCTACGACGACAGCGACCTCACCGACGCCGACCGCAGCGCGCCGCTGCTGCCCGCGCACGCCGCCTACGTCATCTACACTTCCGGCTCCACCGGCCTGCCCAAGGGCGTCGTCGTCGCACACCGCGCGGCCGCCGCGACCCTGCCCGCCCAGGCCGCCGCCTTCGGCCTCGGCACCCACAGCCGCGTCCTGAACTTCGCGTCCATCAGCTTCGACGCCGCGCTGTGGGAGCTCACCTCCGCGCTGCTGACCGGCGCCGGGCTCGTCCTGGCCGACGCCGACGACCTGCTGCCCGGCCCGTCGCTGGCCCGGCTCGTCCACGACCGGCACATCACCCTGATCGCCCTGCCGCCCAGCGCCCTGCCCGCCCTGCCCGACGGCGCCCTGCCGCCCGGCACCGACCTGATCGTCGCCGGCGACGCCACCGCCCCCGACCAGATCTCCCGCTTCGCGCCCGGCCGCCGCATGGTCAACGCCTACGGGCTCACCGAGACCACCGTGTGCGCCACCATGAGCGCCCCCGCCGCCGACGGCGCGGCCCTGCCCATCGGCCGCCCCGTCGCCCACGCCCGCGTCTACGTCCTCGACGAGCGGCTGCGGCCCGTGCCGCCCGGCGTCACCGGCGAGATGTACGTCTCCGGCGCCGGCATCGCCCGCGGCTACCTGGGCCGCCCCGCGCTGACCGCCGAGCGCTTCGTACCCGACCCGTACGCCCTGCTGTTCGGCGAGACCGGCACCCGCATGTACCGCACCGGCGACCTGGCACGCCTGGACACCGGCGGACAGCTGCACTTCGCCGGCCGCGCCGACCAGCAGGTCAAGATCCGCGGCTTCCGCGTCGAACCCGGCGAGATCGAGACCGCCCTCACCGCCCACCCCGCCGTCGCCACCAGCGCCGTCATCGCCCGCGAGGACACCGCCGGCGACAAACAGCTCGTCGCCTACGTCGTACGCGACACCACCGCCGACAGCGGCCCGGGCGACGGGGGTGAGGGCACCGACCAGGTCGACATGTGGCAGCAGACCTACGAATCGCTGTACGAGGCCGAACCCGGCCGCGCCTTCGGCGAGGACTTCTCCGGCTGGAACAGCAGCTACACCGCCGAGGAGATCGGTCTGGAGGAGATGCGCGAATGGCGCGCCGCCACCGTGGAACGCGTCCTCGCCCTGCGCCCCGCACGCGTCCTGGAGATCGGCTGCGGCACCGGCCTGATCCTGTCCCAGGTCGCACCGCACGTCGACGAGTACTGGGGCACCGACCTCTCCCACAGCGTCGTCGCCCAGCTCAGGAACCACCTCGAGGCCCGGCCCGACCTGGCGGACAAGGTCACCGTCCACGCCCGGGCGGCCCACGAGACCGACGACCTGCCCAAGGGACACTTCGACACCGTCGTCCTCAACTCCGTCGTCCAGTACTTCCCCGACGCCCGCTACCTCGCCGACGTCCTGCACCGGGCCGCCGAACTCCTCGCCCCCGGCGGCACGATCTTCCTCGGCGACATCCGCAACCTGCGCACCCTCACCGCCTTCCGCACCGCCGTCGAACTGCGCCGCGCCGGCGCCTTCGCCGACCCCGCCGCCGTACGCCGCGCCGTCGAGCAGTCCCTCACCACCGAGAAGGAGCTCCTGCTCGACCCGGACTTCTTCCCCGACCTCGCCGCCCGCGACCCGCACCTGACCTGCGCCGACATCACCCTGCGCACCGGCGCCCACCACAACGAGATGAGCCGCCACCGCTACGACGTCACCCTGCGCCGCGGCGGCGAACCCACCGACACGCCGGCCGAGACCCTGCACTGGGGCAGCGACCTCGACACCCTCGACGAACTCGCCCGCGTCGTCGCCGGCCCCCGCCCCGTGCGCATCACCGGCATACCCAACGCCCGCCTCGTGCACGAGACACGCGCACGAGCGGCACTCGAGCGCGGGGCGCTCGCCGACGCCTGCGCCCTGCTCGACGCCCCCGCGCCCGCCGACAGCCTCGACCCGCACAGCGTGTACGCCCTCGGCGCCGTCTGCACCTGGGGCCAGGGCGACGACACGTTCGAGGTGTACGCCGGCGACGGCACCGCCTACCTTCCGCACGGCGGCGACCGGACCCTCGCCAACGACCCCGCCCGCGGCCGCCACGACGGCCGGCTCGTCGGCGAACTGCGCGACCTCGTCGCGGGGCGCCTGCCCGCCCACATGGCGCCCGCCGCCTACGTCCTGCTCGACACCCTGCCGCTGACCGCCAACGGCAAACTCGACCGCGACGCGCTGCCCGCCCCCGACCTCGGCGACGAGGCCGCAGGACAAGCCCCGCGCACCCGCCGCGAGGAAATCCTGTCCACCCTGTTCGCCGAGGTGCTGGGCCTGCCCGCGGTCGGCGTCGACCGCAGCTTCTTCGACCTCGGCGGCCACTCGCTGCTCGCGACCCGGCTGCTCAGCCGCATCCGCACCGTCCTGGGCGCCGAACTCGCCGTCCGCGACCTGTTCCAGGCCCCGACCGTCGCCGCGCTCGCCGAACGCGTCGACGGCGCCCAGGAAGCCCGCCCCGCGCTCACCGCCCGCACCCGCCCCGACGAGATACCGCTGTCCTTCGCGCAGTACCGGCTGTGGTTCCTGCACCGCATGGAAGGCCCCAGCGCCACCTACAACATCCCGATGAGCCTGCGGCTGACCGGCCCCCTCGACGAGGGCGCCCTGCGCGCCGCGGTCGCCGACGTCGCCGCCCGCCACGAAGCACTGCGCACCGTCTACCCCGAACACGACGGCGTCCCGCGCCAGCACATCCTCGACGACGCCGCCCCCCACTTCGAGACCGCCGACACCGACGCCGACACCCTCGACGCGGACCTCACCCGCGCCGCCCGCCGCGGCTTCGACCTCGCCCGCGAACTGCCGCTGCGAGCCACCTTGTTCCGCCTCGCAGACGACGAGCACGTCCTGCTGCTGCTGATGCACCACATCGCCGGCGACGGCTGGTCCTGGCCGCCGCTCGCCCGCGACCTCGGCGAGGCGTACGCCGCCCGCCGCGCGGGCCGCGCCCCCGACTTCGCGCCGCTGCCCGTCCAGTACGCCGACTACGCCCTGTGGCAGCGCGACCTTCTCGGCGACGAGGACGACCCCACCAGCCGGCACGCCCGCCAGCTGGCGCACTGGGCCACCGCGCTCGAGCACCTCCCCGAGGAACTCCAGCTGCCCTGCGACCGGCCCCGGCCCGCCGTCGCCACCCACCGCGGCGACACCGTGCCCTTCACCGTCGACCCGGCCCTGCACCAGCGGCTCGCCGCCCTCGCCACCGACGGCCGGGCCAGCCTGTTCATGGTGCTGCAGGCCGCGTTCGCCGCCCTGCTGACCCGGCACGGCGCCGGCACCGACATCCCCGTCGGCAGCCCCATCGCCGGCCGCACCGACGACGCCCTCGACGACCTCGTCGGCTTCTTCGTCAACACCCTCGTCCTGCGCACCGACACCTCCGGCGACCCCACCTTCCGCGAACTGCTGGAGCGGGTCCGCGAATCGGACCTCGCCGCCTACGCCAACCAGGACGTGCCCTTCGAAAAGCTCGTCGAACGGCTGCGCCCCGAACGGTCCCTGGCCCGCCACCCCCTGTTCCAGGTCATGCTCGCCTTCCAGAACAGCGGCGAGGCACGCCTGGCCCTGCCCGGCCTCGACGCCCGGGCGCTGCCCGTCGGCGTGGGCATCGCCAAGTTCGACCTGCACCTGAGCATGGTCGAACTCCGCACCTCGGACGGCGGCCCCGGCGGCATCCAGGCCGCCCTGGAATACGCCACCGACCTGTTCGACCGCACCACCGTCCAGGCGCTCGTCGACCGGCTGCTGCGGCTCCTGGCCGCCGTCACGGACGACCCCGACACCACCATCGGCCGCGTCGAACTCCTCGACGCCGCGGAACGCCACCGCATCCTCGACGACTGGAACACCACGCACGGAACGGAGCACGCCCACGATGCGCGCGTACCGGAACTTCTCGAACGCCAAGTGGCGCGTACGCCGCACGCTCTGGCGCTGGTGCACGACGATGGCCGGCTGACCTACGCCGAGCTCAACGCCCACGCCAACCGCCTCGCCCGCCACCTGGTCACCCTGGGCGCGGGCCCCGAGCAGGTCGTCGCCCTGCGCCTGCCGCGCAGCCCGGAGCTGTACGTCGCACTCCTGGCCGTCCTCAAGACCGGCGCCGCCTACCTGCCGATCGACATCTCCTACCCGGCGGAACGCATCGCGTTCATGATCGACGACGCGCGGCCGGTGACCGTCCTCACCGCCCTGCCCGCGGACCTGTCCGGCTACGACGACAGCGACCTCACCGACGCCGACCGCACCACACCGCTGCTGCCCGCCCACCCGGCGTACGTCATCCACACCTCCGGCTCCACCGGCACCCCCAAGGCCGTCGTCATGCCCCACGCCGGCCTGCTCAACCTGCTGACCTGGCACGCCCGCCGCTTTCCCGGCGGCACCGGGGTCCGCACCGCCCAGTTCACCGCCATCGGCTTCGACTTCTCGGTGCAGGAGATCCTCTCCCCGTGGGTGACGGGCAAGACCCTCGTCGTGCCCTCGGAGGAGGTCCGCCGCAGCGCCGAACTCCTGGCCGGCTGGCTCGAGGAGCGGCAGATCGGCGAACTGTTCGCCCCCAACCTCGTCATCGAGGCGCTCGCCGAAGCCGCGGCCGAGCAGGGCCGCACCCTGCCCCACCTCACCGACGTCCTCCAGGGCGGCGAGGCCCTCACCCCCACCGAACGCGTGCGCGGCTTCGCCCGCGCCGTACCCGGCCGCCGCCTGCACAACGTGTACGGCCCCGCAGAAACGCACGCCGTCACCACCCACACCCTGGCCGCCGATCCCGCCGCCTGGCCGGCCTCCGCCCCCATCGGACGGCCCGTCGACCACGACCGCGTCTACGTCCTCGACAGCGCGCTGCGCCCGGTGCCGGCCGGTGTCACCGGCGAGCTGTACCTGGCCGGCGCGGGCGTCGCCCGCGGCTACCTCGGCCGCCCGCGCACCACCGCGGAACGGTTCGTCGCCGACCCCTACGGCGCACCCGGCACCCGCATGTACCGCACCGGCGACCTCGGGCGCTGGAACACCGCCGGCGAGCTGGAGTTCGCCGGCCGCATCGACCACCAGGTCAAGATCCGCGGCTTCCGTGTGGAGCCCGGCGAGGTCGAGTCCGCCCTCACCGCCCACCCGCACATCGCCCAGGCCGCGGTGCTCCCGCACGGCGAACGACTCGTCGCCTACGTGGTGCCCCGGCCCGGCGCCGACCTGGCCGAAGTCCGCGAGCACCTGGCCGCCCGCCTGCCCGACTTCATGGTCCCCACCGCCTACGTGCCGCTCGACGTGCTGCCGCTCACCGTGAACGGCAAACTCGACCGGGCCGCCCTGCCCGCCCCCGACGCCCCGAGCGCCGCCGGGCGCGCCCCGCGCACCCCGCGCGAGGAGATCCTGTGCGGCCTGTTCGCCGAGGTCCTGCGCACCGAACGCGTCGGCATCGACGACAACTTCTTCGACCTCGGCGGCCACTCGCTGCTCGCCACCCGCCTCATCTCCCGCATCCGCACCGTCCTCGGCGCCGAAGCCACCCTGCGCGACCTGTTCGAGGCGCCCACCGCCGCGGGCCTGGGGGAGCGGCTGGAGCAGGCGCAGGGCACCCGCCCGGCCCTGCTGCCCGCCACCCGGCCCGACCGGCTCCCGCTGTCCTACGCCCAGCGCCGCCTGTGGTTCCTCGGCCGCCTCACCGGCGGCGACCCCGGCTACAACATGCCCGTCGCACTGCGCCTCACCGGCCGCCTCGACCACACCGCACTGACCGCAGCCCTCGGCGACCTCGTGGAGCGCCACGAAACCCTGCGCACCGTCTTCCCCGAGGACGACGGCAGCCCCCACCAGCTCGTCCTCGACTTGGAAACCGCCCGGCCCGCCCTCGACCTCGCCGACAGCAGCGAGAACACCCTCACCGCCGACCTGGCGGCCGCCGCCCGCCACAGCTTCGACCTCACCCGCGAACTGCCGCTGCGCACCACCTTGTTCCGCCTCGGCGGCGACGAGCACGTCCTGCTGCTCCTGCTGCACCACATCGCCGGCGACGGCTGGTCACTGGCACCCCTCGCCCGCGACCTGGTGACCGCCTACACCGCCCGCACCGCGGGCCGTGCCCCCGACTTCGCGCCGCTGCCCGTCCAGTACGCCGACTACGCCCTGTGGCAGCAGGCCCTCCTCGGCGACGAGGACGACCCCACCAGCCTCATCAGCCGGCAGTCCGCCCACTGGAGACAAGCACTCGCCGGCCTGCCCGAGGAGCTCCAGCTCCCCGCCGACCGGCCCCGGCCCGCCACCCCCGCCCACCGCGGCGAAGCCGTCTTCCGCACCCTCGACGCCGACCTGCACGGCCGGCTCCTCACCCTCGCCCGCGCAGGCGGCGCCAGCCTGTTCATGGTGCTGCAGGCCGCCGTCTCCGCCGTTTTGACCCGGCACGGCGCCGGCACCGACATCCCTGTCGGCAGCCCCATCGCCGGCCGCACCGACGACGCCCTCGACGACCTCGTCGGCTTCTTCGTCAACACCCTCGTCCTGCGCACCGACACCTCCGGCAACCCCACCTTCCGCGAACTCCTCGACCGCGTCCGGGAGTTCGACCTCGCCGCCTACGCCCACCAGGACGTGCCCTTCGACAAACTCGTCGAGGACGCCCACCCCGGCCGCTCCCTGTCCCGCCACCCCCTCTTCCAAGTGCTGCTCGCCCTGCAGAACACCCCCGAAGCCGTCCTGGAACTGCCCGGGCTCACCGCCCGCCCCGAGGTCGCCCACCTGGGCGCCGCCAAGTTCGACCTGACGTTCAACCTGGCGGAACGGCACGGCCCCGCGGGCGAGGCCCACGGCATCGACGCCGTCCTCGAATACAGCACCGACCTGTTCGACCGCAGCACCGCGGAAGCACTCACCGACCGGCTCATCACCTTCCTGCGGGCCGTGGCCGCCGACCCCGACACGCACCTCGCCGACGTGCCGATCCTCGGCGACGGCGAGGCGGACCGGCAGATCACCGGCTGGAACGACACCGTCCACCCCCGCGGCCTGCACACCGCCGCCGCGTCCCTGCCCCGCCGCGTCGCCGAACAGGCCGCCCGCACCCCGCACGCCCTCGCCGTCACGGAAAGCGGAGGCACCTGCCTCACCTACGCCGAACTCGAGACCCGCGCCAACCGTCTCGCCCGCCACCTCATCCGCCACGGCGTCACCACCGAGACCCGCGTCGCGGTCCTGGCCGAACGCTCGGCGCAGCTCGTCGTCACCACCCTCGCCGTCCTCAAGGCCGGCGGCGTGTACGTGCCGCTGCACACCGGCTACCCCACCGACCGGATGCGGCACGTCCTCGCCGACACCGACGCGGCCCTGCTGCTCACCGACGCCCACCACGCCGCCACCGCCGCCCAACTGGCCGTGCCCAACCTGATCGTCGACGCCGGCACGGGCGCCGACGAACAGGACACCACCGCCCCCCACGTCACCGTCCTGCCCGACCAGCTCGCGTACATCATGTTCACCTCCGGCTCGACCGGACTGCCCAAGGGCATCGGCATCACCCACCGCGACGCCATCGCGCTGGCCGTCGACCGCTGCTGGCAGATGCACGCCGGCTCCCGCGTCCTGATGCACTCCCCGTACGCCTTCGACATCTCCACGTTCGAACTGTGGAGCCCCCTGCTGGCCGGCGGCCGGATCGTCGTCGCACCACGCGGTGACATCGACGCCACTGTCCTGCGAGGCACCCTCGCCGCCCAGGGCGTCACCTCGCTGCTGCTGACCGCGGGCCTGTTCGGCGTGATCGCCGACGAGGACCCGGAGGTCTTCACCGGCGTCACGGACGTATGGACCGGCGGCGACGTCGTGTCGCCCACCGCCGTGCGCCGCGTCCTGGCCGCCTGCCCCGGCACCGTCGTCAAAACCCTGTACGGGCCCACCGAGACCACCCTGGGCTGCACCTGGCTGCCGTTCACCGACCCCGGCAGCATCCCGCCCGCCGTCCCCATCGGCAGGCCGCTGGACAACACCCGCGCCTACGTCCTCGACGAACGGCTGCGCCCCGTCCCGCCCGGCGTCACCGGCGAGCTGTACATCGCCGGCGCCGGACTCGCCCGCGGCTACCGGTCCCAGAGCGCCCGCACCGCGGAACGCTTCACCGCCGACCCCTTCGCCCACCTCTTCGGCGACACGGGCGGCCGCATGTACCGCACCGGCGACCTCGCCCGCCGCGACACGGACGGCGTCCTGCACTTCTGCGGCCGCGCCGACCAGCAGGTCAAGATCCGCGGCTTCCGCGTCGAACCCGGCGAGATCGAGACCGCCCTCGCCGCCCACCCGGACGTCACCCGCGCCGCCGTCGTCGCCCGCCCCGGCCGCGCCGGCGACAAGGTCCTCGTCGCCTACCTCGTCACCGCCCCCGGCGCCGCGGGCGCCGGCCCCGACGAACTGCGCGCCGACCTCGAACAGCAGCTGCCCGACTACATGATCCCCGCCGCGTTCGTCGCCCTGCACGCCCTGCCCGTCACCCCCAACGGCAAACTCGACCACGACGCCCTGCCCGAGCCCGACTGGGGCGGCGGCGGCGGACGCCCGCCCCGCGGCCCCCGCGAGGAAATGCTGTGCGACCTGTTCGCCGAGGTCCTCGGCGCCCAGCGGGTCGGCGCCGACGACAACTTCTTCGAACTCGGCGGCCACTCCATGCTCGCCACCCGCCTCGTCGGCCGCCTGCGGACCGTCCTCGGCGCCGACATCGGCGTCCGCACCCTCTTCGAGGCGCCCACCGTCGCCGCCCTCGCCGCCCGCATCGACGGCGGCGACAGCGCCCACGACCCCTTCGGCGTGGTCCTGCCGCTGCGCACCGGCGGCAGCCGCCCGCCCCTGTTCTGCATCCACCCCGCGGGCGGCTTCGGCTGGATCTACTCCGCCCTGCTGCGCCACACCGACCGCGAACAGCCCCTGTACGCCCTGCAGGCCCGTGGCCTGGCCCGCGAGGAGGAACTGCCCGCCTCCATCGACGCCATGGCCCGCGACTACGCCGAACAGATCCGCAAAACGGTGCCGAACGGCCCCTACGAGATCCTCGGCTGGTCCTTCGGCGGCCTCGTCGCCCACGCCGTCGCCACCCGCCTCGAGGGCGAAGGCGCCCGAGTGAGCCTGCTCGCCGTCCTCGACGCCTACCCCGACGCCTACGACGGCACCGAACACGAGGTCGGCGAGGAACAGGTCCTGGCGATCCTCCTCAACGCCGCCGGCATCGACCGCGCCGACACCTTCGGCGACGCCCCGCTGCAGCGCGCCGCCGTCCTCGAGGCCCTGCGTGAGGCGGGCAGCGCCCTGGCCAACCTCGACGACGACTCGGTCGGCCGCATGGTCGGCGTCTTCCTCAACAACACGCGCCTCATCCAGAACTTCCGGCCGCAGCCGTTCGGGGGCGACCTGGTGTTCTTCGCCGCCGGCGCCGGCCGCACCGACCCGGCGCTCACCCCCGGCAGCTGGCGCCCCCACGTCACGGGACGCATCGAGGAGCACCACCTGGACACCGACCACGCCGGCCTGGCCCGGCCCGAGGCCCTGGGCGTCATCGCCAAGACGCTCGCAGACCGGGACGAGAACGCGCCTCGGACCAGCAACTGACCGATCGGAGACACACCGTGCGCACACCGACCCTCGCAGCGGACGACCGGACCCTGCCGGCCCACACGCCCGACGCCCCGCCCACCGCCGCCGTGCTGCGTGCGCTGCCGGCCCACCCGCCCGTCCCCACCGGCGAGTTCGGAGCAGACCGCGCCGCCGTCACCACCTACCTGCAGTCCACCATGCGGATCGTCGCCGCCCTGCCGCCGCGCACCGAACGCACCCGCGACCAGCACAGCGACGCCGCCGCCGTCCACGACGAGGCCCGCACCGTACGGCGCCGGTTCCTCGCCGCGCACGCCGAACGCGTCTACGCCGAGCTGACCGACGGGCTCACCCTCAGCCCCCGCCTGGACGAACTGGTCTCCCTCGCCGCCCACCACTTCCCGGGCCTGGTCCCCACCCGCGCCCAACTCGCCGACGACGCACGACACATGCAGCGCAACAAGGAAGGCTGGGAGATCGCCGTCGGCGTCTTCCTCCAGGCCGTGCTGAACGCCCCCACCGCCGGCAACCACCTGCTGCGCTCCATGCTGCGCCCCACCCCGCGCGCCCTGGCCGCCCTCCTCGACTACCGGCTCACCGGCCACACCGACCTGGGCATCGCCACCGTCACCCGCCGCGACGGCATCGCCCATCTCGAACTGTGCAACGACGAGTTCCTCAACGCCGAGGACGACGCCGCCGTCGAAGCCCTCGAGACCGGCACCGACCTGGTGCTCCTCGACCCCTCCAGCCACGTCGGCGTGCTGCGCGGCGCCGCCCAGACCCACCCCGCCTACGCCGGCCGCCGCGTCTTCAGCTCCGGCATCAACCTCACCCACCTCTACCACGGCGACATCTCCCTCCTCGGTTTCCTGCTGCGCCGCGAGGCCGGCTACATCGCCAAGTTCGTCCGCGGCCTGTGCCTCGACGAGAGCATCGGCGACGGCTGGTGGCCCGACGCCGACAAGCCCTGGGTCGGCGCCGTCGACTCCTTCGCCATCGGCGGCGGGCTGCAGATCCTGCCCGTCATGGACCGGGTCGTCGCCGCCGACGACGCCTGGTTCAGCCTCCCCGCCATGGAAGAGGGCCTGGTGCCCGGCGTGTCCAACCTGCGTCTGCTGCACCCGGCCGGCTCCCGCCTCACCCGCCGCCTGATCTTCTGGGGCCACAAACTGAAGGCCGCCGACCCCGAAGCCTCCCCGATCGTCGACGAGACGGCGCCCGCCGACACCATGGACACCGCCGTCGAACGCGCCGCCCAGCACCTGGACAACCCGGCCGTCGGCGCCAACCGCCGCATGCTGAACCTCGTCGAGGAACCCGCCGACCTCTTCCGCCGCTACCTGGCCCAGTACGCCTACGAACAGGCCTGCCTGCTGCACAGCCCCGCCCTGACCGACACCCTGGAACGCACCTGGATCAACCGCAGCCGCGGCGGCGGTCCCCGATGACCGTGCTCGACACCGCGCCCCGCACCGCCGCACAGCCGGCCGGGCCCTCACTGCCCGACGGCACCGCGCTCGAGCTGTACCGGGCCATGGTCACCGGCCGCGCCTTCGACCGGCAGGCCACCGCGTTCACCCGGCAGGGCCGCCTCGCCGTCTACCCCTCCTCACGCGGCCAGGAAGCCTGCCAGACCGCGTCCGTGCTCGCCCTGCGCGCCACCGACTGGCTCTTCCCCACCTACCGCGAAAGCGTCGCCCTGCTCACCCGCGGCATCGACGCCACCGAGGTCCTCACCCTCTTCCGCGGCGACCGCCACTGCGGCTACGACCCGCGCGCCCACCGCACCGCCCCCCAGTGCACCCCGCTGGCCACCCAGTGCCTGCACGCGGCCGGACTCGCCGACGCCGCCCGCATGCGCGGCCACGACACCGTCGCCCTCGCCTACATCGGCGACGGCGCCACCAGCGAGGGCGACTTCCACGAAGCCGTCAACTACGCGGCCGTGCGCCGCGCCCCCGTCGTCTTCTTCATCCAGAACAACCAGTACGCCATCAGCGTCCCGCTCGCCAAGCAGACCGCCGCCCGCACCCTCGCCGACAAGGCCGCCGGCTACGGAACCGCCGGCGTCCGCGTCGACGGCAACGACGCCGCGGCCGTCCACGCCGCCGTCGCCGAGGCCGCCCACCGCGCCCGCACCGGCGGCGGCCCCACCCTCGTCGAAGCCCTCACCTACCGCATCGAGGCCCACACCAACGCCGACGACGACACCCGCTACCGCCCGGCCGACGAAGTCGCCGCCTGGGCCCGCAAGGACCCCGTCGCCCGCCTGGAACGCCGCCTGCTGGCCGACGGCGTCCTCGACGAGCAGGCCGTCGCGGAAACCGCGCGCGCCGCAGAGGAGCTCACCGCCCGCCTGCGCCGCACGTTCGACACCCCGCCCCGGCGCGACCCGGCCGAAATGTTCCAGCACGTCTACCACCAGCCGCCGCACCACCTCAAAGCCCAGGCGGCCCTCCTCGCCGCAGAGACGGCCGCCGCCGGACAGGACATCTGATGCCCACCGACACACCCGGCACCGTCACCATGGCCAAGGCCCTCAACACCGCCCTGCGCGACGCGCTGCGCGCCGACGAGAACACCCTCGTCTTCGGCGAGGACGTCGGCACCCTCGGCGGCGTCTTCCGCGTCACCGACGGCCTGGCCCACGAATTCGGCGAGGACCGCTGCTTCGACACCCCCCTCGCCGAATCGGCGATCATCGGCACCGCCGTCGGCATGGCCATGTACGGCTACCGGCCCGTCGTCGAGATGCAGTTCGACGCCTTCGCCTACCCCGCCTTCGAACAACTCGTCAGCCACGTCGCCAAGTTCCGCGCCCGCACCCGCGGCACCCTGCCCCTGCCGCTGACCGTCCGCATCCCCTACGGCGGCGGCATCGGGGGAGTCGAGCACCACAGCGACTCCTCCGAGATCTACTACATGGCCACCCCCGGCCTCACCGTCGTCGCCCCCGCCACCGTCGCCGACGCCTACTCGCTGCTGCGCCGCTCCATCGACTGGCCCGACCCCGTGGTCTTCCTCGAACCCAAACGCCTGTACTGGCACAAGGAACAGGCCTGCCTGCCCACCGACACCGGCCCCCTGGGCTGGGCCGCCGTACGCCGCCGGGGCACCGACGCGACCCTCGTCACCTACGGACCCGCCCTGCCCACAGCCCTCGCCGCCGCCGACGCCGCCGCCGAACAGGGACTGAGCCTGGAAGTCGTCGACCTGCGCACCCTCGCACCCTTCGACGAGGAGACCGTCAGCGCCAGCGTCAACCGCACCGGCCGGGCCGTCGTCGTCCACGAGGCCCACGGCTTCGCCGGCCCCGGCGCCGAGATCGCCGCCCGCATCACCGAACGATGCTTCTACCACCTGGAAGCACCCGTCGGCCGCGTCACCGGCTTCGACGTGCCCTACCCCGCACCCCTCCTCGAAACCCACTACCTGCCCGACGTCCAGCGCATCCTGGACGCGGTGGCCGGCCTCGAATGGCCCGCCGGCCGGGCGGCGGCGATATGAACACCCGCACCCCGGGCCCCTGGTACCGGTGCCCGACCCCCCGCCCCGCCGCCCGCCTGCGGCTGCTGTGCTTCCCGCACGGCGGCGGAACCGCCGCCTACCACCACTGGCCCGCCCTGCTGCCCGACGGCGTCGAACTCCACGCCGCCCAGTACCCCGGCCACGCCGACCGCATCACCGAACCCCTCCACAACGACCTGCACACCCTCGCCGACCAGGCCGCCGACGCCGCCCGCCCCCTCACCCACGGGCCGTACGCCCTCTACGGGCACAGCCTCGGCGCACTCGTCGCCCACGAGACCGCGCTGCGCCTCCAGGCCGCCGGACACCCGCCGCTGCGGCTCATCGTCTCCGGCATGCCCGCCCCTCACCTCGTCCGCCCCGGCGCCGTCCACCGCGCCGACGACAGCGCCCTCATCGCCGAACTGCGGCGCCTGGAGGGCTTCCCCGACGAACTCCTCGCCCACCCCGACATGGTCGACATCGTGCTGCGCACCGCCCGCGCCGACTACGCGCTCGCCGAGACCTACCGGCCACGCCCCGGCGCCCTGCTGCACACCCCGATCACCGTGCACCGCGCCACCGAGGACCCGGAACTGACCGCCGCCGAAGCGGCCGGCTGGAGATCCGCCACCACCGGCCCCGTCCGCGAACAGACCTTCCCCGGCGGCCACTTCCACCTCGCCCAGGACCCGGCCCCCGTCCTGCTCGACCTGACCGCCGACCTCGTCAGCGCCGCGTCAGCCCGCTGGCAGCAGCCCCCGACAGCCTGGGCGGGGACCACCACACCCCTGCCACCGCCGAACACCGGGAGACTAATATGAGCAACCCCTTCGAG
This sequence comes from Streptomyces sp. NPDC096176, assembly GCF_044763255.1. NCBI lineage: Bacteria > Bacillati > Actinomycetota > Actinomycetes > Kitasatosporales > Streptomycetaceae > Streptomyces > Streptomyces sp. NPDC096176. The sequence continues at coordinate 14,245 of NZ_JBIWFV010000014.1, read as the reverse complement.
GACGCCGAGGGCACCTATCTCGTCCTGGTCAACCACGAGGGCCAGTACTCGCTGTGGCCGTCCTTCGCCGAGGTCCCGGCCGGCTGGACCGTCGCCCTGCCGGCCACCGACCGCGACAGCGCCCTCGCCCACATCACCGAGCACTGGACCGACATGCGGCCGCAGAGCCTCATCGACGCGATGAACGGCACGGCCGCGTGAGTGCGGGCCTGCTCGAGGCGCCGGGCCTGGCCGCACCCCCGCTGACCACCGCCGACCTGCACGCCAGCCTCACCGACCCGGCCCTGACCTCGATGACCCTGCTCAACGAGATCACCGGCAACCACCCCCAGGCCGTGTCGTTCGCCGCAGGCCGCCCCTACGAGGGCCACTACGAGACCGAGGCCCTCCACCGCCACCTGCGGCGCTTCACCCGGCACCTCGAGCAGGACCGCGGCTTCGGCGAGGAGCAGATACGCCGCACCCTGTTCCAGTACGGGCCCACCAAAGGCGTCATCAACGACCTCGTCGTCCGCCAGCTGCACACCGACGAGCACATCACCGCCGACCCCGAGGCGGTCCTGGTCACCACCGGCTGCCAGGAAGCCATGGTCCTGCTGCTGCGCGCCCTGCGCCGCGACGACCGCGACACCGTCCTGGCCGCGGCCCCCACCTACGTCGGCTTCACCGGAGCCGCCCGCCTCACCGAGATGACGGTCCGCCAGGTACCCGAAGGGCCCGGCGGACTCGACGCGGACGACCTCGCCCGCGCGGTGCGCGCCGCCCGCGCCGAAGGGCTGCGGCCCCGCGCCTGCTACGTCGTCCCCGACTTCTCCAACCCCGGCGGCGCCCGCATGTCCGAACCCGACCGCCGGCGGCTGCTGCGCGCCGCGGACGAGCTGGACATCCTCCTGATCGAGGACAACCCGTACTCGATGTTCCACGACGGCGGCGGCCGGCTGCCCACCCTCAAGTCCATGGACCGCTCCGGCCGCGTCGTCCACATCGGCTCGTTCGCCAAGACCGCCTTCCCCGGCGCCCGCATCGGCTACGTCGTCGCCGACCAGCCCGTCGCCGAGGGCGGCCTGCTCGCCGACCAGCTCGCCAAGCTCAAAAGCATGCTCACCCTCAACACCTCGGCCCTCGCCCAGGCCGTCATCGGCGGGCTGCTCCTCGAGAACGGCTGCAGCATGGAACGTGCCTGCGCCCGCGAGGCCGCCGTCTACCGCGCCAACCTGCGGGCCCTCCTCGACGGGCTCGCCACCCGCTTCCCGCCCGGCAGCGGCGTCACCTGGAACACGCCCGCCGGCGGCCTGTTCGCCGTCCTCACCGTCCCCTTCACCGCTGACGAGGAGGCACTGGAGGACTCCGCCCGCCGCTTCGGCGTCCTGTGGACCCCGATGTACCACTTCTACGCCGGCACCGGAGGCCTCGACCAACTCCGCCTGTCCTACAGCGTGCTGACCCCCGCCGACATCACCACCGGCCTGGACCGCCTCGCTGCCTTCGTGACGTCCCGCACGGCCCGCTGACCGCAGGGCCAAAGGGGGGCCGGGTGCGCGCGGCCCCGGGACCGTACCCGGCGCACCCGACGACCGGCCGTCGACCAGGACACCCCGTCAGCCCGACGTCAGCGGCACGTCGGCGCACCCCGCCACGCTCGTGCCCGGACGGTGCAGACCGCCGGGCCGAGGTCAGCCCGCGGCAAAGCCCTCGGATCCGATCAGGAGACACCCGATGACCAAGCTCCAGACCCCAGGCGCGCATCACCTCGCGACCGCCGGCCCAGGGGCGGACGAGGCACGCCGCATACCGCTCACCGAAGAGCAGCTGGGGCTGCTGCTGCAGCACCGCGCCGACCCGGCCGCCTCCCCGTACAACGTGCCGCTCGCCCTCGACCTGCGCGGCCCGCTGGACGCCGCCGCCCTCGAGGCCGCTCTCGGCCGGCTCGTCGCCCGCCACCCGCTGCTGTCCGCGCGGGTCGCCGACGACGACCACGGCGACGGGCCGCCCTTCCTCCATGTCGACCCGGCCCGCACTCCCCGCCTGGAGCGGCGCACCGCGGGCGCCGCCGGCGGCGACTGGCCCGCCAGGTCCCTGCTCGCCGACGCCCGGCAGGAACTCGACCTGGAACGCGACGGGGTACTGCGCGCCGTCCTCATCGGCCACGGCCCGGAGCACCACACGCTGCTGCTCGTCGTCCACCACCTCGTCGTCGACGGCGAGTCCACCGGCCTGCTCCTCGCCGACCTCCTCACCGCCTACGAGCACGGCGACATCCCCGGCCCGGCCCCGGCCGCCTTCGGCACCTACGTCGGCGAACGCGCCCGCGAGGCGGACAAGGACACCGCCGCCGCCGAGGCGTACTGGCGCGAGCGCCTCGAGGGCGCCGACCTGACCGTCGACTTCCCCCTCGACACCCCCGGCGGCGGCCAGGGACCGGCCGACGACAGCGCCCCCCAGGAGGCGGTCGTCCCCCTCGAGCTGGACCGTGAACTGTGGACGCAGATCACCGAGTTCTCCCGCGCCCACCGCGCCGGCGCCGCCGCCGTGCTGCTCGCCGCCTACCTCAAGGCCCTGGCCACCTACGGCCGGCAGGCCGCGCCCACCGTCGGCGTGCCGCTGGGCGCCCGCACCGACCCCCGCTTCGACCGCACCGTCGGACACTTCGTGCGCACCCTGCTGGTCCGCGCCCCCGGCCAGGACGGCCTGAGCGCCGCCGCGTTCGTCACCGGCGTGCAAAGGGAACTCGCCCGCGCCGTCGACCACTCACGGCTGCCGTTCCCCAAGATCGCCAAACTCGCCCCCCACGCCGGCTCCGGCGCCCCGTTCAACTGCACGTTCGTCCTGCACAGCTGGGCCGACGCCACCGCCGCCGCCACCGACGGCGTCGACCTGCGCGGCGGGCTGCGCGCCCACTGGCGCCAGGACGTGCCCACACCGGGCCTCGGACTGCTCACCCTGGAGCTGTACGAGGGCGAGGGCCGGCTGCGCGGACGCCTCAAGTACGACGCCTCCCGCATCGAGGCCGCCACCGCGGAGGCGTTCACCGAACACGTCACCACCCTCGCCGGGCAGCTGGTCCGCCAACCGGACGCCCCCGTCGCCGCGCTCGACGGGATCGGGCCGCGCGCCCGCGCCACCCTCGACTACCTCAACGCCACCGACCACCCCATCCCCGACACCGACATCGACAGCCTGCTGCGCGCCCGCGTCGCGGAACGGCCGGACGCCGTCGCCGTCGAGTTCGGCGACTCCCGCTGGACCTACCGCGACCTCGACACCCGCGTCGACGCCTACGCCGCCGGTCTGGCGGCCCGCGGCGTGCGCCCCGGCGACCGGGTCGGCATCATCCTGCCGCGCACCGACGAGGCCGTCGCGGTGATGCTCGCGGCACTGCGCACCGGCGCCGCGTACGTCCCGCTGGACGCCGCGCACCCCGAGGCGCGCCGCCGCCACATCGCCGCCGGCAGCGGCATGCGGCTGGCCGTCGTGGACGCCTCGACCGCCGCGGCCTGCCCGAAGGACCCCGGCCCCGACACCGTCCTGCTCTGCGACCTCGCCGCCGCCAACGCGACGCCCCCGGCCGGCGGGCCGACCGCGGACAGCGCCCTGCACATCCTCTACACCTCCGGCTCCACCGGCATGCCCAAGGGCGTGCAGCTCAGCCACCGCGCCCTGGTCACCGACGTTCTCGCCGCGATACGGCACTTCGGTATCGGACCCGACGACACGATGCTCCTCAAGGCGCCGTTCACCTTCGACGTCAGCGCCCACGAAATGCTCGTCGCGCTCGTCGCCGGCGCCCGCCTCGTCGTCGCACCGCCCGACGCCGAACGCGACCCCGACCTGCTCGCCGACACCCTCCAACGCCACGGCGTCACCCTGCTGCACGCCGTCCCCTCCCAGCTGCGGCTGCTGCTGGAGGCCGACAGCTTCCCCGCCAACCGCACCCTGCGCACCGTCGTGTCGACGGGGGAGTCCCTCCCCAACGAGCTGCGCACCGCCTTCGAGGCCGCCCACCCCGCACGGCTGCACAACGCCTACGGCCCCACCGAGACCTCGTACTCCACCGTGTACTCCTGGGCGCGCGGCGACGACGCCTTCTGGACCCGACGGGCCGAGGTCCCCATCGGAGTGCCGTTCGACAACATCCGCTGCCACGTCCTGGACGAACACCAGCGACCCCTGCCGCCGGGCGCGCCGGGCGAACTGTGGATCGGCGGCGGCACCGTCTCCGACGGCTACGTCGGCGACGCGGAACGCACCGCCGACCGCTACCGCACGCTCGACCTCGGCGGCCGGGCCGACACGCTCTACCGCACCGGCGACCTGGTCCGGCTGCTCCCGGGCGGCGCGCTGACCCACCTGGGCCGACTCGACGACCAGGTGAAGATCAACGGCAACCGCGTCGAACTCGGCGAGGTCCGGGCCGCGTTGATCTCCCTCGACGGCGTCGAGGACGCCACCGTCCAGGCCGCCCGCCACGCCCACGGCAGCCTCCAGATCGTGGCCCATGTGGTGGCCCCGGCGACCGACCCGACGACGATCCGCACCGCACTGAAGCCTCTGCTCCCGTCCCACATGATCCCCGCCCACCTGCACCGCGTCCCGCGCATCCCCCTCCTCCCCAACGGCAAGACCGACCGCCAGGCCCTCGCCCGCCTGACGGCCGACGCGGCCGCCGACGTCTTTGGCCCCGCCCCGGCGGCCGCGTCCGGGCCCGACGGCCCGGCGGCAGCCACCGGCTCGCAGAGCGCCGTACCCGGCGCCGCGGCGCCCGCGACGGCGGGGGAGCCGTCGACGCCCGCCTCACCGAACGGCGTTGCCGCCCATCCCGCAACGACCGCGCCCGCCCCCGGCGGCGTTGCCGCTCGGGCAGCGGACGGCGACCGCCCGGTCCCGCCCGCCTCCCCGGTGGCAGCCGGCCCGGCTGCTGACCACCCAGCCGCAGGCGCGCCCGCACTCACCGGCCAGGCCACTGGCCACCGCGCCGCGGACAGCGGCGCGGGCACGCACACGCCCGCCGCGCCCGCCCCCACCCCCCGCGTGCTGGAGCTCGTGCGGAGCGTGTGGGCCGAGTTGCTCGGGGACACCGGGGACCAGGCGCAGTTCTTCGAGGCCGGCGGCGACTCCATCCTCGCCATGCAGCTCGTCTCCCGGCTGCGCCGTGCCGGGTTCACACTCGCCATGCGCGACATCTACCGCAACCCCGTCCTGGCCGACCTCGCCGCCCACCTCGACGACGGCGCCCCGCCACAACCGGCGCAGCCCGGCGGGGGCAGCGACGGCGAACCGCGGGCCGCCGCGCCCGCGGGGGCGGTGTCGCCGCTCGCACCCGTGCAGTCCTGGTTCTTCCGGCACATCAAGACCGACCCGCACCAGTGGAACCAGTCCGTGCTGCTGGAGCTCAACCACCGCGTCGACGCCACTGTCCTGCGGTTGGCCCTGCAGGCCGTCGTCGCCGCCCACCCCGCCCTGTCCGCCAGGTTCGACGACGACTCCGAGGGCCGGCTCATGGTCCGGGCCGCGCCGTTCGCCGCGTACCCGGCGCGTGATGTCCTGTGGGAGCGGGACATCACCAGCGAGCCGGAGCTCGACCGGGCGATGGAGGACGTCGAGCGCAGCCTCGACCCGCTGCGCGGCGTGCACGTACGCGCCCTGCTCGCCCACGACCGGCGGTCGGCGACCGCCCCCACCCACCTGCTGATCGCCATCCACCATCTCGTCGTCGACGGCGTGTCGTGGCGGATCCTGCTGGAGGACCTCGAGCACGCCCTCGCCTCGCTCGCCGACGGCGCCCTGCCCGTGCTGCCCGACGAGGCGTGCCGCTACGAGGACTGGATCGCCTCGCTGCCCGCCGTCGCCGCCCGGCCCGGCGAGGCCGACTACTGGCGCACCCTCGCCGCCGCCCGCGCCGAGGCGCAGACCCTGCTGCTGACCACGCCCGCGCCGGACGAGGAGCACATCCGCCGGGTCGAGTTCGCCCTCGACGAGGAGGCGACCGCCCGTCTCATCGGCCCCCTGCCGCGCCAACTGGGCATGGAGGTCCACCAGGTGATGACCGGCGCGTTCGCGCAGGCCCTCGCCCGCTGGCGCGGCACACGGGCCGTGACGTTCGATGTGGAGACCCACGGCCGGCACGGCCGCGACGAACTGTTCCGTACCGTCGGCTGGTTCACCTCCATCCACCCCGTCGTCCTGGGCGCCGACCGCTCCGTGCACCCCGAGCAGTACCTGGCGCAGATCGGCGCGGCGCTGACCGCCGTGCCGGACGGCGGCGTCGGCTTCGGGGCGTGCCGCGAGTTCTCCCCGGACGCCGGGCTGCGGACGTTGCTGCGCGACCTGCCGCCCGCCCTGGTGTGCTTCAACTACTACGGCCAGGCCGACCAGTTGAGCCCGAACGGCGGTTTCCGCATGTCGGGCCGCCCCATCCCGCGCGAGCACTCCGCCCGCTGCGAGCGGGTGTACGGCATCGAGGTGTACGGCATCGTGCACGGCGGCCGGCTGCGCATGGGCCTGACCTGGGTGCCGAGCCCGGCCGACGGTGTGGACGAGGCCGGCGTCGACGCGCTCGTGGACCAGATGAGCTGGGTGCTGGCCACGCTCGCGGGCACCGACCCGCGAACGGTGACCGCGGCCGAGATCACCGCTCCCGGTGCCGCCGCACCCGCCCGCGCCCCGCGCGCCCTGACCGCCGCCCCGGCCGTCCTCACCGGCCCGCGCACCGCCGAAGGCGACGACAACGACGACGGCCCCGAGACCGTGCCGGTCACCCCCCAGCAGCACGGCCTGCTCCTCGACGCGCTCGCCCACCGCGGCACCGGCCGCTACGTGGAGCAGCTGTTCTGGCGCTGGCACGGCCCCCTGGACACCAGCCGTTTCACCGCCGCCTGGCAGGCCGTGTTCGACCGCGAGACCGTGCTGCGCGCCGCGTTCGACTGGCAGGACGAGCCCCGCCTGGTCCTGCACGACCACGTCACCCCCGAGGTCACCCGGCACACCGCGGGCTCCGCCGCGTCCGCCGACTTCGACGCTCTGATGGAGAGCGACCGGCTGCGCGGCTTCGACCTGCGCACCCCCGGCCTGCTGCGGGTCACCCTCGTCGACGACCCGGCGCCCGACAGCGGCGGCGAGCCCTCGGCGGTGCGGATCCTGCTCACCTTCCACCATGTGCTGCTGGACGGCTGGAGCGTGTCCATCCTGCTCCAGGAGTTCTACCGGGCCTACCTCGCCGGCGGTGTCCTGCCCGGCGGCGAGCGGCGCCCCGACGTGCGCGACTACTCGCGCTGGCTGGCCGACCAGGACACCGCCCCCGCACGGGAGTTCTGGTCCGACGCCGTCCCTGCCGCGGCCCCCGTCGTCCAGCCCGCGATCCCGGGCCCGGCGACCGGCCAGAGCGGTGCGGGCCGGGCCGAGTGCCGGCTCAGCGCCGCGGAGGCGGACCGGCTGCGCGCCTGGGCCGCGGCCCGCGCCGCGACCGAGTCCAGTGCTCTGCAGGCCGTGTGGGCGCTGCTGCTGTACCGGGCGAGCGGCACCAGCGGCCCCGCGCCGGTGGGCTTCGGCGTGACCGTCTCCGGCCGCGGCATCGCCCTCGACGCGGTCGAACGCCTGCCGGGGCTGCTGATGAACTCGCTGCCCATGACCATCCAGGTCGACCCCGCCCACAGCCTGCCCCGGCTGCTGACCGAACTGCGCGACCAAGCGCTGGACATGGCCGCCTACGAATGGGTGTCGACGGGCCAGATCCACGAGTGGAGCGGCCGCAAGGCGGGCGAGAAACTCGTCGAGAGCCTCATCGTCTTCGAGAACTACCCCCGCTCCTCCGGCGACCTGGAGTCCGCGCTCGCCGCCCAGGGCATCCGCGTCGAACTGCCCGACGCGGCCGGCTCGCAGACCGCGTTCCCGGTCACCCTGCTCGCCTACCGCGACGTCGACGGCTCGCTCGTCCTCGCCGCGGTCCACGACCGCGGCCGGATCGCCGACGCCGACGCCGACAAGCTGGTCACCCAGTGCGCCCGGCTGCTGCGCGAACTGCCCGGCACCGCCGACGAGACCACCACCGTCGCCGACGTCCTGGCCACCGTCACCGACGCCGACCTGCCGCGCATGGCCGAGCGCTCCGAGCAGCCGGCCGACGCCGGCGAGGACGCCCACTGGCCGCAGGGGCCGGAGGCAGACCTGGTCAAGGCAGCCTGGGAGGCCGTCTTCGGCACCACCGACGTCGACCCAGGCGAGCACTTCTTCGAAGCCGGCGGCCACTCCCTGCTGGCCATGCGGCTGCTGCGCGAGATCAGCCTGCGCACCGGCCGCACCCTGCGCCTGGACGAGCTGCTCGCCCACCCCCGCGCCGGCCAGCTCGCCCGGCTCCTCGCCGAGGACCCGGACGGGAGCGAGACGGCCGAGGGCGCCGCCTCGGTGCTCGTGCCGCTGCGCCCCGCCCGGCGGGCCGGCGCGGGCACGATCCACCTCGTCCACCCGCCCGGCGGCCAGGTCGCCTGCTACGCGCAGCTCGCGGCCGGATACCCGGGCCCCGAGGCGCTGGTCGGCATCCGCGACCCGCGCGTGGACGACCCGCACCCCGAGTACCGCTCCACGGAGCAGCTGGCCGAGCACTACCTGATGGCACTGCGGCCCGCGCTGGACGCGGGCGAACGGATCGTGCTCGGCGGCTTCTCGGGCGGCGGCGTCATCGCCTACGAGATCGCCCAGCGCATCACCGCGGAAGGGGGTACGCCGCCGCTCGTGCTGATGGTCGACGCGGGCGCACCGGACGGTGAGCTGACCGACGCGGAGGCGGACGGGTCGTTCGCGCACCAGCTGCGGTCGGTCGCCGAAGGCCGCACCGCGCCGCAGCCCGCCCCCGCCGACGACACCCCCGCGGACACCCCCGCGGACGCCCCCGCCGCCGCCGCTCCCGCTTCCGGCCCGGCCGACGAACCCGACGGCTCCGCCGCCTACTTGGCGGAGATCGCCCAGATCGCCGAGTGGATGCGCGGCGACGGCGGCGGCGACCCGGTCGCGCTCATGCGCGACAGCGTCGAGGCCGTCCAGCGCTACCGGCCCCGCCCCTACCCCGGGCCCGTCGTCGTGCTGCGCGCGGGGGACACCGGATTCGGCAAGGGCACCGACTACGACGAGAGCGACCGGTTCCACGGCCGCCCCGGCCTCGGCTGGGAGGACCACGTCGAAGACCTCGCCATCCGGGTCGTGCCCGGCAACCACGTGACCATGCTGACCGGCGACAACGTGCGCAGCCTCGCCCGGATCCTGGCGTCCGCCGTCAAGAACTGAACCGAGGAGACAACCACCGTGACCACACCCCGCCGGCGCATCACCCTCGCCGGCATCATCGACGGCCCCGGCGGCCATGTGGCCGCCTGGCGCCACCCGGCGACCAAGGCGGACGCCCAGCTCGACTTCGACTTCCACAAGAACAACGCCCGCACCCTCGAACGCGGCCTGTTCGACGCCGTGTTCATCGCGGACATCGTCGCCGTGTGGGGCACCCGCCTCGACTCCCTGTGCCGCACCTCGCGCACCGAGCACTTCGAACCGCTCACACTGCTCGCCGCCTACGCGGCCGTCACCGAGCACATCGGACTGTGCGCCACCGCCACCACCACCTACAACGAACCGACCCACATCGCCCGCCGGTTCGCTTCGCTCGACCACCTCAGCGGCGGCCGCGCCGGCTGGAACGTGGTCACCTCCGCCGCGCCGTGGGAGTCCGCCAACTTCGGCTTCCCCGAGCATCTGGAGCACGGCAAGCGCTACGAGCGGGCCGAGGAGTTCATCGACGTCGTCAAGCAGCTGTGGGACAGCGAAGGCCGCCGCATCGACCACCGCGGCAGCCACTTCGAGGTGCCCGGCCCGCTCGACATCGCCCGCCCCCCGCAGGGCCGCCCCGTCATCATCCAGGCCGGATCCTCGCCCGTGGGACGGGAATTCGCCGCCCGCCACGCCGAGGTGATCTTCACCCGGCACAACCGGCTCTCCGACGCACAGGACTTCTACACCGACCTCAAGCAACGCGTCGCCGCACACGGCCGCGACCCCGGACACGTCCTCGTGTGGCCCACTCTCGCGCCGATCGTCGCCGCCACGGAGGCCGAGGCCGAGCAGCGCCTGCAGGAACTGCAGGACCTCACCCACGACCACGTCGCCCTGCGCACCCTGCAGGACCACCTCGGTGACGTCGACCTGAGCGAGTACCCGATCGACGGGCCCGTGCCCGACATCCCGTACACCAACCAGTCCCAGTCGACGACCGAGCGGCTGATCGGCCTGGCCCGGCGCGAGAACCTCAGCATCCGCGAGCTCGCCCTGCGGCTGATGGGCGACATCGTCGTCGGCACACCCGAGCAGCTCGCCGACCACATGGAGAGCTGGTTCACTGGCCGGGGCGCCGACGGCTTCAACATCGACTTCCCGTATCTGCCGGGCTCCGCCGACGACTTCGTCGACCACGTGGTGCCCGAGCTGCAGCGCCGCGGCCTGTACCGCACCTCCTACGAGGGCACCACCCTGCGGGCCAACCTCGGCATCGACGTACCTCAGAAGGCAGGTGCAGCGGCATGACCGCCCCCATCCTCGTCGGCGAGATCGCCACCCGCGGACCCGCCGCCGACTCGCTCGGCACACTCGTCGGTGCCGTACGCGCCGCCGAGGCCGCCGGCCTCGACGCGGTCGTCCTCGACGACGGCGCCGCCCCGGGCGGCAGCGCGCAGGGCCGGTTCGAGACGACGACGCTGGCCGCCGCGCTGGCCGCCGCCACCGAGACGATCGGCCTGATCGTCTCCCCGCTCCCCGCCGACCAGGCCCCCTATCACGTGGCCCGGATCACCGCGTCGCTCGACCACCTCGGCCACGGCCGCACCGGCTGGCTGGCCGGCCCGGCCGACGCCGACGGCCGCACCGGCGAACTCATCGAGGCCGTCCGCGGCCTGTGGGACAGCTTCGACGACGACGCCTTCGTGCACGACCGCACCGACGGCCTGTACTGGCGGCTGCCGGCCATCCACCGCCTCGACCACCAGGGCCGGCACTTCGACGTCGCGGGCCCCCTCAACGTCGCCCGCCCACCTCAGGGCCACCCCGTCGTCACCGTCACCGACCCCGCCCTCGCCGGCGCGGCGGACCTCGTCCTGCTCGAGGACACCGACGCCGCGCGCGGGACCAAACAGCGCGCACCGCACACCAAGGTCCTGCTGCCGCTGCCCGCGGCGCACGGCGCCGACGAGGCCGCCGCGCTGCTCGCCGACAGCGCCGCGGACGGCTTCACCGTACGGCTGAAGGGCGCCGACGACCCCGTCCTCGCCACCCTCGCCCCCCTCCTGCGCGCAGGCCGCCCCCGGCACACCACCCTGCGCGAACGCCTCGGCCTGCCGCGCCCCGCGAGCCGCCACGCGCTCACCACCGTCTGACGCCCGCCCGCCCGCTGCTTCTTGGAGAGTCATGTCCCGTCGTCTGTTCACCTCGGAGTCCGTGACCGAGGGCCACCCCGACAAGATCGCCGACCAGATCAGCGACACCATCCTCGACGCCCTGCTGCGCGAGGACCCCACCTCGCGTGTCGCGGTGGAGACGCTGATCACCACCGGCCAGGTGCACATCGCCGGCGAGGTCACCACGAAGGCGTACGCACCCATCGCCCAGCTCGTGCGCGACACGATCCTGGGCATCGGCTACGACTCGTCGGCCAAGGGCTTCGACGGCGAGTCGTGCGGCGTGTCGGTGTCGATCGGCGCCCAGTCCCCGGACATCGCGCAGGGCGTCGACACCGCCTACGAGACGCGCGTCGAGGGCGAGGACGACGAGCTCGACAAGCAGGGCGCCGGAGACCAGGGCCTGATGTTCGGCTACGCCACCAACGAGACACCGTCCCTGATGCCGCTGCCCATCGAGCTGGCCCACCGGCTCTCGCACCGGCTGACCGAGGTCCGCAAGGACGGCACCGTCCCCTACCTGCGCCCCGACGGCAAGACCCAGGTCACCATCGAGTACCAGGGCAGCCGCCCGGTCCGTCTCGACACCGTCGTCGTCTCCTCCCAGCACGCCGCCGACATCGACCTCGGCTCGCTGCTGATCCCCGACATCCGCGAGCACGTCGTCGAACATGTCCTGGCCGCACTCGCCGAGGACGGCATCAAGCTCGACACCGAGGGCTACCGCCTGCTGGTGAACCCGACCGGCCGTTTCGAGATCGGCGGCCCGATGGGCGACGCCGGCCTCACCGGCCGCAAGATCATCATCGACACGTACGGCGGCATGGCCCGCCACGGTGGCGGCGCGTTCTCCGGCAAGGACCCGTCCAAGGTCGACCGCTCCGCCGCGTACGCGATGCGCTGGGTCGCCAAGAACGTCGTCGCCGCCGGCCTCGCCGAGCGCTGCGAGGTCCAGGTCGCCTACGCGATCGGCAAGGCCGAGCCGGTCGGCCTGTTCGTCGAGACGTTCGGCACCGGCACCGTCGCCCAGGACCGCATCGAGAAGGCCATCACCGAGGTCTTCGACCTGCGCCCGGCCGCCATCGTCCGCGACCTCGACCTGCTGCGGCCCATCTACGCCGCCACCGCCGCCTACGGCCACTTCGGCCGCGAACTGCCCGACTTCACCTGGGAGCGGACCGACCGCGCCCACCGGCTCAAGGCCGCGGCCGGTCTCTGAGGACCGCCGGACCTGTGAGGAGATCCTGACGTGCGCATCGCTGTCACCGGTTCCATCGCCACCGACCATCTGATGGTCTTCCCCGGCCGGTTCGCGGATCAGCTGATCCCCGACCAGCTCGCTCATGTCTCGCTCTCCTTCCTGGTCGACGCACTCGAGGTGCGCCGGGGCGGAGTGGCGGCCAACGTCGCCTTCGGCCTCGGCAGCCTCGGCCTCACCCCCCTGCTGGTCGGCGCCGTCGGCGGCGACTTCGCCGAATACGAGGTGTGGCTCAAGGAACACGGCGTCGACACCGGCCCGGTCCTGGTCTCCACCGAGCACCAGACCGCCCGGTTCATGTGCATCACCGACCAGGACGCCAACCAGATCGCCTCGTTCTACGCGGGCGCGATGCAAGAAGCCCGCGACATCGACCTGTGGCACCTGACCACCGGCAGCGCGGCCCGCCCCGACCTCGTCCTCGTCTGCCCCAACGACCCCGCCGCGATGCTGCGCCACACCGGCGAGTGCCGCGAACTGGGCCTGCCCTTCGCCGCCGACCCCTCCCAGCAACTCGCCCGCCTGGAGGGCTCCGAGGTACGTGACCTCGTCGACGGCGCCCGCTGGCTGTTCACCAACGAGTACGAGGCAGCCCTGCTGCTGGAACGCACCGGCTGGGAACAGGCCGACGTCCTCGCCAAGGTCGGCGCCTGGATCACCACCCTCGGCGGCGCCGGCGTGCGCATCGACCGCGCCGGCCACGAGGCGCTGACCGTCCCGGCCGTCCCCGACGCCCCCGCCGTCGACCCGACCGGCGTCGGCGACGCCTTCCGGGCCGGCTTCCTGGCCGCCGTCGCCCGCGGACTGGACCTCACCTGCGCCGCACGCCTCGGCTGCGTCGTCGCGGCCCAGGCCCTCGGCGCGGTCGGCTCCCAGTCCTACCGGACCGATCCCCAGCAACTGCTGGCCGCCGCCGAACGCGCCTACGGCCCGGCCGCGGTCGACCGGCTCGCCCCCGGACTGGGGGAGCGGCCTTGACCACCACCCGTATCGACGCACTGCGCCAGGCGCTCGCCACCCGGGTGGTGGTGGCCGACGGGGCGATGGGCACCATGCTGCAGGCCCAGGACCCCACCCTCGAGGACTTCCAGGACCTCGAGGGCTGCAACGAGGTCCTCAACGTCACCCGGCCCGACATCGTCCGCTCCGTCCACGAGGCGTACTACGCGGTCGGCGTCGACTGCGTGGAGACGAACACGTTCGGCGCCAACCACGCCGCGCTGGGGGAGTACGACATCCCCGAGCGGGTGTACGAGTTGTCCGAGGCGGGCGCCCGTATCGCCCGCGAGGTCGCAGACGAGTTCACCGCCTCGACCGGCCGCCAGCGGTGGGTGCTGGGCTCCATGGGGCCCGGCACCAAACTGCCCACCCTGGGCCACGCCCCCTACACCGTGCTGCGCGACGCCTACCAGCAGAACGCCGAGGGCATGATCGCCGGCGGCGCGGACGCACTGCTGGTGGAGACGACGCAGGACCTGCTGCAGACCAAGGCCGCGATCCTCGGCGCCCGCCGCGCCATGGAGGCGACGGGAACAGATCTCCCGCTGCTGTGCTCACTGGC